>JAJFGV010000048.1 GCA_021775965.1 Alphaproteobacteria bacterium
TCGACTGACTCAACACACGCAGTAACGGGAGCAGGAATCGAACCTGCGACCTGTAGGATATGAGCCTACCGAGCTACCTGACTGCTCCATCCCGCTATGTTGCCAGCTGCTGATGCCAGTCGATCGTTGTCGACCAGACAGCACGTCTAAGGCTTTCGCCCCGGGTACCATGCGCTTGCTGGCAATGAGCACCGTCGTGCCCAGTGGAGCCGGCGAGAGTTGAACTCGCTACGGTCTCTTTGCAAGAGAGACCTGCATCCCGATGCATCCAACCCCAAATTGCCAGCCAGGTCGGTGGTCAGTCGACACATGGTTGTTGGCAACCCACGGTCACAAGGACGGGAACCAACCCGCACCAGCGTGACCGTGTCTGTAGCCATGGCAGGAATCGCACCTGCGCCAGTGCCGCTCACGACACTGAAAGCCAACTAGGCTCACACAGCTGGTCGACTTCAGAGAATCCCTTACCTGCTAGGCGCGCTACCTTGCAGGGTTTGAACGGCGTCTGTCAGGCATATCGGCCTTCCATTGCTCCGCCCCAGTCTCTTTGGTCGGCCTGAACGGCTGGATACGAACCAGCGAACTCGTGCTCCCAAAGCACGCGCCGTAGACCTGGCTTGGCTACGTTCAGATGCTACCCCTGACAGACGACCGGAGTTGACTCCGACCTACCACTAGGGCCTGTGAGGGTGGTTGGCACGTCTGGAGTTGCACCAGACTACGCAGGCATATAAGACCTGCTGGGTCACTGGACCCATCGTGCCCGTTGTGATCTAGCCTCGCTAGATAGACCTCTCACCAAAATCCGGTGAGAGCTGCAACGTGGTCACAGGACGACTGTTGCTAGGCAAGTTCTATCGCCAGGGGAGCAGTAACGTTCAATCGTGTCGGACAAGCCGACACGATTACCAAAGGGACGATAGGACTCAAGCAGCCTCGTCGAATCCGTCGAAGTCGTGCCACTCATGCGTCGGCGTCTCACACACGGCAACCATCAGGTTGTCACGGATGCCTTCGTCTTCGGGGAGGCGAACGATCTGGTATCCGTCGCTGGTCTGAACCAGGGTGCGGGTCGTAGCCGCCTGCCTCATGTGAGGGTACGTGGTCATGGGGTAGGAAGGTTGCGCCGGGCCCGGGACGGTGCTGACGGCGTCTACTTACCCTGTAAGGTGTTTCTGAGCGCTTCTAAGCAATCAGCCCAGGTTGGCTAGGATGAAGTCTACTTTTGATTTCAAAGACTTAACCTGCCCTTTGAGCCACGACACGCGGCCGTCTAGCAAGTCGAGACACTCTGAGTTTTCAACGACCCTGTCATTGGTGCGGTCGACCCACTCTGGGACCAGGGCATGAATCAACGCCTCGGTGTTTGCCAAGCTGGCCCTCTCAAGAGCTTTGAACGTGGTCCAACACCGTCCTCCGCCTTTGCGCGTGTGTGCGACCTTGGGACCCTTTCCGCCGAACACGAGGCGTATCCCCGACGATCTCTCAACTGATCGCAACCTGTCTCTCAGCCTGCGCATCCCCTGTGTGGTTGCCTCCCCCTTTTCGTTCACCCACTCGCCGCCAAGTATCTCACACGCCTGCCTCATGGTGAGTTGCTTGGCCACGATAGACGCAGGGTTCACATCGATCGGGCTTGGTAAATCGGTGGCACTCATGGCATCGTCTTTCCCAAGGTGTCCACCAGGCGGTGGAGCGCTGGCGAGCAGTGGCTACCAGCTGGAAGGTTACGCAGGGCGTTGTACACCTCAATCCGTTCCACCCCTGTGATGATCGTCGACTTGCCATCATTGAAGATGCGACCCTTTGCCCACCCGTTTAGCGTCGCCCTGTCGGGGCCGAGTGGCTCCGTGCGGCCACGAAGCCCGAACCTGTTTGGTGACTTCCAGAGTCGTGCCAGAGGTGTGTCACGCGTTGCATACTCCACCAGTCGAAGCTTCGTCTCACTGCACCCATCGGCGTGGGCCATCATGTCGACAACCATGTTCACGTCGGGAGACATGGCGAACCACTCGCCCTTGTAACGCCATCTGTTCAGCCGTGTGTGAACACCGGCTTCAACACGACCGATGTCACTGGCAACAATGGGCTTTGATAAGTGGCACGGTGATCCTACGTCGCACGAGAGTAGCCGTGCGCTAGGGTCTCGCGAGAACCCAATCTTGACGCGTTTGACCTCCTTCGCCGCGATAGCGTAGAGGTGAACAGGCTTCCTGCAATCGCTCACGCCACACCACCCTTCGCAGCCCGCATCGCCATCTCAGTGTTCCAGTAGTCCAAAGCCAGCCGAAGGTTTCCCAACTCCTGGCACGCAAGGTACAGCCCTCCGGTGCCCCCGTCGCTCTCAATGAGCAATTCCTCCATCCCTCTCTCGATGCTGCTCAACCGATCAGCAATCCGTCCCGGAGTCGGAGCGCCAGCCTGGTCCAGCTCCACCAGCTCGAACCCAAACTCAGACAGCGCAGCTTCGCACCGTGCTCGATCGAAACCTTCGTCATCACCCATCGTCTTCATCCTCCTTCGCTCACAACGCCACCCGGCAGCTAACCATCTCGCCACATCCTCGATTCGTCACGCAATTCATCTGCCATAACGTCTTCCGTCTTGCGCCCAGCCCGCAGAATCTGACGCCCCAACAAGCGCACCAGCTCATCGCCAGCGTCCACCTCTTGCGCACGGTCCCACAGCACGCTGAGAGCCGGGTGCACGCCAGCGTCAAGCAGTGCCCTTGCAGCCATCTCACAGCGTTGCTGAAGCGATGGGCTGCGTCGGAACCTAAGCTCCCCAGTCCACGTGTTGCTGTTAGCAGCGAAGGCCAAGCCATCACGAGTGAACGTTGCACCATTATGATACATAGTCAGATTACCAACGCCGCGATACTCGCCGCCGCTCACCTCAATGGCCAGCTCAACGTTGTCCAGCCACGGCCACGGCTCTCCGCTGTCGTGAGCCTCTGTGACGAACTCTACCCTACTTCCAGCCACTGGACTCGTACCAAACACTTCACCAAGGCCAAACGTGGGCTCAGTCCATTCAACGTTGACGCCTCCCACGAAGTCGACGCGGGTACCGTTCAGCGAGAGCGTAACGTCGCTAACGGTGAATGCCATCTACTTCACCCTCTCAGCCAACGCCCTGCGACCAGCCAGCATGATGTGTCGACCCAACAGCGCCACCAACTCGTCACAGGCATCGACACAACAAGCAGCAACCAGAAGACCGTACAGCGCAGGATGTCGCACCAGCAGCGCTAACGCAGCCCGCTGACACACCTCCGCAACAGACGGCAGCGCCTCGAATACGAACACACTCGGATCGTCGTCATCATGCGTCAGCGTTCCAACGCGACTGAACTCGCCAACCGTGAGCGTCACCCTTGGAGGACCGATCCGTTCGAGAGCTGGGAAGTCGACGTCAGTGGACGTCTCGACGTGAATCGTGGTGCTGCCACTGAAGGGCCGCAGTCCGATCAACTCGCAGCCAACAGGCTCCACCTCATCAATGTCGACGCTTCCGACGCTGACCGTGAAACCGTCCACGCTTAGCAGAGCAGAGTTGCAGACGATCACTTCGCAGCCTCGTCGCGTGACCGGTTGGGGAACTCGGACTCGATCTCATCAAGAGGCCTCCGCATGCACTCGCCAACACACCCGTACATCGGGCGCAGTGGTGCACCAGTCGCCTTGACTTGGTGAACCGTTCCGCATCCCAGGCAGACGACCTCCACCATCTCCATCACTTCGCAGCCTCGCACACGCAAAGCGCCACGCCGTCTCGCACCACGAGCCGATGGCTGTCATGCCTACACTCGCCGCTGAGCAAGTCAGGCTGGCCGTCACGGCAGTCCCTCGGCCAGAACAGCAACACGAGGCCCAGCACCAGGAGTATGGCAACACCAATCAGCCCGACCATCGGCGGGCCCTCTTCGTCTTCGATTCGTCGACTCACTCGAACCACCTCTCAGTCAGCTTGTCGCCAGCCCAGGCCCTTAGCTCAGCGCCCAGCCACTCAACCACCGAACCCAGCGCGAAGATGGCTACAAGGTGCCACTGACGCCAAGGAATGGGCGTTGCGTCAGGGTCAGGCGTTGGCTCTTCACTGGCCATGGTCAGCCTCGGGGTCAACGGCGTCGACAAGTCGCAACAGGTAACCGAATGCGTCGAACTGGCCACACGCTGCGATAGCCTTGCGCAACCTCACACGGTAATACTCTGGATTGCGAGACATGTGCATCAGGACCACGTCCATGTCATACCTCCGGCGGTCGACCTCATGTTGGCTCATCTTGCGCTCTGGTAAGGTGTTGGACGCATCTGACACCGCATCACGTTGCTGAGCGTCAATGATCCAACGGAGCTGCCCAAACTCGGTCAACGTCATCTCTCCGGCGAACATCCCTTCGACGTCGCCAACGTGAATCCCAAGCCGAGCAGCGATGGCACCATTCGTGAGGCCCACCGCTCGCATGTCTTCGCACAGCTGCTCCTGCACATCGAAGGCGTAACGCTCGCCAGCGAAGATGACCTCTTCGCGCACATTGCGTGGGCCCAGGTCGCTCGCCTTGCGCCCTGGCGGAGGCTCGTCGTTGCTGCCGTCGTCGATGCCTTCAATGGCGAACCCCTCGCGGCTCGCCGTCACTGTTCGTGATGTAGGTGCCGAAGACGCGCTCCAGCGCAAATATTCCGAAGGCGTTGTGGAGGATGGCGGCTTCACTCTACCAGCTCCACAGTAACCGTAGCGCCTTGCCCAACCTCAGCGCCGCAGATGTCAGCGCACAGGTCGACGCGTTCCGAGACGACCAGCAGGCTATCCTCTGAGCGCGCAATAACCCACGCCTCGCCGCCGCCGTTCTTGATGCGACTCAGCAGCAGACCCACGACGTCTTGCGCGAGTCGCTGACTGCCGACACCAACACCGCTGACTTTGATACTCGGACCCATCACCCACCCTCATACTCTGGCGGGTTCTCCACGTCGTAGAGTCCGCTGCCAAGCTTGACCACGAGAGCGCAGCCAATCGAGTCTGCAGCGCGTCGAAGGTCTTCGATGGTGGCGTGTCGGTAGCCAGCGCCAGGAAACGAGAACGGCTGTGGACGATACACGATCAGCGTCTCCGTCACCGGGTCGCCAGTCGTCTCCCACGCTATCGGTTGGTCGTCTCGCTTCGCTTTGCTCTGCTTGCTCAATGCACTCCACCTTTCGAGGCCAACAGGCCCAGCTCAAACCGCGTCACCAGCTCATTCGGGATCGTGAACCATCCGCCAGAATCGGCGTCGTCCAGGTTGCCGTGGTCACGGAACATTGCGATCTCAGCATTGGTCACGCAAGCCACAAGGAAGCTCTCGACAAGCTCGTCCAGGGTCACCCGAAGCCTCCAGCAAAGGCGATGCCGCCAGCGCATGATGCGACGTGTGTGATGACAAGGAGAGCAATGAAGCGCAGCCACGAATTGTCTTCGTCGTTGGTCACGCTTCGTCTCCCATCGCAATCGTAAGCCCGGCAAGCTCACCTTCGATGCGCGCTATGAGGACTGCGTAGAGTGCCGCCTCCGCCCAGTGACCATCGGCCTTGTAGTGGTCGTGCATGATGACGTGTTGCTCGCGCCGCGCCAGCAACTCATCGCGCCGATCGGCAATGCGAGCGTCTCGTCGGTCGCAGCGCGAACAGTCCATGAAGCGAACAGCTTTGACGTGGCCAGACTCAGCAGCCTTCACGCGCTCGGCAAACCTCTTCGCCGCAGCATCGAAGCGCTCGTTGTGACGCCTGAGAATGTCAGCAGCAGCATCCTCAATGACCAACTCAGAACAGCCACACGGAAACGACCAGCTGCCGCATTGCCAACAAGCTCGAATGGGCGGTGGATGCATCAAATCCTCATCGGCATCACGACAGCCAGGAACCCACCGTCACCACCGACCGGCCGGAGCACCACAGGGTCCAGGGGTCCGCCAATGCCAAGCGAGACCTCTTCGGTGTCCACAGCCTTGAGCACGTCGATGAGGTACTTGTGCGAGAACCCGACGCTCAGGTCTGGACCCACGTAGTCAACGCTCACCTCGTCGAAGCCATCGCCACACTCAGCGTCGCTACTGCTGAGCTTCAGCGCCCCCTCAACGGCGTCCAGCTTGATGCCATCAGTGACCTTGCTCGATGCCACCGCAACGCCGGCAATCGCCAACTGGAGCGCCGCAGTGTCCACGCTGAACGCACCGTCACGGTCCTTCGGGATGACCGCCTCGTATGGCGGGAACTGCGCATCGATGAGCTTCGCGCTGAGACACAGGTCGCGGATGGTGAAGAACGCAACCTGTCCCGACTGCGCGATCGTCACAGCCACGTCCGGGCGGTCCTGCTTCTTGATGGCCTTGAGTGCACGTCGCAGCTCATTCACGACCTTGAGCGGTATGAGCATCGTGGCGACAGCGTCCAGGCCATCGACCGGCATCTCGTACTTCGTCAGCCTGTGCCCGTCCGTCGACACCATTCTGATCACGCCTGGCTCGACCTCGAACAGCGCGCTGTTGAGATGCGCTCGCGTCTCATCCTTCGACACCGAGAAGTACGTGTGCTCAATCAGGTCGAACAGCTGCGTGGCCGTCAGCGTGAGCACTGCGTCGTCGGCCTTCACAGCCGGCAACTTCGGGTACTCCGTCGCCGGCAAGCCAAACAATGTGAAGCGGCGCTTGGAGCCCACCGCGTGAACGGTCACCTTGCAGCCGGTGCCGACACTCACTTGAACTGGACCGTCAGGCATCGCCTTGAGTCGCGCCAGCAGCTCGCTCGCGGGAACCGAGACGCTGCCAGGCTCCTTAACGTCAGCTTCGCACGATTGCATCACGCTGATGAACAGGTCTGTTGCCGAGACGTTGACGCTGCCATCGCCAGCCGTCAACAGAACGTGGGCCAACACCGGCATCGTGGACTTCTTGTCAGCCACCGCAGCGGCTCGCGTCACCATTCGCACCAGCGGCTTCTTGGAGGCCACAAACTTCGTCGTCGTCGTCATTGCTGTCGTCCTCGTAGTCTTTGCTGTTCACGGGCATCTCTGCCCGTTCCGTGTAAGCGCCTGGCCTCGTCGAGTGTGAGCGAGTCCTTGTTGCGCCGCGTCAACCTAACCATTGGCGTCAGCGTTGCCAACCCACGAACTGCACTATTGCATCAAGTTTGCGAACATCGTCTGCTGCCGCGCCGTCGAAGCACGCAAGCAGTGCGGCGACAGCCACAGCCGCTCCCGCGCTTGCTGCGTTGCCTTGCCATCGCCAGATGCGTTCTTCATGCCGCCGGTCAAGAAACCCTTCTTGAACCATTCAACCGAGGTCCAGCCGTGCTTCTCCAGGTCGGTGTGCTCCACGTCGAAGCCAGCGAGCACGATGCGCAACTTCTTGTCGCCGCCATGCTCCAGGCACCACTCGCGCACATCGTCGGCCACCGTAAAGGACTCTTCGGTGTACAGCTCAGCGCGGCCAGCAATAGTGGCATAGGGCGGGTCGAAGAACACTCCACAGTGACCGTCGCCCATCCGCACGTTAAGCGTTTTGCTCGCGCCTCCGGTGAGCGTCCTGCGCCAGTCGCCGTTGAGGATGCGCACATGGCGCAAGCGCGCCGAAAGGAAGTCGAACCACCGCCGCAGCTCTGGCATTGTCATCGGGTGATACTCGCCCACGCCAGGCTCACGCGCTTGCGGGCGGTTCACGCCTTGGCCGTCGTCACCCAGATGTGGCCGCTTGCGACTGACGCCAGGTTCACGCGTTCCAGCGTGGTTCACGCCTTGGCCGTTGTTGGCCAGATGTGGCCGCTGGCGCGAAACCTTCCCGCCCTTGCCTCGCTTCACCAGCCGACCGTCGTCGTTGGCAATCCACGGCCCCTGGCCAGAGCACCAACCCGAGCCAATCCAGCACGACTGGCCCCACATCCACCAGCCGCCCATCTTGGGGTCGTGCCAATCGGGGTCGCCCATGAGGTGTTCTAGCTGGCGCTCCTCGCGCCATCGAACGAGGGCAATGTGCCGCGCATGAAGGTCGGCCTCCGAGACTGGCCAGCTCGCCGCGTCGGCCGTCGCATCCGGGCTCAGCTGAATCGAGCGCCACGCGTTCACCAGCAGCCCGTCGAGGTCGTTGACGGTCTCGCTGTGGTATGTGCGGTTTGCCGGATGCGGGCGGCGGAGCAGCACAGCCAGCGAGCCCGCGAACGGCTCCACGTAGTGCTCGCAGTCGCCAAGCGCCGCCCATACTGCAGGGGCCGCGGCGGACTTGCCACCGAACCACGGGAAGGGTGTCTTGTTCAGGTTACACAATGCCATATCTACGTCATCATCTTCCGGGCTGTCGTGATCGCTTGGCTGTCAGCGCAGGCCACGATGGCACCGAGTGCATCAGCCGCATGCTCCGTCTGACCTTCCAAGATTCGACCCTTGCTGTCGGTGGGCCACAGTTGACACACAGCTGGGAACATCGTCTCCAGCGATGAGCGCACGTCGTCCTTGCTGGCGTTGGCGCGTCCGGTCACAGCCTTCTTGAGCGCCTTCGGGTTCGTGATTGATAACGCCAGGTCGAGGTGCAGCGAGATGCAGGTCGTGATGCCTTTGGCAATACCCAAGGCCGTCGCAGCTCGCGCGCTCTTGGCTCCGTGTGGCAGCTCGGCGCAGATAGCCACGACGTTGTAGTGTGCGGCGTGGAACACAACGGGCTTCCAAATCTCGCGGATGCGTCGATCGTCATCGTCAGCCTGCAGGATGCGGAGCTTCTTCTTCTTGCTCTCCGTTAGCACCGAACCGAGCGAAACCGGGCGAAAGCTGTCGTGTGTGATCTCTGCAATGCACCAGCCGAAGTTGAGCGCGGGGTCGATTCCGAGGACGTAGGCGCTCACAGGCCGCGAGCCTCTGATATCATCAGCTCATTCATCCCGAGCGTTGGCGCTTCACCTGGCTGCGTTGGCTCCGCATCGGGAACGTATGGCGCAGGAAGCATGGTCAGCTCGTCCAAGATGCAAGCAATCGCCCCGATGGTCTCAACAGCTGAGCGATCGACCATCATGGCATCCGAGATCTCTTCCAACGCTCTCGCGTTGTCCTCTGCCTCATCCTCCGCTGGCGAAGTGCCCAGCGCTGCAATCAGATCCTCACGCGTAGCCGGTCGCTGCTTTCCGCTGTCGACGGCCTCGACCACAACGCGATACCGAAGTCGCGTCTCTTCTAGCTCGAACTCAACCATCACAGCCCCTTCGCTTCCTGGATGCGCTCAATGGCGCCTAGCAGACCCTCTAACGCCTCAGCCTCAGACAGGTCGTCAATGCTCTGCCACGCCTGCACCTTGGCCTTCATGAGCTGCTTCGGCCGGGTCACAACGAGATGTGGCGAAGCGCTGAACAACTCCAACTCCAATCGTGCGTCTTTCGCCTTCCGGGCAGCGTCAAGCTCGGCACGGTCTGCTGCGCGCTGCGCTCGGTGTGCGTCGCGAAACGCTCTGTGAGCGTCCTTCAAGAGCGATGGCGCCAACTTCTCAGCAGCGTCACGCTCAGCCTCGACGGCTTCCAGCTGGTCACGTAGCGCCACCACTACAGCCTGCGCTTCATCGAGCGTCACAACCGTGGCGTAACCAACCCGCGTCTTCGTGACCTTGTCGAACACGATGCGGTCCACCTCCATCGAACGGGCGAGACCGTCCTCATGATAGCCAACCGTCTCGGTAACGTTGCGCGGACGGAACACGACAGCTTCACGGTCATCGGCCACAACGCCAGCGGTGGCAGCCGCGATGCGCGCGCGAATGTCTGCCTCCTTCGGACGCGTGAACACCGAGTCCGTGAGGCGACGTCCCAGCTGCTTGTCTGGCGCCTTGCCGACAGCCCTACGGGTGGCGCGAGCGGCTTCCAGCCTGCCATTGAGCTTGTGGATCGCATTGCTGTACAGCTCGCTGATGCGGCACTTGAGAGCGCCCAATGGATCGCCAACGACGACGCCGGGACACGAGCTGTAGGCTAGCGACACGATCGCTTGCTCGTGATGCTCCAGCCGAGCGACAACCTTCTGCAGCCACCTGACCTTCGCAGCCGCGCGGAACTGGCGAGACGTCGGCGTTGGTCCACGCGTCAACGTGCGCTTGACGAACACTGGCGAGATGCCACCACCGGTAAAGCCGAGGTCGGCGGCTGAGAAGCGGTACATCCATTCGAGGTCTTCGATTGGCGATAGGCCGCCTGGGCAACGTGCGCTCATTGGTTGGCCTCGTCACTGGAGTCTTCCCACGGAATCAAGTGTGGGACGAGGTGCTTGTGGATGACGTCGACAAGGTGCAAGTCGTTAGACCAATCGTTGTCGCCGAACCTATCGCACACATCGCGTAGCACTAGAAGCAACTCGGAACGCTCTGCGACCAGCCTCGCATTCTCGTATTCGAGATTCGGTCCGCCAAACGCGTCGAGATGCACCAGTGACGCCCGTACGATATCAAGATGAGCAGCCGTCATGCCACGCAGGTATGCTTCCTCTTCACTGTCAGTCATCGTCAGCGTCTCCCTTGCAGTTCACGCGTTGCCGTCCCCAAACACGATCGTCCGCCGAATCCCGAACGTGGCTCGCTTCCGGGAATGCCAGTGAGAGGCTCAAGCGGTCCGAGTTGGCGGCGCTTCGCGTCTTGCTCGTAGTCATACTCATCCATGAGCCAAGTCTCGCTGCGAATGAGATCGCCAATCTCGACGGCCATGTCGTCCAACTGATGGTCGCCTTGCAGAACGCTAGCGATGGCGCGTAGCAGCTTCTTGGGGCGCTTGCCCTTACGCATCACCTTGCTCACCTGCTCACCTCGCTGTCGACCGATTCGTTGAGTTCACGGAGCTTGCGACGCTGCTTGACCATCACGATCAAACCAACACACGCAAACGGTCCTCCACCAACCGTGGTCCATGCGAATCGCCACGGGTCATCCCCCAGCGCGCCCACGGCTGCAGTGGCGATCCAGAACGTGACCACAGCAAACAGCCCAGCGCAGAAGTGAATGGTGGCTACCCTGGCGTCTGCCATTCTGTCGATCTCTCGGCAGCGTCGCGCATAGCTTCGCTTCATCGCCGCGGTTTCGTCTTTGAGAGAAATCCTGCTTGGCTGGATGCTCAACGGAAGCTTGATGCCGCTCATCCTCGCTCCATCGCAGTCACAGCCGAGCGCCAAAGGCTGTGGACCTCGACGCGAGCATTGAGCTTGTCGAACTCGTCAGCGTCGAAGCCGCGGGTGTGCACTTGCACGTTGCCGTTGGGGTCAACGAGCTTGACGGTGATCAGCAGCTCCGTGGCTCCAGCTGAGCGGGAGTCTGAAGCGAGGTCGTCCTGTGGGTCCTTTTGGGTGCCTATCGAAAACATGTCAACTCTCCTTCACCTCAAGGCGGCTGCTACTACGCGAGGGTCTTCTGTGTTGGCTGCGTTGAGCAGGATTCGTACTCAACGCGGCGCTCGGTCTTGCTGTCCACGCTTAGGATATGCAGACTCATCCGCTCACCTCGACAATCGCACCGGGATACCTCTCGCACGCGTCGCGCAGCTGCTGAGTGAACTTGAGCGCACCCTCGTAGTCGCCCCAGCCATTCGGAGGGTTCATTGCGCGATACTTCTGAGGGCTAGCAACCATGTCCGCATACCCCGCGCACACGACCGGCAGCAACTCGTCGGTCGTCACCAACTTTCCGCGGCCGTTCAATCCTCGAAAGAGCAGCTCATAGAACCCAGCCTCCGCAAACATCGGCGTCAGGTTGTAGGTCATCCCGTCCCAGTCCCACGACTCGGCGCAGTGGCCGCACTCGCTGCACGCGTTGACTATCGTTACGCTGAAACTCATCCCATCACCTCCACCACACCATTCAGAAACAGAACGAACGCAGCCACAGCTGAAGCGGTGCAGTCGATGCCGTAGCGCCTCGCATCATTGCGACGCAGACCGCCAGCGTTGTACGCCGCGTATCGCAGCAATGGATCGCCTCGCGTGTCGTGACGCTCCGACATGACCCGATAGACCAGCGCGCCCATCGTCACGCCAACGAACGTGTCCTGTAGCCAGAGCGCCCACTCTTCGCGTGAGCCACCACGAGGCTCCGACTTCCACGGCATCAGCCACGATCGAACGTCGTCGTGATAGTCAACGCCAGGCTCTCGACGTGGCCAGCCAACAAGGCGACCAGCCAGTAAGGCGGTATCGGTGAGCGTTTGGCAGAGGCCCCACGAGCTGTCGATGATCTCAACGCCATGCTTGTTCGTCCAGCTGTCCGGTCCGCCAGCCAGGTTGTCGTTGACGCTCTCGGTTGCGATGAGCGCTGCAATCTCGGCCATTGAGACGCCGGTGACGTCGTGGGCGAACTCGATCTCAGCGCGGCGCTGTTGCCAGACCTCGGCTGCCAGGTTGGCGTTGGCGTTGGTGGGGCTAACGTGACGCACTTGCTGGCGAACGTGGTTGTGTTCTTCGATGTGGCCGGTTGGTAGGCGCCGCCATTGACGCGGGAAGCCTTCGACGCCATGCCAAGCGTCAGGCGTCCAGTTGGGTGGCGTGATGGTGAGACTCATCGTCGCAACCTTCTGAGCGCTTGCTCGCATATCTCACGCTTGCGAATCGACTCCTGCCAAGCCCTATGCGTCGCCACCTCGTAGCCTTCGCCCCAATAGTCGTCCAGGAGTCGAGCCTCGTGGGCGAGCGCTTTTTGAACGGCCTCCTCGGCAGCTGCCAACGTGTTCTCGCGCAGCCGACGCCGAATGCGCTCCGCCCGGTCATACAGCTCGTGGGCTCGGCGGTAGTGGGTGCCGGCTGAGGCTGCGTACGTGGCCACATGGTTCACGGCCTGCTGGGCACGCGAAGGGCCTTTGGTGAAGTCCAGCGACATCAGCGAGGCGCCAAGCCAGCTACTGGCCATGCGAGACGCATTGGCCGCATCCATCGCAGCGCACCGCGCCTGGTGCATCAGAAGATGGTAAGTCATGTCACGTTCTCCTGAGAGATCTCTTCGCACTCTTTTCGATGGTGCAGTGCGTGGTGCTTCTTGCATAGCCAACGAACAGTCAAAGGCTGGCTATAGTCATCGTGATGACCTTCGGTCTTTACATCGCCGCAAACCTCGCAGGGTCCGCGGTTGAGATCGCCCCTAAGCAACGCGTCTCGCACAGCGCCTCTTGCTGATATCTTCTCGGGGCTCTTGGCTGCGTAGGCCGTTTTACTTGCACGTATCCGCTCAGGATGTCGAAGGCCGTACAGTCTAACTGATTCACGGTGTCTGGCAGGGTCTGCAGCGCGGCGCCTGCGCTCCTTCAACTTGTGGCATTCTTTGCAGAAGCTTTGGAGACCATCTCTAGCCGCGCTTTTCTTGCAGAAATAGCGATGGGGCTTCCAAACGTTGCATCTTCGACAGCGCTTCCGCCCGTCTTCTGTCATCCGTCGTCACCCATTGCGAGCGCAAGCCCACGCAGCTCGGCGTCAACGTCACGAACCCTGCTGAGGCGATCGGCCATTGCCAGCCATAGCTCGCGCTCGGAAGCTTGAGTCAACTCCCCGCTGAGTTCTGCGCGAAGCCTGCGCAGGTAGTCTCGCCGCTTGGCGATGCGAGTCTTGGCTTTGGGCCAACAGTGGCAGACGCCCGGCCACTCGTCGCAGTCGATGCACGCAGCGCGACGGGCAGGCTTAGGCGGGTCGACGGGGGCTGCACGGTGGCGCTGTCTACCGGTCACGCAATCACCGCCGCAATCTCCCGCAGCAGCTCGTGGGGGTCGACGCCAGGGCGGGAGGCCGGCTCGGGGCAGGTCGCTTGCTTCGCCACCGCGATCACAAGCCCGCGAATGTCGCGCTTCAGCTTCTCGGAGTCGCGCGGACAAATCGTGCCCGTCTTAGCCCAGTTAGGCGACACGTCGAGCACGTGGCCCCACTGGGCGAGGAACATGCTGTCGATAGCGTCCAGAGCTGACGACTGATCGTCACCGGCGATCTGCTCCACAACCTGCGCGGCAATGTCGCCCATTCGAGCGGGCTCAGCAGCCGGGCGCGTCAGCGCCGGGTCTACGCCGGGGCGAGTGACGGTGTCGACCCGCGTCGCATCGACATAGAGCGCATCGAGCAATCCATTGATCTTCTCAAGGGCTGACTTCAATTCAGGGCCGAATTTGCGCATCCCCTCCATGCCATCTGCCCATGATGCGCGTCTCACTAGGACAAGCGCAGAGTCGAGTTGCTTCCTCGTGGGAAGGGTAACCCTATGGTTCATCGCGGCCCCCTGCCCTGGTAGATGCCCACAGCCATTCCACGCGCCGCAGCGATAGCCAGAGCCGCCACGATGACCAGGTCCCAGGGTCGCGTCCGTAGACGCTGCCAGATGAGCCAGCAGAGTTGACGCTTGCGGTTCACGACGGCATCACCTTGCAGCCCTCAACGGCCGTCAAGACAACGTCGAGCCGAATGGTCACCGTGAACTCTTCCTCGCAGTACTCCCCGGCATCGTCCTCGTAGGAGCAGTACATGTGGTGCTCGAACGACTCCCCCGCTGTCGGGTAAGAGAGGTAGTTGTCACTGCAATGCTGCTCAACACGACTGCCGCATTTGGGGCAGTCGGCGGCGATGACGAACGGCGCATAGAAGCGCTTGATGTTCAGCTCGTAGCCCAACGCAAACCTCCAGACTTGGCGACCTGTTCACGCAACTCGTCTTCGTCCCTGCAGACAATGGTAGCACCACGACGAAGCGCGATGACAGCGCCTGCGCACGCCAGACACATGGCATCGCCAGGTTGCCCCAGACAAATGCGCCAACACTCACAGGCGGCGCGATAGAACCTGGAATGTTTGCGGTTCACTCGCACACCTCGAATGAGCCTTCGCCAACCGGCGTAGCCTCCACCAGTTCGCAGTCGAGGTCCATGGCCGAAGCGTGGACGCCAAACTTGAGGCTGAAGCGTCGACTCGCCTCTTGCTTGGCAAGGTCTGCGCGGTCAGCCACGATGACGAAGCCAACCGACTTATCGAAGCGCCGCCACACTCGCCACGGTACGTCGCATCCAGGTGGAGACGACGGCTCGTGGCATGCCAACGCGCTACTCATTGCCTGGCTCCGCTGCCTCGCAAGACAGTGGTTCACCCAACTCGATGAGCTTCCCAATGCGGCGTGGCAATCGAATGTCGAGCATCAGCGCCAACAGGCCGAAGGCTCGCCATGCGTTGTGCGGGCTCATTGGAACGCCGTACTCCGTGCCAGCAGTCACACACGCCAGCACCAGGTGGCCCTCGACTCGCCTGATGCCAACAGCACCATCCGTTGGCAGGCGCTTCGGCATCTTCTTCGCACTACTCATCTTCGCTATCCCTCATCTCTTCGGCGTAGGCTGTCGCTGCCAGGTGCGTTACGTGATCCATCATCTCCTCGTTGGCCGCCCTCAGCTGGTCGTAGCGCCACGCCGCATCCGCTGCGCTCGTGACCAGTGCGTTGAATGACTCGGCGCTCCAGCCAAGTTCACGGAACGTCGCTGCGATGTGCGTCAAGCCGCGAACCATGACGGCCCGCATATAGGCGCGCGCAACCTGGTCGTCGCAGTCAGTCACTGGCACCACCGTCTTGTCCCATGACGAACATGTCAGCTCCGATCACGTCTAGCAGCTTTAGCGCGCCCTCATTGCGTTGACGGAGGTAAGCTTGCATTGCAGCAAGCGCCAATCCGGTAGGAGCAAACTCATCCGCATCATCGTCGGCGTCTTCGTCGTCGCTCACGGCAGCTCCATGGCTTCAGTATGCTCATCCTGAACAACTGTGCAAGTGGTCAAGGCATTCTTTTTCATAGTCGCACCGACGCCTTGACTAATGGTGCGCGTATTCTGTCAAGGGCTATGGCGTCGATTGCTGCAATTGCTCCTTGTACCATTCGGGAAAGCCACGCGTGACGCCGCGTCGGAACTGCTTGCCGAAGTGCTTCCATAGCGCGTCTTTGATGGCCTCGCTCTCCTCATCTGCGACATCGGAGACGATCGACTTCATCAGCGTGCCGATGTCTTTCGGCGTGCCGGTCCACGTTCCGTCGTCGCGCATGCGCTGGATCGCCTTCTCCCACCTGGCCTCGCAGCGATACTTGTCGATGAGGTCGGCCATGAAGTCCGATTGCGTCGGATTGCGTGCGCGGAAGTCCTTGTCGTTCAGCTCCTTGAAGCGGTCCGACACCAGTTTGCCAACGAGCAGCGGGCCGCCATAGGGTCCAGGCTTCGCGTAGTTCTTGATCACGAGACCCTCGACCTTCTGGCCGCCAAGGTATGACTCGCGATCGAGCATGGCGCGCAGTTCGGTCATCGTTGTTTCGCCCACGTGCACCACCGGCACCTCATCGAAGCCAGCCTCAACGGCAGCGCCAGCGCGGAGGATTCGTGGGCTTGGGTTGCCAGCCTTGTCAAGCAACTCCCAGATGGCGATGTAACCACTTGGCACGTCCTCATAGGCCAACGTGTTGTGCTTCGGCTTAGCGAGATATTCGCCGCAATAGGTGTGACCCTTCAGTAGCTTGCCCGCGTTGAACGCTTCGCGAATGGCGGCGCACCCAAGCCCGAACATCCCCTCGCTGCCTTCGTGAAGCTTGACGCGTCGCGATGAGATTCGGAGCTTGCCGTCGAATACGCCGAAGCGGATTTGCGATCCGTCAATCTTTTCCTCGACCACGACCGGGCCGCTGAGCAAGTCGGCCATGTGGCCATGGTCTGCGCGTAGTATTTTGCCGTACGTCTTCATTCGCTATCGTCTCCTTCGTTGGCCGCTAGGCCGCCTGGTAGTGGTCTTCGACCCACGGCGCGAACGCCATAGCCCGGTGTAGGAATTCGAGTTTGACCATGCCGGTTGGACCTCCGCGGTGCTTCTCGATGATCAGCTCGGTGAGCCCGTCCAGCGGCACGGAGCCATCCTTGGGCTTGTAGTAGTCATCGCGGTACATGAAGAGCACCGCATCGGCGTCCTGCTCGATGGCCCCAGACTCACGAAGGTCTGACAGGATCGGGCGCTTGTCCGTGCGGTTCTCGCACCCGCGATTCAGCTGCGACAGCGCAATGATGGCGCAGCCAAGTTCTTTGGCGAGGAGCTTCAAGCCACGGCTGATTGACGCGATGGCCTGCTCTCGATTGTCGAAGCCATGCGCTGACATCAGCTGCAAGTAGTCGACAACGATGAGCCCAAGGTGTTTACCCTGCTTGCGTAGCTGAGCAGCCAGTTTGCGCGAGCGTGAACGTATCGACTGGATGGTGTGCTCCGGGCTGGCGTCGATGATGATGTCGCGCGCTGCTATGCGGCCAGCTGCGGCTGATAGGTCCGCCCAGTCCTGATTGCTGAGCTTCTTGTTCTTGGCGTTCTCGTATGGCACCGACGCCTCTTGGCAGACGAGTCGAAGCGCGCACTCGACCTTGCCCATCTCCAGCGAGAAGATGATCCCGCCTGCGTTGTCGTATGCGCCAGCAGAGCCATCGGCCCTGGTCCAGGTAGCGTCCACGTTGGCGCGCTCGCGAAGCCATTGCAGGACGAGTGCGCTCTTGCCCATGCCGGGGCGGGCTCCGAGAATGATGAGTTTGCCAGGGTCCAGGCTCATCTTCTTCGTCAAGTCTGGGACGTTGGTGTCGAGCGGGTAACCGCAAATCTCCCCGCTCGTCATTGCGGCGAAAGTCTCCGTCAGCGCCTCGGCTAGCGTTACCGCTTCAGCCGCGCTCTCGTCCGCTGAGAAGGCCGCGAATAGCGCTCCCTCTGCCTCATCCATGTAGGCGGCGAAGTCGCTCACAGAGTAGCCATGAGCGGCGTAGTGCTGCATCGTGGCGATCACTGTGCGCAGCCGATGCTTGTCGGCCACCACTTGAGCGTGAGCCCGCACGTGTGCGACAGCTGGCGTAGCGTCCACGAGTTGGCCCAAGAAGCTCGCTCCGCCGATGCGTTGAATCTGCTCGCGGTCACGTAGCCACGTGGCAACTTGCAGGATGTCGACGGGTTGGCCAGCGGCGTGGAGTGCGAGGATGCCTTTGAAGATGAGCCCGTTGGCGTCGCTGTAGAACGACTCGGGGGTCAGCAGGTCGGCAACCTCGTCAATCGCAGCGCCGTCAAGCAGGCAGGACGACAGCACGGCCATCTCTGCGTCGCCGTCCGAGGGCGGAACCCTGCCAGCGATGACAGGAGGCTTCGTGGCGCTGAGAGCCACGCTCCGGGCTTTGCCGCTCACTGGTCGCCTCCTTGGTCGTCTGATGCGCCAGGGCGGCTTACAGGGGCATCTGGGGCCGGGCGTGGTGCCAACGAAGCGAACAGGTTGGGCATCTGCGGCATCGGGGCCACGTCAACGTGCTCGTCTGGCTTCGACGGGCGGCCTTGGACGGAGCGGGTCTCAGGCAACGACGGCTCGAACTTCCTGGCGTTGCGCAGCCAGGTCCGAAACGCAGCGGCCCAGTCCCGCTTGTAGTTGTTCTTGACGGCCTGGAGCCAGTGATCACGAAAGCGATCGAGCTGGTCGTTCACCGACTTGCGAGGCAGCCTCACGTTGCCGGTCTTCGCCGCCCAGTCGTAGATGCTGTCGGGTGGCGTCCAGTCCTCCGGCAGCAACGTGGCGCCCTTGCGTCCGCTCCGCCGCTTCTTGGTCGTGGATTGCTTGGGAGCGCACGGCTCGTCGTGCGTCTCAAATACAGATCCTGTTACTGCTACTGATACTGTTACTGGCTTCGAAGGGGCTTCGAAGGGGCTTGCAAGGGGCTTCGAAGCCCCTTCGGTTCGCCCAGCTTCTGCGGCATCGTCGGAGGGTACAGCTGCGTCGTTGACCAGCTCGTACGCCTCGCCATAGATGGCCAGAAACTCACGACAGAACCGATGGCCTCGGTGCGGCTCCAACTCACGCCGCACCATCACAACCCGCTTGTCCGCGACCTTGAGGACCGGACCAAGCTGGTAGTGTGCTGCGCGTGGAAGGAAGACCACCTCGGCATCGCGATCGTATCGTGCGATATCGATGTCCTTGGATTCCAGTTTTGCTAGTGCTTGCTCAACGCGCTCCATACTGATGCCCAGCTCGTGAGCGACAGTAGGGAGCCCGATAAAGTAGAGGCCGATCATGTTCCGGCGCTCGCACGTGATCAGATACATGGCGAGCAGCTGAGCGTCGGTGTGACCGCGTAGCTTCTTGCCGCTGCCACGTGTCCAGAACGTGGGCCAGATGGCGGAGTAGCTTCTCACGTGGTGGAGGCTCCGATTCGCGTAGCCGCAAGTTCACGCCTCGACTCAGGCGACAGGCGGCTCAGCTTGGTGTGCTTGGCGATGTCGGTGGCGAAGAGGTGGCACCGATACCAGCAGCTGTTGCACAGCTCACCGTCGCCGCCATAGCACCATGAGACGTAACGCTCGCAGTCGGCGCACTGGAAGAGTTGGCAGCCCTGTTGTGGGCCTTCCTCCAGGAAGAAGACGCCGCCACGGATGCCATTCAGCCTCCACACTTCGTCGTCATATAGCAGCCGACAGCGGCCGTCGCTGTGGCCGGGGCACTCGTCGGGCCTGCATCGTGGCTCGTTGCGCTCATGGTCGGCGTCGATGACAATGTGGCATTGCGTGAGGTTCATGTTGTTGCCTCCTCAGTGGTTCCGTGACTCAAGTCGACAAGCCCCAGCGCTGCGTGCGGGTAGTCCTCGCGCAACGGGTCCAGCGCTGTCGGGTCGCTGATGCAGGTTGGGCAGATGGCGTTCGGGCCGTCGATGCGGGCGATCCATCCCCAGCCTGGCTTAGCGAAGGCTCCGTCAACCACGTTGACGCATTCGACGCAGCACCGGCACGTGTGTGTGCTCTCGTGTTGGCTTGACGCTGGCGCGATTACGGGCACGCCCAAGTCGGTTAGGTCCCTCGCGATCCACCGAAGCGCTGCCGGAAGACTGTCCGTCTGGCCACCAACCTCTGCGCCATTCCACAGGATGTTCCAACTCCACCCTCCGCCGCCATGGGCCCAAGCGTGAGCCACAATTCGACCCTCGCGATACAGTTGGTAGGCTGACGGTTCGCGAGCGAGTAGCTCAAGGACGTCATCGAAGCCGTTCTCGGACAGCAGATCGCAGGCAACCTGTAGTCGCTCCGGCGTCATCGTCGAGCCTCCAGTGCACGAATCCGCCCCTCGTGCCTGGCCAATGCCTCACGCTGAAGATCGCTGATGTCGACCAAGACCTTGACAATGTCGAAGACGCTCCTCGCCTCGTCGTCCTCAGTCGCAATCGCTGCGACAGCATCCGAGTACACGAGCGCGGTGCCCTCGTCGCTCGCGATAAGCATCTCGTTGTCGTCGAGCAGCTCCCGCACAACTCCACTGTCCAGGTAGACGCCACTGGCATCGGAGTGCTCCATTGCGACGATGACTCGATCGCCAACCTTGACCGGCTCTCCAAACGCATCCTTCATTGTGTCACCCATTCAGTATCTCCACCGCTTCGTCGACCTGCCACTCCTCAAGGCCGCGCGTCGAATCGCACAGCACTTGACGTCGTCGCAGCTCGTCATCGGTCATCTCGTCGTCGTCCAGAATGACGTAGCTCGTGACGCCGGAGCGCTTGAGCCACACGTGAATCTCGTAGTCTCGCGGCTGACGATTCATCTGCGGCGTCGCCCCAATGATCGGAGCGTTCCAGCCTGCCCACGAGACGATCTGCTCCAGGTCGCAGAGCGGGAACGCTGTACGCCATGACGTTGACAACACCACGACTGCGCCGGTGGCGTCAGCAACGGTTGCGACGCGGGAGACGAGGCGAGGGTTGAGATGCTGCGCCAGCCACTCAGCGCTGAACGTGTCGGCGTTGCAGACCGGATCCCAGTCGTCGGTGTTGAGCACACCGTCGAAGTCTAGGAAGATGACTTTCATAGCTTCAATCCTCCGCCACAATGGCCGCAATGATCACGGCAACGATTCGGTCAAGCGCCGATGCGATACGCGTCATCAATAGCCCTCCGATGCGAGGTAGTCGGCTGCGCGAAGGTAGGTGTCCCAGCTGGCGCGTGCGTATTCCAAGCCGTCGTCGTTCATGTCAGCGCTGACAATCTCGCAGAAGCGCCTGATGACGTCGCCCGCACCATAGGGCAGCACGCCTGTGCAGTCGCCTACGCGCATCTCATCGATGCTGGTCAGCCGCTCATGTGTGACTTCGTCATAGTCGATCGGGGAGGCAAGCGGAAACGGCGCCCGTCGCCATTCACCAGCCCGAAGCATCACGGCTCCAGCCATGCACACCGCACACGTTCCATCTATGCGAGGCACAACCCAGCCTCTCATATCCAGCGTATGCCCAGCCGCCTCAGCAGCTTGGGCGTCACGTACCGCCACACGGAGCAGCTCCGATGGCTTGTCAGGCAAGTCGATGTGCGGGAGCGTCATTGCGCGGCCTCATTGCTTACGGTGGCGGGATCACCTTTCACGAGGGCAACGCTGTTGCGTGCCCAGCGCGGAAAGCTCGACGCCAATGGGTTGCGGCTCATCGTCAGCAGGGTGTTCACGAGACCGTCGGTGTAGACGCGTAGCCCAGACTTCGGCGACTTCGCTCGACCCTCTGCGATGAGCCTGCCGGTCTTGCGAGAGAATGAGTCACCCGGCGCGCACCAGGCTGCGCCAGCCAGGAATACGTTGCTCACGTCGGTGTCCACCAGGCAGATGGTCACCCAGCCGCACTTCTCGGGATTACGTGGTCGCACCATCCAGCTGCGTCCATTGGGCCACCGCGAGCCAAGTCGTCGGTGATAGAAACGCGTTCCGTTCATCGCTCTTCGCTCCGCATGCTTCGATACCACTTGATGGCGTCAACGATGCCAAAGACTGCCGACATGATGACCAGCGCCCAGAACATTGAAGCTCCGCCACCCTCGAACACTTGATCGCCACTGACCCAGTGGAGCAGCGCCAAGAAGCATCCACCGAACGCGATGCTAATCCCGGAGATAGCACTCCCCATCCAGCGTTCGCGGCGTCGCTCGCGCTTCATCCAGGGAACCATGATCTTCATCACCACGTCTACCGCATCGTCACTCACGCCACCCTCCGCATCTCTTCAACAACCTCAGCCCAGCGCCCAGACTCCGCAGCCTGAACCAATCGATGACACTCGGCGTGGTCCCGCGCGCGGCGCTCCTTGGGCACCTTCGGCAGCCAATGGACGGTGGTGTCCTTGTTCGCGCCCATGCGCCACAGCGCCCACATGTAGTCAGCGCTGTCGGACCGCGGGACCATGATCGGGTTGCCGTCAGCGTCGAGCACCGGTTGCTTGTCCTTGTCGAGCTTCGGCACGTAGCGGAAGATGGGCCTGTTCGGCAGCTGTAGCAGCTCCGCGGACGGTCGCGCATCCCACCATTCACGACGCGTGCCGGAGGCCAGGAAGCCCTGCCTGATGAGCACTGCGACGACGGGCACGGCCATGTCGTCAATGAGGGCGTCAACGCATTGCTGCGTGAGGCTGAAAGCTGGGTTGACGATGGCGCAGCTGTAGCGGTTCCGGCTGGTGATGCGCTGGCTGAATTCTGCCAGGAAGTCGCAGGTTGAACCGGGCCAACCGATGTAGGATTCCCTTCGCTTCGTGTTGGCCGGATTGATGTCGACGGCCCACAGGTGGAGACTGGGCTCACTGTGGTACAGCTGACGGATCGTCTTCACCATGTGGCCGAAGCCGGCCATAGGATCGATCCATGCGTTGCCAGTCTGGATGTCGTTCTCCAGCAGCCAGTCAAGCAGCAGCTCCGTGACGTAGCGCGGCGTCGGGAAGTCCTCGAAGTCGCCGCCAAGCTTGGCTCCAGCCTTGCTCATTGGTCGTCTCCGGCTTTCGCAACAGCATCGACGAACATCCGCACCGGGCCCGGCGACAATCGCGTCACAGGGAGGCTGAAGCCAGCTGCTCGCGTGTGGCCACCGCCGCCATTGGCAAGCGCGATGGCGCCAACGTCACATCCATCGGCAATCGAGCGCATCGAAAAAACGATCTGCATCTGGTCGCCGGATGGTGCGAAGTGAAAACCGACCAGGCCATCGGCAGCGCATCCGCTATCACGAAGCGCGTCGCCAACATCGCTGGTCGTTCGGCCTTGCGCGTTGTAGATCATCCAGGAGCCAATGCCGTCATCAGAGATGGCGTGGAGTCCGTTGGCCACGATGTCCCTTGCCTCAGCGCGCCGCTTCTTCAACAAGAGCATGCCGAGGTCTCGCTCACCACTTGTCAGCCACGCGCGGTCGCTGTCCAGGAAGCGGTTGGGCCCGTAGAAGGTGAGTGCCTCAGCCTGTGCACACGCCTCATCCCAAGCCTCAGAATCGCGCTGCCACGTGTCGCGGATGCCAGCCAGATAGGCGAGGTGGAACGTCGCATCGATCTCGTCGCGGGTTCGTGCTGAACCTCGCATCGACTGCCACACCTGATAGGCCAAAAGCGCCCCGCTAACGCCAGGGTCGCTGTCTTCGTGAGCGAACGCGCCAAGTTCACCGAATGCCTCCACGATGTCCCGCGCATGCTTGTGGTGGTCCAAGACGATGGCGCCGGCCGCGATGAACTCAGCAACACGCTCGCGCGCCGGAGTGATGTCGCAGAAAATCACTCCTGGCTTGGCCTCAAGCGCGTTGTAGCTAGGCGTGTTGTATTGAGCGAAGATGACGTCTTTGATGACACCTGGCTCAAATGCCCTCGCGAGGATCATCGCGCTAGCGATGCCATCGGGGCAATCGGCGTGCGTCACGATTGTGTTCACCTGCGACAGCGCGGCTTCGATAGCTGGTGTTAATTCGCTCATTGGTCGCCTTCGGCTTTCGCCAACTCGATGGCGCGATCGAATGCGTCGAGGACGTCTTGCTTGGTGCGGCCGGGTGCGTCCGCGTTCTCTTCGTCTCCCTCATCCGTATCCGCCCACCCAGGCTTCAGCCAGTCGAGAGCCTCACAGGCTGCGTCTACCGCGTCCGCGTCATCGTCACGCGTGAACGCCTCCAGGATGCCGGAGGCAGCGGTGATGCGTAGCTGTAGCGCCCGGAACGCTGTCTCGACGGCATGGCGCGCGTCTCGCGTCTCGCCGCTCGCCTCAGCCTCTCCAGCAAGACCGTCGCGGAGGACCTCCACCATCAGCTTGTCGATCGCTTTCTCAACGTCAGTCATTGCACTTCCCTTCGATGTTGAATCGTCAACTCAACGCCACGCGCTGCCATCTCTCGCGCCGTGGTGAAACACTCACGCAGCACCGTTGCCGCGCCGTTGCGAAGCTCTAGCCAGTAGACGTAGTCGCCGCCATAGACGGCCGGAACCTCTTCGCGTGACATCCTCAACGTCTTGTCGCCGATGGTGGCGACAAGTTCGCGCTTAGCGATGGCAAAGGCTGTCATCATGCCGGCCCAGTAAACGGACGACGCTGCTAGCTCTTGCGTCACGTCGGCTCTCCGTGCGGAACGGTTGACTGTTGAACCGGCAGCGCTATGGCCACCGTCGCGCCAGGGTCCACCATTGACATGCGCGAGCGCTTGCCAACACGTGTATCGGTCAACTGGTCTAGCGATGACGCGAGCGGGTTGGCCCTGGCCAGCGTCAGAAGCTCCGGCTTCGCCAGCGCCTTGGTTGCGATCTGGTCGACGCGTTCCGACGTCATGCCCATCACCTCAGCGATCTCAACATCGAGCATCCCAGACTCCACCGCAGCGCGCTGAATGGCATCGAGGCCACACGTCTCGGCAAGGTCGGAGAAGTCGTCACGCTTGGAGTGCTCCACCAGGCGCCCCGAAGGGTGAACGGTGATAGCGAGGTGGTAACGGCAGCTTGCCCACGGACAGGGGCGCGGTCCGTTGATGCAATCGCTGCGACGCTTCGGACGCTGCTTCTGCATACGGAGGCGTCGATGCCTGTCCACTGGTCCGCCATTGGCAGCAACGACGCTCTCTAGCCGCGTGAGCCACGCTGACCGCTTCTTGTCTTCGCAGGTAGCCATTAGACGTCGTACGCGCCCCAGGGCGTAGCGTCGGGCTCTGACGGGTCTGGTGGGGCTGTGCGGTATAGGTTGGCGAGGACCGCATGCCACGTGTCGGGTGTGGCTTCTTCGATCGCCTCCAATGCGAGGACATGGGCGCTGTGGCTGAAGTCGGCATACCGAAGTCCATCCACCTCGCCGGACATGATTGCCACGCCGACTCGACGCCAACCACTGCGGCTGAAGCCCTCCGGCATCAGCGTCATGTACTCGGTGAGCTGCTCGTCGCGGGTCTTGGACGGATGCGCTTCGACGTCGAAACTGGGCGGCCCCGGCACTGACGTGTAGTCGATGGCGACCATTTCTTCGGCCCTGAACGGTTGGCGAGCCTTGAGAACCTTCCAGCCATCAGACGGCGTGAAGGCGTTGATCGTGTATGGAATCGGTTCGTCGATCGACTCGACGTTGCCTCGCGCCATGGCTTCGTCGAAGCTGCCGAGTGACAGCGGCCACAGCTCGAAGCCGGGAACCTGCCAATAAGTTGGGCGCCAATGTTCGTCTAGGCAACGCTCCTCTCCAGCGGGCCACTGAACGCGTGCGCGCTTATCGCAAACATTGGCCACCCTTACAACCAGTGGGTTGACCCAACACTCACCAACTGCCAGCCACTCGCTGCCAACGGTCACGCTCCACAGCTCCGCAAAGTCTCCGCCAAGCCAAGACGTCAGCGCTGAGAGCTTCGGTAGCTCGGACCCATGATCGGATACGCGTCGAGTCATTTCCTGGGCCTCCTCCCAGCTGTACGCGCGCCCTCCAATTTCGATCCAGAACATGTCATCTGCTACACTCATCCCGCCACCTTCCTGCTCAATCGCTGAGCGCTCCGTTGAACCGCAGCCGTTGCCGCGCCAATCTGAATCACGTTGCCTCCACGAACAGCGGCAGCAACGTTGCCGCTTGCGATCTGCACGTCGAGCGCAAGCTCCGCAGGCGTCTCGTGTGGGAGCTTGGCGATCTGAATCGCCACCGTCTCCAGTCGCAGCAGCTCGTCGCATACGCGCTGAGCCTTGCCGCTGAGCACAGCCGACGCTAACAGCTGCGCCCTTCGCGCCCCGGACATGCACGACGTGTTGTGTGCGTTGCACCATTGGCTCACCGTCTTCTCGCTCACGCCAACGTGAGTCGCGAGCCAAGCCTGCGTCACACCAGCCCGATCGAGCGCGAGGCGCAGCCGCGATGATGCCGTGGCAATGGCAGCGTTGAGGGGTAAGACTTTCGCGCGCGGCTGACCTTTCGATACTGCCGCGACGGGCACAGGTTGGATGGCATGAACGACATTCGACATGGTGATTGCGGTCCCGAGCCGCTAGGTGCGATTCTGTTTCGGTTGGGCCTCACCGCAAGGCGAGGCAATGTGGTCCGGCTGTGGACGCCGGAACGTGGACGATTGCTGATGGCGATGCGCCAAGGGTTGGCGGAGGCCACGGACAAGGGTTGTGACGAGACACTGAAGCGCAGAGGCAATCGCCAGGGCGAAAGCCAGCGCGAAGATGACAGGGTCAGGCACCGGCGACCCCTGCCGCAGCGGAAGCCGAAGCAACCGGAGATGACGGCGCGACGCTGGTGGAGGGGGCGAGCGCTACGGTGAGGTTGCGCGTCGGGTGCTGCCTGGGTCCACGTCGCAACGGGCACCAGGGCGGCGCTCCGGGGTTGGCGAGGTAGACGTCAGGGATGTCTGAGACGTCGTGGTTCCTCTCGATGGCGTCACAGAAACGGTCGCCTGGGGTGGCGTAGTCTCGCCAGGCCGGCGAGTTGAACGGGCAGGCTTGGCAGCCGGTGACCTTCAGGGTTCGCACGTTGACCAGAATGGGCGTTCTGGTGCGACTTGTCAACCCCGGATTACCAGCAAACTGTTCACGGTCTCCCGGTAGACTGGAAACCGTACGATGTCAGCAAGCAAGAGTGGAATCCGCTCCAAGCAGAACGAGCGTGTGCGCGAGCTGGTGCGACGGCTGATCGCCCCTGATCGGTTTGGCAACCAGCGCGCCCTCTCCGAGGCCATGAAGGCAGACGGTGAACCAGGGGTCGGCCAGGCAGCCATCAGCGGCTACACCACCGGCGCTGGCATCTGGACGGGCGCGGAACCAGGAAGCGTGCTCCTCGCCTCTGTTGATCCACCAGGCTCGCGTGACGGTGGCGTAGCGTGGAAGGGCGTCTAGTAGCGTGTAGAGGTAGCGAGTCGTCTCGTCAGGCCAACATGACGACATCCGCGTGATCACCTGCTGCAGCACCCCGAAACGCTTTGGCATGGGCTCAGGATACACGCCCTAGGTAGGACACGCATCCTAGCCCAGGGCTGTACTTGTCAGGCTTGAACAGTTTTCTGATATTTCAGGCTTGCCATGTTTGACCAGAACGCTTATACCTATCTCACCACAGCGAAGGAGGCCGCAGTGACCACGAGCTACGACAGTTGGAAGACCCACAACCCCGCAGACGACCACGACGATGCGCACGAGTGTCTCTGCTGTGACGAGCCGGTCAAGGTCGACCACTGCGACCACGACGCTGCGATCGACTACTGCGGCCACTGCCAAGAGCACAGCTGCAAGACGTCGAACGTACAGCCCAGCTGTGACGTCTGTGGCGTTCCCGCGCCGCTAGGCGCCCTGCCGTGCGTCGCATGGCACTGCGGCCCGTGTGAGGCGTCTGAGGGCCCTGCCAAGGCTGACCCGCGTGGGTTGGAGGTGGCAGCGTGAAGCATGCACTAAACGCTGAGCGTCTCGCACCATTCGCCGAGACTCATCCGAGCCGAGCGCTTGCGCTAGCGAACGCTGGCATCCGTCAGACTCTCTACAACTGGCGGCGCTTTCTTCGTCGGCCACAGAACGATCTCCAGCAGTGGTGTGACGACACAGCGAAGCGTCGAGCCCTCGTCGTCGAGCGCGTGTCTGGCCTGCTACAGCTCCGCCGCTCGCTCCAGCAACGTGGCGTCACTGGCTATGCCGTAGTTGAGCCCGGCTCCAGGCAGCAAGAGTTTGTGTCCGGCCGCTACACTCATGGCTGGTGCGGCGCTAGTGCCACCGGTAACTGGCACCATGGCCGAGGACTCCCATGCGTAGACCTAATCATTGGCCTGGACGACGGCTCCTGCTTCGCGCAGGTGCGCACGTTCACGTCGCAGTCGGTTGCAGACAGGTCCGCGGACCGGCTTGTTGACGCAGGCTTCGCGCTCGCCGTTCACACCAACGCAATGCAACAGGTGGCAGCATGAACGCACCAATCCACATTCCGGGCCTCAAGACCGAGGCTGAGATCGCCACAACGCGATTCGCAGCTATCAGCGTCGACGCACGCAATCAGCTGGCCGACGCCGACGAGTTGCTCTCTTGCCTCAGCGCAACGATCCCGAGCAGCAACGACGTGGGTCACGATCTGGTCGGCCAGATTCGCTACCTGCTCACCGATGCGTCACGCATCCTGGAGTGGCAACGATGACGGTTCTGGAAGCATACAACCAGCTAAGCGAGCTGGCGAAGTCGAATGGTGAAACGCTGACGGTAGACCTCAGCTTTAGCGTCGGCCAAGACAAGTCACCGGATGTCAGCTGGATGCTGTATCACAGCCGCGGCGCAATCGACGCGACCAATCTCCGCGAACTCGTCGCCGCTTACAAGGTGGCACTGAGACCGGAGAGCGCTGAGGTTATGCTTGGCGAACTCGGAACGCCCGACACGATCGGGCAACGGTAGCCGAGGCGTTAACTCAACGAACTTGTTCTAAGCAAGAAGGAGGCTGCCATGGTGCGCCGGAGGGTAAAGCCTCAAGCCGCATGCGGTGAAACTCCGCATGGCATAGCAAGCGCCTACATCTAGCACGATCAGAGAGCATATAGAGGCTAGCCAGCTCTAGACGGAAACCGCCATCATTGATGTTCGTTGTCTTCGGCGGCCGGGTTCGAGTCCCGGGTTGGCTACTGGACACTGAGTCCACGAAAGAGAACCATGAAGCAGAATCAAGCCATTGCCATTCGCAAGAGCGTCAAGAAAGCAGCCAGTGACGCCATCACCAAAGCCTATCACCAGCACCAGCGCGCCGAGCTGCTCACCGGCCTGACGCGGGCCTATACGCCCAAGGACGAAGACGGAGAGACGCTGCCGCCAGAGCGCAAGCTCGTCCAGGTTCGTGTCCTCGACACGCTGGCCGACGTGATTGCTGCAGGAGTCGATCTGTTCGACGTCACGGCAACGTGTGAATGGGGCAACACCGCCAACTTCGCCGACGTCGTGGTCGATGACCAGGTCGTGATCAAACAAGCGCCGGTGACGTTCCTTCTCTTCCTGGAGAAGAACCTTGTGGACATTGGCACGCTCATCGCGAAGCTGCCGGTTCTCGATCCCGCCGAGCAGTGGTCGTACAGCGACGAGCACGGCTGTTTCGTCACGCAACCGGTGCAGCAAAACCGCACCAAGAAGACGCCCCGCCACTACACCAAGGCGGAGGCCACCGAGAACCATCCGGCGCAGGTCGAGATGTACTACGAGGACGTTCAGATCGGAACCTGGCGCACCGTCAAGATGAGCGGCGCCATCCGAGCATCTGACCAGGCAGCCATGATGGATCGCGTTGCCAAGCTGATGCGCGCAGTCAAACTGGCTCGCGAAGAGGCCAACGGCAACACGGTCGAACGCAAGCGCGTGGCCACGCCCATCTTCGACTACGTGTTCCGCGGTGAGGCACCAGCCTCCTCCGCATAAGACTTGGAGCAAGCTCAGGCTTACTCTTAGCGGTCAAGGCTGATTGCAGGTTCGATTCCTGCCCCCGTCTCCGGCGCAAGCCAACAACTGACGGGGTGGCGAAATGGAAAACGCGGCCCAGTGAAACGGGCTTCAGAGGCGACCGCATCAATCCCAGAATCAGACTATTCTCCATAGACTGAGACGGGGCCACTCTCCCGCAATCGAACGGAATAGGCGAGCATTGGCAATCCTGGTTCAAATCCAGGCCGCGACTCCAATCACACAACACACGTCGCGGTGGTCTAACGGAAAGACGCTTGTGCATACAAATGACCCATTTCCTTTAAACGCGTGCGTGAGCAGTGGAAGGGCTGCGAGGTAATGCTTGGATATTTAGCACGCCTCACAGTCCACTCTATCCGGTGTCAGCACTAGCGCTTTGCGCTAGTTGGGGCGCGATTCCCCAGCCGGGTACCAATCAAGCAGAACGCCACAACCTGGAACTTCCGCCATGCCTGCACCAGCCCCAGTGATCCCAACGCTACGCCGTCGCCGCTTCATCGCCATTGCCAAGTATGGCGAGGTCAAGGCAGAGTTGAAGCGCAGCGAAGGCAAGCGCTCAGCCGACAGACGTGGCCTCGCAATGCAGGTAGCGAAGGCGCTCAAGGGTGACGACGCGCAATGCCGTGCCGCCCTCGAAAGCATCCAACTTCAACTCATTACAGAGATGACATGACACCGCGCAAGTGCTGCATACGATACGCCGACCAACTCGGACGAAGCCTCCTAGCGTTTCGACAGCGCATGTTCGCGCGAACGCTGGACGCTCTGGAGAGCGACGACGTTCGGCCGAAGCTCAAGGCGCTCACGCTGGAGCTAGCCTTCGGCGCCAACGATGCGTCAATGGTCAAGCGAGCAACGGAGGCTGACGGTGGGTGAGCAAGCCTTCGCCATCCACAGCTTCACACTTCCAACCTGTATCCAAGAGAAAGACTAGACCACATGGCATTCAAAGCAGTCGCAGGCCCAGCCGAAGACAAGAGCGCTCACCGTTTCCTCGTCGTCGGACCATCGGGCATTGGCAAGACCTACCTTTCTTCCACCATCCCCGGAGTATTCATCGTCGGCGTTGAGAGCGGGCTCAAGGGCAAGTCGCCGCACCACAACCCGCAGACCTGGAGCGATCCAGAGACCGGTCTCCCGGTGTTGCCCAAGACCATCGAGGAGTTGCACGAGGCAATCGAGCTGGCCGCGCAGCAGCCAGGCATCCGTCACGTGGTGGTCGACAAGTTGAGCGGAATCGAGAAGCTGCTCTATCGCAAGGTGTGCGCCATCGAGAAGGTTGCCCACATGGGCGCTAAAGACTTCAAGGCGGTGTGGAGCGCGGCAACGCCGCTTTGGGATCGCCTCTACGACCACCTCGACAACGTGCGGCTCAAGTATGGCGTACACATCTGGATCCTTGCCGACGCCTCCGACGAGTACGCCAACGTCACCGAGACCGGCGACACATACCTCCGCTACGACATCCACATGATGGGCAGCGGCCGATCGCTGGCCGAGGTGCGCAGCAAGCTCCGCAGCTGGGTTGACCACGTCTTCTTTCTGAACTGGGCGACCACGGTCAAGAAGGGCAAGTCAATGGGCGCGAAGACAACCGTCCAGTACGGCACTCGCGTTCTGCACACTCGCGAGAAGCCGAGCTACTTCGCCAAGACTCGATTCAACATGCCCGACTCAATTCCGGCGACGTGGCAAGACCTCGCGGGCGCTATGAAGAACGGCAAGGCCAACAGCGCCGAAAGCCTCGCCGCAGCAATCAAGGCACTGCTGCCAGAGCTGAGCGAGGCTGACGCTGCCAGCGTCAACACGTCGATGCTCACGGCCAACACCGCAGCACAGCTGGCCCAAGTCCTGGAGCGCGCCCGCGGCCTGGCTGCCACGTCCGACGATCGCGGAGAAGGCGACGCCACCGCCAGCACGGCAGACGAGCTGGACGTGCCCGTGATGGCCACCAGGCAGCCTGAGACGGCTTCCGCCGACAACAGGACAGCCAAGCCACATCAGCCAAGCGAAGCGGCTCAGGCGGTCGCTGAGGCGATGGGCGAGGCCATGACGCAAGACGCTCTCACTGGCGTGGCGATCCAGATCAACAACAACGCCGGCCTCTCGACAGCTGACAAGGCGTGGCTCAAGCCCGTGTTCAAGCGTGAGCAGAAGCGCATCAACGACGACGCTGAGGCAGCGGCGCAGGCTGCAGGCGAGGAGGATGCGGCGTGAGTGAGCGTCATTCGTTCACGGTCTATCGCGACCGGTGGCTGCGTGGAGCTGGTTCCACCTCTCGTCTGTTGCGAAGCAACGGGAAGCAATGCTGCGTAGGGTTCTACCTCTCGTCACTGAACTTCACGGACGATGCACTCATCGACAACCTGTGCACGCCACGCGGCACATTGCCTGACTCAGCGCTGTGGCTTGGCGTTGGCCGTGGCTGCCTCGACGATGGCGTCTCCGACGTCTTTGATATCAACGACGACGGAAGCATTGACGATGAAGAGCGCGAGTCAGTCCTCACGCAACGCTTCGCCGAGCACAACGTCGACGTCACATTCCTCGACAGTGAGGCCACAGCATGAAGTTCACGGCCACGTTCAAGACGCCAAATGCCATCGAGTTCGCCACCGAGTTCATGAGCTTTGCTCAACTCGACGAAGCCAAAGCGACTGCCGAGAAGTTCGTTCGCAATGGCGAGTACGTCACCATCGAGTTCGACACCGAAACGCAAACCGCCAAAGTCCTGCCAGCATGAAGCTCCCCACCGCCAGCAAGCACCCGCTCGCCAAGAAGTGCATGTGGCCATTCAAAGGCCCATCCCGCTCGCGCCGCCAGGGCACCAAGTGGACAGGCCACGGCAAAGCTGTGAGCGTCATGGCTGAATGCATCGGCGCATTCTGCGAGGCACCGGTTGACGCAATCGCCAAGGCCGAAGGCGTCGAGCCTGAGACGCTGGCGGTAGCGAACCAGCAGCTGAAGAACCTGCTCAACAAGGAGCGCTCCGACCACGCTTGGCGCTGGGCTGAGATCGCAATCATCTACGATCCGATCACGATGGAGGCTCGCCTCGGAGGCTTCGGACGCGACATCGACAAGCTGACCAAGTCACAGCGCGCAGCCTGGGACCGAATGACGATGGCCCACCGCGCCTTCCGTGAGCGGCGCGAGCACGAGTATGTGTGGTTCATCGATCTGCTCTACGGCTTCGAGCCAATGACGATGGCCCGTGACGAGACCGGTCAGATGAGGATGTACACCAGCGGCAAGGTCGTGGCCCGCGACTACAAGGCCGGCGCCAGCTATCGCAACAAGAACCCGATCGACATGCCACAGATGCAAGCTTATGCCGCCGCACTTGGCAAGCTGCTTGGGCTCGATGAGATCACTGTCGAGCTGGCGCTGGTCATCGACGACGGCACCGACCTGCGTTTCGATACGATGGGCGTCTTCGATCTGATTGGCGCTCGCGACAACATCAAAACGATCACCGAGAGATACATTTCAGACGAGCCGTGTATGCCCAACATGGGACCATGGTGCAAGGACCAGTACTGCCCCGAGCTGGAAGCCATGACATGCCCAGCGCAGGCAGCCAGGCTCAAGAAGGCGGTGCGCGACGTTGACGACTCATTCGACTTCGTCAGTCACGCCGACGACTTCGTGAGCGACGAACACGTTGCCTGGCAATGGGACGCATGCGCTGCCATTCGTCGTGCGATGGGCACGAGCATCGGCGGCAAGTCGGACCTGTACCCAATGAAGGAGGCGGTCATTTCTCGCGTGAGACGTTCGCCGGTCACGCTCCGCAACGGTAAGGTTCTGCGCCTGCAGGAAAGCGAGACCACAACGGTCAAGCCAACGCAGGCAGCAATCGAGGTTCTCAACATGGAGGGCTACGGCGACGCCGTGCGCACGGTGCACAAAACGTCAGCGTCTGCCATTCGCGAGGAGGTCAAGAAGACTGCGCCCAAAGGACAGGGCGCGGCAATGCATCGAGAGGTGATGGCCAAACTGGAGACAGTGGGAGCCGTGAAGACTAGCACATTCTCCGCAGTCATGGAAGTGACGCCGGAGCCGAAGGAGAGCGAGAGCAGAGTATGAGCGAAGGAATCAATAGGGTGATGCTTCTAGGCAACCTGGGGCAAGACCCAGAGTTGCGCTTCACGCAGGGCGGCAAGGCTGTTCTGAACATTCGGCTGGCCACAACGGAGAGCTACCTGGACCGCGACAAGGTGCGCAAGGAGTCGACGAGCTGGCACGATGTCGTCGTATGGGGTGCCCGCGGCGAAGGTCTGTCGAAGATTCTTTTCAAGGGGAGTCAAATCTTCGTCGAGGGCTCACTGAGGACCAGCAGCTACGACGGCCGTGACGGACAGAAGCGCTATCGCACCGAGGTCAACGCGCGCAACGTCGTGCTGTGCGGAAAGAAGCCGGACGGAGACTATGGCGGGGGCCAAGGCAGCGGTGGAGCGCCAGTTGGTGGTTACAGCGGGGCGCCGGCTCCCGTCATCGATGACCCCGATTCAGATGTGCCTTTCTGATCAGAACCAACCCCGTCGCAGCATCGGTGGGAAGCGTCCGGCAATAGCCACAAGCGATCACCTTCGGGTGGTGGAAGCTGGCCGGGTCACGCCACTTTCGACAGCAACAATCGCAGCGTCACCATAACGGGTGACAACCAACGGCCAGGCAGCTGCCTCCAATCTGCTGCCTGGCCACCTCGACGCAATGGCAGCTCCAGCGGTTCGATTCCGCTGGCGTCGACTATGAAAGATGGCAAGAAGAGGGCTCAGAGGTGCATCGACAGGTTTGACCGCATCGCCATTGAAAGCCATGCGGAGAGCAAGAAGCGCCCTCCCTACACGCTCCCATGGGAGTCCTTCGACACACACGCCAGAAGCTTCAGAGCAGCCGCAGACATGTTGGCAGAGGAATTCGGAATCGAGAGGCAAAGCGAAGATTTTCCGGGGCCGTTCGACAAGTTGCTGACCTCAATGGGATCGGTGCACTGATGAGACTCCTCTTCGACGTAGACGGCGTCTGCTGCGACCTATCCACCGCAGTCGTCAACCTGGTCAACGACATTCACGGAACCAGCTTCATGCGAATCGACCTGAAGTGCTGGGGCTACCAGGAAGCGCTCGGTCTCTCGGATGCCGATTGGCAGCCCGTAGAAGCCTCTGTGAGCGCCCCCGGCTTCGCGGAGCACTTGCCGCCTATCCACGCAGCAGTGAGCGCCATCAGGCGGCTCTCAGCGCAACATGACGTCGCCTTCGTGACGTGTCCGTGGAAGACGTCGCCAACGTGGGCATGGGATCGCAAGCGCTGGCTCGATCGCGTCTTCAGCGGAATGGCATTCGACTACGTTCCGACCAAGTCCAAGGCTCTCGTTAGCGGCCACGTCTTCGTGGACGACAAGCCGAGCAACGTGCACGAATGGCTGGCCGAGAACGGCCGCCACAAGAGCGGCAACGTGTGGGGCGCGTTCGTGCTGTCGCAGCCGTGGAATCGCAGCAACGTTCTACTGCCGCGCATCGACGCGCTTGTGGAGTTGGAAGAGATTGTGCGGAGGTGTGCGGCATGACCGAATGCATCGAGGTTTCACTGGCCGACCATCGCAAGCTACTCAACGCTAACGAGCAGCTGCGAGGCCAGGTCGCAAGACTGCAAGCTGCTGCCGGTCGAGAGCTGACGAAGGCTCGTGGACTGCGCGCCATGGTCTGGGACTTCCACCGCCTCGTTGGTCAGCCAATCCGGCAAGCGCCAGGCATCCCCAGCGATGACCGCGTGAGGCTACGTCTGCGCCTCGTGGCTGAGGAGTTCTTCGAGCTGCTGGAAGCGTGCGACATTCACCAATCGCTGGCGCAGACCATGGTGTTCACTGCTATTGCAGCCCTGCACACCGATGGCGCTGACCCCAACCGAATCAGCCTGCCTGACTTCGTCGACGCGCTCGCGGACCTTGACTACGTGATTGAAGGCTCACGCCTTGAATTCGGCGTCGACGGCTGGCCCATTGCGCAAGAGGTTCACCGCGCCAACATGGAGAAGCAGGGCGGCGGGTTGGACGAGCACGGCAAAGCGATCAAGCCCGAAGGCTGGGAGCCGCCTGACATTGTGGGTGAGTTGCGAGCGCAGGGCTTGGTTGGCGATCCATTCGGGTGCGAGGACGACGGCGAAGACGGAGAAGCGAAATGACGAGCGTCGAGATTCTGGAGCGGGTGGCGGAGTTGGAGGAGCAGCAAGATGCGAGAAGCCGACTGGATGCCAAGCTCAGCAGGCTTAACAACTCCGACGCGCACAAGTGAGGCGATCATGAAGAACCTAATCGAAGCGCTGCAAATCTTCGCGCAATACCAGGACCTCAAATGGCCAACGCACTGCGAGCACGATGTGCTGTACATCATGGGCGTAACCCACGAAGAGGTGTCAGCTGAGCACCGGCAGCGACTCGATGCGCTGGGCTTCATCTGGATGGAGGGCGACGATTGCTGGGGCTCGTTTCGGTATGGTAGCGCATGAGACCCGGAGTGGGACGCGTGGCTCGCTCGACGATCACCATCGACAAGAAAAGTAACAGCATGAGTTGACAAGGTAACCAGAGTTGGTTACACTGGTATGTATGAGCAACACAAACTACGCATCCCGCCTAACCGCAGACATCTACGCCGCCGATGGCAGCGAAATCACCGCAGGTTTGCAGCCGTCGCGCTTTTGCGACGAGGCAATCAACCTGGCTAGAGAACTCGCTGCTGAGCGCAACGAGACCCTGTTGCTATGCGACGACGACGGAGACTGGCTTGTCGCCCCCGATGGCAAGTGCACCCAAACCGTGGCCGAGACCGGCGACCTGGACGCGGTGCTAGAGACTGCCTGATGCCATCAGCTGAGGACATCGGGGCAAGAGTCCGAGCCGCACGAGATGCGGCCGGGCTCACCCAGGCGGAGGCTGGCGAGCGCGCCGGCATGCACAAGCAGCACTGGTCGCGCATCGAGCGCGGTCGTGGCGGCGACATGCGCATCAGTACGCTGGTAGCTGTGGCTGAGGCCCTCGGGGTCGAGGTCGGGGCGCTGATTGACGAGCGCTGACACAGCCTGAGCAATCCGTCAACACTGAACGACTGCACCACTGAACAACCTACATGGTCAGCTACGTGAGTGACCAGTCACGTTTCGCCAGACCAAACCGAAACACCAGCGATATCAACGGGGTGCGCGAGAGAGGACTTGAACCTCCACATGTCTCCATACCGGATCCTAAATAATGGTGACCCCGGGCGATGTGTCGAAATCTCGCGCGAATCGTCGGCGTCGACCATTGCTGAAACACTGAACATCGTGGCCCCGTCGTGACCCATGTAGGAAAACGACTGAACGGGCTAGCAATCGTTCGTCAAGGGGTTGACGCAAAGTTGGCGAAGAACGTGTCAACCCGTTGGCGAAAATTCACTTATGGTTATCCTAACAACTCACTCCCCTCGCATCCTGCGAGGCGACTGCAACACACGTAACTGAAAATTCTATGCATTCTCTAAAAGCACGACTCACGGGGATTCGCCCCATCATGTTCCACAGCGAGCGGTTGGCGAACCCGACTGACCCATACACACGAGAGCTAAAGAAGCTCACCGGGCAGCGAAAGAAGACGGACGAAGTCCTGGAGGACATCAAGTGGCTCGAATGGCGCGCCGGGTTCTACGAGCGCGACGGTCGGCCCATCGTTCCAGAGGACAACATCCTCGCTGTCACCAACCGTGGCGCACGCAAGTTCAAGCGCGGCAAGGACGTCAACTCTGGCGTGCTGTCGGCGCACTCCCACTACTTCCTGGAGTACGAGGGCCCGAAGGAGATTGACGCGCTCAAGGGTGATGTTCGGTTCCTGGACTATCGATCCGTCGTCGTGAGCCGGAGCCGCTGCATGCGAGCACGACCCATCTTCCGAGAGTGGGCGCTCAATGTCGAATGGCTCTACGATCCCGACGTGATTGACGAAGCATCGCTCAAGCAAGCAATCATCCAGGGCGGGCACTACGTCGGCATCTGTGAGCGGCGGCCGAGGTGTGGGCTGTTCGATGTAGAATTCAGCTAGGCGTGGCTGGCCTAGGCTAGGTCTAGGCATGGCAGGGTGGGGTGTGGCTCGGCACAGCACGGCTGGGCACGGTTATAAAGGGCAACATCTAGGCATCGCATGGCGAGGCGGGGCGCGGTCCGGCGAGGCGCGGTATGGCAAGGCAACATCTAGGCATGGCTCGGAGCCGCAAGGCTAGGCGGGGTTGGGTCTGGAATGGCGGGGCAATGTAGGGCAAGTCAAGGCAATATCTAGACAGGGCGCGTTCCTGCAGGGCTGGGATCGGTGTGGCGTGGCAGGGTTTGGTACGGCAAGGCAACATCTAGGCACGGTGTGCCCGGGCGTGGCCTGGCTAGGCGAGGTGTGGTCTGGCGCGGCATAGCACGGCAAGGGACCAATTGGTCAACAGGTAGACGACAATGACAGAGCAACATCCATTAGATTTCGACGCCCTCACCAAGGGCGACACCATTCAGCGTTCCACCATAGAGGACATCTACAAGCCAGAGAAGGAGTCGGAGTTCAGGCTTGCATGCCTTCGCCTGGCCGGCCGGATTGAAAGCGAGCGCAGAGACTTGCTTGTTCGACACGACGGAGACTGTCTCAGAATCATGACGGATGCGGAAGCGGACCAGGTCCTCAACACCCGTGTCGTTCGCGCTGTCTCTTCGTTGAAGCGTCAGGCCCAGCGCCGGCCCCGTATCGACCGTAGCGGGTTCACCGACGAGATGCGTCGCGACGCCGACTCGCGCGACAGGCTTGCGGTTGGCCTGGCGATCACCACGCGCAAGCAGCTGGCCAAGTTCGAGCGTGATCACCTGCTGTCAAAGACCGCGGTCGCAGCCCAAGCGATTGAGCATCCGAAGGCTGATGCCTGACAGCCCACAAATCGCCATCATCCTCAACGAGGCCGGGTTCCGGCGCATCGTCACCGAGGTCGTGCTCGACGTGCTAGGTGAGCACCTACGCGATGAGAGGCCGACGCTCCTCCGCGAGGTCGAGCTAGCACGGCAGCTGTCATGCTCACAGAAGACGGTGATGCGCCTACGTCGCGAGGGAATGCCTCACGTGGTCTTGGGCGAGAACAGTCCACGCTACAGGCTGGATGATGTGGTTGAGTGGCTGAATGAAAGGAAGCAACAGCCATGAGCAACAATCCCTACACCACCATCGTCATCACCGAGACCCATTGCAAAGCAGCCGGCGACCGCTGGCGGGTTGAGGAGTGCAGCGACAAGCTAATCGTCTTCGGCTCGCTCGACAAGAACGGCCACGTCACGGAGTCATCAGCCTTCGTCTGGCTTGAGCGCGTTGATGATCGGTGGGCAGAGAGCTACCGCTCAGCAACCGCCCCTCAGTCCGAGGCTCTCATTGCCTTCGTCACCAAGCATGGGCTGCCGCCGGAGCAGGAGACACCATGAACGACCCCTACGCACGCCTCGTCCCATACGACGTTCTTGCCTACTCGCCACGATGCGCAGACTTCGACGCCGAGCAAGCTGAGACCGTCTACGGCACCAACGTCGAAGCCGCAGCCAAGCATTGGTGCAGCGAGTTCGGGGGCCGCTTCCTCATGGACACTGGTTCGATGTCAGCGACGCTGAGAATCAGAAAGCGCGGCGAGACCGAGGAGCACCGGTTCGTGGCTCACGCCGAGATGGTTCCAGCTTGGAAGGTTGAGGAGGTGAAGCGATGACGCCAATGTACGAACCAGCCGAACCGCTACGCGATGCGCTCACCGCAATCACTGGACGGGAGTCACCCGACTTCGTGGGAAACGCCTACAGCTGCAATGACCTCACCGACCAGCAGACCATCGAGCTTCAAGACTGGTGCAGCATGAATGCGCGTCCTGAGTGGTCGACCGGCATCGGCATCTTGGAGGCTGCGGAGCTGCTGGTTGAGGAAGCGATCGCCAACGCGAACATTGCACGACCCAAGGACAATGGCTAAGCACCAGCCAGTGCACATGCGCGTTGATGTCAAACGAGATTGCAAGGTGTATCGAAAGAAGAGCTACACCTACTGGGTCCTGCGAACGCCAACAGGTGGGTTTGGGTCTACATCAGACCCAGCGTGGACTGCGGTGTGTGGAGCAGCTGGGCCCAGCCTGACAACGGACAGGCATCAAGTCACTTGCAACGCGTGTCAGCGATGGTGTCGTCACTTCCTGGAGAAGACATGATCACAGCTGAAGAAACCATGTGGTTGAAGCGCATTGATAAACTTGACCTGGAGGCACACCTGGACGGGCGCAACGATGAGGGGATTTCATTTGAAACCCAGCAGGCAAAGAAGCGGCTACTCGCAATGACGAACGCTGCCGACCAATGCATCGAAGCGCTTCGAGCCATCATCCACGGAGACCATTGCTGTAGCGAGGTACACGACAACGCCGGCACGGACGCCCTCGCAGCCTGGAACGAAGCGAACAAGCCATGATCACAGCCCAATCCACCATCGTCACCAGCCTAGACCGCAGCGTGCAGCTACGCCTACTCGAACAGGCGCGCGAGGTCTGCCGCCAGTCCCCGCTCGTGCGACCCCGTACGCCCAACGGTATGCCCATGAGAGTGCGTGTCACGGCAGCCGGTGACCTGGGGTGGGTTGGCGATGGCGCCTACCGTTACAGCGCGACTGACTCACGTGGCAGGCCGTGGCCGAAGATGCCGCTGGAATGGCGCCACATCGCTGAGCTTGCGGCTGGCGTCTACCCTTGGGACTCAGCGATCCTCAACTTCTTCGATGGCGACGCAAGCCTTGGCTGGCATCGCGACAAGAGCGAGCGTGACCAGTCCCTGCCAATCGTGACCATCTCGCTCGGAGACGCTGCGAGCTGGGCGATACGCGCGGACGAAAGCAGCCAGATCACACGCTGCAAGCTCAGCAGTGGCGACGTTACGTTGCTGTATGGTGAGGTCCGCAACTACCTGCACACGATTGAACGCGTCATTGCGGAGCCGCTGCTGTCTCCGATGAAGGCGCGCGGTCGCGTGTCGATAACGCTACGGGTGGCGGGATGAGGGCCAACCTTCACGACTTCCTCATGGGCGCACTCGTGTGGGCATTTGGAACTGCCTTGGGTGACCTCATCATTTGCATCGCGAGTATGCCACTATGATCGTATCAGAACTCATCGCCGAACTTCAGAAGCACGACGGCAATCGCATCGTCGTCATGGCTAGCGACGGAGAGGGAAACACCTACTCGCCACTATGTAGCCTCGGCACGTGCGCCTACCAAGCTGAGACCACGTGGTCTGGTGAGGTTGGACTTGAGGCGTTGACACCTGAAGACGAGTCCGCTGGCTATGACGAGGACGACGTTTTGGACGACGGCGTTGCCGCGCTTTGCCTAACTCCGGTGAACTGAGATGACCGCCCTCGACACCAAGCTGCCGCCGCCAATCCGCAAGTGGTTGGCCACGGTCACCAAGGCGCTAAACAGCCACGTCGCAAGCATTGGCGTGACGATGCAGCTCAAGAACAAGCGGCACGTTGAGGCCGGCTGGATTGACGGCAATGGGTACGTGATTGTGGATGGAGTGAAGCTATGAGCGACGAGAGCGCGGTTGAGGTTGAAGACGTGACGGACATGGAGACGATTGCGTTGTTTCTCTGGCATCGAGCGAACCAGTACATGGAGCTTGGCGAACTCACCCCCGCATCTGCCCTGGAGTGCGCTGCGCTTTACATCCTGTCAGGCGACCACGTGGGTGAACTTGAGCGGAGCGTTGGCGATGAGAAGGCGCAAACAATGCTTGCCGAGATTCGAGGGCTTTCGAGGTAGAACAATGCCGAACAACGTAACCCGCACCCGAATCGTTCACCGCAACGCCTTCGCCGTCAACGTTCCGCTGCTGAAGCAGATGAAGCGCCAGCTTGATGACGCCGACGTTTCATTGCCTGGAAACAACCCGTTTGACCAGATCGCAGAAGGCCACGGCATCGTCAGCGAAAGGCCCGGCGGATGGCTGACGCTCGATGACCTATGGTGGAGCGGCGAGTGGTCCGGCGACACTGACACCTTGTCCGACATCCTATGCCAATGTTTTGCCGGAACCGCGCACATCGTCATGCACTGGGAGGACGACTCGCTCACCGGATGGCGCTTCTGTAACGGCAAAGTCTACGCCCACAACGTGACGCTAGCGCTGGCAGAGTTCACGGGGGATGTGCGATGAGAGTCCGCCTAGTCACGGGCTCACGAAGCCTGACGCCTCAGCAGGAGACTGGCTGCAAGCGCATCTTGTTCGAGAGCGGCGACGCCGACGTCGTGATCCATGGCGCGTGTGGCTGGAACGCTGACGACCCGAAGACGTGGACGGAGGCTCGCCTCAATGGCGTTGACGCCTTGGCCGATCGCTGGGGTCGGTGGATGCAGGCGCAGGTGTGGCGCGTACCCGCTGCATGGGACACGTGCGAGAAGGCTGGACCGATGCGCAACGCGGGCATGGGCGGCATGGTTGCCAACCTTCGAATGGCCGGCTACACGATTCTGCCAACGCTGGCGTTCCCCGTGAAGGGTGGTCGCGGCACTCAGCATTGCATGCGCATCTGCGAGGTCAACAAGATCGAGGTTGTGGCGCACGAGTGGCTTGGCGGCGGATGGGAGATCGCAGCGTGAGGCTAGACGCTCCAGACTGGGTGGCGACGCTGCCAGTGGTGCCTGGTGCGGTGTGGAAGTTCTACCGGTTGGCCAGGCGTGAGTACTGCGACCTGATACTCGACGGCCTGATGGTCGTGAGCGTGTGCAAGCTGCCTCAGCCTGAATACTCGTGGGAGCTGCCCGTTGACGGCTTCGTGTCGTGGCATGCCCGGGGCATGCCCGAGTACTACCCCACCGCACGCGAAGCCGCCGAGGCTGCCCTCGTAGCGCGTGACAAGGCACTAGAACAATGACACCCCAGCACATCAGCCACGTGGCCGGAGTCTGTGCCCGCATCATCCAGGCGGAGGGCGTCACGCCAAAGGGTGCGCCAAGCCGCCTCAGAGGCACGGAGACGCCGCCGCTGCCTCACGCGCTGTGGATGTGTGGCCAAGCGCAGTGCCTGGCTGAGAAGGACGCTGAGAGGGCGCAACGTTGGCTTGGCTTCGTGCAGGGTGTGATGTGGCGTGAGGGTCTGACGACGATCGATGAGCTGTGGGAGATGAATCGGAAGGTTCCACCCACAAACGACGAAAGCCCCCCAGCCGTGAGGCCAGGGGGCGTAGTGCCGTAATGTGAAGTGTCGAAGCTAGTCCATGATCTTGCGCGCAGTCTCTACCAGCTCGCTCACGCTGGCAGGCTTCATCACGACAGCGTTGGCGCCAGCCATTCGCGCAATGCGGGCCGCTGACGTCTGGTCAACCTGACCGGTCACGACGAGGATTGGCAGGAGAAGGCTGCGCTTTCGGAGCAGCTCAATCGTCTCCATACCAGTGATGCCTGGCAGGTGTAGGTCCATGACGATGAGATCGAAAGCCTCCGCCTCCGTCAAGGCAATCGCCTCCTCGCCACTGCCGACGCATGTCACCTTGCCAAGCGTGGCGAACTCCCTAGCCGCAGAGCGGCGCCAGGCTTCGTGGTCGTCGACGATGAGGATTGATGGTGTGGTCTGCAATCGTTGAAGCTCCCAGGCTGCCAGCTTCTGACGAAAGCCGTTCTTTGCTGAGCGTAGCGACAGCCTGGCTCGCTCAGCGCGAAGCGATAGCATCTCAACGTCGCTGTCGAGGTCGTGGGCAGCGCTCATGCGTCGCCTCGGTTCTTCGGCATCAGACGTCGGATGTCTCCAATGAGACCCTCGACCGCCTTGCACAAGTCCTCGTTGCCTCCGATTGCCTCGATGGCCATCCGCAGCTCAGCGATGCGTTTGTCTCCGAGCTTCTCTAGCTGGTCCTCGCGTTCGCGTAGACGCTTCCACAAGCTGTAGACAGCAATCGCCAGCACGCCGCTGACCGATAGGTTGCCGACAACTTGGATGATGTCCATTGCGGTCATGGTCTGTTGTCACCGATCGCTGTCATTGGGCCAGGTGTCGCCGTACGCAGTCAAAGACAAGGTCCCAGGGGAAGCCCTTGCCAACGTCAGCGTGGGTGCTGTGCGCCCAGCCTTGATTGCTGCGCCTGTCGGCTCGCCACCACGGTGCACGCTTGAGACCACGCTTGCGCGCGAGTTGGCCAGCAACGCTGCCAGCCAAGTGGTCGCAGATGCCCGAAGGCACTAGCTGACCCTTGGGCGGATTGAGCAAGTCCTCAGCGGTCAATCGCTTGAGCGGGATGTGTGGGTTGCGTCGAAGCACATCGGCAATGACGGCGCTGAGAATCTCCAGCGTCGAACGGCTGAACTCATCGTCCCATTGGTCGCCGGACTGCAACGCGGTTCCGCAGATTTCAAAGTGGAGATAAAGCTCGTTGAGACCGGGGCACGTGTACGACGTATCATCCTCGTGCACGCTGTAGACAACGCTGTCGCTGTCGACGGCTCCACGCCAGCTGACGCCAATCTTGCCGGTCGCCCAACTGCCAAGACGCTCGGCGCCTTCGTTGTGCTCCAGCGTCTCGGCCGTGTGCAGCATGATGCCGAGGAACCGGCCATAGCGTCGACCCCTGGTGTAGCTACCGGCCTGGCTGTACTTGCCAGCGGGCAGCGGCACCACGCGGAGCGGCTTGCCTGCGTCGGCTGACGGTGGCTTCGGCTTGATCGTTCTTGGTCGCAACGGCTGGCCAGCCGGACGAGCGAAGCCACGAGCCTTGAGCCATGCGACCGTTGCTGCCTCGGTCTCTGTCCCGTGGTCTGCATCTGCGCCGAAGCGCGGCAACGGATCTAGTGCGCCACGATGCTGCGCCTCAGCCTGGAGGTAGAGCTGCCACGCCTTGACGGCTGGACCGCGGTCTCCTCGCACTGTGATGGCCGGTGGCGGCGTCTCAGGGTCGAAGGCGCCAGCGCTAGGCTCAGAGCGTGGCAAGCTCGCAGGGGCCGGCTCAGGCTCACTAGCGGGCGCCTCGTCGTCGGGGCATCCAGCCAGCAACGCAGCGACAGCGCTGGCCGTGAACTCGTCGCCCCACTCCGTCAACGCTGCGCTGTGCTCCTTGGTTGGCGAGACGTGCAGGTTGATGCCGTCGATCCGACAGAGCCCCAGCTGGCTACGCGTTACAGCTCGGTCCTCTTCGGCGATGACGTCTACAGGCTCAGGCATGTCGAGCCGCTCGCGAATGACAGCGGCCACGTCACCGGTCGACGGATAGACCACAGGGTCAACGTCCGTGTGGCGAATAAACAGGACCTTCTCACCGTCCACAGCTCGCTCACCAAACCACACAATCGGGTCAAGGCGATCGTCCGCGCTATGGCCACTGTCGAGCCACACCAGCGCGTCGAGCTGTTCGGCCGATTCCGGGTTCAGCAGAATCTCTTCGGCCAGCGCATACGCTGCAGAGAAGCCAACCAAGATCACACGCTCATACTCAGCAAGCGGACGGCTCGCCTTCGCGTACTTCGCCAGCTGCTCCAGCAAGGTCTCATCGTCAGACGCCGCCTTGCGAATGCGATTGGCCAGCAGGCGGAATGCCTGCGACATGCCTGGGTCGCCAGGGTACGGATTCGCAATGCGAAGCTCGAACTTCCTGACGCCAGCAGCCTTGAGCGCTGCCGCATAGCGCGGCAACATGGTCGTGTTGTTGAGTGCAAGAATGATCAGGTTCATGGTGAGTCAAATCCAGAGGCTCGAACCTTGAGCCAAATCTCTTCGTTCTTCGTCACGGCTCCGGCACCCTTGAAGCGAATCTTCCAAGTGCCAGATGCCGTCAGAGAAACGGTATGCGTGTAGATGCCGGTGGAGACCCGCGTTGCCGTTGACGTGCTCTCCACACCGGCAGGCGTTCTGACGATCACGGTGATTGTCGTCGGGTCAGCAAGTGGACCATTCTCGCTAGAGCGAAACGTTCCTCGAATCGTTGGCGCGTCGCCAATGCTAAACTCTCTCATCCTGGTTCCACCGTCACGAGCAGGGTTGCAGTCTCGACGCTTATCGCCAGCTGCGGCAGTATGTAGTCAATGTCCAGCGTCGCACTCTGAACCTCGACCAGCAGCCATCCACCGCTGAGGACGCCGCCGCCAATGACTGGAGCGCCAAAGGTCACCGACGCATCGAGCGACGTTGCGACAATGGGTAGCGTCGACTGGATCGAAGCCAGGCCGAACGTCACCGCAAACGATGCGGCCGCAGCAACGATCGCAAACGTAGACGTCACCGATGAGCTGCCGAATGACGGCGAAGCGTCAAGCGACGTAGCGCCAACGTTGACGGCTCCAGGCGCAACTGTCGCAGTGCCAAAGCTCGCAGCTGCGTCGTAGCCGTTGCCAGCGACGTTGACTGCGCCGGTGGTGATTGTCGCGTTGGCAAACGATGCGCTGGCATCGACTGCTGTCGCGCCAATAGACACAGACCCTGGAGCGATCGTCGCGGCAGCGAATGATGCTGACGCATCGTGACCACTACCAGTGACATCCACTGAGCCTGGCGCAACCGTCGCAAGCGCGATCGACGCCGAGGCATCCAACGACACCGCAGCGATCGACACCGCACCAGGCGATACCGTTGCAGTACCGAAGGACGCAGATGCGTCCAGCGAGACAGCCGAGATGTCCTGAGCTGCGGAGACAGTAGCAAGCGCAAACGATGCGCTGGCGTCGAGCGACGTCGCAGCAATCGATCCCGTTGCCGTGATGTCTGGAGCGCCGAACGTCGCAGACGCATCGTGACCACTGCCAGCAATGTCAGCCGCTCCAGGGGATACCGTGGCGCTGGCAAACGTGGCGCTTACGTCTGCTGACGTGGCGCCAATGTTGACTGCGCCAGTGGTGATCGTGGCGCTAGCAAACGAGGTCGATGCATCGTGGCCGTTGCCTGCGATGTCAACCGCGCCAACGCCAACCGTAGGTGCTCCGAACGAAGCGCCGGCATCAAGCGACGTGCCAGCTACGTCATGGCTGACGCTCGGATTGGTGACCGTAGCGCTGGCGTCGAAGCCGTTGCCTGTGACAGTGACAGCGCCGGGCGACACGGTGGCCGCGGCAAACGATGCGCTGGCATCGTAGGACGTTGCCTCAATGGTCTCGCCGCTCGACCCGTTGACAAGCTCGTCAACGTAGTCGAATAGGTCGTCAACCTCTGAGTCGCTGCAGACCTTGTCATAGATCGCAAGGACCTTGTGACTGGAGTTGCCGTTGCCGTTGCCGGCCGTGTAGTTGCCCAGCGTAAACGCCAGGATATTCTCCGACGTCGTGCTGCTGGAGTCAGTGGTCGATCGACTGTTCCAGTAAGCTACGGTGTCGGTGCCAGCGTCCTTGACGACAACAAGGATGACCCAATCGTCATTGACAACCGCTGGGCCTTCGAGGATCTGGCTGAACCCACACTCGAAATAGTTGACAATGTCAGCACCATTGTCGTAGGTGCCAACCTCTAGAAGCTCAAAGCCTCCGCCGTGCCAAAGGATGTATCCAGAAGAATCGTCGTGGACTTGGTAGGCATAGACGATCGTGCAATCGCCGGTGATGTTGAGATTGGTGTCGCACTGGAGCCGACCTCGTGTCGTGTCGAACTCAACAATGGCATCACCGGCTGGTGCGCCCGAGCTGTTGTAGTTGGGCGTCGACTCGTACGTTGACGGATCGTCTACGTCGTAGTTGCCATCGCCACCAACGATGTCATCAACGTCGGTCCCGGTCGTAACTGTGGCATCGTCAGCCAACCAGTAATCGACGAGATTACTGATGTCATCGAATGCCGTTATCGCCACGCGTCAGGCCCTATCAGAACGTGAAGATGTTGGCGCCCCAAGTGACAGTGATGTCGCCACCATTGGGAGTCACGGGCAAGCCGCTCGACACCGTGTCGATGTACGCGATTAGAATCGACGTCGCCTCAACGGTCGAGTCGTAGTAGACGATCAACGCCTCCGACTGGTCACCGCTCACAGCAGAGAACGTGATGTCGTCCGCGTCGAATGCGCCATTCGTGATCGTCTTGCTCGCCAGGTTGCCGGACGTCGCGACGCGAGAGCCAGCAGCTACGTCAGCAAGGTCGTTGTGCGCCGCGCTGAACGTGTAGTCATCAGTGTCGACAAGCACCACCTTGACGTCAACGCTCGACAGGTCGGGCGCGCTGGAGTCCGGGAGGGATTGCTTGTAAGGATTGTAAAGTGCATTGGCCATAGTCTAAGTCCTCAGCGCAACCGACTCGGATCGGTTGGCGTCGTTGTCCTCTTCATCGTGGAGCACGGCCGATCGTCGCGACCATCGCCACGCAGCTCGTGAGCCAACAACATCAGGCATCGAGCCGCAGCATGAGCCAGCGGACTGAGCCCAGTCTCAGGGTCTTCGCGAATGCCGTGCTGGAACCAATCGATGAGGTGGCCCATCATTGATTCGTAGTGACGGCTATACAAACGCGGCGACTCCTCCCAGCCTCGTGCAGGGTACTTGCCACCATTGTCGTCAGCGTTGGCGCCCAGCGCTTTCGTGGTCTCAACGATCGCATCCCATGGCGCGAGGTCCAGTCGACGGTTCGGACCACGGGTCAAGAGGCATCTCCAGGCATTGGTAGCGATTCGACGCCAACGCGGTGCTCCATGATTCGACCGCGTTCACGGTGCACAACGTGGAGCTTCATGTCGCGGCCACTGCGATAGCCTTGGGCGTTGTGCCAGGCGTCACGTGCTGCGAGTGTGCGGAACGTCTCGACCACGCAACCGATCAGCTCTTTGCGCTGGTCGTGATGGACGTGGCCCGTGTACCAAAAGCGGTGACGCGTATCGCCCCAGTCCTTGGCGCGATCGTTGGCCATGATCTGAGGCAGCTGCGCCAGCTTGACCGTGTGACCGTGCGTCACTCCAAACAGGTTGGCGCCGAAGCGGTAGTAGTGGAATGGGTTGGGCGAGGTATCGATCTCAACGCGCGGGTTGTTCTCGAAGAACTGAGCCAGGCAGACGCCCAAGAAGATCGAACTATGGTCGTCGTGGTTGCCGATCTCATTGATGACCCTCACGCGATCGTGCTTCTCTAGCGCTCGCTCAATGATGCGCCGCATGATGCGAATGCCAACGCTGAGGACTTTCGCCCAACGGCTGTCAACGTCGAGTGCGTGGCCACCTCGCTTCGTCCGTGCTGATTGATCGTCAGCGTGGAAGAAGTCGCCCAGGTTCAAAATGAGCGCTTGCTCACTGGGCGGGCTCAGCATCACGAGGCGATCGACGGCTGCAACGAGATGCGTCTCGGCAATGCGCAAGTCAAAGTCGCTGTCGCCAGTCTCCTGCGCCCACGCAAACAAGCCAATGTGAGGGTCACCCATTGGGTAGACGCTCAACAGATCGGCGTTGTTGTGCGTCGGTGGAGCTACCAGCTCGGACGCACCACGGAACGGCTCGGCGATGCGCTGGACGGCATCCATGAGCAGAGCGATACGGCTTTCCTTGTCAGCCTTGCTCTTGACCCATTGCTGCTTGATGCGGCCTTCGGCGTCACGAAGCTGAGAGATGCCATCGACATGAAAGCCGAGCGGCACCGTGTGGGTCATGTCATGCGCTGGCGAGTAGCCACGGCGCGCAGAGCTACGCTCAATCTCGCTCAGACGGCTTCTAAGCGCCGCGGCGGTCATGCCTAGCGCGTCAGCCGCTGCGGCCACGGAACCGTGCGTAGCGAGCGCGTCAAGCGCAGCAATCTGCTCCGGGCTGGCGAACTTGCGGCAGCCAGCTAGGGAGCGCAGCCAATCGCAATCGGTGCGACCGCCAGCTAAGATGGCCTGGTCCTCGTCTGACAGCTCGCTGCCGTCGAGATAGTGAGCGCTGGTGCGAAGGCCAGCGGCTGCGAGGCGTCGCTTTAGCTGATCGTAGCTGAGGCCGATCGACGCGGCTGCGTCTGTGGCGTTGGTGTGCTGCTGTAGCGCGTTGACGATGTCGTTGGTCGTTGGTTCCAAGTTGGGTACCCACCCTTTGAATTCATGCGGTTAGAAACTATTTGGAGAAAATCTGTGCAGGAAGCTTGACCAGAGCGACGCGGTGGCTTACTGTTACGCCATGAAGACGCACAACGCAGCCGACTTTCGTACAGAACACGCCATCGAGTGCCTGGTCGCCTGTGGCCGGACGCCGAATCCGCAAATGGTCGCTCACGTGCTGCGACAATTCAGGGCACTCGACGGGTCTTTCAACTCATCGCCACGCCAATGCGGAATATGTGAGTTGCCGAGCCGGCGACAGTTGAACGTTCGAGCGGCCCGCTTTTGCTGCAACAACCCGAGCGTTGATTACCATCACAGACTCTATCTATGCACGCCACACGCTGGCCGATGCTTGTCTCGACTCGGGCAATAGCTCGCAGCCGCACCAGCCCCAGAGCCACCGCCTGGGGCTTGCGGCGTTGGAGGCAACACCATGATTGAACTCAGCGACGTAACGTCACGCCAAGCACTCACCATCGCCATACGCGTCGTCATCGCGTGCGCCACGCCAGAGCAGAAGCGCTGCAAGCACTTCGGCGCTGACCTCGCGCGAGCTGTGGAGCGGATCCAGTTCTGGGACGCTGAACCGTGGGAGCCACGCGGACTCAGCGACACCGGGCTGCGGGAGCCTGAGATCGTAGCGCTCGCAGCGTTCGAGCTACCGGCTCACTTTGGCGACCTGGTCTGGATGTACGTCGACTTCGCCCTAGATGACGTTGGCTAGTCGCGACGCTTGCGCCCTACCCTGTAGGGCGCTTCTGAGCGTTACTGACCGGCTAGGTTGGTGGGTTTTTGGGGTGCGCCAGGGAGAGGGCGAGAGGATTTCTTTTCGAGGCTTGGTCGATTCTTGTTGATCGTCTCGGCTGCGTGCTTTACTGTGAAGCCATGAAGACGACGAACAACACGGAGCCAGCCTACACCTCGCCTTACGGATGGCCCATGAGTGCCATGAAGGAAGCGAAGCCCACCGCCGAGTACGAGATGCGCAAGCACCTCCCCATGGGCCACTACGTGTCGGTTACCTTCAGTGTCTACAGCGACCGGGTCACCATCTTCACAATTAGCTCTCGTCGAGGTAGCCACACGATCTACAATACAGATACCATTGATGGCGCTCGCGAGGAGTGGAAGCGGCTTCGTCGAGGTGGCTTCAAGCGTTATCACAACGACTGGCTTATCGCTGCGTAGTCAGCCGCTGTCAGAACTGCAGCCCCAGAGCCTAGCGGCCTGGGGCCTTGCTGGTGTGAGCAACATCAAGCCAGCATCGAATCGTCGCGCCAAGATCAGCCGCAGCCTCGCCCGCCCCAGCATGGTCAAATCTGCCGCCTGCTTCTTCGGCGCCTTCAACGACGCGCTTGCGCCGTGCGAGACCCGCAAGATCCAGCCAGACCGGGTCAAGCTCATTTGAGAAATCGACACGACAAGCTTGACTCCACAACTACCGTCCTTTACTGTTACACCATGAAGACGCAGCGAGACACCGAGACGGTTGAAGTTCACTTCGTGAAGCACGGCAAGCTTGGCAAGCGCACCCTGAGAGCCGGGAGCTTCGTGGCCGTGTCGCCCAACGATCACGACGGCTTTGCCGGAGGGTGGTTCGTCGTCGAGATTCAGGGCGAAGACATCCTCCTCGGACACTCCCCTGGCGACAGGTGCCACGTCGCGTTTCTTCGCAACTCGGGACGTATCAGCTGACCGATCTCCCGCCTCGCACCAGCCTCGGAGCCTAACGGCCCGGGGCTTTCGGGGTATGAGCAAGCCCATCACATACGAGACTGGTATCGCACTCTACGACATCGATCGCGATGGCGAACCCTTCCACGCATGGACCGGAACCTGGGCACAGCTAGTCTGTGACAACGACTGGTCG
>JAJFGV010000049.1 GCA_021775965.1 Alphaproteobacteria bacterium
AGAATACCAATTTTGTCATTGCCGATTTCTGGCGCTGGTGCGTTATCCACATGTGGGCAGAGTGCTTTTTTGAGGTATTTACAACAATGATCATCGCCTGCTATATGGTATTCATGGGTTTAGTATCACGGCAGGGTGCGATCAGGGTAATCTATCTGGCGACACTGCTGTTTCTCGGCTCCGGCCTGCTGGGCATTTCTCATAACTTTTACTGGAACGCGAAACCAGCAGCTCTTATGGCGATGGGCAGTGTTTTCTCGACACTCCAGGTTATTCCCCTTGTACTGCTGACACTCGAAGTGTGGAAGTTCGTTCGGGTACCGGATTACTCGTTAAGACGTTCAGCAAATTCAGCCGTAACAGGATCATCCTTCGGATTTTCAGAGGCCTTTCTTTTCCTCATTGCCGTAAATTTCTGGAACTTTTTCGGCGCCGGTGTGTTTGGTTTGATTATAAACCTTCCAATTATAAATTACTACGAACATGGCACCTACCTGACTGTCAATCACGGTCACGCCGCTTTGATGGGCGTTTATGGTAATCTTTCGATAGCGGCAGTTCTGTTTTGTAGCCGGCATGTCATAACCTCCAGGCGCTGGAATGTTAGGCTTCTGCGATCTACCTTCTGGGCGATGAACGTGGGACTCCTGCTGATGGTGGTGATGGATACATTCCCGGCCGGAGTGTTGCAATTCAAGTCGGTTGTTGAAAATGGATATTGGGTTGCCCGCTCACAGGAATTCATTCTTGGTGGTACCTTCCAGGTGTTGACGTGGATGCGTGCGGTTGGTGGTGTGCTCTTTTTTGCCGGTGTGATACCGTTACTCTACTTTATGATATCTCGACTGAACTCGCTCAAGGCTGCTGCGACAGTGCATAGTTCAGAAGAGCCGGTTCTTACAAAAGAAGAGATACCGGAGTGCGATGTGCAGGTCGCATAGATTTGTTGATATGTAAAAAGAGACAGATTTTTTTATAGCATAATATAAATAAATCTGTCTCTTTTTTTTGAATCATACCTAAATTTAATGTCTAGGGATTTCAAAGCTAAGATTCTTCGGTCGTGCCTTCCTCAGAATGACATGTGTGAGTGAAAAGCCTTGTCATTCTGAATGTAGCGAAGTGGAATGAAGAATCTAACTTGTTAAAACAGTAGCCTTAAGGAGGAGGTTTATATGGAGTGGAAAATTGTAGGTATAATCGCCGCAATATGTACAACTTCAGGCTTTATACCTCAGATAATAAGAGGCTTGCGTACAAAGAGGCTGGATGATGTATCTCCCGTTATGTGTATACTCTTAATTTTTGGCCTTTCAATGTGGTTGTCTTACGGCATACATATAGAGGACATGATAATTATCGTGGCAAATGCATTTGGGGTTTTATTCAGCATAATTATTATTACTTTGCGCTTTAAATATATGAGACAAAGATAATCTCAATAAGACAAAAAATACGTCAGGCTGTTTCTTTGAGTTTTCCGGTAATAAACTTGTGTAATGTGCTGGATTTTGAAGTTTGGTAAGTGATGCATTCTTTTGCTGCTCTCTTTTGAATTCTTGTTAAATTCCGGGAAGAAATACGAATGTTAATCCGTTTATCCTTCATTAACGTATTCCCCGCTGCTTCCTCAAGTAACATACTTGACATACCTCTCTTGTGTTTATAAAGTACAATTCCGATATACGTAATGCCTTGTATTATCTATAAACTTATCAATTACTAGTTAGGTATAAAAATGAAACAACTTACTCTTACATTGCAAGAGAACGCAGAGAGCTTTCTAAAAGAAGCGCTTACGAAAGCACTTTTGGCAGAATCGGCTCAATCAGAGTGGAAGTTTGCAATATTCAATCTTGTGCAGGCTATTGAATTAGTGTTGAAGGAGAAACTGCGTCGTGAACATCCGCTTCTCGTGTTTGCAAATGTTGAAAACCCAAAAATAAGCGTGTCGCTTCAAAACGCATTAGTTCGCCTTGCAAGAATCGAGTCCATAAAGTTGACCGAGATAGATGTAAAAAACATCCATTTAGCAAATGCAATTCGGAATGAGATCACACATCATACGGTTGACATAAGCCTAGAGCAAATCAAAATTGTATTTTCAAAATTGCTTGGTTTCATAATCGAATTTTGTAGAAAACAGCTCGATATGGAAATCAGTACTAGTATGCCAGATGAACTTTGGAAAGAAGCTGTTTCAGTTGAAGCTTATGCCTCAGAATTATATAATCGTGCGACAAAGCAGTTAGCCGAGGAAGGTATCGGGAAGAACAAGCTGATTACATGTATAAAGTGTTGGTATGATACATATGTTGATATCCATAATATTTATCGCTGCTATTTATGTGGATTTGCGGAACCCACAACCATATGCCAGGAATGTGGCTTAGGAATGTTCGAGAGTGAGGGGCAAAAAGTCTATTATGGAAAGTGGATTTCGCATGGAGAGAAAGAGCCTAAGGACTGGTATCCACATTTATGTAATGAATGCTATGACAAGTTTCTAGAGAATGATTCTCAGCCAGTTAATAACTAAGAAACCTAATCGGGTAAAGGGGAGTGGTTAACTCCCCCTCCCCACACCGCCCTGCATGCGGGTCCGCACAGGGCGGTTCATGAAAACTACCTCGTTTTAGTCGGGTAATGAAAAGAAACCCATAGCTCTTTGATAGAAATTAGCCCTTGTTTCTTGAGCCACTGATTGGTCATACCAACTTGAGTTGCAT
>JAJFGV010000050.1 GCA_021775965.1 Alphaproteobacteria bacterium
CTTGTCAATCGCATCGACGCTCTCGCCAGCACCATATTGCTGCGCAATCGCCGCCGTCAACGTTGTCTTGCCGTGGTCAACATGACCAATCGTACCAATGTTGCAATGCGGCTTGTTACGTTCGAATTTTTCCTTGCTCATTTCTCTTCTCCTTTAAAAAAACTTTTAAATTAAGCGCCTAAACTTTCTTTGACTTCCTGCGCCACAGCGGCAGGGACCGGCTCGTAATGATCGAACTGCATCGTATAATTCGCGCGGCCCTGTGACATCGAGCGCAGCGTATTAATGTAGCCAAACATATTGGCCAGTGGCACAAGAGCCGTAATCACTTTCGCATTGCCGCGATCTTCCATCGAATTCACCTGACCACGGCGAGAGTTCAAATCACCAATTATGTCGCCCATATAATCTTCCGGCGTGACCACTTCGACCTTCATCATTGGCTCAAGCAATTGTGCACCGGCTTTGGCCATCGCTTCGCGGAAGGCCGCTTTCGCAGCAATTTCAAACGCCATAACAGAGGAGTCAACATCGTGATAAGACCCATCAACCAGGCTCACTTTAAAGTCAAGAACCGGGAAGCCCGCAACAACGCCGGTTTCCTTGGCTTGACCAATGCCTTTTTCAACGCCCGGAATATATTCTTTTGGAATATCCCCGCCAACAATTTTACTTTCAAAAACGTAACCCGTGCCCGGCTCGCCCGGCTCAAAAATAACCGTCAGGCGGGCAAACTGACCCGAACCACCGGTTTGTTTTTTGTGGGTATAATCAACTTCGGCCACTTTGGTAATGGTTTCGCGATAGGCAACCTGTGGCGCGCCAATATTGGCTTCGACTTTAAATTCACGCTTCATGCGATCAACCAGAATATCCAGATGCAGCTCGCCCATACCTTTAATGATGGTCTGACCGCTTTCATGATCAACAGACACACGGAAAGACGGATCTTCCGCTGCCAGACGTTGCAACGCCTGTGACATTTTCTCCTGGTCAGCCTTTGTTTTCGGCTCAACCGCAATTTCAATCACCGGCTCCGGGAATTCCATACGTTCCAGAACAATCGGCTTGTCCTGTGCACATAAAGTGTCACCGGTTGTTGTATCTTTCATGCCAACAAACGCCACAATATCACCGGCATGGGCGGCATTGATCTCTTCGCGGTTGTTCGAATGCATGAGCAGCATACGGCCAACACGCTCACGCTTGTCTTTTACCGAGTTCTGCACGTAAGAACCGGACTCAATCGAGCCAGAGTAAATACGGGCAAATGTCAGAGAGCCAACAAACGGATCATTCATAATTTTAAAAGCAAGGGCAGAGAAAGGAGCATCATCTTCGGGCGGGCGGGAATCGTCTTCGTCGCTATCAATCTTCTTACCCTTCACCGCACCGATATCGAGCGGGTTTGGTAGAAAATCAACAACCGCATCGAGCAGAGGCTGCACACCTTTATTCTTAAACGCCGAGCCACAGAGAACCGGCACAAAAGCACCGGTGATTGTACCCTTGCGGATACAGGCCTTTAATGTCGCATCATCGGGCTCAGTGCCCTCGAGATACGCTTCCATTGCCACATCGTCCTGTTCAACCGCCAGCTCAATTAATTTCTCACGGTATTCGGCAGCCTTGTCCGCCAGATCGGCAGGAATGTCTTCTTCTTTAAAGCTTGCGCCCAACGCTTCGCCATCCCAGACGATCGCTTTCATTTTCACCAGATCAATATTACCGGCAAAATTATTTTCTGCGCCAATCGGGAGTTGCACAACCAAAGGCGTTGCACCAAGGCGATCAATAATCATATCAACGGTGTTGTAGAAATCAGCGCCGATCTTGTCCATCTTGTTGACGAAACACATGCGCGGCACAGAGTATTTATCAGCCTGACGCCAGACAGTTTCAGTTTGCGGCTCAACGCCGGCATTGGCATCGAACACAGCAATCGCGCCATCAAGAACGCGCAAGCTCCGCTCAACTTCAATTGTGAAATCAACGTGACCGGGTGTGTCGATAATATTCAGGCGGAATGTTTCGCCCGGTGCAGTGCCGTTGTCAGGCCCTGTCCAGAATGTCGTGGTCGCAGCCGATGTAATCGTAATCCCGCGCTCTTGTTCCTGCTCCATCCAGTCCATCGTTGCGGCGCCATCATGCACCTCACCGATTTTATGAGACTTACCCGAGTAAAACAGAATCCGTTCCGTAGCCGTGGTTTTTCCGGCATCAATGTGGGCCATGATGCCAAAGTTTCTGTATCTCTCTATCGGATGTTCGCGTGTCATTGTTTGTTATTCTCTCTTACCAGCGATAATGCGCGAATGCTTTGTTTGCATCGGCCATTTTATGAGTGTCATCGCGTTTCTTAACCGCATTGCCGCGATCATTGGCAGCATCGAGAAGCTCACCGGCCAAACGCGCGATCATTGTATTCTCAGAGCGCTTGCGCGCAGCATCGATAAGCCAGCGACTGGCCAGAGCCATCGCACGGCCACCGGCAACCTCGACAGGCACCTGATAGGTCGCACCACCAACGCGGCGGGAGCGCACTTCCAGCTTCGGACGGGCATTTTTCAGCGCATCATGGAACAGACGCAGACCCAGGCTCTTGGCGGCAATAGCATCCCCAGCAGCAGAATCGCCTTCGCCCTCTTCCTTGCCGTCTTCTTTTTTGCTTTCGTTGGCGCCTTTTTTCTCAAGGATTTCAATCGCACCGTAAACAATGCTTTCGGCCGTGGATTTCTTGCCATGAACCATCACATTGTTGATGAATTTCGACAGCACCAAATCACCGAATTTTGGATCGGGGAGGATGACGCGTTTTTCTGCTCTGTGTCTACGTGACATTATCTTCTCACTTCTGGTTTATCTTTTTTGTCTAATTCAGAAAAATCTCTTAATTCAAAAAAATACTTTGCATGACTTACCGGGTTATAAAAATGCCTTAGCGATAACTTGCTTGTCTCCGCTAAAATTTCCCAAAGCCCTTTCAAATTCCAATCCATTACAAACCTATTTAGGTCTCTTCGTACCATAACGAGAGCGCGACTGTTTACGATCTTTCACCCCCTGGGTATCGAGCGTGCCGCGAATAATCGTATAGCGCACACCGGGTAAATCTTTCACACGGCCGCCACGCACCAGAACCACAGCGTGCTCTTGCAAATTATGGCCCTCACCGGGGATATAACAAATAACCTCAAGGCCCGTGGTAAGACGGACCTTGGCAACTTTCCGCAGAGCGGAGTTCGGTTTTTTCGGCGTGGTGGTATACACACGGGTACATACGCCACGACGTTGCGGGTTGCTTTTCAGCGCCCGGTTTTTCTTGCCTTTTATAACGCGCTTGCGCGGCGCACGGATCAATTGGTTAATCGTTGGCATCTCTTGCCCTTTTGTTAAATTCTAATGTCAGGATGGGTTGGTTGCACTTTGCATCGACGTCCACAAAGCTACAAACACAAAACACTGAGCTGCGTCTAACCCGCTCTTTTTCCTAGGTAAATCTCCAAGTAAAAAGCGGATTACAGCCAGCCCATCCGTTCGTTTCGGGCGGACTATAGGGCTTAACGCGATCTTAAGTCAAGAAGTTATTTGCAAAAAACGCAATAAAAAGGGGCCGCAAAGCCCCTTTTTGAAATCTGGTTATCCAGTCAGGCTTTTAGCCCGCTACTGCTTCCTGCTCGGCCTCTTCTGCGCCCGGCTCCTGAGGGGCCTCTTCCGCGCCGTCTTCGGCCGTAATTGCAGGGGGCTGCGTGCCTTCCGGCGTCATGAAGCCACCATCATCATCTTCACCCTCACCTTCCAGAGCCGCCATTTCGGCCTGCTGGGCTGCCAGGGCAACCGCATCACGCTCGGCTGCTATGCGCTTGACATTATTGACATAAGCGCCAGTACCAGCCGGGATCAAACGCCCGACAATCACGTTTTCCTTAAGGCCATGCAGACGGTCAATTTTGCCGTTCACAGCCGCATCGGTCAGAACGCGGGTTGTTTCCTGGAACGAAGCCGCAGAGATGAACGAACGGGTCTGAAGTGACGCTTTCGTAATACCCTGCAGGACAGGCTTGCCAACCGGCGGACGCTGACCATCAGCTTTGAACTTGGCTACAAGTTCGTCAAATTGCTCACGATCTTCAAGCTCAGCAACCAGATAGGTACTGTCACCCACTTCGGTGATTTCAACTTTTTGCATCATCTGGCGCACAATCACTTCGATGTGCTTATCATTGATTTTCACGCCCTGCAGACGGTAAACCTCCTGCACTTCCTGTGTCAGGTAATCGGACAAAGCTTCAACGCCCAGAACATCAAGAATATCATGCGGCACCATGGCACCATCCAAGAGCGGGTCCCCTTTGCGCACAAAGTCACCTTCATGCACCGCCAGATGACGGCCTTTCGGGATCAGATATTCACGTGATTCGCCATCTCCGGCATCGGACGGGTTGACGATAATCCGGCGCTTGGATTTGTAATCCTTACCAAATTCGACATAACCATCAATTTCAGAGATCACAGCAAAGTCTTTTGGCATGCGGGCTTCGAACAATTCGGCCACACGTGGCAGACCACCGGTAATATCACGGGTTTTCGATGTTTCGCGCGGGATACGAGCGATAATGTCACCGGCTTTCACTTCCTGTCCGTTTTCTGCCGTCAAAATGGCATCAACAGACATGTAGTAATTCGCCGGCAGACCATTAGGCAACTTGATGACTTTGTCTTTTGCATCGAGCAGGGAAATACGCGGCTTCAAATCACCACCTTTGGGCTGTGAATGCCAGTCAATCACCTTCTTGGATGCAATGCCTGTCGCTTCATCAACCTGATCGGTCACAGATAAACCTTCAACCAGATCAAAGTAATGCGCCACACCATCTTTTTCCGTCAGGATCGGCAATGTGTATGGGTCCCATTCGGCCATCTTGTCACCGGCTTTAATGTCGGCACCATCTTCGACCAGAAGACGTGCGCCGTAAGGAACGCGGTGCGTTGCTTTTTCTGCACCTTTTTTGTCTTTCAGAACGATCTCCGTGTTACGGCCCATGACGATATTAACGCCAGAGGAGTTTTTCACGACATTCTGGTGACGGATTTCGATAGTGGCATCAATATTGGCATCAACATGGGAACGCTCGGCACCTTTCTGTGCCGCGCCACCAATGTGGAAGGTCCGCATCGTTAGCTGTGTGCCAGGTTCACCAATCGATTGCGCCGCCATAACACCGACAGCTTCGCCAATGTTTACGGATGTTCCGCGGGCCAGATCACGACCATAACAAGCCGCACAAATCCCGTTATTCTCACCTTCACAAGTAAGAACGGAGCGCACAAGAACCTCATCGATACCAGCCGTTTCAACTTGCTCGGACGTCACTTCGTCGATAATTACACCGGCTTTGACAATCATCTTGCCCGAAAGCGGATCTTTAATATCAATAGCGGCGGAGCGACCCAAAATACGTTCAGCCAGATTGACCACGATATCCGCGCCATTCATAACGGCACGTGATGTAACACCATCTTTGGTACCACAATCATATTCCGTGATAATCGCATCCTGCGCCACATCAACCAGACGACGTGTCAGGTAACCGGAGTTCGCTGTTTTCAGCGCTGTATCGGCCAGACCTTTCCGCGCACCGTGCGTGGAGTTAAAGTATTCCAGAACCGACAGGCCCTCTTTAAAGTTAGAAATAATCGGTGTCTCAATAATCTCACCGGACGGCTTGGCCATCAAACCACGCATACCAGCCAGCTGACGAATCTGCGCAGCAGAACCACGCGCACCAGAGTGAGCCATCATGTAGACGGAATTCATATTGCCTTCCTCGATATTGGAAATATGACTCATCATCGCATCAGCAACGTCATCGGTACATTTTGACCAGATATCGACAACCTTGTTGTATTTTTCGCCTTTGGTGATCAGACCATCCTGATATTGCTGCTCAAATTCGGCAACTTTATCATTGGCCGCACCGACCAGAGTCTTCTTGGCATCAGGAATAATCAAATCGTCCTTACCGAAGGAAATCCCGGAGATACAAGCATAGCGGAAGCCTAGCTTCATAACGCGGTCAGCAAAGATAACCGTTTCTTTCTGACCACAGTGGCGATAAACCACGTCGATCACATTCGAAATTTCTTTTTTCGTTTGCAGCTGATTGATCAGGCTGAACGGCACGTTTGGATGGCGCGGGAACAACTCGGACAGCAACATACGGCCCGGTGTTGATTCAACAATCTCGGTTTTCGGCTCGCCCTTTTCATCAACGGTATGATAACGGCACTTGATCTTGGCATGAAGAGAAACCGCCCCTTCTTCCAGCGCGTGCTGAATTTCACCGGCGCCGCGGAAGATCATACCTTCGCCCGGCTGGTTATCCAGTTGCAGCGACATATAATACAGCCCCAGAATAATATCCTGCGTCGGCACGATAATTGGCTTGCCATTGGCAGGTGACAAAATGTTATTCGTCGCCATCATCAGACAGCGCGCCTCAAGTTGAGCTTCGATTGCCAACGGCACGTGAACGGCCATCTGGTCACCATCAAAGTCAGCGTTGAACGCGGTACAAACCAGCGGGTGCAGCTGAATGGCTTTACCCTCGATCAAAGTCGGTTCAAACGCCTGGATGCCCAACCTGTGCAAAGTTGGTGCCCGGTTCAACATGACGGGATGCTCGCGGATCACTTCTTCGAGAATATCCCAAACTTCAGGACGTTCTTTTTCAACCATGCGCTTGGCGGCTTTCACCGTTGTCGCCATGCCGTAAATTTCCAGCTTGTGATAGATAAACGGCTTGAACAATTCGAGCGCCATTTTCTTCGGAATACCACATTGATGCAGTTTCAGCTCAGGCCCAACCACGATCACCGAACGACCGGAATAATCAACACGTTTACCCAAAAGGTTCTGGCGGAAACGACCTTGCTTCCCTTTAAGCATATCGGACAGAGATTTCAGCGGGCGTTTGTTCGCACCGGTAATCACGCGACCACGACGACCATTGTCAAACAGCGCGTCAACAGATTCCTGCAGCATACGTTTTTCATTCCGCACAATAATGTCAGGTGCGCGCAGCTCAATCAGGCGCTTCAGACGATTGTTGCGGTTAATCACACGGCGATACAGATCATTCAGATCCGACGTTGCAAAACGTCCACCATCCAGAGGCACCAATGGGCGCAGCTCAGGCGGCAGAACAGGAATAGCTTCCAAAATCATCCATTCAGGACGCGTTCCGGATTCAATGAACGCTTCCAGTAGTTTCAGACGCTTGACGTATTTCTTGCGCTTGGCTTCCGATCCGGTTTCACGCAGATCTTCTTCAACCTTTTCCTTCTCGGCTTCCATGTCGAGAACAGAAAGAATTTCTTTCATCGCTTCAGCACCAATACCCGCGCGGAAATTTTCCTCGCCATATTCGTCCTGGGCATTCATGTATTCTTCTTCGTTCAAGAGCTGGTGCATCTTGAGATCCGTCATGCCTGGTTCGATAACAATAAAGTTTTCGAAGTAAAGAACCTTCTCCAGCTCCTTCAAAGTCATATCCATGATCAGGCCAATACGGGACGGCAGTGATTTCAGGAACCAGATATGCGCAACCGGTGACGCCAGCTCAATCACGCCCATACGCTCACGGCGCACCTTCGTCAGCGTGACTTCAACGCCACATTTTTCACAGATAATGCCTTTGTACTTCATGCGTTTGTACTTGCCGCACAGACATTCATAATCTTTTACAGGGCCAAAGATACGCGCACAGAACAAGCCGTCTTTTTCCGGCTTAAATGTCCGGTAATTAATTGTTTCCGGCTTTTTGACCTCACCAAAGGACCATGACTTGATCTGTTCCGGGGATGCGATCGAAATCCGGATGCTGTCAAAGCTTTGCGGCCCTGTCGGCTGGCCAAAGAGGTTCATTAATTCGTTCATCGTCTAAGCTCCCTTGGGAAAAACCCGTTTAAATTATTTGCCGCTGCTTTGCTTCATATCAACATTCAGACCCAGCGCTTTCAGTTCCTTCACAAGAACGTTAAAGCTCTCTGGAATACCGATCTCGAAATTGTCTTCGCCGCGCACGATACTCTCGTAAACTTTCGAGCGCCCGGCCACGTCATCCGATTTCACGGTCAGCATTTCCTGCAGCGTATACGCCGCGCCATAAGCCTGCAGCGCCCACACTTCCATTTCACCGAAGCGCTGGCCACCGAACTGGGCTTTACCACCCAGTGGCTGTTGCGTCACAAGAGAATACGGCCCAATAGAGCGCGCATGAATCTTGTCATCAACAAGGTGATGCAGTTTCAGCATATACATGTAGCCAACGGTGGTTTTGCGGTGGAAATTCTCACCGGTGCGGCCATCAATCAGTTGCACCTGCCCGGAAGTATCCAAACCGGCCTTTTCCAGCAGCTCAGAAATATCACCTTCATGCGCACCATCAAACACTGGCGTTGCCATCGGCACACCACCACGCAGATTATTGCTCATCTCCAGAAGTTCCACGTTGTTGAGTTTGGCAACCTTCTCCGTAAACTCGCGCTCGCCATAAACTTCCTTAAGCTTGACGTTCAGATTTTTGACATCGGCATCAGACAGTTTTTTCTTATCGGCAAAACCATCAATCATCTCGCCAATCTGACGACCAAGCGAGGCGCTCGCCCAACCCAGATGCGTCTCCAAGATCTGACCAACATTCATCCGCGATGGAACACCCAGCGGGTTCAGCACGATATCAACTGGCTGGCCATCTTCAGTATAAGGCATGTCTTCCTGCGGCATGATCTTGGAGACCACACCTTTGTTTCCGTGACGTCCGGCCATTTTATCGCCCGGGGCCATTTTACGTTTCACGGCGACAAAGACTTTAACCATCTTCATCACGCCCGGCAGCAATTCATCACCGCGCTGAAGTTTTTCAACCTTGTTTTCAAAACGCTCTTTAAGGTCATCAACCGCAGCATCGAATGTTTTTGACATCGCCTCGATCTCGGCCATGCGTTTTTCATTCTCGATATTGATCTGACGCCACAAACCACGTTTTTCGATGGCATCAATATCAGCAACCGCCAACTTCGTGCCTTTTTTGAGCTTAACTTCTTTCGGAGCCGAGACAACAGCATTGCCGGTCAGAAGATCACGCAGACGACCATAGAATCCGTCTTCAATAATACGGCGTTCATCGTCACGGTCTTTCGCGAGACGTTCGATCTCTTGTTGTTCAATCGACAAGGCACGGGCATCTTTATCAACGCCGCGACGGTTAAACACGCGCACTTCGACAATTGTACCAACCGCACCAGGGGGCAAGCGCAGTGATGTATCTTTCACATCAGCAGCTTTTTCACCAAAGATCGCACGTAGCAATTTCTCTTCTGGTGTCATCGGGCTTTCGCCTTATGGTGACACCGTACCAACCAGAATATCGCCAGGGCCAACTTCAGCGCCAATGTGAACGATACCGGCCTCATCAAGGTGTTTCAGAGCTTCTTCACCAACATTGGGGATATCACGGGTAATCTCTTCCGTGCCCAATTTGGTGTCACGCGCCATCACTTCGAATTCCTCAAGATGGATCGAAGTATAAACGTCATCGCGCACGATACGCTCATTGATCAGGATTGAATCTTCAAAGTTGTAACCATTCCACGGCATGAACGCGACCAGAATATTACGTCCCAGCGCCAACTCACCGAATTGTGTCGATGGACCATCGGCAATAATGTCACCGGTTTTGACCTTGTCACCAACTTTGACCAGAGGTTTTTGGTTAATACAGGTGCTCTGGTTGGAGCGCTGGAATTTAGAGAGCTTGTAAATATCAACAATCGGCTCATCTGCATTCAGTTCTTCGGTCGCCTGAACAACAACGCGCATCGCATCCACTTTGGTAACAACACCCCCGCGGCGCGCAGAAACAGCAGCGCCAGAATCGCGGGCAACCGTAGATTCCATACCCGTACCAACGAGCGGCGCATCAGAGCGCAAGAGCGGCACAGCCTGACGCATCATGTTCGAGCCCATCAAAGCGCGGTTGGCATCATCGTTTTCCAGGAAAGGAATAAGAGAAGCAGCCACAGACACAATCTGTTTCGGTGACACATCCATAAATTCGATCTGGTCTGGTGTCGCCATAAGGTTCTCGCCGCCTTGACGACAAGATACGAAATCATTCGTAAACGCACCCTTGTCGCTCAGCCCGGAGTTTGCCTGCGCAATTGTGTATTTGGCCTCGACCATCGCTGACATATAGATAACCTCATCGGTCACCTTACCACCGTCAACGCGGCGATACGGGCTCTCGATAAATCCATACTGGTTTACACGAGCGAACGTTGCGAGTGAATTGATCAAACCAATATTTGGGCCCTCAGGTGTTTCAATCGGGCAAATCCGACCATAATGGGTTGGGTGCACATCGCGCACCTCAAAACCGGCACGCTCACGTGTTAAACCACCGGGCCCAAGCGCCGAAAGACGACGCTTATGCGTAATTTCAGACAGTGGATTGGTCTGGTCCATAAACTGTGACAGCTGGCTTGAGCCAAAAAACTCACGCACGGATGCCTGCGCAGGCTTGGAGTTGATCAGATCATGCGGCATATAAGTGTCGATCTCGACCGAAGACATACGCTCACGAATGGCGCGCTCCATGCGCAGCAAACCAATACGGATCTGGTTTTCCATCAGCTCGCCAACAGAGCGAACACGACGGTTGCCAAGATTGTCGATATCGTCAACCTCGCCCTGACCGTCTTTCAAACCATGCAGATATTGCAAGATCGCCAGAATATCGGCTTTCTCCAGCACGCGGAACTGATCGTCGGCCTTGAGGTCAAGACGCGCATTCATTTTCACGCGGCCCACCGGCGACAAATCATAACGCTCGGGATCAAAGAACAATGAGTTAAACAGCCCATCAGCAGAATCAACTGTCGGCGGCTCACCCGGACGCATCACACGGTAAATATCAATCAGCGCCTCTTCGCGCGTATCACATTTATCCAAAAGCAACGTATTGCGCACATAAGGACCAACATTCAAATGATCAATCGCTAAAAT
>JAJFGV010000006.1 GCA_021775965.1 Alphaproteobacteria bacterium
CCCTGCCCCACGGGATTGCGTACATTTCTCTATATTGATCTGCTCTGATCTGATGAGTGTTATTAAGATGCGCATGAAGAGATATATATGTATGGCCGCAAACCAGGCAGGTTAGACGATCACGATCAAAATAATCGTTTACCTCTTCCATAGTCTGGAATTTTTTATACTGCGGATAGCCAGGCAGCGGTTTTATGCTGCGGGTTTTCTTTTTTGCCATGATGACAGTCATTATCTTACATAGTAGAGACAATGCTACCATAAAAACCTCATCAGGCATTTTCTAAAGGCTTTTATTTTTTAAGAGGCCCCCTTCGGGCCGATTTAACAAGACCTTCGCTGACGCTCACCTACGGCGGAACGCCGGTATCCCCAAATTTTTTTATATCGCAAGCTCTATAAAAAATTCTGGGTGATCCCCCTCCGGCGTTCCGGGTCTTGCAAAATCTCCCCCCGCTTTAGAGCCGCTACGCGGCACATAGGAAAAGATGTGCAGGCCTTGCACTTAACCTAAACAAGCAAAGGAGCTTAAAAATGACTACATTACAAACATTACCACTTTCACAAATCCAGACTTCTGACGCGAACCCGCGTAAACGCTTTGATGATTCCACAATTGCAGGATTGGCGGCTTCTATCAAAACAGACGGATTGCTGCAAAATCTGGTTGTTGCAAAACCCAAAGGCAAGAAGAAAAAACACCCCATTATCTGTGGTGAACGCCGTTTTCGGGCTTTGCAGCTTTTGGAACAACAAGGCGATCTGCCGGAAGGTTTTGGTGTGTCTGTCGAGATCAAAACGGATTTGTCCGCAGAAGAAACTTTGCGTATGGCCACGATGGAAAATGTACAGCGTGAAAACCTTGCACCGCTGGAAGAGGCTGTCGCCATTGCCGGACTTGTTCAAGATGGCGAAAAGCTTGATGAGATTGTTGCCAAAACAGGCCTGACGGTGAGCACCATTCGCCGCCGCCTTGTCCTTCTGGATTTGAGCGATAATGTTAAAAAATCTTTGTCTGAGGGTGAGATTACCCTTTCACAGGCCGAGGCTTTGAGCGTTGGCAGTGCTGAGGAGCAAGACGATCTTTTGGAGGGCGTCCAAAAGGGCTGGTATGACAGTTCTGAGGAGATCAAGGACCGTTTGGTTGGCGACCTCCCTACTCTGTCCATGGCAATCTTTGACAAAGCACAATATACGGGCGCGTACACCACAGACCTTTTTGCTGAGGAAGATGCTACCTATTTCAACGACACAGAGCAGTTTTTTGATCTTCAAAAAGCCGCCGCTGAAAAGCTCGTTGAAAAGCACATGGAAACGGCGGACTGGGCTGAATTGCATGAGGGATATTTTAGCTCATGGCAGTATGGTGAAGCTGCGGGTGATGAAAAAGGCGGCGTTATTGTTGCGTTAGAGTCATCCGGCAAGGTGGAAGTCCACGAAGGCTTGCTTAAAACCAAGGCTGACAAATCTACGACCGCTGCCTTGAAAAAGCCCAGAGCCACTTATGCAACGCCGCTGGTCAAATATATGGCCCAGCATAAGAGTGTTGCGGTTCAGGCTGCATTGCTGGAAAACCCGCGCACGATGAAAGAAATCATTGTCGCTGGAAAGCTGGCTATGTTTGCTTATACGTCACATGGTCATGTTTCTTACTTTGACAAGGAAGAGAGCAACCCCCCTGCCCTCCAGCAGATTAATGAAGTTGCTCGTCAAATTTATGCGCTCTTTGCGCAAATGCAGGAAGATACGACATGGCATGATTTTAAAGGCCTGTTTTCTTCGCATGAAGCTGCCTACGATCATGTTAAAGCCCTCACTGACGATGAGCTGGAAGCGGTACAGATATTTCTGGAAGCTCTGGAATTCGGCCAATGCAATGTTGAGCGGCTGGATAATAATGCTGACAGCCTTTTCAACAAGGTTGCTACTGATTTGCAAGTTGACATGCGCAATTACTGGCGTCCCGATGAAGCGTTTTTGAAACGTCGCAATAAAGCGCAGTTGCAGCAAGTCATTACGGAATCTGGCTCTTCTCTCAAAATCGGCAACGCAGCTAGCTACAAGAAAAAAGACCTTGTGGCATCCATGGCAAAACATTTCAGCCATGTTATGACACTGGAAGCGCCGAATGAAGATGAACTCAAAGCAATCTTCTGGCTTCCCGAAGCCATGGCGTTTCCCGCCATAGATCCGGATGCCAAAGAGAACCGGAGCGAAGATTTTGACCAAGACGAGGAGCTTGAAGAAGCCGCCTGAGTTTTAGCCAACTTAGCCACCCGCTGAAAACGCGGGTGGTTTTTTTTCGGCTTTAAGCCAGAGCCAAATTGTCGCCCCGATTTTCGGGGCGGTTTTTTTTGTTTTGTCTTGCCGGTATCCGTCAAGGCCGTAAGCCCAAAAATAGCAAAAATGACGGCTTTCACGCGCATTTTCAATGCGCGCAAACCTTCCGCAATTTTTCCGATTTTTCGCCCAGGCACTTCTTGCGAAGTGTTTCGGCCCTGACGGATACCGGCGCTTCGGGCCGCTACGCGGCGCATAGGAAAAGATGTGCGACCCGCACGCAAACCTCGAAAAGCGAA
>JAJFGV010000051.1 GCA_021775965.1 Alphaproteobacteria bacterium
ATTTGAGGCCGGAATGAATGATGCCCTGGCTGGTGATGGATTGCCCGCCGCCAATGGCGTTTTTTTCCAGCAAGAGAACGTCATAGCCGGCGCGTTTCAGGGCGTGAAATACCCACAGTCCGGCAATGCCTGCGCCGTAGATTACGATATCTGCTTTGTGTTCGGTCATGCTTTGTTTTTAGGATTTTCGGGGCTATAAGGCAAGAATTGAGATCGCTATTGATATAGTTTCATGACGCGTTTTAGAATATAGTGTGAATGTGTAGTTTGTTTGAAAGGGTCTGGAATGCCGGGAATTACTTTTAGCCTATTGTTTGGTCAGGTAATGAGTGGTCTTTGTGGCGAAGGAAGGCTTGAGAGGATTACGCGTAGAGAAGGAAGTTCTCAAGAGATCAGTAATGCGGGAGTTATTCCGACCGATGAACTTGAAGCCACTCCCTCACCACCGCAATCTGCTCCGGCGCCATAAGGGACGGGACGTGGCCGCAGCCTTTGAAGGCATGAAAGTCGAATTCCGGGCCGCGTTTTTTCATTTGTTTGATAATCTTTTTGGGCAGGATCATGGATTGTTTGCCCTGGAGCAATAAAACCGGGCAGGTGATTTCATCCCAATGCGGCCAGAGATCAGCATCGCCAATAGGTTCATTTTCAAATACGACAGATATTTTTGGGTCATACGCATAGGTGATGCGTCCATCGTCGAGCGCGCGGGCATTGTGATCAGTCATATGTTTCCATTGATCATCGGTGACCGGTCCCCAGGTGAGGCCACGGGTTTCGCGCATGCGTTTTTCGAGGTCTTGTACGGTGTCGAAAATGTAGGTTTGCGCGATGACCTTATGAATGAAATCGAGCGCGGCTTTGGGAACCTCGGGGCCGACATCGTTGATGATCATGCGCCGTATGGGTGTGTCTTTTATGCCGGCGAGGTAAATGCCGAGCAGACCGCCGAGGGAGACGCCGAGCCAGTCGACGCTGGCCGGGTCGCCGAGGCCGAGATGGGCGAGTAGCGCGGTGAGGTCCTGAATGTACTGGGCGTAATTATAATCATGGGAGTTTTTGAGGAAATCGCTGCGACCGCGCCCCACCAGGTCAACGGCGATGATGCGGTGGCCGTCTTTGATCAGTTGCTCGGCGAGGAAGTCAAAATCATGACCGTTGCCGGTGAGGCCGTGAACGCAGATGACCGGGAAACCGTCTTCCGGCCCCCAGTCGTTATAGACGATGCGGTGCGGACCTTGGGAGGTGATGCCAGTGTAGTGTTTTTCGGTGTAGCTCATGTGGAGAAGGGTAACATGAGTTTGGGTGAATTGTTAGGGATTGAGAGCAGGGGGTTCTGAAGTGCTGGATGGTGTTCCAGCGCTACGCACTATCCCTGTTTTTGGGGAGGTATCATTTTCACCGCAGCCAGACAGTTCAGAGAAACAAACTGTTAGTCCTGCAATAGCTATAAACGTAGCCGTATAAAATGGTGATTCTTGCTGGGTTAGTCGCTTTACAAAATTTGTGGCAGAACTCATCGTTATAAAACTCCTTTGTTTGATTAGACGTTACCTGCGGGTTCCGGGGCGGCAGATGGTATGTTGTAGTAACATACGGCTCCACCCTGAAGTTCGACCCTTATGTCCGTTTGTTGTGCGGAACCAAAGTTTAGATTTGCCTTTTGGATTTGTTCCAGAGTCGGGCCGATTTGTTCTTTGTATTTATTGCATTCAACTTCTTTTCTTGCTTGATCTTTTTTGTCCTTTTCTTGATTTTTTGCCTCAATCCCATATCCAAGAAATATCACGGCACCGGTAAAAAGACCTACAATGCCTGCTCCAACTAGACCTCTGTTCATCACAAAACTCCTTTACTCAAATTTAGTCTCAATAGTGCCGTACCATAGTGACGTTATAGAAAAAGGTCAAGTGTTTAGGTGTCATTCCTGCGTAAGCAGGAATCAAGTGGAGTTAAGCTACCAGATCCCGGCCTTCGCCGGGATGACAATGTAGATAAATGCTCTGACGCACCGGGGACACATAGATTGATCCGGTTCAATAAATTGAACCGTCTAAACAATATGTCCCCTATGACGTATCAGCTTTAACCAATCTTCCCATGGCATTGCTTGAATTTTTTGCCGGAGCCGCAGGGGCAGGCCGTATTGCGTGGGACTTTGCCCCAGGTGGTGGAGTCTTGTTGATCGAAGGCGCGTTTTTCGGGGAAGGGCTGAACGTTTTCGTCTTGTTCGTCGCCGCGTTTCCTGTTTTTGATGCCGCCCAGTCCCATCTCGGCCGGGTCTTCGCGTGTCGTGTTTAATTGTTGTTCCTGAAAATCCGCACCGGGCATAAAGACGTCAACCTGGCCGCCTTCCTGTACATTAATTTCGACGAGGCTCAGGGTTTGGGTAACGGTTTCGCGCATCATGTCGAGCATGGTTTCGAACGCGCCGAAGGCTTCGGTTTTATATTCGTTTAGCGGATCACGTTGACCGAAGGCGCGCAAATTAATGCCCTGACGCAAATGGTCGAGATTGAGGAGGTGCTCTTTCCAGTGCTGGTCGAGCATTTGCAACACGATGCCCCGTTCCATGCGCCGCCACAGATCGACGCCGTTATCAGCGGCTTTTTTGGCCATGTGTTTGTCGGAGATATCCATGATGCGTTCGGTGATTTCGGTATCGGCGATGCCTTCTTCCTTGGCCCAATCAGCAATCGGAAGATCAAGGCCGAGCAGGCGGATAGCCTCATTGTGCAGCACTTCGGTGTTCCATTTTTCGGCGTAAGCCTGCGGCGGGATCGAAATGCCAACGATGTCTTCGATAATGTCGTGGCGCATGTCGCGGACCATGTCTTCGATGTCATCGGATTTCATGATCTCAAGGCGTTGTTCATAGATGACCTTGCGTTGGTCATTCATGACGTTGTCGAATTTCAAAAGATTTTTCCGCACATCAAAATGCATAGATTCGACTTTGGCTTGCGCGCGCTCCAGCATTTTACTGATGAGCGGGTGTTCGAGGGCTTCGCCTTCCTTGAGGCCGATCTTGCTGTTGGCCAGAAGTCCCTCGAGTTTGTCACCGGCAAAGATGCGCATGAGGTCGTCTTCAACCGAGAGGAAGAAAATCGAGGCACCGGGGTCGCCCTGACGACCCGAACGGCCACGGAGCTGGTTATCGATGCGCCGTGATTCGTGGCGCTCTGTGCCGACGATATAAAGGCCGCCGGCCCCCTTGACGATTTCCTTGTCGCGGGCGATTTCGTCTTCGATTTTTGCGATGGCTTTTTGTCGTTTGTCTTCGCTTAAGGACTCATCAATCTCGTGCTTGATGCGCATTTCGGCATTGCCGCCGAGCTGAATATCCGTGCCGCGTCCGGCCATGTTTGTGGCGATGGTGACAGCGCCGGGGTGCCCGGCCTGCGAGACGATATAGGCTTCTTGCTCGTGGTGGCGGGCGTTCAGAACCTTGTGCGGGATTTTTTGCTTCTTCATCTCGGCTGAAAGTTGTTCCGATTTTTCAATTGAGACTGTGCCAACCAGAACCGGTTGCTTTTTCTCCTGGCATTCCTTGACGAGTTCTACAACTGCGGCGTCTTTTTCTTTTAAGGATTTAAATATCTGGTCTTCGTAATCAAGGCGCTCGACCGGCACATGGGTCGGCATGGCGACAACGCCGAGATTGTAGATCTCCATAAACTCACCAGCCTCGGTCAAAGCCGTACCGGTCATGCCGGCGAGTTTGGGATAAAGGCGGAAGTAATTCTGGAAGGTGATTGAGGCCAGGGTTTGATTTTCGTTTTGAATCTCGACGCCTTCCTTGGCTTCCAAAGCCTGGTGCAGACCTTCGGACAGGCGGCGGCCATCCATCATCCGGCCGGTAAATTCATCAATCAGAATCACTTTGTCATCTTTGACAATGTAATCGGTATCAAGGTGAAAGAGCTTGTTGGCGCGCAGGGCCTGGTTCACGTGGTGGACGAGATTGATGTTCTGGACATCATACATTGTGCCTTCTTCGAGCAGGCCGGTTTCTCTGAGGACATTTTCAACATGCTCGGTGCCATCTTCGGTGAGGATAACGGTTTTGTGTTTTTCATCGATCTCGTAATCGCTGTCTTCCAGCTTGGGAATGACCATCTTGTCGACTTGCGTGTAGAGCTCGACCGAGCTTTCAGCCGGACCGGAAATAACAAGCGGTGTTCTGGCTTCGTCAATCAGAATCGAATCAACCTCATCGACGATGGCAAAATTAAACGGGCGTTGGACCATGAGTTCGAGATTAAAACGCATATTGTCGCGCAAATAATCAAAGCCGAATTCATTGTTGGTGCCGTAGGTGACGTCAGCGGCGTAGCAAGGGCCACGTTCGGGTGGCCGGACCTTGCTGGTGACACAGCCTGTGGTCAGGCCAAGGAAGCTGTAAACTTGTCCCATCCATTCGGCATCGCGTTCGGCGAGGTATTCGTTGACGGTCACAACATGAACACCTTTGCCGGAAAGCGCGTTCAAATAAACGGGTAGGGTGGCGACCAGGGTTTTACCTTCACCGGTTTTCATTTCGGCGATCTTGCCTTCGTGCAGGGCGAATCCTCCGATCAGCTGTTCATCGTAATGGCGCTGGCCCAGTGTTCTTTTTGCGGCCTCACGGACGACGGCGAAGGCTTCATAGGCCATGCTTTCTAAAGGCTCGCCGTTTTCCAGGCGCTGGCGGAACTGGGCGGTTTGCGCGCGTAGTTCATCATCGCCCATAGATTCGTATTGCGGCTCCAGCGCATTGATAGGCGCAACGTGCCGTCCCAATGACTTGAGAACGCGGTCATTCGACGAACCGAATATTTTTGTAGCCATATTTAACAAGTCTGTACTCTCCTGATCCTTTTGGGCCTGATCCTTTTAGGCCGTTTTGATATAAGCCGCCGTAAGCCTCACGTCAACGTATCCTTGAAGCAATTAATAATATCTGTTGAAAAGGTCTTTTCTATTGGTTAGGCTTTGCACACTGTTTTAACACATGTTTACATATAAGGAATTCGTATCGTCATGTCCAAGCACAATGCTTATCACAAAGAATCCGGCAATGCCGTTGTTGTCGTCCTTGTCGTTCTGGTTATCGCCGCTGTCGGTGGTCTGGCTTATCTGTCCGGTCAGATGGGCGGCAAAGATAAAGAGGGTGCAGCCAGTTCTGAGGTTGCTTCTGCTGCGGCAGCCGAAGGCTCAACACAGGCAGCGACACAAACAGCCGCCGGTGAGCAGCCACAGCTTAACGTTAAGCCTGGCAACCCGGTTGTTGCCAAGTTGAACGGTGACGATATTACGCGGGTTGATGTTTTTAACTTCATCCAGCAATTGCCGCCGAATGTTCGTCAGCAACCTGTTCAGCAACTTTTCCCGCTGGCACAGGATCAGGTGATTACCGCGAGAATCATCGACGCCAAAACCAAAGGGGTGAAGCTGGATAATGATCCTGAGGTTAAAAAGCAGCTGGCCGCGGCTAAAGAGCAGATTGTTCGTGCCGCCTATATCAATAATGCGGTGACAAAAAAGCTGACGGATGTACGTCTGAAAGAAGCTTATGCTCAGTATGTGAATCAGTTCCCTGATATTGACGAGGTCAAAGCGCGTCATATTTTGGTCGAAAGCGAAGCCAAGGCTAAAGAGATTATTGCCAAGTTGGATGAAGGTGGTTCTTTTGAGGATCTGGCCAAGGAACATTCCACTGATGGCACAGCAGAAAATGGCGGCGATCTTGGTTATTTCTCCAAAAATGACAATCTGGTGCCTGAATTTCTTGAAGCCGCTTTTGAGGTCAAGGTTGGAGAATTCAGCAAGAAGCCAGCCAAAACACAATTTGGTCATCATATCATCAAGATCGAAGAGCAACGCAAACGTCCGCCTGCCGATTTTGAGGCTGCTAAGCCGTTCCTTGAAGGGGAGCTACGCCGCGTTGTTTTGAACGAGGTGATTGAAGGCTGGCGCAAGGACATGAAGATCGAGCGCTTTGACATTAATGGCGACGCGATTGAGCCAGCCGCTGGTGATGAAGCCGCCGCGCCTGCGCAGTAGAATTTTTAAAGCGTTTAAAGAAGCCGCGGAATTCGTTTCGCGGCTTTTTGTTTGGAGAAGGCAATGACACAGAAAATGAGTTGTGCTGAAGCACTGGAGCAGCCGCGCAATGAAACAGCGCCGGGTTTGCCGGTCTTGCTGGTTGTGGCGGCGGCGCTGGTTGATCAAGATGGGCGTGTATTATTAGCCCAAAGGCCGGAAGGGAAATCGATGGCCGGGCTGTGGGAGTTTCCCGGCGGCAAGGTCAAGGATGGTGAAACGCCCGAATTTGCGCTGGTGAGGGAAATTGAAGAAGAGCTTGGCATTGAAACGCGGGAAGGGTGCTATAGCCCGATTGCTTTTGCATCCCATTCCTATGAGGATTTTCACCTTTTGATGCCGCTTTTTGTCTGCCGGGCGTGGAAAGGCGAGGTTACGGCCATAGAGCATCAGGCGCTCCAATGGGTAAAGCCACAAGACATGGGGGATTATCCGATGCCGGAGGCTGATATTCCGCTGGTTTCACAAATTCGCGATTTGCTTTAAGCTTCACCTATGTATCGTTCCGCTTATGATTTGAAAGCTTTTTACAACGGCAAGGCCGGGCGTATTGTCCGCCGTGTCTTGCAGGAGCGTATTCGCGAGTTCTGGCCGGATGTGCATGGCGAGCGCGTGATGGGCTGCGGCTATGCAATACCGTATTTGCGGATGTTCATGGAAGAATCTGAGCGGGTTTTTGCGGTGATGGCAGCGGGGCAGGGTGCGCATCACTGGCCGCAGGCAAGCAGGGATGAAAAGAATCTTGTTTGTCTGTCCGAGGAATCAGAACTGCCGGTTGAAACGTCTTCGATTGATCGGGTGCTGATGATTCATGATATGGAGTTTGCCGAGCTGCTCAAGCCGGGGCTTCAAGAGATTTGGCGGGTGTTGAAGTCTAATGGCCGTTTGCTGGTGGTGGTGCCGAACCGCACGGGGTTCTGGGCCCATGCCGACTGGTCGCCGTTTGGTCATGGCACGCCGTATACCGCCGGGCAGATATGTCATTATTTGCGCGATAACATGTTTATTCATGAACGCACGGAAGAGGCGTTATTTATGCCGCCAATGAAATTTACGCCTGTATTAAAGTCCGCGGGGTTGTTTGAGCGGATGGGGAAATCTTATCTGCCGTTCGGGGCGGGGGTGCATATGGTTGAGGCGAGCAAGCAGCTCTACGCCCATGCTGATAAAGGCTCGGGCTCGCGCGTTCATGTGCGCGGGCGGGGGATTTTGGTGCCGAAGCCGGTGGGGTGATTATTCCCCTTTGATTTCCGGGTTTTGCCCCTTATAAACAAGCCTATGTCTAAGAAACTGGAAGAAATACGTAAAAAAATCGATCAAATCGATGATAACGTCCATGATTTGCTCATGGAGCGGGCCTCGCTTGTGGCTGGCGTGGCGGCGGAAAAGCGCAAGAATAACATGCAGGTGGTGCAGCCAGCGCGCGAAGCCAAAATGATCCGCCGTTTGCTGGCGCGTCACAAGGGGCCATTGCCCGAGGCGGCGGTGGTGAGTATCTGGCGTGAGTTGGTCGGGGCGGTGTCGCTTTTGCAAACGGGATTGAATGTTGTGGCGACGGTCACGGAAGAAGATTCTCATTGCTGGAATATGGCGCGGGATTATTTCGGCAGCGTATTGCCGATGAAAAAAATATCAAGCCCGTTGGCGGCGATTGGAGCGGTGCGGGATGGTAGCGTCTCTTTTGCGGTTTTGCCGTGGCCGGATGATACGGATGAGAAACCCTGGTGGCCTTTTATTCTTAATCCTGAAGGTGGGCAGATGCGTATTGTTTGCGCGTTGCCCTATGGTCAGGGTGAAGGCGAAAATGTCACAACGCATGAGCGGGCTCTGGTGGTTTCAAAAATTGATTTTAAATCATCTGATGATGATCACAGTTTTATTGCGCTGGAGCTGGACCCGACGGTGAGCCGCGCGCGTATCTTTGATGTGCTGAAGGCTTTGAAGCTGGAGCCGTTGGGTCTTCATACGCAAAGTGATGCTGAGCAAGGGGTTCCGAGTTTGCACCTTGTGGAGGTTGGCATGTTTGTGGGCGATGATGATGGCAAATTGGCTGAGGTCAAAGACCAGTTTGGTGAATCCTGTTTGCGCTGTATTGCGCTGGGCGGTTATCCAGCTTTGCCGGTATTTAAAACGATCAAACAAACGCAGGAGCACCCTGCTGCCCCAAAAAAGCAGGAAAAAAAGAAAACAGCTTAGAAGAGAATTCATATCATGTTTAAGAAAGTAACGATTGTTGGCCTTGGGCTTATCGGTTCGTCGATGGCCAGAGGTATTAAGGAGCAGGGGCTGGCGGAAACGCTTGTCGCTGCGGATAGAGATCAGGATGTCTGTGACAAGGTCACGGAACTTAGTATTGCTGATGAGGTGACGAGCAATCTTGAGGAGGGCGTTAAAGAGTCTGATTTGATTATTCTGGCGGTGCCGGTTGGTGCGATAGAAGATGTTGGTAAGGCGATTGGGCCGTTTTTAAAGCCTAATTCAATTGTTACCGATACGGGATCGGTCAAGCAGTCGGTGGTTGATAGCTTGCAGCCGTTTTTGCCGGACTCGGTTCATCTGGTGCCCGCGCACCCGATTGCCGGAACCGAGTTTTCCGGGCCGGAAGCGGGGTTTTCTGAATTGTTTCATGGGCGCTGGGCGATTTTAACGCCGTTGCCGGAAACCAGTATCAAGGCAGTTGAGAAGATTACGGCCCTTTGGGAGGCGCTCGGTTCGACGATTGAAATTATGGGCCCGAAGCATCATGATCTGGTGCTCGGGATCACATCGCATTTACCGCATTTGATTGCCTACACGATTGTGGGTACGGCGACGGATCTGGAGGACGATGTGAAGTCGGAGGTGTTAAAATTTTCAGCCAGTGGGTTTCGGGATTTTACACGTATTGCGGCATCGGACCCAACGATGTGGCGTGATGTTTTTCTGCATAACCGCGTGGCGGTTCTGGATGTATTGCAGCGCTTTACCGAAGACCTTACAGCTTTGCAAAAGGCGATCAGGCGTGGGGACGGAGACTATCTTTATAAAGTCTTTGACGAGACGCGAGACATGAGAAAGCAGATTATTGAGATGGGTCAGGCCGAATACGCCGCGGCGCCTGGTATGGCTGACGCTTCTCCGGCAGGGACGCCACCGGTAGTGGCCCCGCATAAAGGGTCTGCTTCTTCTGGGTGATCGGAACGGTCACAACACCATTTTCTTTAAAGGCACTGAGGGCAAAGCTCATGAGCAGGGCTGATTCCGGTTTTATAATTTTTAGATCGCCAAGGTGTTCAAGAAAGTCTTCGTGATTTTTCATGGTCACGGCGAGGTCAAATTTTGGATAGGGTTGCTGGCTGAAATCAATTGAGCCGGTGGTGCCACTCTCGAATGTTTCGCGGCGTAAGTTGCTCTGCTTGATATTTAATGTGTTGCCAATGACAGTAATGTCAGCGGTAAAAGCCTGAAAAATGAGAGGGTTTTTCCATTTGGCAGCGCTAACCTCCACTTTGTCTGTTGTAAGGTGGATTGGCAGGAAAGGAAGGGGCCAGCCTTTGGCCGAAATGTTTTCGATCTGTAGTGTGCCTTCGGGTGTTTGTAGATATTCTGAATCCACTGATAATTTTATAGGGCCGGGGAAGCCTGAAATTTTTGGTGGCTGGAATGTACGCTCTGGCTGGACGCTCTGAAGAAAGTTAATATAGGCGGCGCTGGCTTGATTGGCGCTGGTGAACCAGGAGAAGCTGTAGAGGGCAAACGTGCCAAGAACCAAAAGCACGGCGACAATTGGGCCAATTCTTTTTTTGACCCTGGTATGCTTTTGCTGTTTGGCTTCGGTCACTAATTCGTCCGATTGCTTTTCGATGCGTTGTTGCAAAGTGTTCATCAGTTTTTTCCTGTCCATTTTACCGGGCTCTATTGGTTCGAGCAGCTGGAATATAACCGTTCCCGGATTTTTTAGCCAGCCTCGTTTGGGCCAGAAATAGCCGCTGTTCAGCGCCATTGGGATAACGGGCAGGTTTGTGGCATCCTGCACGCGGGCGATACCGGCTTTGTAGGGTTTGTCTGCTGGTGTTTCATCGGGGTGGACGCGTGTGCCTTGCGGGAAAATGATGATCGGGCGGCCTTGGGCTTTCATCCGCAATGCACCTTCCTCGATGGATTTGAGGGCGCGCTCGGGCGTTGAGCGGTCAATGGCAATGACATCGGATTTACCGAGATAGAGACCCCAAAGTGGAATGCGGAGCAGTTCTTTTTTGAGAATGATCGCCGGGTCATCAAAAATCAGACGCAGCTTAAAGGTTTCAAAAAGCGATTGGTGTTTGGATGCGATTAGATAGGCGCCGTCTTTGGGTAAATGTTCAAGCCCGCGCACTTCGTAAGTGATTCCCATGACATGGCGTTCGAAAAACTGCACGGTTAGAAGATAGGCGGTGACGGTATTGAGATAAAGTTTGCGCGGCAGGAGTAAGGTTGGGATGTAAATAACGCAGCTGATCGCTGTGGCAATCAGAAAGCAGATGTTAAAAAAGATGGAGCGGATGACATGCCTATTCATCATCTTCTTTCGTTTCCAGTTTTTCTTTCGGTGTGAAAGAAAGCAAAAACCCGCGATACAGGCGCTTGTTATATTCACTGAAGGTAATCGTCCAAAATCTTTTGTCTGTGGGACCGTAATCTTTGTAGGGCACCGGATGTTTGATAATCTCAATGCCGGGTAGGGCATGGCGAAACTCCAGAAGGGCGCGGCTCATGTGATAGCCGGAAGTCACAAGCCGCACAGATGTATATTCATGTTCGCTGACCCATTTGCGTGCTTCTTGTGCGTTTTCGCGAGTGGTTTCAGCTTCGTGGCCGAGGGTCAGGCAGCAGGGCGGCAGGGCCGGCTCGCCATCCCACAGTTTCATGATTTCCCATTTGGTGGTTTTCGGGTTTACGCCGGAGATAAATAAATGGCTGGCGCGTCCCTGCGCGAATAATTCCAGCCCGGTTTTGACACGGTTGTTGCCACCGGTTGGAACAATGATCGCATCTGTTGTCTCGCCCGGGTGTTGCGCTTTGGCCGCGAGGGCCGAAACCGAAAAGGCCACATAGCCCGCAAGCCAGAGAAAGATGGTGCCGACAAGCGCAAGCGCTATCATTTTAATGGTTTTTAACATTCAGCGTAATTTACGGCATATTCGCCAGCACACGCAAGACTGTATGCCGGGCCGTCAGGGCAGAAATGCCGCATGCCATAACTGGCAACAGGAAGAGAATAACCATATGTAGGCCGTTCAGCTTGAAATCTGGCACCAGAGCGGCGGCTGTTTCACCTGATATCAGGCTGACCAGTACCATAATAATTCCACCGCCGAGCACGCCGACGACGCTGCCTTGCAGGGTGAGGGTGAGGGCGTGGCGTTGGAATTGTTCGGTGATGTAATCGTCTTTGGCTCCCATGAGGTGGAGAAGTTCGACTTCTTCCTTGTGTATGGCCATGCGGGAGCGTATGGCCCCGGCGACAGCCGTGATCGTTGTCGCGCCGATAATCAGGGTAATCATAAGCGAGGCGAATTGCATGGCGCCGGTAAAGCGCAGGAGGTCGTTGAGCCAGCTTTCATGCGTATCCAGCCGTGCGCTGGGGCTAATGTCCTGGGTTATTTTTTCGAGAACGCGCAGGGTTTCGGGGCTGGTCACATGGAGTTGCACCGAAATCAGGCCGGGCAGGGGAATATCACCCAGCGCCAGATCATCGCCCAGCCAGGGGGAGATGAGGGAGGCAATTTCCTCTTCGCTGAGGATATCGGCGCTTTGGACGGCTGGATGCTCTTTGATAGCTTCGGCGATATCGAAGGTCAGGCTTTTGACATCTTCGTTGGGGATAATAATGTTTTCATCACTTTCGACGATGGTTTCAGCCGGAATTTCGATTGTGAGCTTGTTTTCGAGGCCGGAACTCCAGCGCTCGCTCATAGCGCCCAGGACAAAGGAAACGGCCAGTGCCAGCACGGCCAGAAAGGTCATCAGGGCAATCAGCAGGATCAGAAAGCCCGAGCCCTCGCCACGGTTCAGCGGCAGGTCATATTGGCGTTTTCCATCGGCAACGCCGAGCTTTCTGTCTTTTTTGGTAAACATTAAGAATGAGCGTAAGCGAAGGGCTTTAGAAATTGAAGAAAATTATTGAATAACCGTTGACAGGGCTGAGGAGTATCTTTATGTAATTAATTCTGAATTTAAACTATGTAAACCTAAGAAAGTAGAATCATGAGTAAAGCATCACCTGTCAGCCGTCATACGCGTATCTCCAGAATGTTCAAAAATCAAGCCGCTACTGCTAAAACTTTAGGCAGTCATTTTTTGGGCTTAGCGGAAGAGGCGACAGCAGCTCTTTTGCGGAGAGATGAAGATGCGCAGCGGATAAATGAAGACTGCGAAAAGGCCGCATTGCATATTGCACGGCGCCCTGAATTCGATCCTAATGATCTTGAATCACAGAGAGGACTTGTGCGTGCTGTAGGTAAAATTCATTGGGATAATGTTGTGAAAGTTGCTTTGGGTCGTACAAAAAATATACGCGGGGAGGCAATGTCCTGGCTCTTTAATTCAAGTACAAGGTTTTCTGAAAGTTTGGACATCTCGGAGCGTATAGCCAGCCATAGAAAGCTTAATATCCACAGTGAAAAAACAAGAAATGCAGTAAGAGGTATGCTGGGTGAAGAAAAGGGATCTGATATATTCAAGGTTGTTAGGGTTATTGAGGCCCTAAAAAGAGGGGGTATTAAAGGTGAAAAAGATTATCCTTTCAAGGATGAACTTTACTCTGCACAAGAAATAGCGTCCCATCGCCCTGCGTCAGAGTCTCTTACATTTGTGGACGATTGGAGCAATAATCCATGCAATTAGGTAGATTCTAAAACACCCCTTCAGTTTTTTTAAGGTAGAAATTAAGGAAGTATAAATACAATGAGTGCAAATGATGCCCGTCAGTTAAGTGCCGCTGTTAAGCGCGGTGATCGTGAGCAGGCTGAGAGCGATGCTGGTGCTGATCGTATTAGCTATCATGAGGAGCCCGCTCGAGAAGCCTTGTATGCCGCCATTAACAGACCAAGGGGGGAGCCGGTTTGGGTAGATTTTGTGGTTGCTGCGTTTAGCAAAGATCATGCATTGCCCAATATAGCTGCCGACGAAGCTTTTCGTCACGCTGTAAATAAAGAAGAACGTGGTCTGGCGCTCTTTTTAGCGGAGCACAGTCAAACTATTTTCTATCATCGTGGATGTATGGAAGCGCTTAGTGCTGCTGCCGATATGGGTTGGGATGATGTTATTGAGAAGGTAGAAGAAAAATATGAAAGGCAACTCGAATTTAACGCGCCAGAGCAAGAAAGTTATGATGACTTGTTTTTGCGTGCAAATGAAAATGCTCCTGGAAAAGAGCTGTTGCAAGGTCAGTTTTCTTTATGGCCAAAACCTCCCGCTCCCTAAAAAACGCCTTCGATCTTTTTCTGAATCCAGTTTTTATCATTGCCCGATTCAACATGCAGGTGGCCGCTATCGAGAATTAATCTTGGGTGGCCAAGCTTGTCCATGATGGCCTGGCTGTGGGTGGCGATGACGATGGTGGTGCCCATGCGGTTGAGCTGATCAAATAAATTCATCAGGCGAAAACCAATTTCATCATCGAGGTTTCCGGTAGGCTCATCGGCAAGCAACAATCTTGGGCGTGCGATGACGGCGCGGGCGATGGCGATGCGTTGCTGCTCTCCACCTGACATGGTCGGTGGCAGGACGTTCATTTTATCCCCGAGCCCAACCCATTCGAGAAGCTCATTTACATTGTTTTCTATTTCTTTTTCCGGGCGGCCCAATATGCGCAAGGGCAGGGCAACATTGTCAAAGGCCGAGAGGTGGTTCATGAGGCGGAAGTCCTGAAACACCACGCCGATGCGTTGACGGATCGGTGCGAGCCTGCGCCGGTCGAGGTCATTGATATTTTGTCCGAACATGGTGACCAGCCCGCGGGTCGGGCGGCGGCCGAGATACATAAGGTTCATCAGTGACGTTTTGCCGGCGCCGCTGGGTCCGGTGAGGAAATGAAACGAGCCCGGCTCGAGCGCGAAATCAATATCGCTTAAGACCTCTGGCCCGACGCCATAGCGTAATCCTACATTTTCAAATTTAATCAATTGGTTGTTCCGTTACTCTAAAGTTATTTTTTCTCTACTTCGCGTGGCTTTTGCTTATCCAGAACATATTGCAGTGCCTGGGATTTCTTGTAGGCATTGGTGATTTTCATGCCCGCTTGCAAAGCTTCATCCAGAAGGCCTTTGTCTGCAAGGATTTTGGAAACATTGCTATAGGCTTTGTTTTGGTAGGCAGCGCTGCCGATTTTGCTGATGCTGGTTATGGCGGCGGTGAAATCTTTGTGTTCGGCCTGAATCTCTGCGCTTTCGCCATAGGCTTTGTGGCGCAGGGCATCGTTTTCCATGGCGGCGGCTGTGGCCCATGCCCCTTCATTGTCGCCGGCAAAGGCCTGGCCCATCGCGATATAGGTCAGGGCAATGGCGAAGGAGGGCGGGTGCGTTATCTTTTTGGCTGATTCGTGGAGTTTGGTGAAAACAGCCGTGGATTTCTCGGGGCTCAATTTATTATCGGCCACGGTCATGCCAATGCCACGAATCGTCATGGCCTTGGTATCAGGGTTTTCAATTTTGTCTATGAGTGCGATGGCCTCATTGGTGCGCTTGTCAAAGGCCAGGGTTTTGGCGAGTTCACGGTAGGTTTGATCGCGCCAGGCCGGGTTTTCTATTTTTCCGGCGGAATCTTGTAAAATCGCTGTTACGCATTGGCGTTCTTCGACCGGGCAGGTTTGGGCCGCTTCTTCGGCTAAAGCGGGGCTTATAGAAAGGGCAAAAAGAAAAAAGATTAATAAGGGCAATGTTTTTGTATGCGGCATATGGTCATCCTTTGTGACAGAGCTTATAAATAATAGAGGAAAGATATAATAAATAGAAGTATTCCATGATTTTAAGCTGTCCAAATTGTACCACACGCTATTTGCTCCCGGCTCAAGTTCTGGCGCCGGATGGGCGCAATGTTAAATGCTCGAGCTGTGAAGAGGTCTGGCATGAAATGCCGGACCCTGACGAATTGGCGGCTGAGCAGCAACCAGAAGATATTCCCGATTCCGTTAAGCCCATCCCTGAAGGCTCGTCCGTGCCGGCGTTGCCCGGTGATGTTTCGGGTGAGCCTTCAAAAGCTTTGGCAAGTTATGGTGCGGCGGCGGCAGTGTTCTTTTTGGTGTTCACACTTTTGTTTGTGTTCCATCAGCCGGTCGCACGCGCATGGCCGGCCAGCCATTATCTTTTTGGCATGATGGGTATTGAACCGTCTTTGGCCAGTGAAGGTTTGGTTTTTGATAAGGTTAAGGCGGCCTCTCAGGATCATACGGTCACTATCGAAGGCAGTATCGTGAATTTGACCTCTGAGGATCGACCTGTCCCGATGATGAAGGCGTCTTTGCGCAAAGGTGAGGGTGAATCTCTTGATCACTGGTTCATCGAGCCACCGCAAAAAATGTTGGCGTCTGGGGAAACTGTAGCTTTTCGTGCTGCCTATGAAAGTCCTGCTATCAGTGAAGGAGACAAGAGTGCTTCGGAAGTAAATGTGCGCTTTGTTCTGAAAGCCAAAGCGGAGGCTAAAACTGACGAAGAAGGCGGCGATAGTAATCCAGCTCATAATCAGGACGATCAAGCTCACCCGAGCGGCGACGCAAAAGATTCAGAATCTGCTCCACACGCTTCCGCTCAGCCTCATTAGGAATTTTCACGCGCGAGCCCGGGAACATCCCCGGCTTCTCACCATCGCCTCCGTAAGGACGGCCCAGCGGATCCATCTTCATCCCACCACTCATCGACATGCCGGTCATTTGTTGGATGCGGGCCATGAGTTGTTGGCTAAGTTGCTCCATTGATTCCTTCAGGTGTTCGATTGCTTTTTCCTGATGCGGAATAGACAGGCCGGGTTTGTTTTCGCCGAGTGTGTCCGATGAAAGCCGCATTTCCTGTTCGGCCAGCCCCATGTTTTCCGGGATTTCTTCTAAGGCCTCTCCGGCTTCCAGCATCAATTGGCCAAGAATAAAGCGTAAGGCTTCTTGCTCAGCTTTGTTGGCCTGGGTGTTGATGGTGATCTCTTTGGGTTTTCCTTGCGCGTCGAAGCTTGGCGGCGGTGGCATGTCTTCCATGTCCAGCCCCCATTTATCGAACAGTGACATATTGGGCTCGAGCGTTTCGCCGTAGCTACGGGTTTTTTGCTGGAGAACGCCGGTGATTTCCATTTGGCCCTTGGTTTGGTCAAGTAGTTCCTGCTGGCGTTCGATGAGTTCTTGCAGTTCGTTGACGCCTTCCATCATCATCTCCATGTCCAGCGGCAAAGGTTGGGCCATGGATGGGTCCATCATGTCCATCATCCGCTGGAGTTGAGAAAGCATTTCCTGCGCAGCATTTTTGTCGCCGGACATCATTTGTGATTCCAGTTGATCAAGGAAACTGGAGAGCGCTTCGGGGTCGAGCATGCTGGAGAGCATTTCCGGTGAAATCATAGGTGCGTTTTTGCCTTGCGCCAGTCGTTTTTGTAATTCTTTTTGTAGCTCCATCATGTACTCGGCCATTGCAGAGCGTAATTTATTCATAAGCTGGCCGATTTCCTGATCGGTGATGTTAGGATTTTTGACGGCGTTTTCCAGAGCCATTTGCGCGTCGCGTAAGTTGCGCGCGGCCAGGGTAAGATTGCCGTCTTCGATGCGCAGGGCAGTGTCCCAGAGTAGAGCGATAACGGCTTTGGCGGTTTCTTTCGATGGTGAATAAAAAAGCCGTGAGCTGGCGGCGCGAATGGCCAGAAAGACAACAAGGTCATTGCCAAACGCCGAAGGGTGTACCAGGAACTGTTCGGTGCTTCTTGCCAGTTTGCGCGATGTTTTAATTGGCTCCCATGCCAGTTTTTTGCGCGTATCAATGAGGGCTTTGGCGACCGGGTGCTGAAATTGCCGTTCGGGCAACGTAATTTTAATGGCGGGCAGGGCGGCGCTTTGGCCGATGTGGTCATTGATGCTGAAGCTGATAGTGACCGGCAGGCCAGCCCATGAATGTGCGGTGAGATCATAAACCGGCTGGATATTAAAGGCTGCGCCGGGTGGAGAAATAACCGAGCGCGTTTCGATGATAGGCTCACCAATTGGCGCTTCGGTCACAACCGGGTCGAGTTTCATTGTCATGGTGACGTCTTTGACGCCGTAATCATCGGTGACGGTGAGCGGAAATCTAATCTGGCCGCTTTGTAAAATTTCGTGTGGGTCTTTGGCTTCGAGAGCGGGCGGTGTGTCAGGGGTAAGTGCGTAATTCCAGGTGCTGCGCGTGATATACATTTGTTTGATATCAAAGCTGGTGCCGTCCGGCACTTTCATCTCCAGCCCATAGCTGTCATCACCGAGATGTTCAAGCAGTGTGGATTTCTCTCCGATTTTTAAGGAAGGATGGCCGAGCCCGCCGGTGACACGGATTTTGACTTCCGAGCCTGTGGGGATTTTTATGGCGTCTTTGTTTTTACCGGAGCCTTCGAGAATAATCTGGCTTATGCCGGTATATTCGGGTGGCGTGACCCATAGGCTGATGCCGTCGGCTTTTTTGAAATCCAGAGAATAGGAAACTGGCGTCAAACCGTTCCAGATGCGCTCATCCCAACGTGGACCGGAAACGCTTAGTCCGACAATAAACAGCAAAATAATGCCGAGCCGGATGGCGTAAGGATCTTTTTGGGCAGCAAAGGGTTTGGGAAGCGGGCTTCTTAGCTTGGTGAGCGCAGCCAGCATATGGGTTTTGCTGTCTTCCCACAGGGTGCGGGTTTCAAACTTGGCCGGGTTGGAAAGGTCGTCCTGTAAGCCGGAGATAGGGCGGTGTTTGAGGTTGCTGGCTTTTTCCAGTCGGCGGTCGATTTCTTTTTTAGGCGGCCAGCTAAAGTTGCGAAGGTCCTTCTTATAGAGGTAGATGCAGCCAATGAGGAAAATGATGAGTGTTATCGCTGCGCCGGGTGGTCCGAAAAAGGCCGGGATTTGAATCATCCAAAGGGCGCAGAAAAGTAGTGCCCAGAAAAACAGCCTCCAGAAATGGAGGCTGGCTTGTTCGAACAACAACACAAGTAGCGCGATTTTTCTTTTGCGCCCGAGCTTGTCGATTAGATGGCGGTTTTCAAAGTCGAGAGGATCAATCATTTATTTTAGCCAATCAGGGACAGTCTCTCCATCCATTATATCTTCAATGGCCTGACGTTTGCGAATAATTGAAAACTCATCGCCGGAAACCAGCACTTCTGCGGGTAAGGGGCGTGAATTGTAATTTGAGGCCATGGAGAAGCCGTAAGCGCCGGCGGTGCGGATGGCGGTTAAATCGCCTTGCTCCATGGTTGGTAGAGCGCGCTGTTGTGCAAAAATATCGCTGCTTTCGCAGATGGGCCCGACAACATCATATGTTTTCTGGGTGGCGTTGCGGTTTTGAATGGCTTCGACTTCGTGCCAAGCCTCATAAAGCGTGGGGCGGATCAAATCATTCATGGCAGCGTCGACAACAAGGAATGAACGGTCTTGTGTTTCTTTCACGTATAAAACTTCGGTGAGCAAGACACCCGCGCCGCCGACGAGGTAACGTCCCGGCTCCATAATGATTTCAACATCCAGTGGCAAAATAATGTCGCGCACCCATTCCGCGTAAGCGTCGAGGTCGAGCAGTTTTTCGTCTTTGTAAATGATCGGAAAGCCACCACCTATATCAAGTCGTGAAATCGTATGGCCTGCTTGTCTCAGGTCGTGGACAAGCTTGGGGAGTTTTTCAAAGGCCTCTTTAAATGATTGAACGGTAAAAACCTGCGAGCCGATATGCATCGACAGGCCCAGGGCTTCGATGTGATCCATGTTTTTGGCTATGGCGAAGGCTTTCGCAACGTTTTCTGCATCCATACCGAATTTGTCGCATTTGCGGCCGGTCGAGATTTTATCGTGGCCACCGCCGCTGACATCCGGGTTGAGACGAAACACGACACTGGCGGTTTTTCCAGTCTCAGTCGCAACCTGTCGGATCATTTCAAGCTCGGGTAGGGATTCTATATTGAACTGATGAATGCCTGCCTTGAGGCAGGCGGCGATTTCACTTTTTTGTTTGCCGACGCCAGTGGAAACAATTTTATCAGCATCAAAGCCTGCTTTAAGGCCGCGCACCAATTCGCCTTCAGAAACAATTTCCAGACCGCAGCCAAGTGAGCGCAGGAAGGACAACACCGCGAGATTGCTATTGGCTTTACAGGCAAAGCAAAGAAGTGGCTGGCGATCGGCGGGCAGGGCTTTTTGCATGGCGCCGGCCAGGCGTTCATATTGCTCGCGGATCACAGACTCCGCATAGACATAGCAGGGCGTTCCTGCTGCTGCAGCTATTTGTGGCAGGGGCACATTATCTGCATGCAAAATGCCGTC
>JAJFGV010000052.1 GCA_021775965.1 Alphaproteobacteria bacterium
GTTGCTGGGTGCTGCCAAATATCTGAATGACACAAAAAACTTTAACGGCACCGTCCATCTCATTTTTCAACCCGCCGAGGAGGGCGCAGGCGGCGCGCACAAAATGATCGAAGAAGGGTTGTTCGACAAATTCCCCTGCGATGCTGTTTACGGCATGCATAACTGGCCGGAAATGCCGCGCGGGGAAATTGCCATGCGCCCTGGCCCAATCATGGCCGCTGCCGATCGTTTTGAAATTACTGTGAACGGAAAAGGCGGGCACGCCGCATTGCCCCATTTCACGATTGATCCGGTTATTATCGCCAGCCAGATTGTCACCGCGCTACAAACGCTGGTCAGCCGCTCTATTGCTCCGGTTGATCCGGCGGTGGTCAGCGTTACCAATTTTAATGCCGGCACCGGGGCGTTTAATATCATACCGGAAACTGCCCTGTTATCCGGCACTGTGCGCACCTTTAACCCGGAGACAAAGAAAATGCTCCGCGCGCGCGTGGCTGAAATATCACAAAGCGTTGCAGCCACCTACGGCGGAACGGCAGTTTGTACCTTTGACGAAGGAGCATATGAGCCCACAGTGAATGACCCCGAGCAAACAGAGTTTTGTGCAAGGGTCGCACGCCAGATTGTTGGCGATGATAATGTGGACACAGACGTAGAGCCTTGCATGGGTGCGGAAGATTTTGGTGCGATGCTACAGGAAAAGCCGGGTTGTTATATCTGGATGGGCCAGGGCGAGAGCGACCCGGCCAGCAACCACAATCAAGGTCTGCACACCCCGCAATATGATTTCAATGACGAGATTATCCCGCTCGGGGTGGAGTATTGGGCCACTCTGGTGGAAGAGGCGTTGAGGTTGGAGAAGTGATTAAGAACGACTTATTCGACGGCATAAACTACACGCCGTAACACTAGAGCTAGAATCCACCAGCCGGCAGCACGTATTCTCCCCAGTCGTTGCGAATTAGGGCCTTCTTACTACGATCCTCTACAATTCTCTGCAAATCTCTATTAATATGATTTATGCTGCCTTCTAAAGCCAAAGGACTTCCTTCGAGAATATTTTTAGAAATTTCTATCAGAGCATTTGCTTTTTGTTTCAGCTCTTCTATTGGTAAATTCTGGTTCTTGGGATCGCCCATAAAAGCTTGCTGTTCTTCTGAACAATGATAAGAACTTACTGTTTTGCCATCAGAGCAAAAAGCATAAACATTGCCTGTGGCACTGTCCTTGGTCGTAAACTCTATTTCCGGCCCACCAGAAGAACTAGCACAGCCGGCGAATAGACTGCTCACAGATAAGAGCCAAATTGGCCACCGATGTTGTAATGAAGTGCTCATTCTATTTTTTCTCCCATTGAAATCGTAAGCATGAACATATAACAACAAAAACAATTATGTCAATAAAATATTTGTAGAAAATGGTGATGTTACGGCGTCCTTATAAAAAATCTTGACAAAACAGGGGCATACTGGCATTTATGTCCACTATGACCAAAGGAAACACATATGTTCCGGCAACGCAGAGCCGACGACGTACTCGCTAACACCCCGTTAAGCGGTCCTTTCCTTTTGTAATTTTCCAAACATGAATGATTTGAACGTTTAACGGAGCTTGGTCCTTGAAAGGCCGAGGAAACCGCCTTGCGGAAACCCTTGAAATAAGGCAGGTTCTAACGAAACCTGAAGATACGAAAATGACAAAAACAGACAAAATAAAGGCATCGATCATCGGCGTCACCGGCTTTACCGGCAGCGAGCTTCTGCGGGTTTTGCTCGCCCATCCCGATGTCGAGATTGCCCATTTGGTATCCCGGCAATATGAGGATGCGCCGCTGGCCGAGGTTTTCCCGCGCCTTTCACACATAAAAGGTCTTAAAATCTCCAATACCCCCCATGACAAGGTGGCCGCAGATAGCGACATTGTCTTTCTTTGCCTGCCGCATGTGGCTTCACAGGAGGTGATTGAAACCTTCCTCGGCAAAACAAAACTCATCGATATGTCGGCCGATTTTCGGCTGGATGATGCGGCAATGTATGAGAAATATTACAAAACACCGCATCAAAAACCGGAATGGCTCGAAGGCCGGTTTATCTACGGCATTCCCGAATTAAACCGCAAGGATATCAAAACCGCCGATGCTGTCGCCAATCCCGGATGCAATGCGCTACTCGTGCAAATGATGCTCCTGCCCTTTGCCGGAAACATCAAACACGCCGATGTGTTCTTGCTAACAGGAACGACTGGCGGTGGGGCAGCACCCAGAGATCCGATGGATCACCCGGTGCTGACCGCCAATGTCAGAAGCTACCAGATCAATACACACCGCCACACGCCAGAAATTATCCGTACCGCGCAGATTAAAGAAGAGCAACTGAACTTTACGCCAACCGCAGGGCCATTCCTGCGCGGTATTTTTGCCACCGCCTTTGTTGAATGCGATGATGACGCCAACACATCCGTCTTTAACACTCATCCTTTTGTGCGCATCACGGACAAGGTGGAGCTCACCAATGTTGTCAGCACAAATTATTGCGATCTGAGCTTTGCGGCCGGGAATAGCGGACAAATGATTGCACAAGGCGCCATTGACAACCTCCTGCGCGGCGCGGCGGGAACGGCTGTCCAAAATATGAATTTGATGTTCGGCCTTGCGGAAGAAACCGGCCTCACCTTCACCAGCGCCACCTATCCATAAGGAATAAAGACACATGAAAAGCATAAAAGATTATTATCGCACCAAATATAAAGGCAGTCTTTTTGTGATAAAGGCCGGCGGACGGGTTATTGCCGATGATAAAGCGCGCCATTCTCTGCTGAACAATATCAAAGACCTCGTTACATCCGGCATTAGGGTTCTTCTTATCTATGGCGGCGGCCACCTTATTGATGAAGCCTTAAAAGAATCCGGCATAGAGCCTGTGAAAGTCGATGGAAGACGGATCACAACCGGTGGACAGATCGACACCGTCAAACATGTGATGGCAGCAGACCTCAGCTACCGGATCGGATCGACCATGGCGGAAATCGATCTGCACGGTTTGTGCTTAAGCACCCTGCCCCCGGGCTGGGTGAATATTGCCCTGCGCCCCAAACATAAGGATATGGAGCGTTTTGACGGCACGATCCAGAGCGTTTTTGCCGACCAGATCATCAATTTATTCGGCGCCATCCCTTTTGCCGCCTGCCCATGCATCAGCGTAACCGGCAAGAACGGCGTGAACATCAATGCCGATGATGTGGCCGTTGCCGTCGCTTCAGCCACGCAGGCACGCAAACTGATTTTCCTGAGCGATGTGGATGGCGTTCTTGTTGATGGAAAGACCGCGCCATACCTGACCGACAGCGACATCCCGAAACTCATAGAGAACGGGACGGTAACAGGCGGTATGCGGGTGAAACTGGAAAACTGTCTGGACGCACTGAATAACGGCGTACGGCGCATTCACCTTCTCAACGGCTTTACACCCGATATACTGATCCACGAGATTTATGAATCGGTCGGCCCAACAACCATGCTAATCCAGGAAAAAGATCTGGAAAGCTACTTGAATGAAATTGAAGTTGAAAAAACTATAAAAGGAGCAAAAGCATGAGCACAGACGCACAGAAAATTATTGATGAGTCAGCAAAAGTCCTCATTGAAAATTATAAGCCGCAACCTTTTGTACTTGATCGTGGTGAAGGCGTTTATGCCTGGGACACTGACGGCAACAAATATCTCGATTGCTCCATCGGTTATGCTGTCGCCTCGCTGGGGCACGCTCACCCGGCCATACTCAAAACCATCAATGAACAAGCCAAAAAGCTCATGATTTGTCAGGCGTCCTATATGACAGAACCAAAACTAAGATGCGCAAAGCTGTTGGTTGATAACTCTTGCTTCGACAAGGTTTTCTTTTCCAATTCAGGCACGGAAAGCGTCGAAGCGGCTTTAAAGCTCGCACGAAAATGGGCCTACGAAGAAAAGGGTGAGCAGTGCAACGAAATTATTTCTTTTAGAAAAAGTTTCCACGGTCGTACTTACGGTTCAGCCAGCGTCACCGAAAAACGCCTGAGCCAGCCATTTTTCGAGCCTTATCTACCGGGTGTTCACTTTGCTGAATTCAACAATCTGGACTCCATCAAAGAATTTATCAGCAACAAAACCGCTGCTATCATTCTTGAACCCATACAGGGTGAAGGCGGCCTAAACCCTGCCACGGAAGAATTCATGAAAGGGGTCCGCGCTCTCTGTGATGAACACGACATCGCTTTGATTTTTGATGAGGTGCAGGTTGGCATGGGCCGTCTTGGCACTTTCTTTGCCTATGAAACTTACGGCGCAGAGCCCGACATAGCCGCACTGGCCAAAGGCATTGGCGGCGGTTTTCCGGTCGGTGCCATGGTCGCAAAAGACCGTTTTGCCAAACATCTGACGCCCGGTTCACATGGCACGACCTATGGCGGAAACCCGCTGTCCACAGCGGTTGCACACACAGTCATCAGCGAAATTCTGAAACCCGGTTTTCTTGATAACGTCAACAAGGTCGGAACTTTTATAATGGAAGGACTGCAGGAATTACAGCGCGAGTCCAACAAAATTATCGACATTAGAGGCCGCGGCCTCATGTTTGGTATCGATACAAAGATTGACATCAAACAACTTCTCGGCGCACTTCAGAAAAACGGTTTGATGGCAACGCAGGCTGGCAAAGCGACATTGCGCATTACACCGCCACTTATTATAGAGCAGGCACAAGCACAGGAAGCGCTCGATATTATCGGTGCTACCTTGAAGCAAGAGGACTAGATGGGCAAGAACGTCAGACATTTTATTGATCTGGACGATGTTCCACCGGAAACGCTCAAAGCGATCCTGTCGCATGCGCATGAGCTAAAAAAACAAAAATTCAATCCTCCGCAAATCTTTCACGGCCTTTCGCTGGCCATGGTGTTTGACAAACGCTCAACCAGAACACGGATGAGCTTTGAAATTGCGATGAAGCAACTTGGCGGCCACACCGTGGTCATGAACATGGAAGAGATGCAGCTTGGCGGCTCGGAGAGTATTGAGAGCACAGCCAATGTTCTCTCGCGTTATGTTGACGGCATTATGCTGCGCATGAGTGATCAGGCCATGATGGTCGAGCTCAGCAAGCATACGCAGATTCCGGTGATCAACGGCATGACAAACGAATCTCACCCCTGCCAGATTATGGCGGACATGCTGACGATTGAAGAAAAGCTTGGGCCTATTGAAGGCAAAAAAGTTGCCTGGTTTGGTGATAGCAACAATGTCTCTAATACCTTCATTCAAGCCTCGAAGATTTTTGGTTTTGAGCTTGTTCTGGCCCTACCGGAGGATTTACACGGAAAAGTACCTGCCGGCGCTGATGTGACGGCAGATGCAAAGGCTGCCGCTAAAGATGCGGATGTTTTGGTGACGGATACCTGGGTCTCGCTCGGGCAAGAAGGCAAAACGATAGAGAAATTCCAGCCCTATCAGGTGAATGCCGACCTTATGACCACGGCCAAAGACAACGCTATTTTCATGCATTGCCTCCCGATCCATGAATGGGAAGAGGTCTCCGAAGAAGTCGCTAAATCCCCGGCCAGCGTCATATATGACGAAGCCGAAAACCGCCTCCACGCACAAAAAGCCATCCTTGCCTGGTGCCTCGAAGAGGCTGGCGTGAGCGTGCAAGACAGCTTTGATTTTGCGGATGAATAGAAAGGAATAAAATATGTCACCAGAAGCAACAGTGCAGCAAATATCAACAATACTTGGGGTCTCCTGGGCCAGCGGTATCAATTTATACGCCACGATCCTGGTCATGGGCTTCATGCACAACTCGGAAGCCGTTGTCCTGCCCGCAGGCATCGACTATGTCGCTCATCCGCTGGTGATGATGGCCGCTGGAGCAATGTTTTGCGTTGAATTCTTTGCCGATAAAATCCCCGGCATCGACACGGCATGGGACGGATTACACACTTTTATCCGCATTCCGGCGGCAGTGGCTATGGCTTACGGGGCCGCCGAAGGCATGGGGCCGGTGCTTGAACTCTCTTCCGCCCTCATTGGCGGCGGGCTGGCCGCAACATCGCACGCCACCAAAGCCGGCAGCCGCGTCATTATCAACGCCTCGCCGGAGCCGGTGAGCAACTGGACCGCGTCCTTTGCCGAGGATTTCGTCGTAATTGGCGGCGTCTGGACTGCGTTGACCCACCCTTACATATTCCTGTGCCTGCTCGGATTGTTTATCCTTCTGGCCATATGGTTGTTGCCAAAGATATGGCGGGGCATTAAAAAGATTTTTGGCTTTATTTTCAGGTTATTCGGGGGGAATAAATCTGACACCAAGGAACCACAGGAGGAAGAACCATGAGCAAAGACAATTCAAATAAGCAAGACATGCGAGAAATCGCCAATGACCTCATTAAGGGCAAATACCGCCTGATAGAAGTCTTCTGGCTTTATTACTTTGTACCGATTCTGGTGCTCGGCATCATTGGCGGCGTTCTGGGCGGATTGCTTTCGGTCCTGTTTAACCTGGCGTCGCTCCTCTGGGCCGGGTTCATGGTCATTCCCATCTGGAAATCAGCCGACAACTACGGCGGCAATACAATCTTTGCTGTTTTGGCAAAGATCGCCGCTGTCCTGATTGGCCTGAATATTGTATTGTCGTTTCCAGTTTAGAAAAAGGAAGAAAAAATGAGTAAACCAAAAGTTGTCCTCGCCTATTCCGGCGGTCTTGATACCTCGATCATTCTGAAATGGCTGATCGAAGAAGGCTATGATGTGGTCGCTTACATCGCCGATGTCGGACAGGAGGATGACTTCGAAGCCGCGCGCACAAAAGCGGAAGGGCTTGGCGCCTGCGCCGTTTACATCGAAGATATGAAAGAAGAGTTCGTCACAGATTACATTTTTCCAGCGTTCAAATCACAGGCCGTTTATGAAGGACGGTATTTGCTTGGCACGTCTATCGCGCGGCCAATTATTTCCAAACGCCAAATTGAAATCGCCGAGAAGGAAAATGCCGAATATGTTTCGCACGGCGCAACCGGCAAAGGCAACGACCAGGTGCGGTTCGAGCTGGCTTACTATGCGCTCAAACCCGACATCAAAGTTCTCGCCCCGTGGAAGATGCAAATCTTTCTCGACCGGTTTAAAGGCCGCAATGACATGCTAAACTATGCCGAGGAGCACAACATTCCGGTGAGCGCCAGCCATAAAAGACCCTATTCCGAAGATGACAATCTTCTGCATATTTCGCACGAAGCGGGTGGGCTGGAAGATCCTGGAGCCGATGCCGGCGAGGAAGTTTATTCTAGAACCACGGCCCCTGAAGATGCCCCAGACAAAGCCGATATCATCGCGATCACCTTCAAAGATGGCATTCCAATCAAGGTTGAAAACAAAACGGATGGCACAAACAAAACAGGCGCTCTCGCCCTTTTCGAGTATCTCAACGAACTCGGAGCAAAGCACGGGATCGGTCGGCTGGATATGGTTGAAAACCGCTTTGTCGGCATTAAATCACGCGGCGTTTATGAAACACCCGGCGGCGCGATCTTGCATAACGCCCACCGCGATCTCGAAGGCCTCACCATGGACCGCGAAGTCATGTCTTTGCGCGATGGTCTGGCTTTAAAAGTGGCAGAGCTGATTTATAACGGCTTTTGGTTTTCGCCGGAAATGGAATTCCTCATGGCAGCCATGGACAAGGCACAGGAAATGATTGACGGTACGGTAACGGTAAAGCTCTTCAAAGGTGTTGCCTACCCGATCGCCAGGACCAGCCCGGTTGCCCTTTATGATCCGGATCAATCTTCGATGGATATCGAAGGTGGCTATGACCAAAAAGACGCCGAAGGCTTTATCAAGATTAACGCCATCCGGCTACAGGCCCACACGCTTATCACCAAAGCCGCGAAGTCCAGGAAAAAGAAGAAAGCGGCTTAGGCAAAGGCCATATCTAAAACTGGTCTCACCCGAAGAGTTTCTGAGCGCTTACTTTCTTGGCTGAACCTAAAGTCTGCATATGAAAGTGCCGCCCGCCTTGCTTGTTCTATAATTTTTTTATTGCATTCAGCTCTTGCCTGCATTTCGTTCCGAACCTCATAAGGAGAGATATAATTTTTTAAATTGGCGCTTGCCCAAGGGCCAACAACAAGCCCCATATTATCTGGATTGGCTTTTAAATGCGTCAAAGTGTTAGACGTGTTGTTTCTGGCTTGCCAAGCATTGATAATATATTGATCGGACTCTGGCATAAAATCCATAGGTAATGTCACATACGCACGGTCACATAATTCAAGCATTTCAGGGAGGTCAGAAAAAGGAACTGCTACAATGTCAGAAGTGAGCTTCCCTGATATGTATAGTTCAATAAACTTCTCCTCCATCTTTTCTAACGTCATTGGATCAGGATGCGTAAAAAGAATTTCCTGAACACGGTTCGAGCGCTTATTACCTGATACGCGTGCTATACCATCTGTGAGGCATGACAGCTTATTCCCTTCATCAAGATGTCCAATGATAAGAATTGATTCACCTTTTTTCTGACCGGAAAGATCGCGGGCAGAAAGTTCATATCTTTGTTGCTGAAAACCGGAACAAACTTTCTTTTGTATACTTCTTGTATCAGCCCCAATATTTTGCACTAATTTTTCATACCGTTTTGCAGTCTCGGCATGCTCCTGATTGATCGCTGACCAACCAACATAAAACTGACCCTTTATATTGACTTCACCAACTTTTTTGCTTTCAAGCCCCATCGCAAGGGTTACAAGAAAGGCATATGCTTCCCTACCCCGCCGCCATGTATAAGCATCGGCTTTATTCGGAGCCGAAGGAAAATCAGAAAAACTGTTATTGTCCCCATACCAAATCTGACGTGCGCAAGCTTCTGCGAAAGGAACGTGTTTTCTAAGCCGCCATTGGTCAATCTGGGCCGTCTTCAACCCAGAAGGAAAAGTAACAACTGTAAGGTCTTCAATAGAAACTGGTTTTTTAGAAGCATTCAACAAAACAAAACTCTCTCGTTATATATAAAAGAAACTCAAACTATATTAAATTATGGAAACAATCAAGTGTTTTCTTGCAGACTCAAGAGCCGCAACAAAAAACCCCGTAGATAAAGTATTTTCTGAGCCAAAACAAGCTTGCCTTTTCCACCCATTTCTTTACTAAGATTCTTTCAGACGATAGTAACAGGGAGTGATGAGTTAATGCCTATAGACATCCATATCATCTATGCTGCCATCGGGTTTTTTCTGGCGGCTTATTCGGTTATTGGCAATGACTCAGTGCAAACACTGGGCACATTCATTGCCTCCAATCACAAAGTTTTTAAATGGTACTGGTTGTGGCTGGCGGCTTCTTCCGTTCTGGCACTAACGCTGGTTTATGGCTGGGTTGCTTATGACGGCGACATCTCACAAGGGCGGCTCGACAAAATCCCCTATATGGAGATCCAGTGGTACCACGCTGTTGCGCCGCTTATCCTTGTCGCCCTCACCCGTGTTGGGATTCCTGTATCTACAACCTTCCTCGTTCTGTCCGCTTTTGCATCAACCATGGTGCTGGAAAAAGTGCTGGTCAAAAGTATCATGGGTTACGGCGTTGCCGCGATTGTGGCCTATGCGCTCTGGATGATTGTCTCACGCGTTATGAACGAAAAATACGACAAGGTGAAAAAGAAACACCGCGTGCCATGGCGCACTCTACAATGGTTATCGACCGGATTTCTTTGGTTTTCATGGCTCAGCCACGACATGGCCAACATCGCCGTCTTCCTGCCGCGCAAGTTGCCGGTGGAGATGCTTGTGGGTGTGATTGCATTGCTCTGCGCCTGGCTGGCGGTGATTTTTTATACCCATGGCGGCAAGATCCAAAAAATTGTACTAGAAAAATCCGGCACACGCTTTATGCGCTCGGCGACGATTATCGACTGCGTCTATGCGATGATCCTCATTTATTTCAAGGAAATGAATTCGATCCCGATGTCGACGACCTGGGTGTTTGTCGGCTTGCTAACCGGGCGTGAACTGGCCATCGCCACCACCTATCGCGAGAAATATCATTTCGGCTATGTGTTCCCATTGATCGGCAAGGACTTCGTCAAAATGATGGTCGGCCTCGGTGTTTCGGTGGCGATTGTGTTGATGATTCATTACGTTATTGAACCCAGTGCAGTAGCCCCATAGAACTTCAAATTATCTCGCTTTTCAACGTGTTATGAGGTAAAACTACCCCCATGACCAAAAAAGATGCGAACAAAATGTGGGGCGGTCGCTTTGACTCCAAACCCACCGATATAATGCAGCAGATCAATGTTTCGATTGATGTGGATGCGCGGCTATGGCCGCATGATATTGCGCTGTCAAAAGCCCATGCCGAGATGCTGGGAAAGCAAAAGATTATAACCAAAAAAGAGGCCGATACTCTTATTGATGGTTTGAACAAAATAGAAAAAGAGCTACAAAGTAGCAAATTTCCCTTTCGGCCTGAATTCGAAGACATCCATATGAACATCGAAGCCCGGCTGAAAGAGCTGGTCGGGGATGTTGCGGGCAAGCTCCACACAGCACGGTCACGGAATGACCAGGTCGCCACAGGCTTTCGGATGTGGACAAGGGACGCCATTAGCGACTTAGTCGCTGAAATTGAAGGCTTCCAAACCACAATCAAAACGCTCTCCAAAAAACACGCCAAAGACGTGATGCCCGGCTTCACCCATCTGCAACCGGCCCAACCCGTAACCCTGGGAAAGCACCTCGATGCCTATTGGCACATGCTGAACCGGGATAAATCGCGGCTGCAGGATTGCTCCAAACGGCTCAATAAATGCCCCCTCGGTGCCGCCGCCCTGGCCGGAACCCCCTTCCCCATAGACCGGGACTTCACCGCCAAAAAGCTTGGCTTTGATGGGCCCATGGAAAACACAATGGACGCTGTATCTGCACGCGACTTTGTCGCTGAATTCCTTTTTGCCTGCGCGCAGGCCGGATTACACCTCTCGCGGCTAACGGAAGAGATTATCATCTGGTCCTCCACACAATTTAACTTTGTAGCTTTAAGCGACCAATGGAGCACCGGCAGCTCAATCATGCCGCAAAAGAAAAACCCGGATTCGGCTGAATTGGTGCGGGGCAAGACCGGGCGGCTGACCGGCAATCTGGTGCAGCTCATGACCATGATGAAAGGCCTGCCGCTCACCTATAACCGGGATATGCAGGAGGACAAGGAATCCGCCTTTGATAGCTACGATACGCTCAAACTCTGCCTGCAGGTGATGAACGGCGCGCTCGATACCGCGAAGTTTAACACCGATCAGATGCTCCAGGCCTCCGAAGACGGCTACACCACCGCCACGGCACTGGCCGACTGGCTGGTGATGGAACTTGGCCTGCCGTTCAGAGATGCCCATCATGTCACAGGAAAAATCGTCAAACTGGCCGAGAAAAAAAGCTGCAAGCTAAGCGAGCTTGATTTGAAAGACATGCAGAAGATTGAGGCCGGGATTACAAACGACATCTTTAAAGTTCTATAAAAATTAAAAGAGAATAATGGCTGAACAAATAGTATCAAAATCGTTCTTAGCCAAAGCATGGGAAGTCATTCAGCTTTTATGTGGCTGGCTTGTTATTTATTTTGCAATAGGTGGTGCCGTCGGTTTTATCTTTAGGCAAGCATATAACCAAGAACCAAGCTGCGTACCATTCAATACAGTTTTTGGTTTATTGGAAGCAACCTGCCCCAATGCAATTGTAAATTGGTTTTGGACAATACTGGTTGGCATTCCAAGACTGTTTATTGTATTTCCGGCGCTCTGGCTTTCCCTTCTTAAGACATCGTTCCAAAACGATGGAAATGCTGGTTACTTCATGGAATCTTGCTGGTGGCTGGTTGTTTCCCTTCCATTTTTTATAGTTGTATTCTTGGGCCTCAAACACTGGAGACATCGAAGTCACAAGCTTTCATTATACATAGGCATAACTTTGATGTTGGAAATCATAGCCTTGGCACTGATGGCATGATTAGATAGTTTAAATTGTTGCACAATATTCTGTAGGAAAAAATGACTGACGCACTTCTCCAAATTCAAAACCTCTCCGTTGATTTTAAAACGCCGGACGGCGTCTTTCGTGCCGTTGATGATGTCAGTTTTGACATTAAAAAAGGCGAGACCATGGCGCTGGTCGGAGAAAGCGGATCGGGCAAATCTGTTACGGCTTTATCCGTCATGCAACTCCTGCCCTACCCACTCGCCAGCCACATAAAAGAATCTTCGATTACTTTCGAAGGCGAGCAGCTCGTTGGCAAACCAGACTCCTTCATGCGTAAAATCCGCGGTCAGCAGATCGGTATGATTTTTCAGGAACCGCAAAGCGCGCTCAACCCGCTACACAACATCGAAAAACAAATATCAGAAGTGCTGCGCATTCATCAGGGCATGAGCAAAGACGAAGCCCATGCACGCGTGCTGGAACTGCTCGAGCTTGTCGGCCTGCCGCGCATGAAAGAGCGCCTCGGTGCCTACCCGCATGAGCTTTCCGGCGGGCAACGCCAACGTATCATGATCGCCATGGCGCTGGCCAACAACCCCGAACTCCTGATTGCCGATGAGCCAACCACCGCACTCGACGTCACAATTCAGGCGCAGATATTGGAGCTGCTCGAAGACCTCAAAACCCGCCTCGACATGTCACTGCTGCTCATCACCCATGATCTCTCCATCGTTAAAAAAATGGCCAACGATGTTTGCGTGATGAAACACGGCAAGCTGGTTGAACAGGAGCCAACCAAACTTTTATTCGATAAACCAAAACATGAATACACAAAAATGCTGCTGGCTGCGCAACCGGCCGGCCGCGCCAAACCACCCAAAGACGGCTCTCAAAAAGTTATCGAAGGCGTGAATATCAAAGTCCACTTCCCCAAAGCCAAAAACTTTTTCGGCAAAACCACCGATTGGGTCAAAGCCGTTGACGGTATCGATATTATCGCCAAAGCCGGTCATACCATCGGCGTTGTCGGCGAATCCGGTTCCGGCAAAACCACGCTCGGACTGGCGCTGCTCCGTCTGTTAGGCTCCGAAGGCCGCATTGAATTGAACGGCCAGGATATTTCAAACCTCAGCCGCAAAAACCTCCGCCCGCTCCGTGAACAAATGCAAATCGTTTTTCAGGACCCCTACGGCTCTCTCTCCCCGCGCATGAGCGTTAATCAAATCATCGGCGAAGGCCTTAAGCTCCACCGTAGCGATCTGGGTGACAACGACCGCAACGATCTGGTGGTGCAGGCGCTGAAGGATGTCCATATGGACCCGGACACCCGTCACCGTTACCCGCATGAATTTTCCGGTGGCCAGCGCCAGCGCATTTCTATCGCCCGCGCCATGGTGCTGCATCCGAAATTCGTTGTGCTGGATGAACCGACTTCCGCGCTTGATGTTTCGGTCCAGGCGGAAATTGTCGATCTGCTGCGCGAGCTACAGGAAAAACATGATCTCGCTTATATGTTCATTAGCCACGATCTGCGCGTTGTCCGCGCCATGGCCCATAATTTGATTGTGATGAAAGATGGCAAGGTCGTTGAATCCGGCCCCGCTGATGAAATCTTTAACAATCCAAAACAGGAATACACCAAAACGCTTATGGATGCAGCGCTTAACCTCAAAGCAAGAAAAAAGGCGACTACATAGCAGCCGCCTTTTTAAAGCTAAATAAACCTATGGAAGCTACTCAGCCTCAAGCCAGCCCATCTTCGCCAGAACAGCCGCAAACAACGCACCAGACATCGGCGCAATCACGAACAACCAGAGCTGCCCCATCGCATCGCCACCGGCAAAAATCGCCGGTCCGAGACTGCGCGCCGGATTGACCGACACGCCGGTGATATTAATTCCAACAATGTGAATGACGGCGAGCGTTAAACCGATTGCCAGACCAGCCACATGCCCGGCACCGTCTTTCTGAGTTGAACCCAAAATCACCAGCACAAAAATTGCCGTGGCCAAAAATTCAAAAATAAAGGCGGCCTGCATACCGTAGCCACCCATATAATCCGCGCCCCAGCCATTCTGCCCTAGCCCCGACGCACCAACGTCATAACCAGCCAGTTGCCCTTTTGCGATCGTCATCAGGATAAACGCCCCGACAATCGCACCCAGACACTGCGCAAAGGCATAACGGATAAACTCCCGCAAGGTCATATGCCCGGCAATATAAGCGCCAAAGCTCACGGCCGGATTAATGTGACATCCTGACACCGGCCCGATGCCATAGGCCATGGCAATCAATGCCAAACCAAACGCCAGCGATATGCCCAGGATACCAATTGCATCACCGGCAATCACCGCTGCCCCGCACCCGAACAGCACGAGCGTAAATGTGCCGATAAATTCAGCTATTTCCTTTTTCATGATAAATCCCCTTTGATACTCTGAATGTTACTCTGATACCGGAGAGTTCCGGCGTTTGAACATTAAGTATCTCATAGGGCCTAAACCCTCACAATGAAGGGGTAATATTTCATCCCCAAGGCCATAAAAAGCCTATAAAGGGGTCAACATTTGAAGAAATCAGCTAAAAAGCCTAGAATATAAGAGGTGGAGTTCATTTTTTCCTTTGCATTCCATCGACGAAATGATAGAAAACACAAGCTTTTCGGGCGTATTGCCCGGAATTTAACATCTAAACTTAGAATGGAGTGATGCACTGTGGTTAGCGTAAGTGTACGTGACAACAATGTTGATCAGGCTTTAAAGGTCTTGAAGAAGAAAATGCAACGTGAAGGCATTTTCCGCGAGATGAAGCTGCGCCGTCATTACGAGAAACCTTCTGAAAAGAGGGCACGGGAGGGCGCAGAAGCTATCCGCCGGTCTCGTAAAATGGACCGTAAGCGCCGCGAACGCGATGGTTTCTAGACTGTATACAAGATTTAATATTTAAAACTGCCGGGAATTTTCCGGCAGTTTTTTTATTTAAGGGCATAATTCTGCTATTATAGAGAGGAAAAGAGGACCCCTTACAGTGATTAGAAAAAATAACGCGCCATTCAAACAAACAGCACTCATTGTCATCACAGGATTTGTCATGGGCTTTTCTACGACCAATGCTGATGGCGGGCAATGGGATTATTATGTGTCGGACACAGGCATCTTTGAAGTTCAAACACCAATGGAATTCGAAACAGAAACAATCAATTTTCGCCTGGATAACGAGCGCGTTGTCCACAGCAGCACAGCAATATCAATGGCTGACCAACGAAGATTTAAGAACGCTTTTAAAAGCCATCTCATCCAATTCGACCAAACGATAGGCCCTGCTCTCACAGATGACCAAATTGAGATCTTTCTCAGCTACGATGTTAAAAACTATACAAAACGCTACGATGGCATGAATGCTGTACTTAAGAAGAAAGAGCTTAAATTTATTAGAGGTTTTCCGGGTGCCGAACTGCATATCTCCTATGAAGACCCTGAGATAGGAGTGCAGAATGTAAGAGCAAGAATAATATATACAGACGTGACCAGACTCGAACAATCCCTGACCGGGAATCAATACATTATGTACGATTATAAGGCCGACAAGTTTTTTGAGACGCTAGATGTCGAAGAAGGATTGCACTACAGTGTAGGGAAGATCGACGAAGGATGGGGACACTACACATCTCCACTGGGTATATTTTCTGTCAGCATACCGCGCGCAACACCCCCCTATGTCGCAAAAGACCCTAAAATCACCCACTCTGAAAAAAAAGAACTGATAAGCCAAACAATTCATGATCCCATCTGGGGGCATAACATTTTCTATCGCGTCTATGGCTATCAATTTGATCAGCCATTAACCGCAGCCAGCGTCCAGAACATTCTGACCAAAAATCATATATCTAAATACAAAAAAGGAAAGTCGTCGATCAGTTATGAGAAAACTTCCACAGACACGCACCATATAGTTGAAACCCAAATGTCTATACAGGCACCCCAAAAAGCACCATATGCTAGCTATGCTCACCTTCGCGTCTTTTTTATCGACAACTACATGATAGTACAGGAAGTGATAAGCTCTAAGGAATTGGTAAAATCAGCCCTGGCCAACAGCCTGATGAGCTTTGTAGAATTCCACCCGGATAAAGCTGCAAAGAAACTGCAACCGCCCGAAAACGAGAAGCCTGAAAAAGAGGCGAAAGCCACCGAAAATTAATTTACAGCGCGCGCGTTTTTTCTTCCAACCACGCAGCCACGTCTTTATCGAGATTGGGCGATAAAATATCCCTGATACGCACGTGATAAGCATCCAGCCACTCACGTTCTTCTTTGCCCAGCATATCCTCCATGATCAACCGGCGATCAATCGGCGCCAGCGTCACGGTTTTAAAGCTGAGCATTTCTGTGTCAGTATCGGCGCATCGGCCAGCCTCTTCGACCAGCACAAGATTTTCAATTCTAATCCCATACGCGCCTTCCTTGTAATATCCCGGCTCATTGGAAATCAGCATACCGGCCTTAAACGGCTCCTTCCCACGCGGTGAAATACTCGCCGCCTCTTCATGCACCTGAAGATAACAACCAACGCCGTGGCCTGTGCCATGAGCAAAATCAAGACCGCAATTCCAGAGCGGCTGACGCGCCAACGCATCAATCTGCGCCCCAACAGTTCCCACAGGAAAACGCGCCATCGCCACTGCAATATGGCCTTTTAGAACACGCGTAAAATTCACCCGCATTTCCTCGGAAGGCTCGCCAATTGCAATCGTACGGGTAATATCCGTCGTGCCCCAATGATACTGCCCACCGCTATCGACCAGCAACAATCCCGACGGTTTTATTTTGAGATTCGTCTCTTCGCTCACGCGGTAGTGAACAATCGCGCCGTTAGGACCAAACCCGGATATCGTATCAAAACTCGGACCCTTATAATTTTCATTTTCCTGTCGAAAATCCTCGAGCTTTTCAACAACACCCAGCTCGGTTAACTGTCCTTTTTCTGCCTCCTGATCCAACCACACCAGAAAACGAACTATGGCCACACCGTCACTGACATGCGCCTGCTCAATCGCTGCCCGCTCTTCTTTGGTCTTACAGGCCTTGGGTAAAATGCACGGGTCTTTGAAATCGACCACATCGATTGCCTGCTCTTTAAACCACATCGGAGAACGCTCAAAATCGAGAAGCACTTTCCCCTTCAACTTCGTAACCGACTGCGCCAGCTCCGATGGTTCTATAACCTGAACGCCCTGCCCTAAATGTTTTTTAACATCATCCGGAACCTTTTCAGGTTCAACAAACCAATCAACAGTCCCGTCCGCATATAAAATCGTATACGACAAAACCGAAGGCACATAATCGACATCGTTACCGCGCACATTCAAAAGCCAGCAAATAGAATCCGGCAGCGTTAAAATCACAGCATCACCACCGGCCTTCTTCACCTCTTCCGCAATCATTTCGCGTTTCTTTGCGGATGAAATCCCGGCAACTTCTTCAGGGAATATAGTTGCTGCAACCATCGGCACTTCCGGCCTGTCCTGCCAGATCGCATCGACAGAATTTTCAGACACAGGCTTTAAAACAATGCCGCTGTCTTCGACCTTCTCTTCTAAGCCTTCAATCTGTTTCGGTGTAAATAGCCACGGATCATAACCGATCACATCACCCCTCGATGCATTCTTCGGCAGCCACTTCGATACACCGGCCTTCGTCACATCGCTGGTTTCAAACAAATCACCATCAACCTGTTGCGCCAGCTGGATCGTATAACGCCCATCACTCATCACCACGGCCTTATCGGCCAACACAACCGCCACCCCGGCAGAGCCATTAAACCCGGTCAGCCATTCCAGCCGTCTTGCGCCCGGCGGCGGGTATTCGCTCTGGAATGCATCGGCATGCGGCACAATCAGGCCATCCAGCCCTTGCTGTGCCATATTTTCCCGTAAAGCCGCCAGCTTCACCTTATATGTACTGTTTTTATCAGACATCTCTCTAAACTACTGGAAAACACTTACTCTTTCGTATTATTCTAACGCATAATGAATACAGCGCACATCATTGTTTTTGGAAATGAAAAAGGCGGGTCGGGCAAATCGACCACCGCCATGCATACCGCTGTGGCCCTGCTCCGGCTGGGCTACAAGGTCGGCACCATCGATCTCGATGCGAGGCAAGGCACGCTCACCCGCTACATGAAAAACCGCTTCGATTTTATGAAGCGCAGCCGAAAGCCGATCCTCAGCCCCGCCCATATGGCCATCCAGAAAAGCGATGCCGACACCGTACAGGAACAGCGCGACGAAGAGCGCAACATGCTCTCGCTGGCGATGTATGAGCTCAATCACGAAGAATGCGATTTCATCGTCATGGATACGCCCGGCACTGATTCTTACTTAAGCCGCCTCGGCCACACTTATGCCGATACATTAATCACGCCAATGAATGACAGCTTCATCGATCTTGACCTGCTGGCCAGCATCGAACCCGATACCTATAAAGTTCTCGGTCCATCGGTTTATTCCCGCATGGTCAACGACCAACGCGGTCTGAAGAAAATCCGTGATAATGGTGATATCGACTGGATTGTGCTGCGCAATCGTTTGGGCCATATCGATGCCAAGAACAAAAAGCTCATCGGCGACCTTCTGGGACAAATCGGCAAACACGCCGGTTTCCGCACCGCCCCGGGCTTTGGCGAGCGCGTCATCTTCAAGGAATTGTTCCTGAAAGGCCTCACCTTGCTCGACATCAAGGAAGACCCCGATGCGCGGCTCAGCCTGTCGGAACTCACCGCACGGCAGGAAGTCCGCCAGCTGATCACTGCCATCGCGCCGGAAAAAATCAAAGGTCATGTGAAACCGCGCGTGACCGCTAAGTCTTTTGGCACCGGACAGGCCGCCTAATGCCCTACCTCATTCTTGCCATCGGCGTATTGATTGGCCTCTATGCTCTCTACCGCTTTGTACTGAAAGCCAGCGTGGAGCAAATCAAAGCGCTTGCCCTCACCGCCATCATTGTTGTCCTGACTTTGGCTCTGTTCGTCATGGCAATCACCGGCCGACTGCCCGCAGCGCTGGCACTGGTAGTAGCGATCTTCCCCTTTGCCATCGGCCTGCTCAAAGTCTTGAAAGCTGCCAGCAAAGTTTCTTCTGCTGCCGAGAGTGACCCCGGCAAGCCCGTTACCCGCGAAGATGCGCTTGAAATTCTCGGCCTCGAAGACGACGCCACGGAAGACGACATCAAAACCGCGTATAAAAAGCTGATGAAAAAAGTCCACCCCGACCAGGAAGGTTCCGACTGGATGGCCGCCAAGCTTAATCAAGCTAAAGATATATTGTTGGGGGATTAGGTTATACGTGTTCCGGCTCTACAGGTTTTGGTAAAGCCGCGCCTTTTATCTTATTTATAATTTTCATCGCATCGCCAAAAAATGAATATTGATACGCAGTTCTCGGTTGGGTGTGTACCTTTACCAATTGATTCTCCCAATCCTCAGCAAAATCTGATGGATACATAGCAAGACACCTACAACTCTCATCTTGTTTCGTAGTGACAAAATCTGAAATAACTTTTTCCAACCGCGTTTCTCCCTTACTTTTTGAGAGCGCTGCGGGTCGTGCCGCCATACCAGCCCAATCAAGAAAAACAGCCAATTGATAGGCTCTTGTTGCAGTACCACAATCAATATAGCACGCTCCATTACCGTCCCCATCAACATAAGGATGAACAGGCAATCCTTCAAAACATCCCGATAATCGCTCTGCCCACTCCTGCATAGACACTTTCATGTCGGCTATTTTTTGGGGCCTGTGTAGATTCTCAAGCTGGTCTGCAGCCACATCGAGACCCAGCTCTATATTGCCTGGCAAGTCATGACTCTTTGGAAACTCCCTGATCAGTTTAACAAGCCCTTCAAGGCCTTTATGAGCTTCAACATGCATATTGAATTCTCCATACTTTATGTTATCTGGACGCAAACTATACAGTTTGTTCCCATAAGTCAAATTTTGATTGCAAAATACACCCAAAAGTGGCATGCATAGCGCCATGAATACGCCCAATAACATAAAACCTGTCCGCAAGGCCGTTTTTCCCGTCGCCGGGCTTGGCACGCGCTTTTTACCGGCCACCAAAGTCATGCCCAAGGAAATGCTGACCCTGGTCGACCGGCCGCTAATTCAACACGCCGTCGAGGAGGCACAAGCCGCCGGGATTGAGGAATTCATTTTCGTCATCAGCAAGGGCAAGGAAATCCTCAAGGACCACTTTATAAAGCACGACGCCCTCACCAAAACTTTAGAAGCGCGCGGCAAAACCGAACAACTGGCCACATTAAAGTCCTGTGAAATCCCGACAGACAAACTCCACCTCGCTTATCAGGACGAACCGCTCGGCCTCGGCCATGCGATCTGGTGCGCCCGCGATTTTGTTGGCGATGAGCCTTTCGCGATTATGCTGCCCGATGACGTTGTCCTGGGTGACACCGGATGCCTCACCCAAATGATCGACACCTATAATAACGCAGGCGGCAATCTCGTTGGTGTCATGGACGTACCAAAAGAAGACACAAACAAATACGGCATACTCGACGTGCATTCAGATGACGGAAAATTAGCCGATATCAAAGGCCTGGTCGAAAAACCTGATCCTGAAGATGCACCGTCAACGCTCTCCATCATTGGTCGCTACATTCTTCAGCCCGAGATATTTGAAAAACTTTCCGGCCATGAAAAAGGCGCGGGTGGAGAAATTCAGCTGACCGACGCCATGGCCAAGCTCATCGGCGCGCAGCCTTTCAACGGCTTGCGCTTTGATGGCACCCGCTACGATTGTGGACACCACCTCGGCTTTATCGAAGCCAATATCGCCTACAGCATGCATAACAAGAATATCGGGCCGCAAGTCAAAGAAATCATAGAAAAAATTGCCAACGGGCCAAAGGAGAAAATTCATGTCGCAACCGGATAAACAACCAAACCAAAGCGGCCATGTTTTTAACCCCGGCATTTTGCGCGAATACGACATTCGTGGACAGATTGGCAAAAACCTCAGCGAAGAAGACGCCTATGCACTCGGCCAGGCCTTCGGTACCTACGTAAAACGCCACCCAAAAACTGAAAAAGGCCGCCGCACAAAATTCTGTGTTGGCTATGATGGCCGTACAACTTCTCCCGCCTTGGCCGAAGCCCTGATCAAAGGCCTGATCTCAACGGGGGCCAAAGTTGACAATGTCGGCCTTGGCCCAACACCGATGCTGTGGTTCGCCGTCAAAGATCACATGGCCGATGCCGGCGTGATGATCACCGGCTCGCACAATCCACCGGATTATAACGGCTTCAAAATGACGCTGCAAAGTGGCCCGGTCTTCGGCGAAACCATTCAAGAGCTCGGAAAAATTGCAGCCGCAGGCGATTTTGAAACCGGCGACGACGGTCTGGTGAATGACATTGATATTCAGGACACCTATGTCGAGCGCCTGATGAAAGATTTTGATGGTGGCCGTCCTTTAAAGATCGCCTGGGACAACGGCAACGGCGCGGCAGGAGAGATCTTGCGCCGCCTAACCCAAAAACTGCCCGGCGAACATATCCTGCTCTACGATGATATCGACGGACAATTTCCCAATCATCACCCCGACCCAACCGTTGACGAAAATCTTATTGACCTCAAAAAAACGGTTCTCGAACAAAACTGTGATCTTGGTATAGCCTTTGATGGCGATGGCGACCGCATTGGTGTTGTTAATGAAAAGGGTGACATCCTACGCTGCGATATTCTGATGACAATTTACGCTCGCGATATTCTCGCCGAGACACCCGGCGCATCGATTATCGGCGACGTTAAATGCTCGCAAGTCATGTTCGACGAGATCAAAGCCCTCGGCGGCAATCCCGTGATGTGGAAGACCGGGCATTCACTGGTCAAAGCCAAGATGGCCGAGCTCAAAGCCCCACTAGCCGGCGAACTCAGCGGCCACATCTTTTTTGCCGATAAATATTACGGCTTTGATGATGCGCTGTATTGCGCCATTCGCCTTATTAACGCCGCCTGCGAGGCCGAAAACCTCTCAAGCCTGACGAAAGATCTGCCGGTCCTGCACAACACACCGGAAATACGTTGCGAGGTTGATGAAGAAAAGAAATTCGGTATTGTCCCGCAAATTGCTGAAAACCTTAAAACCTCAGAAAATGAGGATATCAGCATTGATGATATTGACGGCATCCGCGTCAGCACGCAGGATGGCTGGTGGCTTCTACGTCCGTCCAACACGCAAAATGTTCTGGTCGCACGCATGGAAGCCAGCAGCGCAGAAGGACTAGAACGTCTGAAAGCAATGGCTAGAGATGAACTTAAAAAACTGGGATACAACCTTGAATTTCCTGAACAATAAAAAAGAGTGCAAACTTTATGTCTGATATCCATATCCTTGAATTGCTATCTTCAAAAATCTGCCATGATCTGATCAGCCCGATTGGCGCCGTCAATAATGGTGTCGAGCTACTGGAAGAAATGGGTGCCGACTCGGGCGATGAAGTTGCCAGCCTCATTGCTTTCAGTGCCCAGCAAGCATCAGGGAAATTGCAGGCATTCCGCATGGCCTATGGCGCAGGTGGTGCTGATGCCAGCATTAAACCAGAAGATATTTACAACACATTCGAGACGCTCATCAGTGGCGATGGCAAAATAAAGCAGGATTGGGACCCGCATGCCCCCATCGGTCCTGAAATGCTGCCCACAGGCTTTAGCAAGATAGTGATGGCCTGCATGCTTTTGGCCATAGATTGCCTGCCCAAAGGAGGCACCATTACGGTAACAGCAGGGGAATCAAACCAAACCGTTGTAAAAGCTTCGGGCGAAGATGCCAGCTTTAGAGAAAACATTCTGACTGCTCTATCCCTCGACATTGCCCCGGAAAAACTGGAGCCGAAAATCATCCACCCCTACATCACCGGTCTTATGGCTAAAAGCTACGGATTCGAAATATCTACGCAGGAAGATAACGGCAATTTCATTATATTAACCCTCACATCGCCCTTATAACCCTTATCGATGAACACACCCGTAGGCTGCGCACCCTATCTTCCCGATTCGTCCATTTCTGAATTCTTTCAAGGTAAAAAATAGTATATCTTTGTAGGCAGAGCTAATATCTATTTAACACTCTTCAGGCATAGTGAATAATAGGGCCACTGCGTAAGATTTGAATCAATCAGACAACACGACCACAGAATTTGGTTGGAAGGGCAGTATTATGGACGATCTCATTGGCGAGTTTTTAACCGAAACAAATGAATTCCTGGAAAGCCTTGATCAGGACCTCCTCGGCCTGGAACAAAACCCCAATGACAAAGAGCTGCTTGGAAACATCTTCCGCCTCGTCCACACCATCAAAGGAACCTGCGGATTTTTAGGCTTACCGCGCCTGGAAACGGTCGCACACAGAGCCGAAAATGTGCTGGGGCGTTTTCGTGACGGCGATCTGGAAGTCACACCCGAATACGTTACACTTATATTTGAATCTCTTGATGTCATCAAATTTATTGTTGGGGCCATTGAAGAGACAGGCAGCGAACCGGAAGGCGACGACAATCCATTAATTGCGAAGCTCGACGCCGTCTATGAAGGCAAAGAAGTGCCTAAGGAAGAGGTCGCAGCAGAACCTGAAGAAGAATCAATCCCAGGAATGGCGACAGAAGCAGAGCTGGAAGCCGCTTTCGCAGCCGCAGAAGTTCTACCTCTGGATCAGCAGGATTCAATCCCCAATGAAGAAGCGGCGCCTGAGCCTGAACCAGAACAAAAAGAAGCAGAAGCGGAATCACCACCCCCGCCACCGGCTGCCCCCCCGGCTGCCGAAGAGCAAAAAGCCGAAGCCGTCAAAAAAGAAGCGCCTGTCACCACACAAACATTGCGCGTCAACGTCGATGTGCTGGAAGACCTCATGACGATGGTCAGCGAGATGGTTCTAACCCGCAACCAGCTTTTGCAAATTCTGCGCGCACACAATGAAAGCGACTTTGCAGTACCATTGCAGCGGCTCAACCATGTCGTGTCCGAGCTACAGGAAGGCGTCATGAAAACGCGCATGCAACCCATTGGTAACGCATGGTCGAAATTACCCCGTATTATTCGCGACCTCAGCATCGAACTCGGCAAAAAAATTGATCTGGAGATGCGCGGACAGGATACAGAGCTCGACCGTCAGGTTTTGGAGCTTATTAAGGACCCTCTCACGCACATGGTTCGCAACTCCGGTGACCACGGCATTGAAATGCCGGAAGACCGTGTGGCAGCCGGAAAATCTGAAACGGGCAAAGTTATATTGGAAGCCTTCCATGAAGGTGGCCATATCATTATTCAGATAGCCGATGACGGCAAAGGTCTTCCTCTTGATAAAATCAAGGCCAAGATTGTTTCCAACGGCCTTGCAACCGAAGCGGAGCTGGCAGAGATGCCAACGCAACAGATTCAACAATATATTTTCCACGCCGGGCTATCGACAGCAGAACAAGTCACTTCCGTTTCCGGTCGTGGTGTTGGCATGGATGTCGTCCGTACCAATATTGAAAAAATTGGCGGCTCTATAGAGCTGAAATCAAAAGAAGGAAAAGGCTCAACCTTCACAATTAAAATTCCACTGACCCTAGCAATCGTCTCGGCACTTATTGTCGAATCCGCCAAGCAGCGCTTTGCCATACCGCAGCTTTCTGTCCGCGAGCTTGTCATGGCATCGGAACATGGCGACAACAAGATCGAGATGATTAAAGGAACACCTGTCCTCAGGCTGCGTGACCGCCTCCTGCCTCTTGTTTCGCTGGATGAATTGCTGAAATTGCAAAGAGAGGGCATCCCTCTCACTGATCATCTTGAAGCCACAAATATCGAAGATGAACAAGACGCTGCAGAATCTGCAGATGCAGCAGAACCGCAAGAAAACGAAAGCGAAAAAACAGAAGAAAAACAATTGGCTCAGAACCAATACATCGTCGTCACCGAAACCGGCGCCTATGATTTTGGTATTATTGTTGACCGCGTTTACGACACCGAAGAGATTGTAGTGAAACCCGTGCCCAAAATTCTACGCGATATTGACCTGTTCTCAGGCAACACAATCCTGGGCGACGGAAGCGTCATTATGATTCTCGACCCCAATGGGGTTGCCAGAATTGCAGGCGAAATTGATGCCAATGATGCAGCAGATTCGGCTACGGAAGACACAGCCCATATCGGAAACTCACAACAAAAAACATCGCTCCTGCTCTTCAGCATTGGCGGCACAACACCCAAAGCTGTGCCTTTGTCTCTCGTCGCAAGACTTGAGAATGTTAAAACAGCTGAAATAGAACATTCCAGCGGCCAGATGATGGTCCAGTACCGTGGCAGCCTTATGCCTCTTGTTCCGTATGATTCATCTGTACAGATCAACGATGTTGAGGAAAAACCAGTTCTTGTCTTCTCTGACAAAGAACGCTCAATGGGCCTTATCGTTGATGAGATTATCGACATTACCGAAGAACATATCGACGTTCAGCTGAGCAGCTCACAACAAGGCTTGCTGGGCAGCGCCATTATCAACGAAAAAGCCACGGATGTTGTCGACGTCATGCACTTCCTGAACACAACGCATGATGACTGGTTCAAAGATCATGGAGACGAGGCGTATGGCAGCGCTGCCGGTGCAGGCAAGAAACGTCTGTTGCTCGTTGATGACAGCCCTTTTTTCCGCAACATGCTGGCCCCCATACTGGGCATTGCCGGTTATGACGTGACAACATTGGATAGCGCGCGCGATGCCCTTAAAATGTGCGAAGATGGCGCCCGGTTTGATGTTATTGTAAGCGATATTGAAATGCCGGAAATGGATGGCTTTGAATTTGCCGAAAAAGTTAAAGCTGATTCAGGCTGGCACGACACCCCCATGATTGCCCTGACATCGCACGCCACGCCCGCAGATATAGACAGGGGTATGCAGGTTGGTTTTACAAAGCACATAGCCAAATTTGACAAAGACACGCTATTGAGCGCCCTGTCCCAAACATTGATAGAGCAACATAAAGCAGAGCAACCGGGAGAACAGGCATGAGCACAGCAGCCACAAGTAAAGATTATGAGCTGGACGGAGAACCACACGACCAGTCCAAAGATTTTCTGACCATCATGATTGCTGAGCAGCGCTTCGGCATCCCTGTTTTGCAAATCGAGGACGTTTTGGGTGAACAAAGCGTTACCAATATTCCTCTGGCCCCGCCAGAAGTCGCAGGATCTCTTAATTTACGTGGCCGAGTTGTCACCGCAATCGACGTTAGGCGCCGCCTGGGTATGGACCCATGCAAAGATGGCGAAGCAACCGGCATGAGTGTCGTCGTAGAGCACGACAATGAGCTTTACAGCCTGATCATCGACCGGGTTGGTGATGTGCTGACACTGAAAGAAGATATGTTTGAAAACAATCCACCAACACTTGATTCGGTGTGGCGGGAAATATCGGGTGGGATATTCAGGTTGGAAGAAGAATTGCTGGTTGTGCTTGATGTCCCCAAGCTTCTGAACACAGTTCATAGTTGATCTGTGCATAAGGATAAAATTATAGATACGCATCCATCATAAAACCTATAAAATAACTCTGAGTTTTCTTACGTCATAATATACGGGAGTGAAATGTCCAAAATGAAATGTCTTGTTGTTGATGATAGTCGTGTCGTCAGAAAGGTGGCGCGGCGTATCGCTGAAGATTTAGGTTTTGAATGTGAAGAGGCAGAAGATGGCCAAAAAGCATACGAAGCCTGTGAGCAAACGATGCCTGACGCCATTCTGCTCGATTGGAATATGCCTGTGATGAGCGGTATAGAGTTCCTTGAAAAACTACGTCAGATGGATAACGGCCAGCATCCAAAGGTTGTGTTCTGCACAACAGAAAATGACATGAGTCATATCCAGCGCGCCATGCAGGCCGGGGCCAATGAGTACATCATGAAGCCCTTCGATAGTGAAATTATTCAGTCAAAATTTATCCAGATTGGCCTGATGAGCGCCGCCTAGGCTGGCAAAAGAAAGAGTTTCCCATACAGCCATGACCAACAACACATCTTCTTCAGCGCGCGAGGACGCATCACCAGGTTCAGACACCGTTCGCGTGATGCTGGTTGATGATTCCGCCGTTATCCGCGGCATTCTATCAAAAACCCTAGAAAGCGACCCTGGCATCAAAGTTGTCAATTCCGTTTCCAATGGAGAAATGGCGGTCTCCGCTATCGAAAAGGCAAATCCCCATATCATTATTCTCGACATTGAAATGCCGGTGATGGACGGGCTGACAGCACTGCCAAAATTGCTGGAAATTTGCCCCGATGCAAAAATCATCATGTTCTCCAGCCTTACTGAAAAAGGCGCCAGCGTTACAATGAAGGCCATGACCCTGGGCGCTGTTGAATGTCTGGTAAAACCGACAAGCTCCCAGGAAACCGGCGCAGGAACAGAGTTTCAAAAAAAGCTGATTGATCTTATTAAGGTGCTTGTTCCTCAGGACCAACGCACTGCTGGTGACGAGGCGATAACCGTACCGCGCTCTTCCGTTGCTGCAGCACCTATAGCGCTTGGGCCTACAGCAGATAACATTGTCCTGCAACAAGGTGCGCATATCTATCACGGAAAACCCTCTATCGTTGCCATCGGGAGCTCAACAGGCGGGCCACAGGCCTTGTTTGAGGTTATCAAAAGTTTTAAAGACTTTGATGTTCCTATTGTTATCACCCAACACATGCCGGCGACCTTTACAAAAATTCTGGCCGAACACATAGAACAACAAACTGGTGTCCCGACCCATGAAGGCGCCGAAGGCATGGCGGTAGAAAAAGGACATGCCTATGTAGCTCCTGGCGGATTCCATATGAAAATTGTCAAAAACGACGAACAACTTTCGATTGCCATCGATAGCGGACCACCAGAAAATTTCTGTAAACCCGCAGTGGACCCCATGTTTCGCTCACTCATTGATATTTTCGACCAAAAAATTCTAGGGGTCATTTTAACAGGCATGGGCCATGACGGGCTGAACAGTGCCAAATTACTGGTTGAAAAAGGTGGACGCCTGATTGCACAGGACGAAGCGACAAGTGTAGTCTGGGGGATGCCGGGGGCCGTCGCACAAGCAGGCATTTGCAATGCTGTGATGCCCCTGTCGGAAATAGGGCCCCATGTTCGTCAAATAGTTTTAAGGTAGGTTAAAACAAATCATGCGTATTACAGATTTTGATATCTATAAGGATCTATTGAAAAAAAGCTCCGGGCTGGTTCTAAGCCAGGATAAGTCCTATTTGCTTGAATCCCGGCTTGGCCCCGTTGCCAAAAAATGGGAATTTGCTTCCCTCGAAGCGATGACGGTAGCCCTACAAGCCGTTCCTGACAAAAAACTCGTCAATGACATTATCGAGGCTATGACGACAAATGAAACATCTTTCTTCCGCGACATGAAACCATTTGATCTTTTCAGGGATACTGTCCTGCCATACATGCTTAAAAACCGTGTCAATCAACGTAAGATTAAAATCTGGTGCGCTGCCGCCTCCAGCGGGCAAGAGCCCTACTCCCTGGCTATGATTACCAAAGAACAGGGCTCGGTCTTTTCCGGCTGGGACATTAGCGTCAAGGCCACCGACATTTCAAACGACATTCTTGATCAGGCCCGCAACGGCGTTTATTCACAATTCGAAGTGCAACGTGGCCTGCCCATCACCATGCTCATGAAATATTTTACGCAGGAGGATGAAAAATGGCGCATGAATGATGACATCAAGAAAATGATCAAGTTCGATTATTTCAACCTTCTTGATAGCCTGACCCCCCTTGGAACCTTCGACATCATATTCTGCCGCAATGTGCTGATTTACTTTGATGAGGAAACCAAGGCACAAATTTTTGAAAAAATGTCCAAAATCATAGCCCCGGACGGTTTTTTATTCCTGGGTGGCGCGGAAACCGTGTTGGGTATAACTGATACCTTCAAGCCGGTTAAGGACAAGCGTGGGCTTTATGTCCCCAAAGACAGCCAATATGGCGAAGAATCGGCAGAAAATGAAGCCCCCAAGGGCACGCAAGCTATTGCACAATAGACCATTTCCGCTTAAAAACCTTCTATAGGAAACCAACAAGGGCTTTTTCATGAGCGATAACAAAATTCGTGACCCGCGTGAGATTAAAATCAAACGCGCTATAATCTCTGTTTCCGACAAGGATGGCATCGAGGATTTTGCCCGCAAGCTCCATGAATTCGGCGTGGAAATTCTCTCCACCGGCGGCACTGCCTCCATGCTCGAGGAAGCCGGCATTCCAGTTAAGGATGTTTCCGCCCATACCGGCTTTCCTGAAATTATGGATGGACGGGTTAAAACCCTGCACCCAAAAATCCATGGCGGTATCCTGGCAAAGCGTGATAATGAATCTCACCGCAAAGCCATGGAAGAACATGGTATCGATGATATCGACATGATTGTCGTCAATCTCTATCCTTTTGCCGAAACCATGAACAGTGATGCCGATTTTGCCACCTGCATAGAAAACATCGATATCGGCGGCCCGAGCATGCTGCGCGCCGCGGCTAAAAATCATGACTTTGTTGCTGTTGTCACCGATCCCCAGGATTACGAAGAGGTTCTCACTGAACTAAAAGAGCATGACGGTGCCCTCACCTATCCTTTGCGCCAAAAGCTGGCCGCCCATGCTTTTGCGCTGACCGCTACCTATGATTCCAATATCGCCAGCTGGTTTGCAACGCAAACAAAAGAAAATTACCCCTTGCGCATCAGCTTCTCCGGTACGCTAAAACAAACCTTGCGTTACGGCGAAAACCCACATCAAAGCGCTGCGCTTTATCTGGCTGACGGCAGCCGCCGCCCCGGTGCTGCCCGTGCCAACCAGGTGCAGGGGAAAGAACTCTCCTACAACAACCTCAATGACACCAACGCAGCCTTTGAACTGGTTTCAGAATTTGAAGAACCGGCCGTGGCAATTATTAAGCACGCCAATCCTTGCGGCGTTGCGACAGCTGGCAATACGCTCGATGCCTATAAACACGCGCTGCAATGCGACCCGGTCAGCGCCTTTGGCGGCATTATTGCTCTCAACCAGCCCCTTACAAAAGACACGGCTGAAGCCATTATCCAGGGATTCGTCGAGGTAATTATTGCACCCTCCATTGATGCGCAGGCGATAGAAGTCCTCAAGAAGAAAGATAAAATTCGTGTTCTGACCACCGGCACCATGCCGGACATGGAACAGATGCGGCGGCAGGTGACACGCATCGCCGGCGGTCTGCTGGTGCAGGATCACGACATCGGCAGTGTCGACAACGAAACCCTGAAAGTCGTCACAGACCGCGAGCCAACAAAACACGAAATGGCGGATATGCTCTTTGCCTTTAAAGTCGCCAAGCATGTGAAATCAAATGCTATCGTCTACGCCAAGGGCAATGCCACCGTGGGCATTGGCGCCGGACAAATGAGCCGCATTGATTCCGCGCGCATCGCCGCACAAAAAGCCAAAGACGCCGCCACCGAGATTGGCTATGACGAGCCACTCACCAAAGGCTCTGTTGTCGCGTCCGATGCGTTCTTTCCTTTCGCCGATGGTTTGATCGCCGCCGCCGAAGCCGGTGTAACAGCTGTCATTCAACCCGGCGGCTCTATCCGCGATGAAGAAGTAATCGAAGCCGCCAATGAACGCGGCCTCGCCATGGTGTTCACAGGCATCAGGCATTTCAGACACTAAAAAACCACAAACACCCCCTCCCGTCATCCCCGCGGTCTGCCGTTAGGCAGACTTAAACGGCGGGGATCCAGAAAGTGCGCAGCTCCTTAACCTTTCGTTAACCATAAAAATTTGCATTGGTCCTGTGTTTTCAGGTACAATGCCCTTAACTAATAAAAAAACTACAGTAATTATAAAAACGGTAATGGTGTAATAAGGGTATGAAATCACTACATAAATCAGGATTATTCCGTCTGGATTTTGGAACAGTTTTAGGGCTGTTTTCGTCTGCTCTTTTGATCGCCTTACCCATGGAGAAAAAATCATGGGACTAGCAGCAGCAGGAGCATTGGCAGGTACGGCCGCAAGAACCAGCCTCATAGGATGGCTGGGCAGTATTTTTTTCAAAACCTTATGGAATCACAAGGGAAAAGCCGCAATCGCAGCCGTGGCAGTAGATAAGATGGCAAACGATGGCAATTTAATAGTAAATCCTTCCTTGGAAAAAGGCGGAGAAATTTTAGAGGGCGGACTCAGCAAAGTAGCTAAAGACACTTTCGGTTTTGACCTCACGAAAATAAAAGAGATGGATATCAGCGAAATGCTGAATGAATTTTTGAAATTTATAAAAGAAAACTTTGGAAATACCGGCTCCCTTATTGCCGGTGGGGCCACACTGCTAACCATGTTAGGAGCCAATGGTGGAATACTCTGGAAGACATCAATCGGTCTGGGAGCAGGAATAGCAACCTATGCTGGCCTGAAGCTCGCCTTTCCTCAAATGTTTAACAGTCTTGCAAGCGACAAAAAACATGATTTGACACATGAATCCACATTAGAAAGAACCGGCAACGAACAGACAATAGAAAAATCTGAAGCAACAGAAGCCGTTGCCCTAAAGAAAGGGCTAGCATTAAATTTTGAAGAGACGAACAGGATCAAAGTAGAACCTGTCACAAAAGCAAAGCAAGAGACAACGGAAATAGGCTCAAGCCCAGAACATGATGAACTCAACCACGATTAACTGACATAAGGAATAAACAAAGACCATATAAAAACAAAAAACGATAAAAAAACAAAACGTGCCGCAAAATAAAAAAGAGCACAAACATAAAAAATAGAACCGTAAAAATACGGACAAACGGTAAACGAGGTAATAGAGAAAAGGTGTGTATCCCATGGCGGATAATGACGAAATAACAAAGACAGGACCATTGCGCCCCGACGCAAAGGAGCGCTTACGCGCTGACGGCCTGGCCGATCAGGCAAAGGAAATCGCCGCGCCCGCACAGTATGATTTTTGGAACAAAGCTGCTGAAAAAGCAGAAGAAGCCAACAAGTCTGGCAAAAAATACCATGTCTACGACCATGCTGTATTCAAAGATGAATACAAAGAAAAGGACATGCTCAAAAATGATTCCTTCCTTCACGCCTCCGAAGTTCTCTACGACAAAGACCACGGTCAAGGCGCCTGGGATAAGAAAGTATCCGAAGAAGGCTGGAGCCCTGAACAAGCGCGCACAGAACTTGCCGACGAGGGCGTTACCTATATCAGTGAATTCAATTATCAAATGTACGACGCCGCAGAAGTCGCCCTCACCATAGACAAATGGAAGCCAGAGCAGCAAATCGCCATGCTCTACATGATGCAATCCTATGATCATAAGAATATATCAGTAGACGGTTTTGGCCGCGGCATCCGCGATACCTTCACCGACCCGGTCAATCTGGGCATGATCGCCGCCGGATTCGGCCTTGCCGCCTTTACCGGCGGCGGCAGCTTGGCACTCATGGCAGCAGGCCTTGCCGGTCGCACCGGCTTAACCAAAATCGGCTCTTCTGTTTTTGGACAATTTTTAAAAAAGTCAGTCGAAAAAATTGTCCTCAAGGAAACCAGACAAAAAATCGGCCAGGCCATCACGGCAAAAGTATCGGAAAAAGCCCTTGAAAAAGGCGTCATGGGCGCGGTTGCCAGAACCGGCATTCAGGTCGGCAAGGCCGCCACAAGCGATTACGCCAAACGTGCCGGCCGGATCGGCCTGGCTGAAGGAGCGATCAGCAACTATGCCATAGACCGTTACTCCATCTACGGCGTTGAAGAATCCGCAGGATTTTCGAATGAATACGGCTTCATGCGCGGCGCTCTTGCAGCGGGCGGCGGTGCTGGTTTTGGCTGGGGCATGGGTCGCGGCTTTCCCGGCCTTGGCGGTTTGGGCCGCGGCTTAAGAACAGAATGGAACAACAGCATCAGACCAGCCTTCAGCAACCTCGCCGACAGTATATTTCCAACCCGGATGACACAGCCTCTGGGGAATGAAATGGGCGCTATTCCACTGGGCCCGAGTGGGGCGAAAAGAAAGCCACTACGGCCATCCGATATGTCGAAGGAGGAGCTGGAAAAATTTTTGAGAGAAGAACCGAATGCGAAAGTAGTTGGCGACGAATTTATCTTCGACATGGGCGGCGGGAGTGCAACAAGCACACCGCCCGGACCGGCACCCACAGGCCCCCTACCTCCGATCTCTCCACGATGGAGTCCGCCAACTGTTGTTAAAAACAAAATTTTATTTAGAGGGCAGCAGGGAAAAGCGTTTGAAATTCCAATCATAAGCCAAACCAAACGGCTTGTTCATTTCACGCAGCATCTGGCAGTTAACTATAAAACCCATATGTCCCGGATATTTGATGGAAACGATTCCGTCATGGCCAAAGGAGAAAGCATTTCTCAAGAGCTGGGCGATGTTGCCAAAAATTTAGGCAATGGCTCTATGTCTAGAACAAATGCCGAAACCCGCGTAGCAGATCTTGAAACCGCATATGATGATGTGGCAAGAGAATTTCAGGGTGAAATTTCAGGATTAAAAGGAAAACTGAAAGAAATTCAGGATCGGCTCGGCTCCAAAGAAGTTGAAAAAGCACGAAGCGAATTACAAGAAGCTCAGGAGCAGCTGTCTGATCTCAAATCAAACAAGGCGCTAAAAGCTGATATTATAAGGCAAAACACAGAAATTGACAGGTTAAAAGAAAATCTGAATCAGGCAGAAATCAATGATGGGGGAAACTCGATTAAGCCAAAAGAGCCTGGCTTTGGACGGTTAAAATACTGGGCGCATGTTCCCTTTCAAAAAGTGACCAATGAAGAAATAACGTATTATAGGGAATTGCAAAAACTGGTTGAAAAACAGGTCAGAAAAGTTGAACGAAGATCACAAATCTCACACGCCGCTTTCAAAAACAGAACAAGAAAAATAAAAGCAGATATTAACAACAGTGTAAGTGTAAGCAATGCTGATTTATCTGCCCGCATACAATCCGCTGCTGACGCCTTAAAAAATGGCGTTAAAAAAACACAGGACCTTGTCGGGCACAACGATCATACAACGGATCCCATGACAATTATCATGCGTGATACAGAATCGAAGAGTAAGCGAGGCAGAATATTTACCTTCAAGGATCAAATTTATCAGATTATTGACGATGGTGCAGAACAAGAACGTGAAAGATTTTTACGATCCATCAGAGAAAAACTTGTTAATCCACATAAACGCTTAACCGAAATCGTGCGTAGCATGGCGCGTGACCACCCAGACAACGCCGAAGCGCTCACCATGGATCTAGAAGATTTTCGATTCTCAAGGCTGACGGGCGACACGACAGCCGATAGTAAAACTATGGGTCATCTTCTTTTGACTGGATACAGTACCGGAAATGAACATGAGTATCTTTATGCTTTAAGACATTTCTTCTATGCCATGGGGAGAGACCCCAGAATTAAATACGCCACCGCTATCGATAAGAATGAATATTTTCCAAGTGAAACTGTCGCTTATATGAATGAAAAACGCGAAGCAGCTTTAGGCAAGGGGGTGACGCTAGCAGACGACCACCATTTTAACGCCTATGTCAAAAGAATAGAAGACATGGGTGCAAAAGAAGGAACCGGCCACAGTCCGGAACCCGTCTGGTACGCTTTCATGCCTAACTTCCTTGGCTTTGGCAGCGCTATGCGGGCACAACGAGAGATTTACCAGAGATCCACAATGATGGCACGTTATTCAATCCGCTTCCGCTACGCCGATCTCGTTGCCACACCCGGAACGGTACATTATCGCGACAACAGAATTTGGGGCCCGATTAAAAGTTATTTTAAAAGGCAATTTGACCTGGACTATCTTTCCGGCAAGGCCATTGACAGCGTAGAAACAAAGAAAAATAAAATAACAGCCCGTAAAAACCCCACGGATAACAAACGGGACTATACCCAAAACTGGAAATATGCCTTCAAAGAAAGGACAGGGAATTACCAAGGGCTACGTCGTGTTGGAACAGCAATAAGTCGCTTCCCCCTTATTGCATGGCCTGCAAAACTTACCATGACGCCACTATATCCCGGGTATCTTATATCAAAGAATCTGGTGATGAATAAGTATTTTGGCTACTCAACAGCTGGGCTTGCATTGGGTGGAGGAATTTTAACAGGGGTAGAGGAACTTGCCGAATATAAATTTGGCGAAGAGAACAAATCGAGCTTGTGGTTCAATGATAAAGGCGAACTTATTATCCCCGGCACAAATATTGATGTTGATCTAGGATCACGCGCAGCAGGACTTGCGATCCAAATAGCTGATACTGCTCTTAAACCTATGGAATGGGGTGCTGGCACTGTTGAATGGGCTGGAGAAAAAGCTTTTGGCTGGAAAGGTATATACAATAGCGGCATTACATCAGACGTCTTTAGCCTGGATGAAAATGCGCTTTCACCTCTCAATTGGGCAGGAGGTCAAACACAACCCTTTCTTAATCTAGCCGAATGGAATGCAGGAAACCATCCCCCGATCGCCGGAAAATATACCCCATTTGGAGACCGAGGAGCCGACGACTACAACCCCGAAACCCCCGAGGACGAAGCCGCACAAGACGGTGGTGGCGAACCCACCGATGAGGAAAAAGAAGAGATCGAAAAGAAAGAAAAAGTTGTTAAAGATTTTGAAGATAAGGGCTTGGACAATCTGACTGACGATGAAACCCTGACATACATAAAAACAAAAGAAGAGCTTGATAAAGCCAAATCAGACGGCGGCACAAAAGGCAAGAAAACCACCAAAGATGACGAGGCCACTCCCGCTGACACTCTGGCGCAACTGATCGACGTCCTTAAAAAGGGAAAAACGGTTGTAGGGAAGTACAATATCGACGGCAAGACTGACTTTCTGAAAGAGATAGACGAGTCTATCGCCGCCCTTGAAAACAATCCCAACGCCACAGCGAAACAAACAGCAGGGGATATCAAAGTAAAGATTGATAATATCAAAGGCAATGTAAACAAAACAGAAAACCTGGCAGACATCGAAGAGGCGCTCATAAGCCTCAAAAAGCAAGAAGACTACGCAATCGATCGCGAGGAAGACGCGAAAAAGCTCGAAGAAATAAAAGAAGTCCGAAAAGCGCTCCTCGAGGCAAAGGCCGACCTATTCAACAGCCCGCGTACAGCTGACGGCACATTAAAAGCGCTTAAAGATGCGTACAAGCTTACCAATGAATTGGCCTGGACTGAGGCAATGCCCTCTGAATTAAGAGATAAGAAAAACCCGCTTTATCGCACCTTCAACAATGCATGGAGCGTCGTTACAATCGGCGGCGGCGAGATGATTGGTAAAGGCAAATCAAGACTGAAACGCATCTGGGACGGCAAAGAAGGTGCCACATCACAAAGCGTTGTAAAATGGGGTGGCGGTATCCTTGCCGCTATTATCATGGTGAAAACCGTCGGGAAAATGATCCCCGACTGGCCGGTTATCGGTACATTAATGAGAATTGCGCTCTTTGTTGGTTCCGTATGGGCTGCCGTCAAACTCATGGAAAACAGCATGAACACCAAAGCCGCCATTCAGCACAGCAGACAAAACGCACGCGACAAGCAAGCTGTCCTGACGGCTAGTAATGTACCAAATAACGGCACAACCGCAAGCATGACCAATAGTACCACCGGCGAGGTCTACGCAAAAACAATGCCGATAGAACAAAGCGCATCCGCGCAGGGTCATAAGGACGGCAGCACACCCAAATTACAAATCGCAGACCCTGTGCAAAACGAAGTCCTGAGCGCCACGCTGAATAACGCAGGCCAATCATCCTCCCAGGCTTGTCAGGGAACTGGATGCCATTTGGACAAAAGCAACCACGGCGGCATCGGCTTAATTGCCAGTAACAGCAACAGTGACGGCAGTGGCGGCAATAACTTGCCCCGCGAAATCACACACACTCAAAACGCCAACAATGAGGAAATCCCCGCAGGCGCCCTCGGAATAATCCCGCACGGCGATGAAACTATACAGGAAGCAACAATCATTCCTTTTGAAAACATTCAGGCCCTTAGCAATGAACTTGCCGCCAAGCCTGCATCCGTAGCAAAAATAGCGTCATAGGACAAAGAACAATGAATATACATAAAACAAAAACAGGAATGGCTTTATCCTTAATTGAGGGAATGGTATGATTTTAACTGGGAAATATGCGCAGGAAGCGTCACTTCCCCTATCCGAGAGGGCCATTCTGGCGAGTTCGTTCATGACACAAGATGATGCAAGCGAAAATGCAGGCGACAATGAGGGCTCCCCGAATTCTTCCGGGGGCTCCATGAAAGACGACTGGAGCTCCGGTGGAGACGCCAAACCTTTCTTTACGCCTAATGATTTTGATATCTATGTGAATAAAATTACCGGCGAGACCTATATCTTTCACGGGCCCGATCTGCCCCATAGTGTCGAGCGGCTGGAATATGATCCGGAAGAATACCGCGTGAATGTTGTCACAAAAGACGGGTTAAACCTCGATCTTGGCGTGAAAATTCAATGGCTGGTCCGCCCTTATTTTTCCAAAGCACGGCAAGTGTTTATCGTCAGAACCAAAAACGGCGAATCGGTTGACGGTATTGAAGTGCCGATGATTGTTAAGGGCGAAGAAGTGGATAATTAAAGCAAAAAACCATGTCGGAATTTTGCATGAAACAAAGACAATATGTTAGAATATATAAGTAAATATAAGGGTGTTCATCAAGGAAATACGGGATTATAATGGCCCTCATGGCTGAAGATAAAAACCCACAAAATGAACGCCCGCCCGTAGGCAACTTGACTGATTTTGTCTATGGCGTTGAAGACGGTAGCCGCCTTGATATAGAGGTCGCCATAAAAGAAGATGGGAAAGTTGTATTATTTCACAACAAACCCTTTAAGAACGAACTCTCATGGTTAGAGTTTAATTTAGGAACGAACGAACTGGATTTTATACTGGATAACGGAGAGATCAGAGATGTGGGCCTACCGCTTACACAAAATGTAGCGAAGCACATGCAAAACTCTCACCAAGTGTTAATGGTTTTGTTGGATGATGATACAGGTGAAGCAAAAGAAGGAAACTATATACCGCTTATGATCCATCAAACCTAAGTCCTGAAAAAAACAATAATATCAGGCAAGCGTAAACGGCAAGTAAAGTGTGTAACAAACATAAATAGAGGAGTGTAAAAAATGAAACTCAAAACAATTGCAAATAATGTATTCGGCATTCACCCTGTTGAAGGTCCAAATGCAACAATTCGTCTCGATGCTATAGGCGGGAACGAACTGACCAATGGGCAACACTCAGATCCTGGCGCTCAGCCGGAAACACTAGACTTCAAATAATCGCCTACATCAAGTCACTAGACAACACCCTTAAAGCAAACGCCATTTAAACGTGGCAAGGCAGCCGAGGCGAGGCGCGCGGAATGTACAGTTTCGTACATGAGCACGGCGCTTGTCCGCCGAAGCCCTGGCGAAGGCGGAAGACCGAAGGATAACGACGTCCACGGTTGAATGGTGGAAGCTTTAGCCGCACCAAATGCGCGTGACAATGGTCCTTTTATCAACTTCGATATTGATCATCTTCGGATCATTGGCTGGCCTCACTTCATAGCCTGCGGAAATAACCCGGTAATGTCCGAGATAAGCTTTTAAAACTCGCGTGTTCAGACGTTTGCCGATCCAGTCTCCAAAATCGCAGGCCTTCAACCTCTCTTCTGAAATTGTTTCCGGTACATGCTGGGTCCCGGCGCGGCGTGGCAGACCACTATTATAGCGGGTCACGGCACGTTCCTGCTCTGGCACAGGCGCTGATTGTTGTGCCGCGACCGCCTCATCTTGCGGCGAGCGCGGCTCATCACGAAAGACATAGGTCACCAGCGCAGCAAAAATCGGCAACGCCAACATAAAAAGCCAAAAACCAGGCGGCAAGACAACCGGATCTTCGATCTCCGGCACCTTTTTCTTTTTCACCTTTTTGGCCGCCCGGGCCTTTTTCTTTTCTTCGCTCATACCCCATGATAACCCCTAGTCCCTTGCAATCGCAAGCCCGACACCGTATTCCTTCCTTATGATTGACCATACTATCTTGTTTGTAATAGCCCTGATCGCCAACGGGTTTTCGGCCCTGTCCGGCGGCGGCGCTGGCTTGCTACAATTCCCGGCCCTGATCTTTCTCGGCCTGCCGTTTGGCATAGCATTAGCCACCCATAAAATTGCCACTGTTGCGTTGGGTCTCGGCGCCGTCTTACGCCATCTCAAAGAAAAAACATTGGAACGTAATTTTTCTATCTTCGTTTTGGCCACCGGCCTGCCCGGCGTTGTTCTCGGCGCATCCATTATCCTGAACATCCCCGACCGCCCGGCAGAAATAACACTGGGCGTTCTTACACTCGGACTGGGCCTGTATTCCATTTTTAAAAAATCATTGGGGCAGGATTTTGAGCCAAAAAACCGGGATAAAAAAGGCTATATCCTTGGAGGTTTACTTGTTTTCCTTGTTGGCTTCTTTAACGGCTCCCTCAGCTCCGGCTCAGGCCTGTTCCTCACCATGGTGTTTGTGAAGTGGTTCGGCCTCGATTACAAACGCGCCGTCGCCTATACCATGGCGTTATGCGGATTGGTCTGGAACGGCACAGGTGCGATCGTTCTCGGCTTTCTCGGCACGGTGCAATGGAGCTGGCTCCCGGCCCTGCTCCTCGGCGCGGTCCTTGGTGGCTACGCCGGTTCACACCTCGCCATCATCAAGGGCAATCTCTGGATCAAGCGCAGTTTCGAGATCGTCACGGTTTTGGTTGGCATAAAGCTTTTAATCGGCTAAAACATCTCAATGTCTAAACCACTCGAACATATACGCAACTTCGCGATCATCGCCCATATCGACCACGGCAAGTCGACGCTGGCTGACCGGTTGATCCAAACCTGCGGCGGGCTCGAAGCGCGCGAGATGACCGAACAGGTCCTCGACAACATGGAGCTCGAGCAAGAGCGCGGCATCACCATCAAGGCCCAGACCGTCCGCCTACTCTACAAAGCCAAAGACGGCATCGAATACCAATTGAACCTCATGGACACACCCGGCCATGTCGATTTCAGCTATGAAGTCTCGCGCTCCCTCGCCAGTTGCGAAGGCTCCCTGCTCGTCGTTGACTCCACCCAAGGCGTCGAGGCACAAACGCTCGCCAATGTGTACCAGGCCATCGACAACAGCCACGACATCGTCCCCGTCATCAACAAAATCGATCTGCCCGCCGCCGACATCGAAGCCGCCAAAAAAGAAGTCGAGGACGTCATCGGCCTCGACGCGTCCGAGGCAATCCCCTGCTCCGGCAAAACCGGCGAAGGCATCGACGACCTTTTAGAAGCCATCATTACCAAATTACCACCGCCCAAAGGCGACACCGAAGCCCCAACCAAAGCGCTCCTCGTCGATAGCTGGTATGACTCCTATCTCGGCGTGGTCATCCTCGTCCGCGTCATTGACGGGTACCTCAAAAAAGGCCAGAAAATCCGCTTCATGAATACCGGCGCCACCCGCGACATCGACCGCGTTGGTATCTTCACGCCCAAACATGTGATGCTCGACGAACTCGGCCCCGGCGAGATGGGCTTTATCACCGCCGGGATCAAGGACATTTCCGACACCAAAGTCGGCGACACGATTACGGATGAAAAATACCAATGCAGCGAAACCCTCACCGGCTTCAAACCCTCCGTGCCGATGGTGTTTTGCTCCTTCTACCCCATCGATAATGGCGAGTATGAAAAGCTCAAAGACTCTCTCGCCCGCCTCGCCCTCAACGACGCATCCCTTCATTTCGAAGCCGAAAGCTCGCAAGCCCTCGGCATGGGATTTCGCTGCGGCTTTCTCGGCCTGCTGCATATGGAGATCATCCAGGAACGCCTCGCGCGCGAATTCGACCTCGACCTCATCCCGACCGCGCCGAGCGTTGTCTACCAAATCTATGACATGAAGGGCAAAATGACCGAGCTCTACAACCCCGTCGACATGCCCGACCCGACCCATATAGAGCATGTCGAGGAGCCGTGGATCAAAGCCACCATCCTCACCCCCGATGAATTTCTCGGCGGGCTGCTGACCTTATGCGAAGAACGGCGCGGTTCACAAGTCGAGCTGACTTACGCCGGCGCGCGGGCGATGCTGGTCTACCGCCTGCCGCTGAACGAGGTTGTGTTTGATTTTTACGACCGCCTAAAATCCATCTCCAAAGGCTATGCCAGCTTCGATTACGAGCTCGACGGCTACGCCGAAAACGACCTGATCAAACTCGACATTAAAGTCAATGATGAGCCCGTCGATGCGCTCTCCATGATCGTCCACCGCTCCCAGGCCGAGCGCCGCGGCCGTCATCTGTGCGAAAGGCTGAAAGAGCTCATCCCGCGCCAGATGTTTAAAATCGCCATCCAGGCCGCGATCGGCGGCAAAATCATCGCCCGCGAAAATGTCAGCGCGCTCCGAAAAGACGTCACAGCAAAATGCTACGGCGGCGACATCACCCGCAAAAAGAAACTCCTCGAGAAACAGAAAAAGGGTAAGAAAAAGATGCGCCAATACGGCAATGTCGAGATACCACAGTCAGCATTTATAGCGGCGCTCAAGATGGGTGATGAGAAGTGACAAATTTATATCAATACATTGGACGATATGGTTTAGGAGATTTTTATAAGAGAATTCAAACAACCTTAGAATTTATTCGTAAAGCCCCAAGACCTGTTTTTAGTGAAAACACTAAAATTATAGTTAAAAGAATTTCTTACTTTATTCCAATAGTCTATTTAGTGCTTATTTCTGAATCTGGAAAAGAAAGCGCTAGTAAATTAAGTTTTTTAAGCTTTGAAATCACATACCATGGCGCCTTACTTTTCCTTCTTATCACTTGTGTTTATCTAATAATGCACTTGATATACGAAATATATCGAGATTTCCACGATCAAAGACTAAAATGGGACGAGACCACCTCTTCTTTAGAAATCTACATAGCATATATTCAATTAAAAATTGAATATTTGAACAGATGTAGTGATTTGTTTGAAAAACTCAAAGAGCAGGATTTGAATGATCTTAAAGACTTTACCGGGCAGTTAAATTCATTCCGTTCAGAGGAAATAAAAGGTGTTGAAAAAGAATATTATGATACCCGCACTCAGCTTTCACGTATAAAAGCTACAAATAATTTAGATAAGCAAGGCAAACAAAAAGCAGAGCGACACTTAGAAACAAGTGCAGAGAAAGCAAAAAAACTTTTTTCAGACTTTGAAAGTAAAATTGATTGGTTAAATGAGAGGCTTTACGCGGAACATAGTTTCATAAAAAAAGAATTTGAGGGTGAACTAAAGAAAATAAAAAATATAGAGGGCTTCTTAATGTTTAAAGAAGCGCTTTTAGCATTTTGTAATGCTCTATTTTTTATCCTGTATTTTGCATTTCAATGGCTTTTTGCAATATTACTGCCCGCGGGTGCTATCATATTAGCTATTATAATAATTATAGGCAGATTGAATATTGATTATGGTGGCAATATCATAAATGCATACTTTAATTTATTTCTTTAGAGGTCCAACCCCAAAAAAAATCGTATAGCCCTTTAAAGCCACAGTCGTCATTGCGAGCGCAGCGAAGCAATCCAGAGCCAACGTGAAAAGGCTGGATTGCCGCGTCGGCGTTGCCTCCTCGCAATGACGGCGCTGTGTATTCGCTGTGGTCGCTGTGGTTAAGAAGATCCCTCGACTACGCTCAGGATGACGACTACCCCACCCTGTCATTCCGAACGAATGTGAGGAATCTGTCCCGGCTGCAACCTGCTCAGATCCCTCCGCTAAAGCGTTCGGGATGACAAAGGGGAAAACTCCGCGCCCTCCGCGCCTCCGCGGTTAAAACCTTCGTAACCCCACCCACAAAACCCGCTACAATCCCCCCATGATCTTCACACTCTTCAAATTAACAATTTCCGCCGGGATGATCGCCTTTGCCAGCTGGCTGGCGGGGAAAAAGCCGGAGCTGGGGAATTAGGAGTGACAATATCTGAGACAGAATGGCTAAAGATAATAATAACCATCGTCCTGTGCTCTATAGGTGTTGGTTGCATTAATGGATCCTGGGGTGGTGGCGTTGATAGGTTCGGCACTTTTTTCTTTAACTTTTTTCTTATCGTACTTCCACTTTCCTGCATCACACTTATTCCTGTGCATATATTGAATGTTAAAAGAGGCGCTTCTAGCTATTTTAGTTACGTCCCCATCACGATGCTACTATGGACTCTTGCTTTTTTTCTTATCTTTAACCCTATACTTCTTATTTACGGCTTTTTAGTCAGCTCTACATTTTGGGTTTTTGTTGTAGACGATGATAGAGGAACAAAAATTTTCACTGCATCAATCTGGGCAGCTCTAATACTAGTTCCATTTTTATTAAGCTAGTAAACATGAATCCTTTTTAAAACCACAGATCAACACGGATTCTTGGTCGTAAAATTTTATCTGTGTCCATCCGTGGTTTCTTTATACTTACTACCCTCAAGGGCACAAGTGGATTGCCGCGTCGGCGTTGCCTCCTCGCAATGACGGCGCTGTGTATTCGCTGTGATCGCTGTGGTTAAGAAGATCCTTCGACTACGCTCAGGATGACAAAAGAGAGAGAACCCGCTACAATCCCCCCATGATCTTCACAATTTTCAAATTAACAATTTCCGCCGGGATGATCGCCTTTGCCAGCTGGCTGGCGGGGAAAAAGCCGGAGCTGGCCGGGTTTATCATTGCCATGCCGCTGCTGACCCTGCTCGTCCTGCCGTTTTCCTACACCGAATATCAGGACCCGGAAAACGCCGTCACCTTCGCGCGCAGCATTTTTGTCGCGGTGCCGTTATCGCTCACCTTTTTCATTCCCTTCCTGCTCGCCGATAAAATCCCGGGCGGCTTCTGGGTGCTCTACGGCACCGGCATCCTCTGCCTTATCGCCTCTTACTTCATCCATCGCTGGATCACGGGGTTGCTATAAATCTTGACATTTAAGGATTACTTTCCTATAATATCATCATGAAAAGCAGCGCACTCCACAGAAAGAACAGAAGCAAGAGGGATGGTAATATAACAACTTTTGAATTATGTAAAATAATGGGAGACATCACCCCTCCCCGCTTTTTTTTGCGACCGAACTAAAGGATCCTTTGTTATGCCAACAAAAACAAAGTGTTACGAGTCATTTAAAGCAAAAAAAGCCCTGTTGCCAGAACCCGCCTCCCGGCTTAAAGTGGGCCCTCATTTATATATAAGGAGACTCGACATGCGCATATTGCTCGCCGCCCTTTTACTGTTCTTACCCCTTTCCGCAAATGCACAGGATTACAAAACCCTGCTCGACATTCCCGAAGGCGCGACTTTGGTCAGTTTATCTGCCACCGAACGCGTTGAGGTGGAGCAGGATTTGCTAATCGCCAATTTACGCTTTGAGGCTGAAAATGCCAGCCCCAAAGAATTGCAAGATCAGATCAACAAGATCATGAAAAAGGCAGTCGATGAAGCCAAAAAAGTCAAAAGCGTCAAAGTCTCGACCCAACAATATTACGTGCATGAATATCGCCGCGACAAACATGCGCCGCGCACATGGCGTGGCAATCAGGGTCTACAAATCAAGGGCAAAGTCGCCGATGAGCTTTTGGAGCTCACTGGCAAGCTGCAGGAAATGGGCCTTTCGATGAATGGCCTAAGCTATAGTGTTTCGCCCGAGCTTCTGGAAGAAACACGCGAGAATTTACTCGAGGAAACGCTGATCAAACTCCAATCCAAAGCCGCGCGCACCGCCAAGGCCCTGGGGAAATCCAAAGCCGATCTGTTGCAGGTCAATGTTAGTATGGGCGGCGGTCACTACGCACAACCGCAAATGATGCGCGGTATGGCGCATGCGGAAATGGCGATGGACAGCAAAATGGCTGCACCTGTCGCCGCACCGGGCCAGAGCAACATTACGTTGACCGTGAGCGCGCAAGCGTTGGTAAAATAGCGGCGCAATAAAAAACGGCCGCTCAAATGAACGGCCGTTTTTGAAATTCTGTTAGTCGATCCTAGAGAAGCTTGTCTTTCAGATCTTTCGCAATCCGGAACGCAACCTTCTTCTTGGCTGGGATCTGGATTTGCTCGCCGGTTGCCGGGTTGCGGCCCATCCGAGCTTTCATCTGCTTGACCTGCAAAATACCAAGGCCGGGAATGCGCACGCGCTCTCCACCTTGTAAATGCTCAACGAATGAATCGACCATGCCTTCGAGAAGCGCAGTCGTGTCCTTCTTTGACATGTCATGTTTATCCGCAAGCTCTGCGGCGACTTGTTTCAGTGTTACGGTTGGTTCAGCCATAGTTTTACCTTTCCTGATTGGTTGAATACGAATCCTATGCTTTTAATCTTACACCAAGATGGCCAATGGGAAAATCCCTATAAATATTAATAAAATACCCCCGCTCAAGGGATCAAAGCGGGGGTGTCAGACGCACGATTTTTGGGGAAAAACCGCACGGCGGAGGTCAAAAAAACCTAGTAACCGTGGCCGCAATGCTGCGTATGGCGGTGGTTATGGCGTTTTATGCTCTGATAATGATGCCTTTGCGGCTGGTAATATTTACGAAAATAGCCTGGGCCGTAATGCTTAACACTCCTACGGCCATAATAGGGATTATGGCGATAGGGCTGCCTGTATCCATGATAATACGGATCCTTATAGGCGTGCTTAGCGTGCTTCTTCACATGCTTTTTGGCTTTACGGTGATGATTGTCGTTATACCCTTTGCCATGATGGCTGTCATCATAATGACCGCCCCTATGACCACCGGGACCGGAATGCGATGCAATCACCCATGAACCATCGGGCTGTAGACAGGTTTTATAGTACTCGGCAATAATATTGCCATTTACACGCACAGTTTTCGTATGGTTTTTACAATAGGAACCATATCCAGCCTGCGCATTTTGTGCCGCAAAAGTGATTGGTATCATCACCATCCCGGCAATGAGTAACGTCTTGAGTTTCATAATATTCTCCTCGCTTCATGTCAGTGCTCGTTTTGTTGAGCTTGACCTTGATACGGAGCGATATTCAAAACCCTTCGTTTTCCTCATTCTTCCCTTGACGCCTTCAGGCGCTGCTTTAGCATGGTGACAGACATCTACAAGGAAAGGAATTCCAGTGACAGGTGAGGTTTTTATTGATGAAAAGCAGGAAGCAGTACTAACAGCACAGCTTGAGCAAGAATTTCGTGATGACTGTAGCGACAAGCTGGAAAGACTATCAACATGTCTCGAAAGCATTGCAGAAGGAACCGATAACAGTAACAGCCATATCGCCGAAATTTCGATGCTGGCCCACAGCCTAAAAGGTATGGCTGCAGCTTTTGGTTACCCTGGAATATCAATGGTAGCGCACCGTCTGGAAGACTATCTGGCCACCAGCGAAACTTACAATCAACAAGACATCCAAAATATTTATCGCTTTGCTGATCAAATACAGACATTGCAAAAATTAAAAATCCAGCCTGATAACAATGCAATTTCTAATATCCTGCGCGAGCTTCCTGAGCATAGCTCCCTGGAACAAACACAGGAGAACAATGCTTTTGAAGCGCTCGTGATCATGCCTAACACCGTGCAGCGTCGTTTCATACAAAAGGAGCTGGCTTCGGCCGGTTTTCGCATGACCAGCGCCAACACAAGTTTTGAGGCCATTGAACTGACAGTCCGTCTTTTGCCTGACCTGGTTCTGGTCAGCGCCATTATGGACGAGCTGGAGGGTGTTGAAATCGCCAATATCCTGCGCGCCGCAAAGGCAACCAAAGAAATACCGATTGTTATTGTGACCAGCCTTGAGGGCAAAGACATCCCATCCGATCTGCCGGATAAAACATTCATTGCCAATAAAGGTGAAAACTTCTCGAAAGATCTTGCGCAATGCCTATCCAGGATCGAAATATGATATGATGACCAAATGACAGATACAAAAGAGCAAAACTCTAAAATCGAGACCATCGAACCTGCCGATACCCAGAATTTTTCAGCCGATATCAAAAGGCTGATTGATGAAGCCGAAGACATGCGTCTGGGCCTCATGAAGCAATATGAAAGCAGAGGGTTTATGGCCTTTTCGATGGGCTTGCTCTTTGTTGTCGTAGGATGCAGCGGCTTTGGCTGGTTTTTCTTTTATAAATTTGAGTTCCTGCCGGCACTTGCATGCCTGGCACTTGGCATTATTCCTTATTATTTCCTGAGCCTGCATAAAATGAAGCCGCTACAGGAATATGAGCGTCAACACAAAAGTGTCTTCATGCCGAAACTTGCTCATGCGATGGGTGGCCTGAAATACCGGCCCAAAAGCGGCATTAAGGCAAAAAAATTGTTGCCTGCAAAAATCCTGCCGTCTTTTGATCAGTACAATGCCGAAGATTGTTTTGCCGGAACTTATAAAGAAACAAAGATGATCTTGTCAGAGGCCCGTATGTCCCATAGCAAACGAAAAGGCGGCTATGTTTTTGATGGAATATTCGTGCTTCTGGAGCTTCCGAACAAGCGCTTTGAAGGTCATACAATTATTAGCGGCGACCGCCAAACGGCGAAGCGTTGGAAAGGCAAGCGTTGGCGCGATCTACAGCAGATTTCAATTGGAAACGGCGAGCTTGCTGGAACCTTCGAAGTTTTTTCTGACGCACCGCAGGATGCAGAAAACCTCGCCCGCGATGAAATTTTAACACGTCTGGCAGAAATATCGGCCGAGTTTGATAACGCGCCATTATCCGTCTCTTTTTACCGGGGTAAATATATATTCATCATGATTCCCTATGCGGTTGATATGTTCGAACCATCTAATTTGTATCTGCCCGTTACAACAGACGCGCAAGCCACAAGGTGCAAAAAAGAAATCGATCAGATTTTATCAATTGTTGATCTGCTAAGTGTCTACAAACCAACGAGCAGTGAGGACAAAGCCACGTGAGCGCAGAAGAAGACCTCATAGAATCGACGGAATCAAACGCAGACGACCACCCTGATGTAATCATGAAACCACCCTTTATTTATGGGCTATTTCTGATTGCCGCCATAATCCTTGAGCTCATTATCGGTTTGGATATGCTCAGTTGGGGCACACAATTCGCTGCCGGCATACTCTTGATCTGTCTGGGCTTTGGTGTGGCTGCCGCATCGATTATGCGCTTTGCCGGTGCCGGAACCAATATACCAACCAATAAACCCGCCACCACACTTGTCACCGATGGCACATATCGTTTTTCACGCAACCCCATCTATATTTCTTTAACCAGCCTTTATATAGGACTGTGTTTTTTGCTCGATCTCTTATGGGGGTTTATTTTTCTGGCACCGCTTCTCTATGTCATAAACCGATACGTCATCGAACGCGAAGAAGAGTATTTGGAGAAAAAATTTGAAGACAGCTACCGCGCCTATAAAAAATCCACGAGACGCTGGCTATAACACTACATTTCGACGCGCAGGATCACATCGTTTTCACGAACCATAACCGACTTTCTAGCCTTTTTGGGTAAGGGAATGCCACAACCGCGACAGTAAACCATCAGAGCCGCTGCTAGAAAGTCCCGGCTATATTCGATTTTGGCGCCGCCGCCCTGAGTGTCTAGCTGATTTTCAATGCGCACATAAATACGACTGTCGTCTTTATCATCCTCGACAAGCATGGTGATCGCACCGGTGGGCGGCTTTTTTCGCTCTTTTTGAACACAAAGAGAGTAAAGCGCCTTATAGGTTTCATCATAATCAAAAATTATTCTGCGGTCTTCACGCGGCATGAAATACTCCGCTTATTATATGGACACTCATTTCTTACTCCCCAGCTTAATAATTTCTCCTGCAATTATATCTGCCAGTTTTGATGGATCATAGTCCTTATATTTTTTTGCGATATTTTCTGCAGCCTCTTTGAACTCTCCCTCACCAAGCAACCGCTCAATCAACGCGACCAACTCTTTTGCCCCAAAGTCACCAACCAAGCCACGACCGGATTTTGTTCTGCCAATAGCACGCGCAAACATCATTTGCTCAATATGACCAGGCAATAAAAGCTGTGGCACCCCATTTAAAGCAAATGCTGCGGCAATTCCCGGACTAGCATGACTGATACCAAGATCACATGTCTTAATCAGTTTGCCCAACTGCACCGCACCATCAATAATACGAAAAGATGGCTTTTCCAATTGGGCCTTCAGCTGTTTTGAAATACCGGGCACGGCTGCAATAATATCACGATCATCAGGCTGGTGGCTCAACGCCTCCATACAGGCACCAAAATGAGCTGTGTCCGGACGAATATAGGCAAAAATACGCTGGCGCTTTCCCTTATTCCAGCTCATAGCCTCACCACTATCCAGCGCAAAAAACGGTCCGTAATAATTTGGTTTACCCTTGCTTAATGAGGAACGATCCGGATAGTGATCCAGATCTTCAAACGTTGTCAAAAATTCAGTGTCGGTTTCAAGAAGATCTGAAAACTTTTTAAGTTTTGAGAGTCCTGCGATGGACAACGCCTCGTTGACATTATCCAACACAAGTCCTTCGTGGCTCTTAATAACATCATCATCTATTTTCTCCCAATAGCGCAGAAGCGGCATAGGAGTGCTACGCGGCGGCACATCATAACCGGAACCCAGAGTGACTTTTTTGAATTTATAATCACGTGCCGCCAGCAATGCCGTCGGCGCCGCCTGCGCGACCAAAACATCAGGCTTCACCAGATCATACAAAGATCGCCAGGCCATAATCAGCCCCGCAAGATCAGCAGGGCTATCATAACCACACGGACGCAAATCATCAGGATATATCAGACTGGGGCCACGCCTTTTACCAGGCACAGGCCGAACAGGAAAATACGGCGCCTGAAAGACTTTATAGTTAAGCCCCTCAGCAAAAGCACGAATGGCAGCCGGATTCTGAAGTGCAAAAAAAAGCTCAGCTTTGCGCTTGGCAAGAGGGCGCGCCACATCAGCAAGCTGAGTCACATGTCCAAAATTCCGCCCGAGTTCCCATGAAAACAATATCCGCATCAGAAAATTCTAGGCAGGGCCTTACTCCGCTGCAAGGCTTTTAGGGTTTGAAAACAGCTATAATTGCGTACAACTTCACAATTTTTCCAGAATACTTAGGGGGAGCCGCTGCATGCATATGCAACCCATGTCGAGCTTGTCCATTTTGTGATACTTTGTTAATAATTTCCTGCGTATAATTTACCCGGAATGCCCCACCCCAACCATCAAAATGCTGAGGAAAAGATGTCTGCAAAAGAAAATCCTGCCAATCAAAAAACTGACGATGACGACAAACAGGAGAATGTATTCGCCGTTGCTTCAAACGTGGGAAATCAGTTGCAAGCGATAGAGCAATTCATGGCGCGTCGCTTTGATGAGATATCGATGGAAATCAACGCAACTTCACAACAAGTTGATATGGCCGAAGAAGGCATTATCACGCGCTTTTCTGAAATATTAGAAATATTACACGCAGTTTCCTATAGCGGCGATGGCAAAACCCCTGCCAATGCCGGTGTCGAGCTGGACGCCGTTGTCGATATGACGGAAGAAGCTGCCAATAAAATCCTCGATGCCGCAGGGCGTATCAACACAAAAATTCATTCAGAAGAAGACTGGGACAACAAAGATGCGCGCGGGAAAATTATCGAGAGCATTAATGATGACGTTGAAGAAATTTTTATGGCCTGCTCGTTCCAGGATATTACAGGTCAACGAATTCGCAAGACATTAGAAAATCTGAAGACCATCGAAGACCGCCTTGGTGTGGCTCTTGACCGTCTTGGTATCCATGTCGCCATAGACCCGGATAAAGAAGCCGTTCCAGTTGGCACTTCGCAGGACGACATAGACGCTTTGTTTAAAGAGAATAACGACAAAGAATAAACGTTTCTTATAGATAGAGAGCGGGAGCGCAATAAATTATTACGCTCCCTTTTCTTTCATTAAAAATAATAATTATGTCAATAAAGTACCCATAAATAATAACCATAATTAACTCGTTCTTTACCCCACATCCGTAGAATAAAAAGAAAAAAACGGGTGTGAAAATGTACAGGGGTGAAGACAAAGCCGAACGGCATAAAGCCGTTATTGGCATCATAACGGGATTAATCAAAAAGCTGGCGCGCCTTGCGCCGCATCCATCCCGCGCAGATTATTCAGGACCGCTTTTTATCCAAAGCAGCTCTCATCACAACATGCCGGGCGAGCAAGACAGCATGCTCGGTCAGATTTTCATGGAAAGTCTTATAGGCCCGGTTTTTACCGAAGCCGCAAACAACAATTCAGACAGCACCACAGATAATATGAACCTGCGCGATATTGCTGATTACGCCAGCGAATATCTTAAAGACCGCGCCAGCCCTGATACTGGTGAGGGTAAAGGCAGCTTTGCGCTGTGCAAGCACCGTGCAATTGCGGACGGCTTTAATTTCAATGCATTTCCATCCCTTTTACAAACCACTGTGATGGAAGCCTTCAGGGCCGATCTCCCCGAGCGCCTGCGGATTGAAAAGGCCCTGTCCTTTTTCGACCGCCAGCTCCTTGAACCCGCTATTTCCTAGAGCACAGCCTGCAAATATGCTAAAATAAGTTAGGGCGTGAGGACAATACGCCCTAGAGAATATTTATGGGCTAGGACCGCTATGGCTGAATTCAGTGCCTCTCTCTTGCGTGAAAAATTTACAATTTACGACCCTGAAAGCGAAATGCATGAAGAGGGCGAGTCTGTCGTTGCCCTCAGCAATCGCATGGTTATCAACTTGTGCTCTTCCAATGAAAAATATGAAGAAAAATATGTCGTCAGAGCCCATAACATGCATGGCTGTGTTCGCATGTGCGCGCGTATCATTCATACCTTCCATGAAGGCGGCCCGATTATGAACCGTCATATTGCGTTTGATTGGCAAGCGGCATGGGACTCACTGGTCAACGACTACGAACACGCCTATAATCCGCAACGCTGGGTCACAGTTTATCACAAAGGCCGTATCGTTTTTGAAAACGGAAAACATCACGCTTTGCTTGATGTGATTGAACAATGCGATGCCCGAAACGAAGATCAATACGATATGTCCATTGCTCTGGCAGAAGACGCCTTCAAGCAAGTGGGGAAAAAGGTCACCATCAATTACGATTCCAATGTCGCACTCGTTGTCACTTTCGAACATAATGAAGGACGAAGCGGCATTATCCTGCGCGGACCGGATCGGACCACAACATTCACATTCACTGCCAGTGGTACAAAAGCAAAAGCGCTTAGTGTTCCACAATGTCTGGCTGCTTCAGCGGCCTATCTGGAAGGGATTCAGCTCGCCTTTTTGATTGGTATGAACAATGAAAAGACCAGATTGAATATCATCAAGCGTTTTTCCAAAGAAGAAAAACAAACCCGCGAAGCCAAAAAACGTCTCAGCCGCCTTTCTGCCGAAATTACCAATCTCGAAGGTGTCTACGATGTCCATTACAGGCCCGAACGGCCGGAATTTTCGCATCTCATTATTGATGCCGAAAAACTGGGTCAGAAAATCCTTGAACCGCCCGTGGAAGATGAAGATGGTGGTGAAGATGGAGACGACAAAAAGGGCAACAAAAAGAAGGCAAAGCCATCTGTTTTTCACCATGGCTCTGGCTAGCTAGAATGATAAGCCCAGCAAAAAAATCAGATTATCAGTCCAAAATGTGGCGTTACCCCCCCCTAAAGAAAACAATAAACTCAATGTTTTGAATAACGTGCATTTTTTCCTTGCTTTTGTTGTCATAATTTAATAGCCTCCCCTCAGAATTTATTATGGAACTATGGAGAGAAAAAATGCCTGCGTATAAAAGCAAAAAAATACAATTAATCCCGAGACAACAATTTCTGGATGCCACTACCGCTCTTGCTATTGAGATTGAGGAGAAAACCGGTGATCTCCCAACATGCAAGACCAAGGGCAGCATTACCTCCGATGGGGTTTTGAATGGATTTACCTGGGAGAGCATAAACATTCAGGTAAAGCTACATGGCCTTATAAACCTTACCAATCTGTTTATAAGCAAGGGTATAAAAAATCCATCCCCCGTCAAAGAAAAATCATCAAAAACCACACCTATTGGCTATATAGGATCGGGCTCTCCAACTATATCCGGGCATGAATCCAGAGAAGCTTTGAAGACAATGGCTCTGGCTCCTCCACTTGTTTCCGTACCCTAAGAACAGCTGACCTATTTGGTTTATGTGCAGTGCAATCTTCCGGAGCGCTTGGTTAAAAAGAAAAAAAGAAAAATGACAGAGAGAAATATAGAACCAGATGAACTTCTTCAGGAAAAACTGAAGCTGCCTTTTATCAAGGGCCTTGTTGCCGAAGCAAAGTCCTTCAAAAATTCCACCAGCACCCTCCCAACGACAAAAGAGGAAAAACCTATTAAAACGGGTGAACTATCTGGGTATAAATGGGAGACAGCAAACAGAAGAGTAAAGAAACTTGGTTTTAAAAATCTTTCCCATTTATTTCTTCTGGCAGGCATTAAGAAAAACAACGTTCTGGACCGAAGAGAGCTTCTGGAATCGGCGAGATTAACTTTAGAAGCTGGAGAGGGATTTATAGGGTATGTTAAATATGGACCGCTGGCTTCAGAAGAAAAAAAAGATCATTGGAACGCTATACAATCAGCCATCACCTCTAAGCTCAGAGGATTTGAAAACTGTCACTATAAAAACCTTCATCATTTCCTGAGTGAAGAATTGAAAAACTATGATGAACTAATTAAGGCCCGCGGCCCGATGCCAGGAAAAAATGGCAAGATATCAAGCGCACCAGCAAAACCAAAGCCTGCGGCAACAGATCCGTATGACGAGCTACCTAGCGCGGCTGCGGTGCGATCCTACATTAGTGAAATTTTGTATATTTGACGTTGTAATTCAGTTAAACTACTGCAATATTTCTGAGGAAAAAGAAAAAATGACCACAAGAAAAACCGAAAAGAAGACAACACCGCATGTCGGAAAAGATTTTCCTGTTGCTGTAGGCAGGCCGAAAAGTCTACATTGCGCACTTCGTGTTGTCCCCTATACAGAAAAAACGCAGGCAAGCTCTCAAAGCCTGGCTATGCAACAAGCCGAATTTTCCGAGGAAGGAAGAGAGCCGAATGACACCCGTTCTGGCACCTATGTTACGTATTTTAAGCAGCAGAAGCCACTGAAGCCGCAATATTTCTGAGCACATAATGCAAAATCCCGCCATTGCGGTAGTATTCCACTTCATCCAGCGTATCGATCCGGCAGAGCAGCGTAACCTCTTCACTTGAACCATCCGCCCGATGCACCGTCAGCGCAATATCCTGTCCGGGCTTAATATCACCAGCCATACCACTGACATCAAAGGTCTCTTCGCCTGTTAAACCAAGCGACGTCCGGCTTACACCATCTTTAAACTGCAGCGGGATAACACCCATGCCAATAAGATTGGAGCGATGGATACGCTCAAACCCTTCCGCAATTACGGCCTTCACGCCGAGCAACCTTGTACCCTTCGCCGCCCAGTCACGGCTGGAACCCATACCGTATTCTTTCCCGGCGAATACCACCAAAGGCGTTCCCGCATCTTTGTATTTCAGTGCCGCATCGTAAATGCTCGTCTGTTCGCCACTTGGAATATGTTTGGTGTAACCGCCTTCGACGTTATCGAGCATTTCATTTCTAATCCTGATATTGGCGAACGTACCGCGCGTCATCACACGATCATTACCACGACGCGAACCATAAGAATTAAAGTCACGCGGCTCAACACCATTCTCGACAAGGTATTCCCCAGCTGGATGATCTTTCTTAAACGCACCAGCTGGTGAAATATGATCGGTCGTCACGCTGTCACCCAATATCGCCAGCGCATAAGCACCCTTGATATCGGACGTTGCATCAGCATTCGCACTCATCCCCTCAAAGAAAGGCGGGTTCTGAATATAGGTTGAGCTATCACTCCAGTTATATGTTTCACCGGAATCATCACCACCAATCGCCTGCCATTCCGGTGGACCCTTAAACACGTCAGCATATCTATCGGTAAACATTTGAGACGTCAGACAACTACGCACTGTATTTTCAATCTCTTTGTTGGTCGGCCAGATGTCTTTCATAAACACATCATTGCCATCCTGATCCTGCCCCAACGGATCCTTATAAAGATCAACTTTCATCGATCCGGCAATCGCATAAGCAACAACCAGAGGCGGCGAAGCCAGATAATTCGATTTCACATGTGGCGAAATACGGCCTTCAAAATTCCTGTTACCCGAAAGCACAGATGTCACATTCAGATCACCTGCCTCAACTGCCTTGCCAATCGGCTCAGGTAGTGGCCCGGAATTGCCGATACAGGTCGTACAGCCATAACCAACCGTATTAAAACCCAAGGCATCCAGATCTTCCTGCAAGCCCGCCTTGTTGAGATAATCCGTCACCACCTGCGATCCCGGTGCCAGCGAGGTCTTCACCCATGGCTTCACGGTCAAACCTTTTTCGCGTGCCTTACGCGCCACGAGGCCGGCCGCCAACATCACGGAAGGATTCGATGTATTCGTACAACTTGTGATAGCCGCAATCACCACGTCGCCATTATCGAGCGTCTCATCACTGCCTTCAATCGGCACAGATTTTTCTTCCGGGCACACCGCGGCAAAACCGCTCACAGAATCCTTGAGTTCAATCCGGTCCTGCGGACGTTTCGGACCTGATATACATGGCTCAACGCTCGCAAGGTCAAGCTCCAACGTCTTTGTAAATTCCGGGTCCGGGGAATTTGAATCACGCCACATGCCCTGCTCCTTCGCATAGGCCTCGACCAAATTCACACGATGTTCATCACGCCCGGTAAAGCGCAAATAATTCAGCGTCTCTTCATCCACCGGAAAAAATCCGCAAGTCGCACCATATTCCGGCGCCATATTGGCGATCGTCGCCTGATCGGCAAGGCTCAGATGATCCAGCCCAGGGCCATAAAATTCTACAAATTTTCCTACCACGCCCAGCTCGCGCAGCATCTGCACCACGACCAGAACCAAATCGGTCGCGGTTGTGCCTTCCTTCAATTGACCGGTCATTTTAAAACCAACCACCTCGGGAATAACCATCGATACGGGCTGCCCCAACATCGCCGCTTCGGCTTCAATACCACCAACACCCCAGCCCAGCACGGCCAGACCGTTAATCATCGTTGTATGAGAATCCGTTCCAACCAGCGTGTCAGGATAAGCAACCTGCCTGCCCTCATTATTTTCATCATCTTCAACCCAGACCGTCTGCGCCAGATATTCCAAATTCACCTGGTGGCAAATCCCTGTGCCCGGCGGCACCACGCGAAAGTTTTTAAACGCACCCTGCCCCCATTTCAAAAATTCATAGCGCTCACCATTGCGTTCAAACTCACGCTCGACATTGGCCTGCACCGCATCATTGGTGCCGAATTTATCAACCATCACCGAGTGATCAATCACCAAATCAACCTGGCTAAGCGGATTAATGCTCTGCACATCACCACCTAACGCGGCCATCGCTTCACGCATCGCGGCCAGATCAACCACCGCCGGCACGCCGGTAAAATCCTGCATCAACACGCGCGCCGGACGGTAAGCAATCTCGGTATCTGATTTTTTATTCTTGAGCCAGTCGGCCAAAGCCTGAATGTCATCTGTCGTAACACTGCGCCCGTCTTCAAAGCGCAAAAGATTTTCCAGCAGAACTTTTAAGGTATAGGGCAAACGCGATATATCACCGATTTTCTCGGCCGCCGCAGCAAGCGAGAAATAATCGTAATCCTTACCATCAACGGTGAGTGTTTTGCGTGTACCCAGAGAATCTTGACCAGTGCGTGTCATAACGTTTATCCCTTATTGAATCTATTGTCTGTCATCCTGAACGAAGTGAAGGATCTCCCTGATTTATGAGATTCTTCGGCTACGCCTCAGAATGACACCTGAGGAAGCATATCATGAACCGAAAAGTGATAAAAAGTAGTTAATATGGGTGCGAGAGTATGTGGGGAGATTAGTTTAGGGAAAAACAATCATATTTTTTGGCATTTAACAAACCCAGGCGGCCCATACAAGAAGTGTATAAATTAGCAGTACGATTATTATACAAATCCTGAGCTATAATTTGTTCAAGAATGTCTTTTGCTTCCCACAGCCGGTCGTTAGACTCTAAAAATTCGACCAGTAAATTATGGGTATCTATATTTTTAGGCTCTCTATCAATAACTTCACGAAAACAGAGTTCCGCCTCATGGCTATTGCTTTCTTGCTGCCGGAGACAAATACCCAAATTTGACATTGCCAACATGTAATAAGGATTCAACTCTAAACTTTTTCGTAAATTTCTTTCTGCTTCACCAAGAAAGCCCTGCCCCTTCTGTCGAAGAAAAATGACACCAATATTATTGTGTGCCACCTCAAGGTCCTCACCATTTAATTCTACAACTTTGAGATAACTTTCTTTAGCTTTATCGCTATTACCTTCTACAAGGTATCTGTTACCTAACCCTATATATGCAGCAGTATTTTCAGGATCCAGTATAACGGCTTCTTCAAGCTTTCTTTTGGCTTTGATGTCAGTCCCCGCCTGTCTCTGTAGTTGCTGAAACTCAAAAACTAGATCGGCCGCTTTTTCTTTATCTCTCCAAAAACTTTCACTCATGGCACTATTTACTCTCAAAACACCGTTTACAGTCCCTTTTGTAGCAATACATTATATATATGTCAAAAATATATTAGCCGCCACTCCAACCAAAAAACCAATACTTTAGTATGTATTCATCAAAAATCATCCCAGAAAATCTCCTTTAAAATCAAACATTTATGAAAATCCTCGAAATCGGCACGCTATTTCCTCTTTTTGGCCACATTTGAAATCCATACTTAAATTATAGAGATTGAAGAAGGCCAAAGAATTCCAAAGGATTATTAAGCTCTCTTCTACCATTTAGTCGGCTCACTACCGTAATTAAACCGCTGCTTCTACCAAGGCAGCGGTTTTTACTTGTGCGGGCTTTCATTCTTGCACTTTGCCCCATGCGATGAATCTCCTATAAAGCCTGTATGGCTGTTTTTTCCGGATATAACTTAAGCTGCGCGCGTGGTCACAGGCTGATCTTCGAGGATCTATCCTTTGAGATTGAATCGGGTCAAATTCTGACCCTGACCGGCTCGAATGGCTGCGGCAAGACCAGTTTGCTCCGTATGATGGCCGGGCTTCTTGATCCCTTTACCGGCTCCATTCAATGGAAGGGTGAAAATACAGGCAGTGACTTCCTCAGCCGTAATATCCTCTGGATGGCGCAGGAAACACCGTTAAAGCCTCAGCTCTCCGTGATTGAGAACCTGCAATTCCTTTCCTGCATCATGGGTGGGCCATCGGACAAAGCCGCCATTCAGGAATCTCTCGAAAAAGCCGGGCTCGGGCGTTTTTCTCATTACCCGGTCAGTTATCTTTCCATGGGCCAGCGGCGGCGCACATTGCTCACGCTTCTCTATCTCGTGAAGCGCAAAATATGGCTGATTGATGAACCCACCAACCATCTCGACAAAGAAGGCCGCGATCATTTGGTGAACGGCGTATCAGACTACGTAAAACAGGGCGGCATTGCTGTCATCGCCACCCACCGACCAGAGCTCTGGGGCTCATGTACCATTCTTGATGTCTCCGCGTTTCGTGAAGGCACGAAAGAAGAAAGGCAAGCGGCATGACCCCCTTCAACGCCATCTTGTTCAAAGACCTCAAAAGTGATTTCCGTCACGGCGGACAGTTTCTTTTTCTGCCGGCGTTCTTTCTACTCATTGTCATGTTGTACCCGCTCAGCCTTGGCGCCAATCTCAAAGTCCTACAAACCGCCGCGCCGGGGCTTTTGATGATCGCCGCTTTGCTGGCCTCGCTCCTGCCGCTGGAAAAACTTTATACCGACGACATGAAAGACGGCACGATGGATTTGCTCATGCTTTCACCGCAACCAGTTTCCTTTTATACTGGCGGGAAAATCCTGGCGCACTGGATTATCGCCGGATTGCCGCTGGTCATCATGAGCCCTCTGATGGCGCTCATGATGGGGCTCAGCATAAACTGGCCGGACGTTCTCTTGATCTTTATCCCGGCCACGCTGCTCTTTGTCCTCATCGGTCAGATCGCCGCTGCGCTCAGCCTGGGTGCACGGCGCGGGTCGGTTTTGCTGGCGCTGCTCGTCATTCCGCTTTACATTCCGGTATTGATATTCGGTGCCGGAGCGCTCGACTTGCTACAAACCGAAAATCCGGCCAAAGGTCCGATGCTGTTCCTCTGGGCCGGATTGGCTTTTACACTACCTGTAACCCCACTGGTGACCACGAAACTTTTAAAAATGCAGATGGATTAGATTATGTTCGGATACGCCAATCCAAAAAGATACCAAGCCCTCAGCCACTACATCTTTATCGCGGCGGCAATTTTGGCCACGCTGTTTCTTAGCTTTGGTCTTTATCTTGCCCTCATCGCTTCGCCGCCGGATTACCAGCAATCCGAAACCGTGCGCATTATGTATGTCCATGTTCCTGCCGCCTGGCTATCGATGTTTATCTATGCCTCTATGGCTGTTGCGGCGCTAGTCCTCACCATCTGGAAACATACGCTGGCCGGATTTTATATCCGCGCCGCCGCGCCGATTGGCGCCGCCTTCACCGCTGCCTGCCTCATCAGCGGTGCATTATGGGGACAGCCAACATGGGGCACATGGTGGGTCTGGGATGCACGCCTGACATCCGTGCTCATCCTCTTCTTCCTTTATCTCGGCGCGATTGCCCTAAACAACGCCTACGACAACCCGGATAAAGGCAATCAGGCCAGCGCATGGCTGGTCCTTGTCGGCTCCGTCAATTTACCGATCATCAAATTTTCAGTTGAATGGTGGAACACGCTGCACCAACCGGCTAGCCTCACCAGCCTGTCGAAAATCACCAGCCCCGGCATTCACGCAGATATGCTAACACCACTTTTGGTTATGGCGGTAGGCTTCCTATGCCTTTACAGCGCACTTGTTATCCTGCGGCTCGACAATGAAATCCTGAGCCGCAAAATCCATGTCCTAAGATTAAGGACGATCAATGGCTGAATTTTTTAATATGAACGGATATGGACTTTATATCTGGGGCGCTTACGGCGCCACAGGGCTAATATTCTTTGCGCTCTTTGCACTGACACTATATAAAACGCTCAAGCTCAAGCGCGAACGCCGCCTATTGGAAAAACAATAATATGACACGCAAACAACAAAGAATTTCCGCTATCTTGCTCGTACTGTTCGGCGCCAGCATTGCCGTCAGCCTGTCACTGATGGCTCTGAAAGAAAACGTCACCTATTTTTATTACCCCTCTGACATTTTCGAGGAGAAAAAAGAAATTCCACGCGATAAAAACTTTCGCATGGGCGGGCTGGTGGTTGAAGGATCGATCAGCAAAAGCGGCACGATCACCAATTTTGTTATTACCGACACCGTTCATACCATCTCCATGTCCTATGAAGGCATTCTTCCTGATTTGTTTCGTGAAGAGCAGGGCATCATCGCCACAGGGCAACTCAACGATGACGGCATATTCGTCGCCGACACTCTGCTGGCCAAGCATGATGAAAACTATATGCCGCCCGAGATTGCCAAAGCATTAGAGAAGGTGAAGAGGTCCGATAAAACGAGCCCATGATTCCTGAACTCGGACATTTTGCCCTGATCCTCGCGCTGCTCATAGCTTTAGCGCAAGCCACCCTGCCCTTTCCAGAGATTAAAAAGCGCAGCGCGATCTTACTTTTTGTACTCAACCTTGCGGCGTTCCTGTCTTTAATGTGGGCTTATATTGTTACCGATTTATCAGTGGCCAATGTCGCCGAGAACTCTCATACGCTAAAACCTTTCGTCTATAAAGTTGCCGGCGTCTGGGGCAACCACGAAGGATCAATGTTGCTGTGGTCACTGATGCTGTCACTGTTTTCGATGTTGGTCGCATTATCAAAGGTACAACCGGAAACGTTCAAAACAAAAATCCTTTCAATACAAGGCATGCTGTCGACGGGATTTCTGGCCTTCATCCTGTTCACATCCAATCCGTTTGTCCGCATAGGCGCGCCGCCAGTTGACGGCGCCGGTCTCAACCCGGTCCTACAAGACCCTGGCCTGGCCATTCACCCACCACTTTTATATATGGGCTATGTTGGTTTTTCCGTGGCCTTTGCTTTTGCTATTGCTGGACTGCTTGAGGGCAAGCTCGACAAAGACTGGGCGCGGGCAGTTAAACCCTGGGTGTTGCTCGCCTGGTCATCCCTTTCGGCCGGCATCGCACTCGGCTCCTGGTGGGCATATTACGAGCTCGGCTGGGGCGGCTGGTGGTTCTGGGATCCAGTTGAAAATGCTTCCCTCATGCCGTGGCTACTCGGCACCGCCCTTCTCCACTCTGTTATCGTCCTTGAAAAACGCGATACACTCAAGCGCTGGGTCGCATTACTGGCCATCCTCACCTTCAGCCTGTCAATGCTGGGCACCTTCCTCGTCCGCTCGGGCGTTTTAACTTCCGTACACGCCTTTGCCGTTGATCCAATGCGTGGCGTTTTTATTCTTGGCCTGCTCACTTTATATACGGGCGGCGCGCTTGCCGTTTACGCCTGGAAAGCCCACACCCTCGAAAGCAAAGCCGCGCTTTCTCCCTTAAGCCGCGAAAGCTCTTTGATCTTCAATAACCTTTTCATGGCCACAGCCTGCGCGACTGTGTTTATCGGCACTTTATATCCGCTTCTGATGGAAGCCCTGAACGCCGAACAAATCTCTGTCGGCCCGCCTTATTTCACCGCGACCTTCGTACCGCTGATGATCCCGGCGCTGTTGCTGATGGGCATAGCGCCCTTCATCCCATGGAAGAAAGGCAACGTTAACTCCCTAACCCCACGCCTCAAGCTTCCCATCCTTACAACAATAGGTATCCTTCTTCCCCTGATTTGGATCATGGAAAATAATAATGGCGAAGAAACCCACCCCATCGGCGTTTGGGTCGGCCTGGCCGTTGCTTTATGGCTTTCCATCTCCACCATCACCGAATGGGTACAGCGCACAGAATTAAAACCCGAGCGCATCAAATTCCTGCCGCTCTCAAGCTGGGGCATGAGCACAGCACATTTGGGAATCGCTGTTGCCCTGTTCGGTATGATCGGCTCGACATTATGGCTGCAGGAAAAAGTTGCGCTGATGAAACCCGGCGACGTCATGGAAATCGGCCGCTATGAATTAAAACTGGAGGAAGTCGGCGGAAAGTTTGGTCCAAACTATGCAGCCGATGCGGCGCAGATCGAATTAAAAGCCAGCGGGCGTAAAATTGACACCCTCAAGCCCGAACGCCGTCATTACCCGGTGGCACAGCAAGGCACCACCGAAGCTGCCATCCGCAAATCATGGCGCGATGATGTTTACGTCGCCCTCGGTGAACAGGATTCAGCAAAGCCAGAATACTGGGTCATCCGCGCCTATGTTCATCCGCTGGTGCCGTATTTGTGGCTGGGTTATGTGATGATTGCGCTGGGCGGGTTTTTGGCTCTGCTCGGCACGAGAAAGAAAAAAGCATGAAGAGGAATATTATCAATTTTCTGCCCCTTGTGATTTTTCTGGCGCTGGTTGTTTCCTTTGCGACACTCCTCCTGCGCTCTGAAAAAATCGAAATGATCTCCAAGCCAATACCAACCTTAACCCTGGACGGCTTAAAAACCGAAGACATAAAGGGCCCGGCGCTCATCAACTTCTTCGCCAGTTGGTGCACACCCTGCCGCGCCGAACATGAGGTTCTGATGGAGCTATCCGAGAAACATAATCTGCCGATTTACGGCATTGCCTATAAAGATAAAAAAAGAGACACAGATCGCTACCTAAAAGAACTCGGCAATCCATACAAAAAAATCGGCCGCGATGAAAAAGGCCGCGCTTTTATCGATTGGGGATTATCAGGCGTGCCGGAAACGTTTCTGATCGATAGCGACAACATGATCCGCTATCACCACGCCGGCGTGTTGTTAGAAGAGAATATGAACGCTACGATCATGCCACTGATACAGACCCTGCAAAGCGAGGGCAACAAATGACCTCACCCCTCTCTTTTGAATTATTTAAGATAACTTTGAAAGGAGCAATACTACTTCTCCTGTTTATCCCGTTGCTCGCTCACGCCTTCGTCAACCCAGATGAACAGCTGTCCGACCCAGCCCTCGAATCCCGCGCCCGCGAGATATCCAAAGACATCCGCTGCCCGGTTTGTGAAAGCCAGAATATCGATGAATCCGACGCCGATGTTGCCCGCGATTTGCGCATCCTCATCCGTGAACGCCTCACAGAAGGCGACAGCAACAAAGAAATTGTCGAATATTTACGCATCCGCTACGGCGATGTCATCCTGATGAACCCACCGCTGAACAAAACCACCACCCTGCTCTGGCTCGGACCGTTTATCGTCCTGACCTTTGGCGGGATCGGCACGTTTCTTTTTATTCGAAAGGCTCAAACATGATTACTATTGTCGTAGCCGCCATAATCTGCGCCGTTTGCACGATTTACTTGATCATACCGATCGCACAAAATCACCGCCATATCACCCACGCGCTTATGGTCGCGCTGCCGGTTATATCGCTCTGTCTTTATATGCTGCTCGGTATACCCGGCCTGCCGAGCGCCGCCGCCATGTTCGACAAGAACGAAGCCCGCATGCAGGCCAGATCGCTTGTGAGAGGCGAGCTCAAAATGATGGAAGCCCTGTCGAATGATCCCGAAAACACACAGCTCATGCTCGCGCTTGGCTCTATTCGTCTAGCCAGCGACCGCACGAATGATGCCATTAATATCCTCACCCATGCCCATGATCTTGCCCCAAAAGATAAAGATATCCGCCTACAGCTCGGCGCCGCCTATTTTGTTTCAGGACTTTATAAGGCCGAACAGAATCAGAAAGAAAAGGCTTTGGAAGATTTCAAAAAAGCACTAAAAATAGCACCCAAAGGCGCGCCCTACACAAAAGACCTAAAGAAAATTATCGCCGAGCTTTAGATTTACCCTTAACCTGGCCTTTTGAGCCGGTCAACATTTCTTCGGTGTATTCAAATTTTGGGCATTTTGCATTCACACTTTTATATTCTCTAAGATTGTCAAAATCGCGTTGCTTCTCAATACGCTCCAGATTCATCTTTTTAAACTCGTGATCGACAATCTGCCCCACGATTTTATTCATCCGCCCCGCCATGTCCTGCGCCCGCTCATGCACCACTGGCCCGGCGATAAAACCACGCTCGGCCAGCGCATCATAAACTTTCCGGCCCATGATCTTGGAATATTTATTCACGATCATGCGGTCGATTTTCACATGGCCACGCTCATGATCACCCACCGCCTTGCGCATGCATTTATCGTCGTAAATTTCTTTGGCCAGAACAATCGTCGGATCAAGTGTAATCGTAATATCAATGCTCTCATACCAGATGCAAGCAGCATTACCGTATTTGGGTAAAAACTTATAATCCAGTTTGACCTGGGGCGACATTCTAACGCCGCCCTTCATAAATCCTTGTGTCGCCGAAACACCATGAAAGCCATAGGGATCAATCGTATCAATATCATATTGCTGGAGCATGGCCATGCTCTGGCTGATATCATATTTTGTCTTTTCCGCTTTCGGAATGACATTAATCTTCGGCGTAACCGGCATCTGACATATGGGCTGCCCGCCCGATGCTGCTAAAATCAACAGGGCTGAAGCCGTTAAAGGGTCAATTCCGAACATATATGAAGCCTCCACCTTTTTGCTCTGGTAATATTATACCAAATAAGGTTAAAAGAGAGAAAAGGAATTGAAAAGAAAGAGGTTTTTTAGACATGAGCTTACTCGCCTGGCTAATCCACAAAGCCATTGAAATCTACATCATCATCATTATTGTCCAGGTTATCGTCAGCTGGCTGATTACCTTTGATGTCATCAATATAAGCAATAAAAAGGCGCAAAACCTCGTTCAACTCCTCAGAAAGCTGACCGATCCGGTTTACAAGCCAATCAAGAAATTCATCCCGCCACTTGGTGGCATCGATATCACGCCACTTGTCGTGATTATCGGACTGTCTTTAATCCAGTCATACATTCTTGTCCCGATTTTATTTAAGATGGGCGCTTACTTTTAAGGTCAACAATGAACACCCCGCAGCAGAAAACAGACGAAAAAATGGCACAAATCATTGACGGAAAAGAAATCGCCAGAGAACTCCGTGAAAGGCTCAAGGCCCAGGTTGAATCTATGGACAAATCACCAGGCCTTGCCGTCATTCTAGTCGGTGATGATCCGGCCAGCCACGTCTACGTAAAAAATAAAATCAAAGCCTGCGAACAAGTTGGCATCAAAAGTTTTGAATCGCGCCTGCCGGAAAAAGCCACACAAGCCGAGATCGCCGCCGAAATAAAAGCCTTTAACGACAATCCCGATGTTCATGGCATTCTTATGCAGCTGCCCGTACCTGATCATTTGGATTCTGATGAACTCATACATTTGATCGACCCGGCCAAGGACGTCGATGGCCTTACGTTTATCAATATAGGAAAGTTGGTGGCGGGAGATGACAGCGGAATGGTGCCCTGCACACCGCAAGGATCATTGATGCTGATTAAAGGCGTTGAAGAAAATTTGAGCGGAAAACACGCCGTTGTCATTGGAAGGTCGCTCTTGTTTGGTAAGCCGATGGCGCAGCTTTTACTGGCCGAGAACTGCACGGTCACCACAGCGCATTCACGCACGCAAAACCTTGATGAAGTCTGCCGCAGCGCTGATATTCTTGTCGCCGCCGTCGGACGCCCTAAAATGGTCAAAGGTGACTGGATAAAACCCGGCGCGATTGTCATTGATGTCGGCATTAACCGTATGGATGATGGGAAATTATGTGGCGATGTTGATTTTGATGAAGCGCAAAATGCAGCTTCCGCCATCACCCCCGTCCCCGGCGGCGTCGGCCCAATGACTATTGCCTGCTTGCTGAAGAATACGGTGAAAGC
>JAJFGV010000053.1 GCA_021775965.1 Alphaproteobacteria bacterium
CTTTCAACAATGGCGTCAATTAATACCGTGTCATCAATTTCAATCTTCATAATTTTGACTTACAAAACTTTTTAACTAATTATTGTATAATTGTATAATTTAAGTCAGCGTCGTCCGGTTAGGTTTTTGCGTAATAAATTAAGGTAATAACAAAATAATTTTAATGAGGCAATTTTTGCTTGACTTTTTGAAATAAATTTTTGTGGCAAATTTCATAACACTTTAAATATAAAGGAGTTATAAATATGCCATATACCATTGAACCGTTAGCCAAAAATCAAGCAATCCCTTCATTTTATGAATTATTGGACCCTGTTTATAGATTTCTATCTCAAGCACCTCTTCTTGAAGCAAAAGGAGACAGGCCATTGCAAATGACTTTTGAACACCAACTCAAAGCATTAATCTTCTACCACCTTGAAGAACACTCATCTGGAAGCCATCTCGTTCAGGTTCTCGATAAAGACGATTTCGCTAAGCGTGAAATAGCCCCTCCAGAAGGTATTCAAAAAAGCAGCTTCTTTGATGCCATTAACCATAGAGGGTTAGAGCAATTATTATTTGTTTTTGAAAAACTTCAAGCAGATGCCGCTAAGACGTTACCAAAGGAGTATGTTCATCTTGGATACCTTATCTCCATTGACGGGTCATTAATAGATGCTGTCCTTTCAATGCACTGGGCAGACTATAGAGATGGGTCAAAAAAAGCAAAGGATCACCTTGGTTTTGATATTAACCATTCTATCCCAGCAAAAATATTTCTCACAGACGGCAAAGGTGATGAACGTCCTTTCGTAAGCAAAATACTCTCTCCCGGTCAGACAGGTATCATGGACCGTTATTATCAATGCCATAGGGACTTTGACTTATGGCAAACAGAAGGAAAACATTTTGTATGCCGTATTAGAGGCAATACCCATAAAACTGTTATAGAGACCAGTCCTGTGAACTCTGACTCAAGCGTCTTTTATGATGCTACTGTTCTGCTTGGAACACCTGGCGTTAAACAGACAAAAAAACCGATTAGACTTGTTGGATACCGTATTGATGGTAAAAAGTATTGGGTTGCTACAGATCGATATGACATCACAGCGGAAGAAGTTGCATATATTTATAAGCTTCGCTGGGATATCGAAATATTCTTTGGATGGTGGAAACGCCATCTTAAAGTCTATCACCTTATTGCAAGATCTCAATACGGGCTCATGGTACAGATACTTGCGGGACTAATTACCTATATGCTCATAGCCATTTATTGCCGCAACAATTTTAATGAAAAAGTATCTATTAAAAGAGTCAGAGAGTTGAGAATCAAAATTAAGAATGAAGCTGGTAGCTTCGATTTTGACACTTTAACTCAAAACGATTTCAAAGAACAGAGAAAAAACCATGCTTACGCAAAAACCTAACCGGACACTACTGAATTTAAGTATAATATAGTTAGAGGTAAGAAGGCAGAAACGCAAAGTTGGAAGTAGCTTTGAAAGGAACGTTTTTCGAGGAGAGGCGAAATAAACTAAGCGTTGTTGGAGGCGGAAACGTAAAGTTTAAAGTAGTTTCGATATAAAACTCGACAGGGAGAGGCAAAATAAACAAATGCGTTCCCGTTTTTTTTTGGTTATTTTTAGCTAATTTCAGCAACACTTTAAGCCTTCAACTTACCTTTATGGTCAAACATTTCGCTTCATGGGAGATATTACCATATCAATATCATGCAGGTCAAAAAGTACACGCCCCCCAATCTTGATTGAAGGTATTGTTCCCACGGATACTCTTTTGATATTCATGTATCTTTCTATACTTACTTTATATTTACCTTTTGATTCTTTTGTCATTTTGCTCGCTTTTTACCGTTATCTAAAGTAACACTCTTTACTTCCATCCGAACTTCATTCTTGAGTGAAAAGAACTCGTTGAAATCAACCTTGACAGGATCACCCATGTTTAAAAGCTGCTCACCATTAACATGATCCATGGGAATAAAGACTCTAAACGTGTCTCTTAGGTCTTTACACACGACCTGAAATCCGACACCTTTATCAGAAACATTTACATCGCTTGCAATCATGCCACCTACTATCATCACTTATCACCTTTCTAAAAGATTCAAGATGAATCTACTTCCTCATCTTGAAATGGTTTATTGTCAGCTAAACATATCTTTATCAGGCCAATCTTTACTGCTCCAAGAGCATACCCATCCAGCTCACTATCAACACCAGTCTCCTTAAAACATTTATATACAACCTCATTAATGGTTCCTAGTGTTTCATATTGCTCTTCCTCTTTCAGTGAAAGCTCTACCATGTTCTCTCCGTCAGTATCGTCTATATCTTTGCGCCCAAAACAATTCCCAAACCTTGACACCATTCTTTTTCCTTTCATATCAACTATAATCTCTTTAAGCTTGTCATCATCAATATCAAGACCAAACTTCATAGAATACTTTGAGATCTCTTTTCCATATCCTTCTGTTACCGGCCTGATATCTGAAATCGTGCCAAGACCAACTTTTAATAGAACATGTTCAAGGTCTTTCTTTAGTGGGTCTAGAAAATAACCATTCTCTGTAAGCTGCATATTTATCAACCTTACGATCAACAGCCAGATCAACCAGCATATGCGAGTGAACATGCCAGCCGGTTTCCTCGTTATACGTGACCTCTATATGTTCAACCCCTCCACGTATATACTTCTTCCACCATGTCTTTTCACGTTTTAAGGCTCTCATTGATTCCTTGTAACATTTGAAAGCAGTTTTCAGACTAGACCTATTCTGATCATTCGCAGTAACAGTTAAAAGATGAGGATTTGTCATATCTTTACCAAGCTCTTCTACCTTTCTGGAAAGAATAGATGCACGGTACGAATTACACACAGGACAGACTCTGTCTTTACAACGTAGTTGCGGTTCATACAAAACATTGGATGGGTCTCCTTTCTTAACTTTCACAAAAATAGTATTTCCACATATACCCATCCTTTTAGCTCTGGATTTTTGTCCAATTTCCTTGATAAGGCCTTCAATACGGAAAAGAGCTCTAAGTCTCCAGCTATTTTTAACGGTTACAACTCTAGCTTTTTCCTTATCTTTCACTGCACATTTACACATAATTTCTCTCCTGAAAAGGTTATAAAAACGGCTGAAAATAGTCACATTGTAAGCCCTGATATTTCATTAACTTAAAAATCTGAATGTCAAATATTTCTTAGTATCAAGTCATAGGGTTCTCCCAATCTGAAACCAAAAAAAACCAGTGTTTGCGTGCGCTTGGTGGGCGTACTCAACACTGGTTTTTGTAGTTGATATATTTAATTTATTCACTAGTATGAACGGTCTATAGTTGTTATTCTTTTTCATTGGTGAATGGGAATAATGATTCGGAAGGCATAAGTTGCCGCTTATGTCTTCCTTTTTTTTAATAATAAAATTAGAAATAAATTTGAAAAAAACTATCTTTCAACTTTCAAGTTACAATAAAACAAAATCATAAAAAAGTAAAACGGTGTTTTACCGTAATTAAAAAATATTGATTTATAAGACTTAGAACTGCTTTTCCACAAAGTAGTAATCTGTCTTTTCTGAATATCATTACAATATTGGTGAAATACAGAAGCTGTATAATAACTTGTTAGGCAATATGTCATAAATGGATTTAACGATTGATAATAGATAAATGAAAAGAAGGCAATCAAGATGAGTAAAAGAATTTCAGAAGATCATAATCAGCCGTTA
>JAJFGV010000054.1 GCA_021775965.1 Alphaproteobacteria bacterium
CATGTCGAGGCGTCAGGTCGATCAGATCTTCGACGAGGTGGTCGCATTCTCGGAACTGTCAGCATTCATCGACCAGCAGGTGAAGTACTACTCGTCGGGAATGTACTCCCGTCTCGGGTTTGCCATGGCCGTCAACGTCGACCCGGAGATTCTACTGATCGACGAAGTTCTTTCTGTCGGCGACGAGGCCTTTGCCCGCAAGTGCCTCGATCGCATCGACCGATTCCAGAAGGCCGGCACCACGATCCTGTTCGTGAGCCATTCCGTCGAACTGGCGCGCGAGCTCTGTGACAAGATCGCCGTTCTCGATGCCGGCCGGTTGGTGGCGTTCGGCGATCCCAACGACGCCGTACGCGCCTATCGTGCTTCATTGCTTGAGCGGGGAGCGTCGTCGGCGGGCGACTCTGGAGTCGTCACTGCATCTGGCGAGTTGAAGCTGGTCGAGTCCTCTGTTGAGCTTCCCGACGAGCGGCGCGACTGGATTCGTCCAGACGAGATGCTCAGGATCCATGCCACCTACGAGGTAGCGGCAAGGATTGATGACATAACGTTCGCCATTGCTTTCCACGATCAGCGCGGAACACTGGTCTACTCGACCAACTCCACGGTGATCGGCACGGAGATCACAGAGGTCGAAGGGCGCGTCCGCGTAACGTATTCGCTGTCCGCGGTCCCACTGCTGTTCGGATCCTACGACATCAGCATGGGTGCCCACACCAGAACCGGCGGGTACATCTATTCCCAAGAAGATGCCGTGATGAGGTTTGATATCGGGGAGTCCTCAGGTGCCGAGGGCATTGTCGAGATGCCGATCAGTGTCGCGGTTCAGCAGATCTCTTGAGCTTCAGCCACTCGCCGTGACGCCTGTCCACCGGAGGTGAAGTGATCGCAGGTCACGCTCATCTTCAGGTGTAAGGCGCTCGGAGTCTGACTGCATGGGCAGCTCGGTCACGCCGGCCTCGCACTTTCCGGTGATCGAGAAATCGACCCCCGCCCGGTCAGCAGAAAAGCTTGCCGTGGGGCCACCGGGCGGTTCACAGGCAACGGTTGCGTCATCGCCCACCAGACACGCCACCCGTCCCGAGAGGGTGAATGACAAAGCCTGCGGGGTGAGATTGAGGATTCTCGGGATGGGAGCCTGCTCAGAGAGAACAAAGCGGTCAGCGGGACCCCCTCCCTCGAAGGCGAAGAATCCATCTGTGAGAGACAGCGCCAATCTGGGACTTTCCTCGTTGTCGCCACGTTTGCGAGCGACGAGATCAAGCATCCAATCGTCTTTTGGCGAGAAGATGATATCGGTGAACCCGGCTTGGGAGAGCTTCGACGCTAGTAGGAGGTCGGTGAATCCAGCCTGGTGGAAGTCGCCTGTGTATGCCTGTGTGCCATATAGGAGCCCAGCCATGGTTTCTGCGCCTTCGAGGGTGTCAGTCGAGGAGAGAATCATCCTTGACAAGCCGCGCATGTCCGGCACCCGTATTCTCAGGACACCTCCGGGCATTGTTACGCGGGCCCATTCGGCGAGAGCCGCTTCGGTCGAATCACGGTTCAGATGTTCGAGAACATCGATGGCCAACACCTCCTGTGCGGCGTGGTCGTCGATCCCCTCGAGACGCATGACGTCGGCGACTAGGTCAGGGCCATGGAACTCCTCGAGATCGACGTTGACATAGCCCTCCCGTAAGTCGTATCCACAGCCCAGATTGAGCTTGATCCCCTGATCATCAACTGACCTTGCATGCCGTCTTCTCACGAATCAACACTACCGGGCCGGCGCGGCACAGAGCTCTCTAGGGAGTCCAGGACCGCAGTATCGTCCAATGGCATGGGTCGGACCGGAGGGATTGGTCATTCGCGAGTCAGTCCCCGCAGTCGCGCCATACCAAAGCTGAGAGTCGACCCGAGCAGGCTCTCGTAGCGATCAAGCACTGTCTCCCATTGGTAGTGTTCGCTCACGTGCCGCTGGCCCGACTCGCCGAGGGTCCGGCGCGCGTCGGGCGATATGACGAGGAGTTCGAGGGCCGCTTCGAAGCTGGCGTAGTCGTGGTACAGGAGTCCCCCACCACTTCGGTGGACCTGGCCGGCAGTGGCTGGACACCGCTCTTGCACGAGCGCGGGAATTGCCGCTGACCATGCCTCGGCCAACACCAGCGAGAAGCTCTCGAAATAGCTCGGCTGTAGGAGGACGAGTGCATCAGACATCAAGGCACCCAGCGTTGCCTCCTCCACGAAACCGGTGGCGATGATGTCAGGGTGGTGCGGAACGGGTGTGGCCTGATGCCCGACAACCAATAGAGCCAGCGCTCCTGGGTGGCGGCGCTTGAATTCAGCGAAGTAGCGCAGCGCCTCCATCGACCCCTTCGACGGATCCACCCGACCCACCAGGGCGATGAAGGGCCGGCCCGAGAGGCCAGGGGGAAGTTGAGTCTTGACCGCTGGGTTCTTTCTGATCGGGTCGACGCCAATACCGAGTACTTGCACGCGGGAGCGGCCTCGGGTTCGGGCGTCCATCAGCTCCGCTTCTTCGGGAGTCGACACGGCCAAGAGGTCTGCATGGTCGAACAAGCGATCGAATACCTGCAGCTCGAGCTGGGGCTCGGAGTGTGCCGTCGGATGTATGACGATGGGGCTGAACGGTGATGCGTAAGCTGCGCCTAGGGCCGTGGTTGGGTAAAGGTATGTGTAGAACGCTGTCACATCTGTGGGCCTGCGTAGCGTGTCGGCCAAGCCCTTGAGAATGGGTCCCTCGAGAATCAGCCAGTCCTGTTGGGCGGAGGGAGCGAGGGCCCTGCCGATGTGTGCGACCCTTCGATCGAGATGGCTGAACCGGTGGGAGTCTCGCGCGAAGCATGGGTCGAGCCTCAGGATCTCGACCCCTGATTCGTAAGAGGTTCCTGCCGGGTATTCGGGTTGCCAGGTGAGGTAATCGGTGGCGGTGCTGGTGACCACCTGTACCTCGTGGCCCCTCGCAGCAAGCCGCGTGCTCATCGACCGACAGAAACTCTCCGCCCCCCCGGCCACCTCGGCGCCGTATCGTTGGACCACTGCCCTGATCCTCATCAGGTGGACATCGCAGTCTCGAGCATCACCGCGACGGCCTCACACAGAACACTCGGTGGGCTGTGCGATGGCATCTCGTACTTCCCCCGGCGGCAGGGTTCGGTCCTGGGGTCATCGTCATCGGTCAACCTCATGAGAGGACTCGCATCGATGGGTCCTCTGTCGGGGATCCGTAGCCCTGAGAGACCGAGTTCCACGGCGTAGAGCCGCAAGCTGCGAGCGGTTCTGTCGTCGATCCCGACCACCGACATTGTTGCCTCCGGCAGGTGTCGACTCGTCAGGAGGTGGTGGGCGGCGATAGCACGCCAGGATTGAGCGGGGCAGACGGACGCATCGATCGCGTAGTGCGTCGTACGTTGAGCGACCTTGTCAGTCGTGGGGAACATCGGGCCGATCAGCACCGGAGGGCGTTTCGTGAACCACCGCAAGCTGGCGTTCAAGTTGGGTGACCCGGTCTGCCAGCATGTCGGCCGTGGCCACTGCATCGTCGGCCAGCCGTCCGACTCGCTCCGCTTCTGCAGCCATCAGCTCGAGAACGTCCGCAAGTTGGTGACGCGACTCTCTTCGTAATGGAACAGGGAGTCGGTTTCTGAACCGCCTGAGCAGGCGGGCTAGCAGGTTGGTCGCTGGCCTTCTGGGAGCGGGGTCGCCGATGGCGATCCGGGACGTGGCGAGCTCGGGATTGTCGCGGAGTGCTCCGATGGCCGCTCTGGGATCGACCGGGGAGCGATCGACATCACGGCGCACGGCTCGCGTGTAGTCGTCCGCGAGACGGTCGTCGATGTCGTGGGGAAGTTCGCCACTTTCGCGGAGAGCTTGGGCCCTCCCGCGCGCTTCTGCGATGAGGTCATCGGGAACCGACTCTTGGGGTGGCGTCATGTCGAGATTCTAGGCAGTGGCGCCGGCTCGGCGGGTAGGTCGGGCGTGGGTGATGACCTGAACCAGAAAGGGTAGGTAGCGAGCGAGGATGGCCGGCCATGTGTACCAGTCCTCGACATAGGTGCGGCCCTTCGACGCTAGGGAGGCGTTCAGTTCGGGTTGGCTGGAGAGCAGTTCGACCGCCCGGGCCAGCTGATCGACATCTGAGTAGACGACACCACCGCCCGATCGACGACTGTGCTCGACCGTCGCGGCGCATGCCGATGTCACGATCACCGGCGTATCCGCCATCCAGCTCTCCAGCAGCACCAGCGAGAAGGACTCCATCGCGCTGGGGTTTATCAGCGCTGTCGCTCCACTCAGGAGACCGTGCTTCAATGTCTCCTCCACCGGACCGACAACCAAGACACCGGGAGTTGAGGGAGGGCGATCGACGATCGGTCCAGCCACCACGAGCCGGCCGGGTGAGCGTCCGCTGCGGTGAAGTTGTCCGAACATCTCGACCAGGGTGTGAGTTCCCTTGCCCTTGTCGACTCTCCCGAGGCTCAGGTAGAAGGGTTCCTCGCCGAGGCCGAGCGCCGACCGGGCTGTCGAAATGTTGCGCTCGCGCTGAGCTGGTTCGATCCGTTCTGAGTCGACCCCGAGACCAACGAGCATCTGGGGTAGCGATCGCGTTGCAGGAATGACTCGCTCGGTGAGTAGGCGCTCTGCGTCGGTATAGAAACCGATTCCGTCGGCTGAGGCGAGCGCGGAGCCGACACATGGAAGCCGGAGGGGAGCTTCGTCGTGGGATGCGGGGTGGATGACGAGGGGCGAGCGAACGCGTCGTGCGCCGATGATGGTCGGCTCGTAGAGATAGGGCGACATGACGACCACATCGGAGTCGACTTCGGCGATCGCATCGAGCAGTTCGGGTGAGTGGGGACCCTGGGCCTCGATCCATCTGGACTCGAGTGAGGGATCGACGTTGGCCGGATCGGAAAGGACCTTGATCGAGAGTGAATCGAAACGGCGATGTCGACGATTGGTCGTGCGGTGGCGGTGAACCGTGACACCGTCTTCGATCGTGGTGCCGGCCGCGAGCGTGTCGGCCCAGGTGGCCATGCTCTCGGCAGTGGTCGAGTGAACTTCGACGTCGTGCCCTGTTGCTGCGAGGTTGATCGCCAGCAGTCTCACACCGGTTTCAGCGCCACCGTGTATGGAGTTCCCATACCTTGGGCTGACGAACGTGATTCGCAAGGGCTGCTCCTTTCAGGTGAGGTGGGGGGTTAGGGCGTCGAGTAGTTGTTGGCGGGTGGTGTTGAGGTCGTGGTGGGTGAGTTGTTGTCGGGCGCTGTGGTCGAGTTGTCGTTGGAGGGTGGGGTTGGTGTGGAGGTGGTGGGCGGTGTTGGCGACGGTGAGGGGTCGTTTGTCGGTGAGTAGGAGTCCGGCGTTGCCGAGTGTTTCGGCGATTGCGGTGGAGTCGTAGGCGATGATGGGGGTGTGGTGGTGCATGGCTTCTATGAGTGGGACGCAGAAGCCTTCGTGGTCTGAGAGGCAGATGAAGAGGTCGGCGGCGGCGTAGTGCGAGGCGAGTTCTTGGTCGTTGACGGGGCCGGTGAAGGTGACGTTGTCGGTGCAGTCGAGGTGGTGGGTGAGTCGTTGGAGGGCGGTTTGGTAGTGGGGGGATGAGGTGTTGCCGATGAGGGTGAGGTGGGCGTCGGGGTTGATGTGTCGGCGGTAGAGGGCGAGGGCTGAGATGAGGTCGTGTTGGGCTTTGTTGGGTGCGATGCGTCCGACGAAAAGCCAGCAGGGTCCGGGGTGCTTGGTTTTGATTCGTTCGACGGTGGAAGGGTCGGGGTCTGGTATTTCGTCGAGGTCCAACAAGATTGGGGCCACTGTGGTGTGGCTGCAACCGGCGTCTGTGAGTTCGGCCGCGTTGAACTCCGAATCCGCCAAACCCAACGCCGCTCTCGGGGCGATCTGAAGGAGTTGGGTGCGTCCCCACTCGACCGCGCTCACCAGGTGAGGCTCCCATACCTCGAAGAATCTCGCCGGGGTGACGTTGTGGTAGTCGACGATGATTGGCTGGACATCGCCGAGAATGCGGTCGGCGATACGTGAGCCGATGGCCATTTGATAAAGCCGCAGCGAATCCGGTCGGGGTCGCCAATCCTTCAGAAGTGTCGCGCATCCGGCGAGCGACGGATGAACCTGCTCCACGATTAGTTCGGTCTCGAACCCGGCGTCGCGTAACGCCCGGTCGATCCGTAACGAGTGCGCGCTGGTGGCATCGTGGGGATCAAGCACCGGGAGTATCTGGTCGAGTTTCACTCAGGTGAGGTGGGGGGTTAGGGCGTCGAGTAGTTGTTGGCGGGTGGTGTTGAGGTCGTGGTGGGTGAGTTGTTGTCGGGCGCTGTGGTCGAGTTGTCGTTGGAGGGTGGGGTTGGTGT
>JAJFGV010000055.1 GCA_021775965.1 Alphaproteobacteria bacterium
CTCCCTCAAGACGGAATGGCTCTACCACTTCGACTTCCACACCCGAGAGGAGGCCCGCCTGGCCATCTTCGACTACATCGAGACGTTCTACAACAGGACGCGCCTTCACTCCACGCTCGACTATCATTCACCGGACGAGTATGAAATACTCGAGACCGCTGCTTAACCCCGTGTCCATTCTACCGGGGCAAGATCCGCCTGTTATGCGGCGTGCATTGGCAAGGCCCGCGCTATCCGGCCAAGTCCTTACTCGAAGCATTCTTCCTCACGTTACGCATGAAGAGCAGGCTACCACCAAGAAGTAGGGCATAGAGGAGTCCGGCCGCAATTGCTACGCCGCCGCTCGACGTTCCGTCGTTATAGTCGTGCGCCACCGACTCTCTGCTCAAATCGAACGCGCGAATCAAGATCCGGACAGACAGCGAGCCGAGCCAGCTAGTAGCTACTACGAAGCAGGCGTTCACGATCGAGACCTGGGCACGGGTGAGCTTCTCCCCAGCAAGGAATGCAGTGATCAGGTACGCCGATACAATCGAGATATACAACGAAACAGTCGTCAGGTAGTTACTCATGACTGACGCAGCGAGATCAGCGATTTCGTAATCCGTCATAAGCCTCCCGTGAACACGTGCCGCGCCCTGCGGCGTGCAAGCTGCGCCCTCGGCGTGTCTAGCTCCGGGAAGGCGGATGAACGCAAGGCCTGGTCGCATACACCAAGGCGGGCATGGTTCGCGCGAGCCTGGGTAAGGCTGAGTGAGCTGTTGGGTCCACCGCGAACACTATCCGCGTCGTCTGCATCTTGGCCGTCGTCTTTCCAGAAGCATACCGGACAGATATCGAACCCCCCTCGCTCGCCCAATGTCAGGCAGTAGTAACGTGGACATGGATAATCGACGCCAGGGGTAGGCTCGGCGACTACGGGACTCTCATCGAGTTGACGGCAGTAGTCCTCGAACCATCTCTTGCGTGCTTCGAGGGCCTCGGGCGTGGGTTTCGTATCCGCCACTGTCTGCCTAACGGATCGGCGCTCAGCGGCTGGAGACGATCTGTCTCCAACTCGCTGAGCGCCTTGATTGCTGGCATAGTATCACGGCTCGCAACGGCTACGCATGAGCCAGTCCGACTGCAACGGTTTGTTGGGCGTCGCGGGCTCGATGTTCGTCCCAAGGCTCCCGGCCGACTCGCGCAGGGGTCGGGCGGGCCGGAATCGACAATCTCTATGCCGCATCCGACCGACGACGCTCAGTCCAGGATGCTGCGAGGAAGGCGGCGCCGAAGACCGCCGCGCCGTAGATGAGCGAATTTGAAAGAGAACCTTGGAAGCCGTACTGCGGCGACGACGACAAGGCGAAATGCAGAATCGCATGAACGATCGTGAATGCGGCAACCAACAGCTTGGTCCCGCTGGAAATGCGCTGGGTTGGATGGTGGCTGAGCCAGAGAATCAAGAAAAACAGCGGAACATGGAAGGCGACGAACGTTGACGCCGCCGTGGGGTCGGGAAGCTCGCGCAGGCCGAACAAGAGTCGCCACTCCGAGTGAGTGACCGCGTCGAGTTCGTGCGTGAAGAGACACGCCAGCGCGATGTAGTACAGAGCCACTCTTCGCCGCCCAACGGATCGGCGCTAGGCGGCGTTGAATAGCGCCGCCGCCTCGGCCGAGCCTAAATGGGTTGATGCCAGATGGTACAGCGGCATTTGGAAAAGAGCTATTCAGCGTTCGCTTTAAGGGCTTGCTGTACGGCTGTTCGCGACAAGCTCTAGTTGAACGACTCGAATAGTTCGACAACAAGGACCAGGGCCACGCAGGCTCCCCAGGCGCCAACAAGAAGCTTCGATGACCGCGAGAGTTGTTTTCGGAAGAGATCGCGAACTAGTAGGCCGACCGACCCAGTAACTACCGCGACAAATGCAGCGAGGACTAGGCGATTGCCTGCTTCGTGAATGGCGAGCCCAATGGAGTAGACAACGTAGCCAAGCAGGGCGGCGCCAAGGCCGCCGTATATCAGGACGTCGATACCATCAAGCCAGCCGTCGAAGTGGCTCCAGAAACGCTGACATACGCTGGCGCGCTCTGTCACCTCCCGCACACCTCAAGCTGAACAACGGGCACGCGGCTCAACCGCTGGGCGGGCTGTCCGCCACGCTGGGCCACCTGAGTAGGGCCCCAGCGGTACCATACCTCAACGCGCTTGGCAGGCTTGATCCCTTGACTTGAAACACGATCGCTGGTTAGGCGGCGGGTAGCTCCACGCTGGTCGTATCTTCACCGGCATTCAGGTGGCGAATCTGCGCATCAATTCTGGACCTGAACGAATCTGAGTAGGCGATTCTTTGCCGGGACCACCAATCCTGTACGCTTGGACTTCGGAGCCAATGAATTTCCAGCCGCTCTATTCGTTCGCGAACGCGCTCGTCGTATTCAGAAAAATTCTCCGCATCCTCGAGCGACATGAACAATTTGTGGAGGATCATTCCATATCGTTCAACGATCTTGGGATCTCGATCCTCTTCAAAATTCAGGCCTGCCGTCCATATTTGAAAGAGTTCCGCATCTTTAGCGACTTCGAAGATCACATCACTACATCGCTCGCCGACAGACTGATGAGCTTGTAGTCCGAGCAGGCGACTGTTTTCTTCCACTTCTCGCGTGTTAGAACGAATTTGGATGGCGAGATAGACCAACGTCACCGCGACGCCGATCCCACCGACAAAGTCGCCGAGGTTTCCGAGATCTTCCAGCATTCACGTCCTGCCGCATAACTAGTATTCGACAACCGGGCACCGCACCCGGTTGGGCCGACCATACACCAACTCGCCAGATAGGACTTCGGAAGACTGGTGCGATTCCGCATGTTTGCAGCGTCTGCATCCTGCCCAGCCGCACGATGTCCAGCGGCTCGACAAGATGCAGAGGGCCTCGAGGGGGCGCTGTCCTTCCAGGGGATTCCTGGCAGCAGCCACGACGGCGCTGAGGCCCGGAGGTGACCAGCGAGATCGGGCGCGGTCAGGCTCGATAAGGTTCAGTTTGTCTCGCAGCCTGTTGATTCCGAAAACCAAGGGGGGCTGCGGGGCTCGCGTCGATGGACTTCTTGCGATTCGACGTGTGGCTGATCTGACTGAACGGTGTTGGCTCTAGAGCGCCTGCGACAGATCTGCGATCAGATCGTCGACGTCCTCGATTCCGCAGGCGAGACGCACCAGCGAATCCGTGATCCCGTAGGCCTGCCGCTCCTCTGCCGGGTAGTCCCAATAGGACATCAGCACGGGCATCTCGACCAGGCTCTCCACGCCGCCCAGGCTCGGAGCGATGTAAGGCAGCCGGCACGCATCTGTGAAGCGGATCGTGTCCTCGAGGTCGCCGTCGATTTCGAAGGTGACGACGCCGGCAAAACCCTGCATGAGCCGGCTGGCCACCTCATGATCGGGATGGCTCTCGAGGCCCGGGTACCAGACCTTCCTCACCTTGGGCTGGCCTTCGAGCCAGCGGGCCACGGCCAGGCCGTTCGCGTTGTGGCGCTCCATGCGCAGGGAGAGCGTCTTCATTCCGCGCAGCAGCAGGTAGGAGGCATGGGGATCGAGGATCCCGCCGAGCACGCCGCAAGCTTCGCGCACGGGAGCGATCTCTTCTGCCGAGCCCGAGATGGTGCCGGCGATGAGATCGTTATGTCCGCCCAGGTACTTCGTCGCGCTGTGGATGACGAGATCGGCGCCTTGTTCCAACGGGCGGTGGTTGATCGGCGTGGCGAAGGTTCCGTCGATGATCACCTTCACGCCGCGCTCGTGACAGATGCGCGCGGCCTCGGGCAGGTCGATCACGCGCAGGTAGGGATTGGTCGGGCTCTCGGTGAAGAAGAAGACCGTGTCGTCTTGCAGCGCGTCCTTCAGCGCCGCGGTGTCAGCGGGCTCGATGACGGTGGCCGTCACGTCGAGCTTCGACAGGTATTGCTGGATGAACTGGCGGGTGCGGCGGTAGCAATCGTTCGTGACGACGATGTGTCCACCCCGCGGTAGCAGCGCCAGGAAGGTGCTGGTCGCTGCGGCCATCCCCGAGCTGAACAGCACGGTTTCTTCCGCGCCTTCGAGCTCCGAGAGCTTGTCCTGGACGACCCGCCAGCTGGGGTTGCTGTAGCGGCCGTACTCGTCGCGATCGAGCCGGCCTTCCGCGAATTCGCGCAGCTCGGCGGAATCACGAAACCAGAACGTGGAGGTCTGGTGGATCGGCGGAGTGAGCGCATGGCTCTTGCTCCGATCCCGTTGTCCCGCGTGTACGGCCTGGGTGGAGGTTCCCGGCGCTTCCGGACGCTTTGCCATGTGGCTTCCCGCTTTCTGTGGGGAGGGCACTTAGCAGCTTCGGGTGCGGGTCCCGTTGGGGTCCGAGCCGAGGGTCCTGCAAGCGCCTGAA
>JAJFGV010000056.1 GCA_021775965.1 Alphaproteobacteria bacterium
CGCCTATGGCAATCTGGCGGAAGCGGCGCATCAGGTTTATGAACCGCAAATGGATATCGTACCATCGGCCAGGGCCGAAGAAATTCCCGAAACTCAAACTGAGAATTACCCACTCGGTTCAGCGCGAGCGCAGATTCATGAAAACTATATTGTGGCACAGACGGAAGACGGACTGGTTATTGTCGATCAGCACGCCGCACATGAAAGATTGGTATACGAACGGTTCAAGGCGCAGATAGCCGAAAGCGGCATCGAAAAACAAGGACTTTTGACTCCAGAAATTGTTGAGATGGACGAAGGGCAAACGGCAAATCTTCTTGAATATAAAGAACAGCTGTCTAAATTTGGTCTCGAGATTGAACCGTTTGGGGCCGGGGCTATTGCCGTTCAGGCCATTCCGGCATTGCTAAGCGGAAAAGCTGATGTGCAAAGGCTTATCCGCGATCTGGCGGATGAAATTCTTGATCATGGAGATACACAAAAGCTGGAAGAGCGTCTCAATGAAATTCTTTCGACCATGGCCTGTCACGGATCGGTGCGCTCGGGGCGGCGGATGAACGCCGATGAAATGAACGCGTTGCTTCGTCAGATGGAACAGACACCGCTTTCAGGTCAGTGTAACCATGGACGACCGACTTATATTGAATTATCCTTAACTGATATTGAAAAACTGTTCGGCAGAAGATGACGCAAGAAAGCAGCGAGCAGAAAAAAGTAATTCAACTTTATAGTGCCTTTGGAGCTTCACTGGTTTTGATGCTGGTGCCTTCCACTATAGTAGCGCTGGTGGCTTCCATACTTTTTCTTGGGGTTTTAATTACCGCTTACGCAATGCGCAAGAGTTGTGAAAATGGCAGTTTGTGTGAAAGCCATACGACTTTTATTATTCGCACGATCTGGATCAGCGGTTTGTTTTCTGTTCTAACCATGACCGTTGCCAGTGCCTATATGTTGCCCAATATTGACAACACGCCGCTGGAGCCTTGCGCACAAGGATTGATGTCCGGCGCCGCAAACCTGGCTGCAAACGAAGACATGATAGGCCTTATGAATGTTATTCGCCCCTGTATGGACGAATTTATGAGCGTTAATGGCCAGGTGTTCATGATCGCCATGGCGATCAGCGCCGTTCCAGTCTTGCTCTATTTTATCATTCGGTTTTCGCGCGGTCTGTCGCGCGCTATCAGTGGCTACCGCGTTGCTGATCCGAAAAGCTGGCTTTAGGAGAAGCCCCAGAAAACTATAAGAAAATTACTCCGCGACTTCTCCTTCGATTTCACCCATAAGATCAAGCGCCTGCATCTCATAAAGCCGACCGTAATGAGAATTCTCGCGCGCGATAAGTTCCTCATGGCGGCCTTGCTCTATAATCCGACCTTGGTCAAACACCAAAATTCGGTCGGCATTCTGGATCGTTGACAAACGGTGCGCCACGGTAATGGTGGTACGACCCTCCATCAAATGCTCCAGCGCCTTCTGGATATAATGCTCCGACACTGAATCCAGGCTCGATGTTGCCTCGTCCAGCACCAATATTTTGGTATTGGACAAGATGGCACGGGCAATCGCCACGCGTTGACGCTCTCCACCGGACAGCTTTATACCACGCTCACCAACCAGCGTATCGTAACCCTGTGGCAAATTTTTGATAAAATCATGCGCATAAGCCTGCTCGGCCGCGGCGATAATCTCATCCTTGCTGGCCTTGGGTCGACCATAGGCAATATTAGCCGCGAGTGAACGGTGGAACAGGATCGGCTCCTGCGGCACCAAAGCGATATTGGCCCGCAAGCTTTCCTGCGTCACATCAACGACATTTTGGCCGTCAATACGCACAGCGCCATCATCAACGTCATAAAGACGCTGCACAAGCTTCACAAAGCTGGTCTTACCCGAGCCGGAATAACCAACCAGCGCGACTTTTTCACCCGGCTTGATGACAATAGAAAAGTTATCAAATAAAGGTTTGGTTTGACCCTTATAGGTAAAGCGCACTTTATCAAAGGCAATTTCACCTTTTGTGATCTCAATTGATTTTGCACCGGGCTTATTGCGCAGATCATCACTGTAGAGCCAAAAAGAAATAACATCTTCCATTTCACTGACAGAGCGCTGCAGATTGGCAATATGCATGCCAATTTCGCGCAAATAACCCCCAACGATAAAGAAACTAGTCAGTGACAAAGCAATGTCACCGGGCGTCGCACGATTTTGAGTCCACAACCATATGGTCACAGCCATCATGCCGCCCAGCATCGTCATGCGCAGCATACCGCGTATAAGGTTTCCTATTTCACCGGTGAGCCATGCTTTTTGGCTGCGCAATTTCCATCGTTTGGCAACGCGGCCAAATAAATGTTCTTCGCGCGCTTCCGCGCCAAAAGCCTTCACGGTGGCATTGCCGGTAATAATATCAGCCAGAATCGCACCAACCTGCGTGTCGGCTTTGGCGGCGTGCTTAAATTTCGGCGCCAGAATAACCAGCGACATCCAGATACTGACACTGCAATATATGGCGATCATAATGGCCACGAACAAGCCAACCAAAGGCAAAGTAACAGCCAACATAACCGTCATACCGATCATAATAATGAAGGCAGGAATCAAGCCCATGAACAGCGTATCGCCGTAAACATCGAAGGCCCACATACCGCGTGTGATTTTGCGCACCGTACCACCGGCAAAGGCATTGGCGTGCCAGTCCGCACTAAAACGCTGCACTTTGTTCATGGCATCAGTCAAAAGCTCGTGCAGACATTGCACGGCAAACCATGCCCAGATGGAAATGGAAACGTAGCGCAGGATGTTAAAAACCACGCCCAGGGCTACGAATACACCAAGATAGAACAGCACCTTAGGCAGCGCCTCAGCATCCTCGGGGCTGTAAGTTACCAGCGCATCAACGATTCTTCCAGTATAAACAGGCACAAAAGTATCAATGATCGTTGCCAAAACCAGCAAACCAATCATCAGCGCACCTGCCAGAGGTCTTTTGCTCCAGTAGTGCCAGGAGAAATTCCAAACGTCTTTTCTATCAACTTTCTTAAACATTTTCTTATCCATACATAACAAGTACAAACCAAACCCGGAGGCCGGACTTGAAATGTTTAAACGGATGAAATGGTAGAAAGTTATCCTGTTTGGAACATTAAAAAGCCCGGTTTCATTGAATTTCCGGGCTTATAAAGGTTCAAATCAATGATGAACGAATCCCGGAAATAGCAAGTGTTTGCCGAGTGCCCTGGACACCCAGCCTCCTGCAATTATTGGTGTAATAAAATACGCCATTGTTATTTCCACATCATTGTTAAATCAACACGGCGCTCATGCACCGATGGCCCAATATCTCACAAAGGATATTTTTTTGCCAGAAAAATTTTTAGACAGGTGTGTTTATTTTAAAAATTCAAGAAATTTTGCGGCCGCCGCCAGGTCTGTTTTCATCGCAATCTGCTTTTTTTCTTCCATCGGATCAGGCCCATGAAGATCTTCGTTATAGATTGCAGCTTTATGTTTCTCTTCGACATGCGCAGCATCAAAAACCTGCTCAGACGTTACAGCCCCTTCAACAAAAGCCAGCGCCAGAACCAAAGAGCCACTGAGAGACGTCACCAATTGTAATACCGTAAAATCATCATCTGTTTTGGACTGAATATCATCCAGAACGGCTTTGCGAGCGTCTTCTTTCTGTTCAAGGGCCGCCAGGTCCGTTGTTGTTTCAAGCGCCGCGCCAAATTTCTTTTCAAACCAACCCAGCCACGGATCCCAGCTTTCCTGCTGCATCTGCGCCAGTTCCGGCGGCTCTGCCGTACGATAGCACAATAAATCTGTATCAAGATATTTTATGACCGCTTCGCTCATCGCCTGACGTTCTTTGGAAATACGGTCTATTTTGGTGGTCAAAATTTGCGTAAGCGGCATAGAATCAGGAACGATAATTTCTTCCTGCGCCGCCCATTCTTTGACAATTTCATCGGCCAGGTTTTCAGTCGGTGACAATAATAAAGTTCCGGAAGGAGTTTTTACTGGCTTGCCATCGAGACAAGCACCAAAGCCACCCAGTTCTTTTTTTGTGGAAACAAGCTTGTAAAATCGTTTCACGGCGCAGTGCTGCCGCATGGGTATTGGGCCATTTGCTGCACTGAAGGAATTTGCACCGCCTTGGGTAATTGCGCCATGATTTCATCAACATTTTCTGACATCAGGTGAATACACCCGTTTTCCGTGGTCAATTCAATATCCAGATCAAATTTCCTGTTGTCCTCTTTTTCCGAAGGGTTATAAGCAAAAATGTCTCTAAATTTTTGATACGCAGCCACGGCACCTTTCTCTCCGTTTACATCCTCCAGGCTCGGTATAGATGCTTGCACAGCCCCGGTGATCCGGCGCTTTCCTTCAACGCGCCTAATCACCAAATCGGGCTGAATTTTTCCTGAAACGCCAAAGCCAACATCTCCGCCAATCCGAAGCTTATCTTTCCCCTCCTTTGTAAAATCCAGATTTCCTCTCATAACATCATCAGGAATACCGATTGCCAAATCCTGCAGAAGAGCACGTCCCCGTCTATCAGCCAAAACACCTTGCACATTCATATCTCCGACAGAAAGTTTAAACGGACGATTGGGACCAAACTTATAAGCCTTGCCAACAATCTCCATTTCCACCTCAAACGATATAGCATGCTCCCCAAGCTTTCCTCGCCCCTGAAGCAGAGCTTTTTCAGAGTCTTCTGCACCGACAATACCGACATTGTCGATGAAAACAGCCTGCGCATTCAGAGCGCCAGGCTGCGCATGTAGCTCATCTATATCAAGTGATTTCAATTCACCAGCACTAAACGCAACAGAACGAAATCCTATAGATCCGTGTAACCTGCCCATAGTAACCACTGGCCCATTATCCTTATCACGCTCAAGCATCTGAACATTCTCTATATCAACGCTTATGCTGGGGAAGAAGGTCATCTTGTTAAGCGTGCCAACTTTAACCTCATAGCCGGTTGCTCCTGCTATATACTCTTCAATTGCACCTTTGAGGGTATCGCTATTGCCGCCCATATTGGCCATGACGGTGAAAATAACCAGAAGGAAGGCTGCCAGAAAAAACGTGACCTTAGCAAGGGTCATAAACCAATTTCGCTTTTCTTTCGGGGGCTCTTCCTGTTTTTTTTCGTCGGTCATTATATTGATTATAAAGAGGAACGGGCGGCAATCAAGCCCCGACAATCAAACAGCAGTGTCTGGAAAGGGGTCTTCTTTGTGTGAGCTTTCAAAGCCCAGGGATTTCCAGCTTTTCTTAAGCTCAGGCGGCAAAGGCGCCCGAATATCCAGCTTTCCCTTCCCCAACGGATGCGGACAGATGACGCGGGCCGCATGAAGATGCACACGTTTTTCCGTCTTGAGGCCCTCCACAAGCGCATCCTGCCCGCCATATTTGCCATCGCCCAATATGGGACATTCAAGCACCAATGCTGCATGAGCACGAATTTGATGCGTACGCCCTGTGCGCGGCCAAAACGCCACGAAAGCAGCCCTTTTCATAGCATGCTCCAATACCCTGTATTCGGTGATGGCCATCTTGCCTTCTTTTTCATCAATGCACATTTTCTCTTTGCCCGCACCACCGGCTTTGGCCAAAGGTGCTTTAATTTCTCCTTCACGTACTTCTGGCACGCCAGCCGTCAACGCAAAATATATTTTCTTGATCTCGCGGCTTTTGAAAATGCGTCCCAGTTCTTTGGCCGCTTGGGCACTGCGGGCGAGCAGAAGCACACCACTTGTATCCTTGTCCAGCCGGTGCACAAGGCGCGGGCGCACGCCTTTTTTGTTTGTAAGCCCATCGAGAAGCCCATCGACATGGCGCTTTATATTGGTGCCACCCTGTGTCGCCAGCCCCGGGGGTTTGTTAAGCGCAATGACATCAGCATCCTCAAAGATCACCAGAGATTTTATGTAGTCAATATCCTCGGCAGAGAGTTTGGGGGTTTCTTTGGGTTTATCTTTTCTGGCCTCCTGCTTGTGTCCTGTGCCCTCCGCAACCGGCGGAATGCGTATGCTCTGGCCTACAACAAGGCGGGTGTCCGGCTTGGCTTTTTTGTCGTCCACCCGAATTGCACCTTTGCGCACCAGTTTTTGCGCGAGCACATAAGGAATTTCCGGCACATGTTTTTTGAGCCAGCGGTCAAGACGTTGGCCATCATCATCTTCGGATACTGTGAGGTGACGCAGATCGCTCATGAAACAAAACTGCGTACAATGAATAAGGCCGCGAACAAAGCCGCGACAGACAGAACCACCGAAGCCATCACATAACCACCAGTCGCCAGCAAAGCACCGCGCTCCCACAAAACTGACACATCAAGTGAGAATGATGAAAAGGTGGTAAAGGCCCCGAGAATGCCGGTCACCAGAAACAGCTTCATTTCCTGTGGCGGTTGCCAGAGATGGGCAAAGACAGCAATCAGCAAGCCCATAACAAACGACCCCACGACATTGACGGTAAGCGTAGCCCAGGGGGAATCTGCCCCCCATAAATGCGTAGAAGCCACATTGACCCCATGGCGTAAAGTTGCCCCAATGGCTCCACCTGCCGCTACTGCACCTATTGTACTAATCATCGTTTCCTCTTACTCTCTGCTCTTTATAATACCAAAGCGAAGCATATGTTCACACATCTTAGCAGTACTTATAAGGCAATCATACTGGCTATCATAGGTTTTGGAGCCTTTTCTCTTGGCGATGCCGCCACAAAAATTCTAACCGGGCATTACTCTGTTTATGAAATTATCGGAATTAAAGCTGCCTTTACCATGGCAATTATTATTTGTTTTTCGACGCGTCTGGGTGGCCTACAAAAGACACTAAAATCTAACAAACGTAAAATTCATATTATGAGAGGGCTGACCAATACTGCCCTGGGGGTTACCGCCATCTACAGCTTTGCAATGCTACCGCTAGCGCAGGCCTATACATTGTTCTTTGCCGCGCCTTTTATTACAACACTAATTGCTATACCTGTATTTAAAGAACGTGTCGATTGGCACGGGTGGATTGCTATTGCTATTGGTTTTGTCGGCGTACTGGTTGTTTTACGTCCCGGATTTACGGATTTTAACCCCTGGCTTTTGATGGCACTACTATCCGCATTTTTTATTGCCCTACTTTTTCTTTTTGCTAAAACCTTGGACGACAACGAAACACTTCTGTCCTTGCCATTTTTTCCTGTGGCTTCTGATATGATCCTGCTTTTACCTTTTGTATGGCCAGCGATCATAGTACTAGATCCAGCGCATATTCCTGTTTTCGCCTTCGCCTCCCTCATGATCGTTATCGGATATATAGGAGTTTCCCTGGCTTTCCGGATGGCCAAATCCTCTGTCGCCGGACCGTTTCATTACACACAGATGATCTGGGCGATTATTCTGGGCTATTTTCTTTTTAACGAGCTACCCGACATTTGGACGCTTGTAGGGGCGACGATCATCATCGGCAGCGGCATTTATCTAATTGAAAAAGAACGTAGCGGATTTTAGTTTTTTTCTTTTCTGATCTTTGACCAGTAATTCAGACGTTTTTTAATTTCACGTTCAAAACCGCGCTCAACAGGTTTATAAAATTCCTGCCGTCCCATGTCCTCGGGGAAATAACTCTGCCCGGAAAAGCCACCTGGCGAGTCATGATCATATTCATACCCCAAACCATAGCCTTCGCTTTTCATTAACTTTGTTGGCGCGTTCATCGCATGTCTAGGCGGCATCAGCGAGCCGGTTTCCTGCGCAGCGCGCTTTGCTGCCTTCAGGGCCATATAGCTGGCATTGGATTTGGGCGCGCAGGCCAGATAGATGCAAGCCTGCGCCATCGCCAGCTCGCCCTCGGGCAACCCAAGACGCTCATACGCATCCCACGCCGCAATCACGAGCGGAAGCGCCTGTGGGTCGGCATTGGAAATATCTTCCGAGGCTACGCAGGTCATCCGGCGCAGGATATAGGCAGGGTCTTCGCCGCCCGCCAGCATCCGCGCCATCCAGTACAAAGCGCCATCAGCGTCACTGGCCCGCAGGGATTTGTGAAAGGCGCTAATGAGGTTAAAATGCGCTTCATCGCCTTTATCGTAGAGTGGCGCACGGCGCTGTATGAGTTTTAACAGTCCTTCGGTATCCAGTGGCTCACCCTGCTCCAGAACCTGCTCAGCCATCGACAGAACATAACGCCCATCACCATCGGCCATGGCTTTCATCGTGCTGCGCGCCTGCTCGTCGAGGGGAAGTTTATGGCCTGATTCTTTTTCAGCACGGGTCAATAATTTCTCCAACGCATCATCATCGAGACGTTTCAGAACAAAAACCTGTCCACGTGAGAGCAACGCCGCATTCAACTCGAACGATGGGTTTTCTGTGGTCGCGCCAATGAGTGTAATCGTGCCATCTTCCATGACCGGTAAAAACGCATCCTGCTGTGATTTATTAAAGCGGTGAATCTCATCAACGAACAAGAGCGTGCCCCGCCCTTTTTGCCGGCGGATTTTGGCCCCTTCAAAAACCTTGCGTAAATCCTGCACACCGGAAAAAATCGCCGAGAGCTGTTCAAAATGAAGATCGGTGTGGCGGCTTAATATTCGCGCCAGCGTCGTTTTACCACAGCCCGGCGGGCCCCAGAGAATCAGGGAGGACAAATGCCCACCATCGACCATCTTACGCAAAGGGCCGTCCTTACCCACAATATGGTCCTGTCCGACCACTTCATCGAGGGTTTGCGGGCGCAGACGATCCGGCAGTGGCCGTAGCGCATCTTCCGGTATATCCTCTACTGCAAATAAATCAGCCATGTTTTGCCCCTGATAACCCTTGACCTTGACTTCCCGAGCATGAAATATACCTAAACTATTAGCACTTTATTATATCTTGGGCGAACATTTAAAGAACAATTATGCAGACACACAAACTGGAATATACGCAGGAAGTGGCAGAATCCACCGCATCCATCTACCAGAAGCTCTCCAGACAATACAAGGAGAGCCACTGGAAGACGCTGGCGCCCTATATTCATGAGATTAACCGTCTCAAGAAGGAAAAGAATGCCGTTATCCTGGCCCATAACTATATGACACCGGATATTTTCTACGGCGTTGGCGATATTGTTGGTGATTCTTTAAAGCTTGCGCAGGAAGCCGCCAAGTCGGATGCGGACATCATTGTGCAGTGCGGTGTGCATTTTATGGCTGAGACCTCGAAAATTCTCTGCCCGGAGAAGAAAATTCTGCTGCCGGATTTAAAGGCCGGGTGCAGCCTCGCCGAATCGATTACGGCTGAAGATATTCGGACATTAAAAAAAGAACATCCCGGTGTGCCGGTTGTGACATACGTGAATACGTCAGCGGATGTTAAAGCTGAGTCTGATGTTTGCTGTACATCTTCCAACGCGTTGAAAATCGTCGAGGCACTGGGGAAGGAAGGCCATGATACGGTTATCATGACGCCGGATAAGTTTTTGGCACAAAATGTAGCGACGCAACTCAAAACAAAAGGGGCGGATATCAATGTTTTATTTTGGGAAGGCACCTGCGTTGTCCATGAACGTTTTACCGCCAAGGATGTGAAAGATATTCGCGCCGCCAATGAAAATATCGTGGTACTGGCCCATCCCGAATGCCCACCGGAAGTTATGGCCGAAGCAGATTTTTCCGGCTCGACGGCGCAGATGGATGATTACATCAAGGAAAATCAGCCTCCCAAAGCCGTTCTCATGACTGAATGCTCCATGAGCGATAATGTTGCCGCGGCCAACCCGGATGTCGAGATGATTGGCACCTGTCAGCTTTGTCCGTACATGAAAATGATTTCCTTGCCGAAGATTCTTAAGATACTACAAAGTGAAGAGCCGGAAATTCATGTTGATCCTGCAATTTCCAAACGTGCCAGAAAAGCCGTCGACCGGATGCTGGAGCTCAGTTGATGAAACCCCTTTCCCGCACGCACGAACATCTTGTGCGTGATGCGCTGAAGGAAGACCTGGATAAAGGTCATGACATAACCAGCCAAAATATTATCCCAGACACCCACAAGACAAAGGCTGTTATGCGCGCACGTGAGGCTGGTGTCCTTGCAGGTATTCAATTAGCCGAGACAACATTTTCACTTTTAAGTAACGAAATCACGTTTACGCGCCACGCCGAGGATGGAGATAAGCTTGACACTGGACAAGACATCCTGACGATTGAAGGCCCAACACAATCCATTTGGGTTGGTGAGCGCACGGCTCTGAATTTTCTGACCCATTTATCAGGCATTGCCACCCTCACCTATCAATATGTGGAAGCCGTGCAGGGAACAAAAGCAAAAATCCTTGATACCCGCAAAACCATTCCTGGCCTGCGCGCCTTACAAAAATACGCTGTAGCGATGGGCGGTGGCAGCAATCATCGCATGGGCCTTTATGATGCGGTTCTGATTAAGGACAATCACATCGCCATTGCCGGCGGGATCAAACCAGCTCTTGATGCTATCAAAGGACAGGACAGTATTGAGATCGAAGTTGATACGCTCTTGCAGCTTGAGGAAGTTTTAAGCCATGGCGGCGCGGATATTGTCCTTCTCGATAATATGGACCTGCCCACGCTCAAAAAATCTGTGCAGATGGTGCACGGAAAAATTAAAACCGAGGCGTCTGGCGGCGCAAATCTTGAAACCGTCCGTGCCATTGCCGAAACCGGTGTCGATTATATCTCCGTCGGTGCCCTCACCCATAGCGCCCCGGCACTGGATATTGGCCTGGATATCGACGCCTAAAAACCTTTGAAATTCAGGGTGTTATTAGGAACGATCTGCAGAAGTCCGAGAAACCCTGATTTTAGGGTTACATTCACCTTTTTGAGCGATAATAATATAAGGGGAAAGTGCATACCAAAAGTAACACTTTCAGACATTAAAACAGACAATTACGAATAATTTTAAGGGTGGCAGCGCGCGTGAAGAACGTCTTGTCTCTAGCATTAATATGTTTTCTTTCATGCCTGGTTTTGGCTATGCCAGGCAAAAGTCATGCCGAAGAAAAAATCTTAAAACTGACCAAACCACTGATCCGGGACTTTATTACAAAAACAGCGGAAATAACATCCGGTCAGAATACAGATATGTCACAGCAACAAATTCAAGATTATCTCAATCGTCATCTTGATAAAGGCGCACGCTTTAAAAGTACAATGCAATATCTTATCCCAGGACAGCCTGTCCAAAAAAACAGTTTAAGCCTTAAGAAAAAAGACTTCATTAAAAGCATTGAACATGCACAAGAAGCTGTCACTGATTACACAACAGAAATCGTAATACAGTCCGTTAAAATAACGAAGGATGGAAGAAAAGCCACGGTGCAAACATATAGCCAGGAAAACGGGACCGTGAACATAGCTCTCGACAGTGCAGAATCAGAAAGCATGCCGATAGAGGGAAATTCAACTTGCAACCAGATCATTACACTCAGCAAACAGGGCGTGATCCAGATGTATGGGGCCCAGTGCAACACTATCATCAACTTTATAAGCCTGGAGTAATTCCTAGCGCCGTGTGACCATCAGCTTTTTGATCTCGGCAATCGCCTTGGCAGGGTTGAGGCCCTTGGGGCAGGTGTTGGTACAGTTCATGATCGTGTGGCAACGATACAGGCGAAATGGGTCCTCAAGATTATCAAGCCGCTCACCTGTCGCCTCATCACGTGTATCGGCAATCCAGCGATAGGCCTGCAGCAAAATCGCCGGCCCCATAAAACGATCACCATTCCACCAATAAGACGGACAGGATGTCGAACAACAAAAACATAAAATACATCCCGCCGGGCCATTACCATCATCGCCATTGAGCAAATTTGCATCTTCGGGTGTTTGCAAACGTTCACGGTCTGGCGCCGGGCTGTCAGTTTTCATCCACGGCTCAATCGTTTCATATTGTGCGTAAACATGATTGAGGTCAGGCACCAGATCCTTAACCACCGGCATATGCGGCAGTGGCGTGATTTTGATATCGCCGTTACAATCATCGATATCCTTCGTACAGGCCAGCGTGTTCGTACCGTCAATATTCATGGCGCAGGATCCGCAGATCCCTTCGCGGCAAGAACGGCGGAAGGTGAGTGTCGAATCAATATTGTCCTTGATATGGATCAGTGCATCGAGCACCATCGGCCCGCATTTATCGAGATCAATCGTGTATTCATCAAGCCGTGGATTATCCTCATCATCAGGGTCCCAGCGATAAACTTTAAAAATGCGTTTGCGCGTCGCACCGTCGGCACCATTATAATGATCGCCTTTTTTAACCTTGGAATTTTTGGGGAGTGCAAATTGTGCCATTAATAAACCCTCGCCTTCGGTGGGACGGCTTCGACTTCATCTGTCAGCGTCGTCAGCGTCACCGGCCGATAATCAATTTTGGTTTTTCCCTTATCATTGCACCAAATCAGCGTGTGTTTCATCCATTTTTCATCATCGCGGTCGGGGAAATCTTCACGCGCATGCGCGCCACGTGATTCCTCACGATTATCAGCAGCATGCATAGACGCCACTGCCTGCGGCAAGAGATTATCCAGCTCCAGCGTTTCAACAAGATCCGTGTTAAATATCATCGAACGATCAGAAACAACCAGATCGTCACGGACTTTATAAACTTTATCGATCTCTTTTACACCTTTGGAGAGAGTCTTTCCCGTGCGGAAAACCGGCGCATGATTTTGCATGACGTGCTGCATATCATCACGCAGCTTCGCCGTTGATGTCCTGCCCTTAGAGGTACGGAAATGATCAAGGCGTTCAACTGCCTTGGTGCCGTTATCGCCACCCGCCGGCTTATGTGGCGCGCCAGGCTTAACCACTTCGGCGCAACGATTGGCCGCCGCCCGGCCAAACACCACCAGATCAAGCAGTGAATTGGAACCCAAACGGTTAGCGCCATGAACAGACACGCAAGCCGCCTCGCCAATGGCCATCAGACCCGGCACAATTTTGTTTGGATCTTTCTTCGTCGGGTTCAGAGCTTCGGTCATAAAGTTGGTTGGAATACCACCCATATTATAATGCACGGTTGGCAGAACTGGGATCGGTTCTTTCGTCACATCAACCCCGGCGAAAATTCGCGCAGATTCGGCAATGCCCGGCAGGCGTTCGTGGATGATATCAGAATCAAGATGCTCAAGATGCAAATGGATATGATCTTTTTTCTCACCAACGCCGCGACCTTCGTTAATTTCAACCGTCATCGAGCGCGAGACAACATCGCGGGAAGCCAGATCCTTGGCGCTTGGTGCGTAACGCTCCATAAAGCGTTCACCTTCTGAATTGGTAAGATAACCGCCTTCGCCGCGCACACCTTCGGTAATCAGGCAGCCGGCGCCGTAAATGCCGGTTGGATGAAACTGGGTGAACTCCATATCCTGCAAGGGCAGCCCGGCGCGCAACACCATACCGCCACCATCACCTGTGCAGGTATGAGCCGATGTACAAGAGAAATAAGCACGGCCATACCCGCCAGTCGCCAAAATAGTCTCGTGGCCGCGGAAGCGGTGCAGCGTGCCGTCATCCAAATTCCAGGCCATCACACCAAGACATTCACCGTCATCACTCATAATCAGATCAATGGCGAAATACTCGATAAAAAATTCGGCATTGTGTTTGAGTGCCTGCGTATAAAGTGTATGCAGCATCGCATGGCCGGTACGGTCAGCGGCGGCGCAAGTACGCTGGGCCGTGCCCTTGCCGTAATGGGTGGTCATGCCGCCAAAGGCGCGCTGGTAAATTTTACCTTCTGCGGTACGCGAAAATGGCACGCCGTAATGCTCAAGCTCAACCACAGCTGGAATAGCTTCCTTGCACATATATTCGATGGCGTCTTGATCGCCAAGCCAGTCGGAGCCTTTGATCGTGTCATAAAAGTGAAAGCGCCAGTCGTCTTCGCCCATATTGCCGAGCGCCGCGCTGATCCCACCTTGCGCCGCCACCGTATGCGAACGCGTTGGGAAAACCTTTGATATGATCGCGGTGGAAAGACCCTTTTCAGCGCAACCAAAACCAGCGCGCAAACCAGCACCGCCGGCACCGACGACGACGACATCAAATTCGTGATCTATAATTTCGTAAGCTTGTGTCATTTGTTTCCTTACTTAAATATCCCATCTCAAACGAAAAAATGCAGTAACCAAGCGTAAATTAGACAAGCCAGTAAAATAAAAGGGATAATAGGAAGTTCCCTTATCCCGAGCCATTCATTCATCTTTTCTTCCAGAAGAAGCTCAATTTTATAAACAATCAAACCAAGGATACAGCCCCCCAATGCACTTAAGGCAATTCCTTTTATGCCGCCAATACTGCCCCCACCCAACAATGGCATAACCGTACCGGCAACTGCCCCTATCCATGTGCCATGAAAAGCATAATAAACATAAGATAAAAAACTACCGGCTTTTCTTAAAAACCCAAAAAGCTTCCGGTCCTGCTCATTATACTTCTCGATAGGGTTGTTGAACTCAGTCATTTATAAAGCAATCTTCAAAACAGAAAAAATACAGGCAATGCCAGCGGCCAGGGAAAACAAATAAATCCCGACCAGCTTGGAAATCTTCATCCATTCGACATGGAAATAATCTTCGACAATTTCGCGGCACCCAAGCGTCGCATGATAAAACACAGAAATAACCAGCAGGATCATCGCGATGGCATTCAGTGGATTGGCCAGCATCCCGGTAAATTCCGCATGATCCAGTCCAATGCTGTTTTTCACAAACCAGATAAACCACACGGATAATATTACATTGGCCACAGCCGTAACGCGCAGGCGTATCCAGTTGCCAACACCATGGTGTGCAGAGCCAAGGCCCCTGGCCCGCGCCAAAGGATTCTTCATACCGCCTGATTCCCATTTCATGCTCATCTATTAACCACTCGGATGTAAATTTGCTGTGTTAAGGCATTTATCTTCAATACATTTAACGCAATTCGGTTTTATATGGCTGCACTCATTACTTACCTGTCTTAACAATGCATTCTCATTTAGATGACTTGTAATGCAAAACCATGTAAGAGCCGTCGCCACCACGGTAAAAAACAGCACGAAATACCCGGCCGCATAGGCGTTTTGAATTTTGAACAGATAGCCGCTATCCCATATCAGGTGGCGGATTCCGTTGGCCAGATGATAATAAAACGCAAGGCTCCAGCCAAAGAGCAAGCCAATGCCCAAGAGCGAGCCGCAAAATGATGTGAAGGTCTCATACGCCTCTGGACCAGAGGCAGCCGCGACCAGCCACCATGTAAAGAACGCCAACCCTACGGATAGTCCATAGCCGGTGGCGCGATGTAAAATCGATGTAACGGAAGTCAGCTGCGGTTTATAGACCTGAAGATGGGGGGATAGCGGGCGTTTGGCTTTGTCTGGCGCTACTGCGGACATAATGTTCCTTATGGAATGCGTGAATCCTTACGCTTCCATCATATGTTTTATAACAGTAATTTCAAATGGTTTATGCTTCGGACGGCTTAAATTCCAGTGCAATACCGTTGATGCAATGGCGCTCGCCTGTCGGCTCGGGGCCATCATCAAAAATATGACCCAAATGCGAGCCGCAATTGGCACAATGCTCTTCTGTGCGCGCATAAATTAACTTGCGGTCAACAGTGGTGCCGATAGCCTTGTCGTTGATCGGCTCGTAAAAGCTCGGCCAGCCGGTGCCACTGTCGAATTTTGCTTCTGAGGAAAATAGCTCCCAGTCACAGCCCTTGCAATGAAATACGCCTTTGCGTTTTTCATTATTCAGTGGTGACGTGCGCGAGCGCTCGGTGCCGGCTTCACGCATCACATGATAGGCTTCAGGCGACAGCTTTGTCTTCCACTCGGCATCGCTGAGCGTGAATGCAAATTCTTCCTCATTTTTTGAAGAGGTTTTCTTTTGATCGAATAATCCCATCGCGCCCACCTTTCCTATGCCGAATCCTAGGCCAACAAGGGCCGTACAACCCAGTAATCCCAATATAAAATTTCTTCTGTTCATAGTAGTATCTTCGCGCAAAACAGGAAAAAGTTACAGCAGTATTTTCACCCTTCTTTCATAGCGGCTTTTTACCTTATCGGCTGCGGGCAGCCTTCCAATTGTAAAATATAATACCCTTGCGCCTGAATATCTTTTTCAACCTCGGACCGCGCTTTTTCCGCATGACAAAATCTACAGCGCGACTGATCAAGATCCTTGGAATTTTCACCAATGTCTTCAAGCCATTTTTTGGCAAAAGCAAAGGCCGTATCGCCATCCGTTCCGCGCGGAACCAGGACATCAAAATGTATAATCTGGCCATCGGATGATCTAGCATAAGTATCATAAACATCTACTTCCATTTTTCTTTTCCCTATCAATTAAAGCCTTCAAAGATGCCGGAAGGAAAAAGAAAAACCCCTTCCTTCCGGCAGATTTTGTTCTACGCCGCTTTGCGCAAGTCTACTTTCGGGAAGTCGATTTCAACATCAAAAGCAATATTGGTGTAGTTGGTGAAAATATTCAGAGCAACATGCGCAAGAATTTCGGCAATTTCCTCATCCGAAAAACCGGCATCACGCACGGCCTGAACGTCGGCCTGCGTCACCTGACCACTTTTGGTTACAAGCTTGGCAGCAAAATCGAGCGCCACTTGCGTTTTTGGATCAGATGACTGGCCGGCTTGCGCCTGCGCCATATCGTCTTCGCTGACGCCGGCATTTTTACCCAAAACAGTATGGGCCGCCAGGCAATAGCCACAACGATTGATATCAGCTACAAGGACAGCAATTTGCTCACCCAGCGGAGCGCCAAGTTTTCCCTTGCCCAGGGCACCAAAAGATGTCCACATGCTCTCAAGCGCAGCTGAAGAATTACCAATCGCTTTAAACATATTCGGTATAGCGCCGAAAGCGCCTTGGATTTGATCAAAAGTTTCTTTGTGTTCTCCAGATGTAGACTCTGGGTCCGTTAAAGGAAGATTAGACATGACATTGTTACCTTTCATTTTAAAGTTTATTTTAAGATATTAAAATTAGTTTAGAATCTAAACTGTATATTTTTACTATATAGCACTTTTGTTTTGCTTGTCAAGTTAGTTTAGATTTGATACTATATAAGTATGACAAGTCAACAATTCGTATATCTGGAAAGACTATCTGCGCTACGCGTAAGCCTCACACGGCAAGCAGCGGCCAGGCTTGGCATACAGGGCATTCATGCGGAAATCCTGGAATATCTCTCACACTGCAACAAATATTCAAACACCGCCCAGGCCCTGTCTGAATATTTGGGTGTGACCAAAGGCAGTATTTCACAAAGCCTGAAGACGCTGGAAGAAAAGGGCCTCATTACACGCATAGAGTGCAAGGAAGACAAACGCTATTTTAGGCTATCCCTGTCGCAAGAGGGGAAAAAGATAGTCAAGAATATGAAACTGGATCTTCCTGAAACGACGGCCTCCTATCTGAAAGAAGAAAGCCTCGAACATATTTTAAAAACATGGCAGAATAAAAATAATTTACGGTCTTTTGGCCTTTGTGAAACCTGCAAACACAAAGAAACGATCGCAGATAATAAATTTAGGTGCGGGCTGACAAAGGAAAAACTATCCGTCGCGGACACCAAAAAAATATGCCGTGAACACGCCTATCAGGATTAAGTATCCTTAACCAAAAGCTCGGCAATCTGCACGACATCAAGCGCCGCCAGGTATTTTTGCGTGAAATGGAGGAAAGTTACGAGCCTTTATCAGGTTTTTCTCTCTGCCAAACCCATAGCGGCATCAATATCAGAAAGCAAATCATCGATATCTTCGATGCCGACCGAAAAGCGAATAAAGTTATCCGTGATCCCCTTCGCCTCACGACGATCTTTTGGTATAGAGGCGTGTGTAATATCAACGGGACGCGTCACCAGAGATTCTACACCCCCCAAACTAACGGCCGGTTTAAAAAGAGACAAACTTTTTACAAAATGTTGTGCATCCGTGCCTTGCTTTAAATAAAAGGAAACCATACCGCCCGGCCCCTTCATTTGATTTTGAGCCAATTCATATTGTGGATATGAAGGCAACCCAGGATATATGACCTTCTCTACAGCCTTATTTCCTTCCAAAAACGCGGCCACAGCCATAGCGTTTTTACAATGCTCTATCATACGGATACCCAAGGTTTTAAGCCCGCGAAGCGTTAACCAGGCAGCAAATGCGTCCAGTGTCGCGCCCATAGCATTTTTATGCATGTTAAGTGCGTCTACAAACCGATCATCACGGACAATAATAGCACCGCCCAGAACATCACTATGGCCGCTTATGTATTTTGTCGTGCTGTGAATAATAATGTCAGCTCCATATTTGAATGGATTCTGGAGATACGGCGATGCAAATGTATTGTCAACTGCCGCAATAATATCATGCGCATGCGCCAGGCGAATAATTTCCTTCAGGTCAGCCATTTTTAAAAGAGGGTTGGTTGGCGTTTCAATAAACACCATCTTGGTTCGATCGGTGAGGACCTCTTCAACGGCATTTAAATCTGCCATATCAACAAAGGTGACCTCCACACCGTAACGTCCAACAATATCGGCAAAGAAGTTGTATGTGCCGCCATAAACATCATCACCAACAACAATATGATCCCCGGCTTCTAATAAAGCCAAAACGGCCAAAGAAATAGCCCCCATACCGCTGGCGAAAGAAAAGGCCTTCGTACCACCCTCTAGTCCAGCAAGAGCCGTTTCAAGAGCCGTGCGTGTTGGGTTGGCAAAGCGCGAATAGGTATAACCATCCGTTGGAGACTGGCCGTCAAGCTGTACAAAAGCCGTGCTTTGGTAGATAGGCGGAACAACGGAGCCCGTAACAGAATCGGGTTCCTGACCAAGGTGCAGGGCCTTGGTTTGAAACCCCCAAGCTTTATTTTTATGCGTTGTCATTTTACCCTTTTGATCCCTTTCCGGCGACCAAAAGTTCTGCGATCTGCACGGCGTTGAGCGCTGCGCCTTTGCGGAGGTTGTCGGAAACGCACCAGAAATTGAGGCCGTTTTCAACTGTAATGTCTTCACGGATGCGGGAGACATAAACATCATCCTCGCCCTGAATTTCATGCGGCGTCACATATTCCAGCTCGTTATCGAGATCAATCACGGTCACGCCATCAAATTCACGTATAAGCTCCTTCGCTCTCGTGGCGGTTATCTCATTTTCAAATTCGACATTGACCATAGAAGAGTGCCCAATAAAGACAGGCACCCGCACGCAATTGGCACAAACCTTGATAGAGCTATCCAAAATTTTCTTGGTCTCAACCACCATCTTCCATTCTTCTTTGGTCATGTGGTCATCCATAAAATCATCGATCTGCGGGATAACGTTAAAGGCTATCTGCTTTGGATAAACGCCCGGCGCCGGCGTTGCATTCATATATACGCCTTTGGTCTGGTTAAACAGCTCATCCATCGCCGCCTTGCCCGAGCCGGACACAGATTGATAGGTCGAAACCACCACGCGTTTGATTTTCGCTTCATCATGCAAAGGCTTGAGCGCCACCAACATTGGAATGGTCGAACAATTGGGGTTGGCGATGATGTTTTTCTTAGTATGCTGTGCCATCGCCTCGGGGTTTACTTCCGGCACGATCAGCGGCACATCGGGGTCCATGCGGAAATGGCTGGTGTTATCGATTACCACCGCGCCGGCTTTGGTTGCTCTCGGTACAAATTCTGCCGAGACTTTCGCGCCGGGCGAAGAGAGTACGATATCAATGCCGCTAAAGTCAAAATTCGCCAGATCCTGCACTTTCAGGTTTTTATCACCAAAAGACACTTCGCGGCCAACAGAACGCGCAGAGGCTAACGCGACAATTTCATCAACGGGGAATTCCCGTTCATGCAGAATATTCAAAATTTCATGGCCGACATTGCCTGTTGCGCCGACCACGGCGATTTTATAGCCCATAATTCCTCCTAAAAACTCAAAGCTATCTGTGATAAGCTGAAATGGTGTTCAAAAGCAAGAATTTCCCACTCCCATGACCGATAAAGACAACAAAAACGACCTGGCCCAACAAGCCATTGAAGACCTCAAGCGCGCTGTGGCTCAGGCCGACGCTATGGCCGATATGAAATCCAATTTCCTGGCGACCATGAGCCATGAAATCCGTACACCGATGCAGAGCATTTACGGCCTGCTGGAGCTTATCGCCGATGAAAAGCCGAATGAGAAGATTGCCTCTATGGCGGCCACGGCACAAGAATCAGCCAGCGGGCTGCTGGAAATTCTCGATGATATTCTTGATGTTGCCAAAATGGATGCCGACAAGATGGAACTGGATGTGTTTGAGGTGCCGGTGCGCATGCTGGTGCGCGGCACATTAGAAGCTCTGGCCGTCAAAGTGCATGGCGTCAACATTGAGATGAAAGATGATATTGAGCAAGACGTTCCGTTTGTGGTGATTGGTGACCCAAAACGTTTGCGCCAGATTATTATGAACCTGGTTGGCAACGCCCTGAAGTTCACGGAAAAAGGCTCTGTTACGGTAAGGGTGACAACCGCTATTAAGGCCATCAAAAAACCTGAAGACGGTGTGGGTTTGCGCTTCGAAGTCATCGATACCGGCATCGGCATGAGCAAGGACGTTTGCGACAAGTTGTTTGGCTCGTTCACGCAGGCCGACAACACAACCGCACGCAAATATGGCGGCACCGGGCTGGGGCTGTCGATCTCCAAAAAGCTGGTTGAGTTGATGAGTGGCGAAATCGGTGTTGAGAGCATAGAAGGCAAGGGCTCTACTTTCTGGTTTGAAATTCCAACCACCGAAGTGGGCACAGACACGACAACTACAGAGCTGCCCTCTCTTGATGGTATTTCTGTTTTATCGGTGGAAGATCACCCGCAGGGTGCCAAGGAAATTGTCAATTCTCTGCGCTCTATGGGTGCCAATATCGAAAGCTGCCCGACCTATAAAGAAGGTTTAGAGCTGGTCAAACGCCGCCCCTTTGACGTTGGAATTATCGACCAGGGCTTGCCCGATGGACTGGGCCTCGATCTGATCAAAGAAATCATGGAAGTCCGCCCCTATATGGGCCTGATCATGTACACCGTGCGCGATGACGTTGGCCTATCACACAGCCTTCAGGCTCTTGGTGTCAAATATTTGACCAAACCAGCCAGTCGCACGGGTCTCGGTGAAGCTGTCAAAAATGCATCAAGCAAAGCTGCCCGCATTAATATCGAAGGCCCGACAAGAATGCTCATTGCCGAGGACACAGACAGTGTGCGCGATATTTTGGGGCGGCAGCTGGAAAAGCTCGGCGTTGAAGCCGATTTTGTTGTGAATGGTAAAGAAGCGCTGAAGGCACTGGAGACAGGCAAATACGGCATTCTCATCACCGATCTGCATATGCCCGAGATGGATGGTTATGAACTTGTTGAAACACTACGCCAAAAAGAGGAAGCGACAGATAATCATTTCCCTATCATGGTTCTGACCGCCGATGTCCAAATGGCGCAACGCGAAGTATATTTACGCCACGGCTTTGACGAATGTCTTTTGAAGCCGGTTTCGTTAGGGCAGTTCCGCGGCCTGCTTTACCGCTGGGGATTGTTAAGCGAAGAGGAAACCGAACAAAAAAGTCCAGAGCAAGATAACACTGTACCAGATAGTGCTGATGAAAATTTACCACCCGCTATCGATCTCGCCGCGATGAAAGAACAAATGGGCGCCGTCGACAATGATGCCATTGAAATGCTGCATATGTTTGTTGATATGACGCAGCCTCTGATCGAAAAAATCCAAACCGCGCAAACTGAGGATGATTTTCACAATTTGATGGAAGCCGCGCATAGCCTAAAAGGAAGCGCACGCTCAGCCTGTTGTAATGTGCTGGGTGATCTGGCCGCTAAACTGCAGGACGATGCGAATGTACAAAAGCCGTCAGAAAATCTGGTTGCTGAGATTGCGCAAGAATTTGAGAGGGTCAAGGCAGCCGTAGGAACACTAAAGGCGGCCTAACAACCAACCTCATCAGTATCCGTATCACCAAGATACGTCGCACTGGGGTTGGTGATCATCCGCACACGAAAACACACACTCCCGGCTGGACAATTCACGCCGGCCGTAGGCACACTATCAAGATTGCGTACCGCAGCTGTGGCATCAACCACATCAGCTTCGCATTCGGAAAAATTTTCATCAAGCTTGGTCAGCGCCGTCACCAAAAACGCATCGGTCTTGGTTGTTTCCGTCCAAAAGAACACACCATCAACGCCATTATAATATTCCCAGTCCAGAAACAAATCTGGTGCCGGTGGCATAAATTTACCAGAGGAGCCGGAGAAAATCATCACATGATCGTCATCATCGCCTGGGTTGCCAGGGCAGCGTATATCGCGCACAAGCCGCCCGGCGGTCGGCCCGATGGTTGCTGCCGCAAAATGTGTGGAATTGGGTTTGATCGGGTAATAAGTGCGCGCATTCGGGTCGGTCCCGCCACCGGTGATATCAATAGTGGTATCCCCACCCGAATAATTCAGCACACATTCCTGAATGGCAGAACGAACAATATCAACCTGGCCCTGCAAAGTTGTCATGGTTTTAAAAGTGTTTTGGGAAGATGTCTGCTGGCTGGACGGCTCCATAAAGGTAAAGGTCAGCGCCGCCAGCAAAGCAATCGCAATCAGAATATAAATAAGCGCAGAACCGCTCTCAGCCCTGCGCTTATTTTGTAATGTCTTGTTCATAAAAGGAGGTGTGCCCTAACGCTCAATCAGAACGTGATAATACACAAGGTCACTGTCGTCTGCAGCGTTGGTCGTCGAATCAAAGTCTGCACAACCAAAGGGCTGACCATCAAAGAAATTCGTCAACCTTCGAGCGGCAGAAGCATCCGGGCCAATTCCAAGATTGGGACCCACGCTACCCATTTCATCGCCCACCACAGGAATATTGGCAATGACGATTCCTGCATCGGGGACGCCATCACCATCGGCATCCTGACCAGCACCGCCACCAATCGCCACTCCGGCTGTTGTTACACCCAGTTCAATATTCAATCTCTCACATACCGACTCGGTCACCCCTACCAAAAAGGCAATAACATCATTTCCGGTATTGGCTGCCACCGAAGTTCCAATCTGGTTAATCGCAAAGTCACTTGTAAATATCCAGTCACCCTGCAACCCATCAGCCATCACCTCCGGCGGCGAAGTAACCCGGGTTGCGCCACCGCCAGTAGGATGAAACACACCAAATCTGTCCTGAGATAAACTTCCAAAATCTGGTGGCCCATTAAATTCAAGCTGGCTATCCGACACACCGTCGATAATCATGCGTACAATCGCGGTCCGAACAGAGGCCGGATATTGTGTAATTTGCGCCGAATTAATAAGGTTTTGTTCACCATCAGAGGCTCCGCCACCTGTTCTGGATGATTGCGTCACCGCATAAGACAGCGCGGCAAACAAAGCCACGGCAATCAGGATCAGGAACAATACGTTCCCGCTCTCACGAATTCTATTCATTTGTTTTCTCTTTTTGTTCATAGGACTCTCCATTTTAAGTATCATATCATCCCGGTTTATCAACGGAAACCTTATTTATCTTCAAAGACGCCGCCAGAGCATGTTGTCCACATTCCCGACCAACACAAAGGCGATCAACATTCACACGCCAACCCGAGCCGCCATTTTGCACATGCCCAATGGCCTCACGGAACTGAGCAAACTGTGCCGTACTCGATGATGTTATGGCAATACTTGAGCCATTGCTCCTAATATCCAGCCCATGATAGGTATCCCTAACCTTCTCTTCAAACACCTTCACCTCTTTGGGATTCACCGCCGCATCTTTAATCTTTGGTACAATCGGCTGCAAGGCCTGCGCCTCTTCCAGCTCTGCACGCAATTCTGTCAGTTTCTGAATATGGACTGTTGTAAACAGGCCCAAAACGCCCGCCATACCCCAGGCAATACCGGCAGCAATAAGAAGAGAATGGCTCACATTCTGAGGTAACTTTTCCAGAAAACCATTGAGGTCTTCCGCCGCTTTCGGGCTGGTGTATTTTTGCAAACTGCGCCAGTCAAAAGACTTCATCGACTCGATAGATTTCGAAATATCGGGTTTTTTGATGTTCGGCTTCTTGAAATCTGGCTTTTTAAAATCCACGCATTTTCTCCGCTCTGGTATATTGCTCTTGTATTTTATTCAATTCTATCTAATTTTATTATAAAATCTAAACATTAAGACCGCTTTAAGTCAGTAAAATCAAAATATTAACACTTGTTAACGATTGGCTTTAATCCGAACCCTACCATCCTTTTCCAGCCCCTGTGGCGTCCCATAATCCTGGGCAAAAGCCGGTGGCAGAAGAGCCTCCCATTCAACAGATCCACCTTTAACCTCATAACGCACGAGCGTGCCGTCCACTTTTGCCAAATCATCCAAAATCTCCTGAATCCGTACCATATGCTTGATGGTATCGCTCTGCATCGCATTGTATGCATTAATCATCAGATCGGTCGAAGCTTTGTCCGTGGCTATCTTGACCTTGCCAAGATTCCGCTCGACCATATTCACCGAAACATAGCTGAAAACCAGGACCAAAGCAGCAATAAGGCACACCGTCATCCCTGAAAACAGCAACATACGCGCCGTTGCTCTCGACAATTGCTCCGTCTTTAGATTGCGGTTCTTCCACGGCACAATATCGGCCACATCCGGATTGATGGTCACGAAATTAGCATCCATGCTTTGCACACGTGGTAAAATAGTTCGGGAGGCCCCTAAAAAGACCTGAACGCGTCCGGTTTCAGGATCCCAACGCATGGCCGCAGCCAGACCCTCCTGCTCATAAAGATAAACGGTTTCCTTATCCCAATACTCGCTATTGCCTGGCAGCGCCGCCGCCACCGGACACCAGCTATCCGGGTTTGAAGCAAGGGAACCGGACGGGCAAGCCAGATACCAGACCTTGCCTTCTTCTATCGTATAACAAAAATGAACCTTTTCCGTCCCGCAAGCCTGAGAGGCAGCATTCCAGACAGCCTCTTCTTCAGTGCCCGGAACATGAGGAACAGAGCCGCCAATGAGCTCTTGTGGCAAATGGGGCGAAAGATGGTCAACAAATCCCTTCGCTTCTCCCGCCAATACATCGGAGATACCGGCTCGAGGACGCGAAACACCACCCTCCTGGCGCTTTTCAACGCCGGGCTTTCCCTTTTCAAGAATATCCTGATCCCCAACCACTTATATTGCTCCTTCCATCAAGCCGCCCATCACTGAATCCATACTCATATTCATCACAGTCAGGGCGTAAATGGCGCTACCAAAGGCGATAGCAAGAAAGACACCTGTCAATGCAAAAGCAATCCATACGATCAATTTATGTTTGGTCTTTGCCGCCGCAGAACGCATCTCGGAAATTGACTCCATAACTGTAGCAACTTGGCCGAGATCAGACAAGCTCGCAAGCTCCAAACGCTCGTTTCTTCTCAGTGGCGCCCTGTCCAATGCCGAGCCCAGAGAAACGCCACGACCAAGATAAACAGAGGATTCAATCCAATATTCCGCCACTTCAGGCGCTGATGACGCTTCTGCGGATTGGTGCAATGTATCGTTAATTGGCACCAGACCGCGCAGCATCCTCGCCGCCGCCGACATGGAATCAGCAAAAGCCAGATCACGCAAATATCCACCGATAAGAGGTATTTTTCTTACCACCCTGGCCGTCGGCCAGTCCTTCTTCCCCCTGTTAAGCCAAAAAGAAAACATACACCAGGCCATAAAAACACCCATGCCGACCGACGAAAAAATCAAAACATCCCACAGCAATTCAAGATTCCCGACAACACGAGTGAATTCTTCAAACTTTTCTGGATCCGCCTCAGGGTCCGGCGGATTATCGCGAAAATACCCCAGAACCATATCTTTGCCCGCCCACAATGACGAAACGATAGAGAACACATCAAAGCCCAGCCAACTCATCGTCCCCATGATGGCCCGTGCATTTTTCTTTTTTTGCGTAATAGAATGTATGGCGTGCGGAATTCCTTCCACCAAACGATTTGCCCGTTCCGAACCGGCCAAAATAGCCAGCGTGCCATGATCAAAAATATTCAATGCCTTCAGAGCATCAATAACACCCAGCCCCCGCGCCAAAGCTTCTCTCGCCGGCGCCAGAATATTTTGCCGTCTGGGATTGGTTTCGGCCTGAATAATCTTCCAAAGCGCTACGCCCGGTGATGTAGACGTTGAACGAAATTGAATCCCGCGCAAAAGCTGGACCTGCCACCAGGTTGAGCGCGCTAGAAGACGCTCGAGCGGCGCACGCTCATGCGGACGAACACTAAGCGTATAACCACCTTTTTTGCTAATGGCATCCCGGACATCATCAACAGAAGGAAGGTAAAAAGATTCTGTGACCCGCTTTGGGCCCGAGGTGGTTTCATAAGCTATTTCTGCAACCCATTGCTGCATTTTTCCCTTAAATTCCTTTTAAAAACAGTCCAGTAAATTACTCTTCGAGGTAGGATATCGCGGCTTTTGGATCCACCAAACCGGTTACAACCAAATCGATAAGACCTTCGCGGCGGGTATGCACCACAACACCATCCTCACTAATTACATCATTTACGTTTCCGATTAAGGCTTCATAAATTTCATTACGTTGCGCAGGTCCGAGCGTAATAAGCAAAGCATCAAGAAGCAGTGTTCTGCCCGAAATTCCTGTGCGGTTACAAAGATCACAACCGCTGGTATTATGTGTCCGAATTTTTGTATCAGCCGCCAGGTCAAATTGCTCAATCTCATGATCCCTTAAGGAATCACCGAGTTTTGCTTTATGTGCGCAACCTTGACACAAAGTCCGCACCAGACGCTGGTTCAAAATCGCCCGCACCTGCTGGGACAAAGTATAAGTTGAAGAACGCTCGCGCTCTGTTGGCATCAGCGAGCGCAAACGCTCAAAAGTCTGCAGAGCGGTATCGGCGTGAACGGTTGAAATCACAGTGTGACCGGATTCGGCGGCTCTTAGAGACGTCTCCACCGTATCAGCGTCACGCATCTCCCCAATAATAATGTAATCAGGGTCATGCCGCATCGAAGCACGGATAAGATCAGCAAATTCACCACCCGGCATACCGGGCCGCACCTGCCACTGCGTTGCATAACGCAACTCGTATTCAATCGGATCTTCAATCGTGAGAACATGACGGCGACGGCGATCAATTTGCTGAACGCATGCATAAAGCGTGGTCGTCTTACCGGAGCCGGTCGGACCGGAGAGGATAATCATACCTCCACCGCCTTTAATCTCGGGCGAAAGTAATTTGGCCAGATAATCCCCGACATCCTGATGACGGCGAAATAGCTCGTCGAAGCCCTTCAGAGCCGCGCGGTCCAAAAGACGCAAAGTAAGCTTCTCACCATCCTGTGCCTGCGGCCCGGCAGCAACACGAACATCAATCGCACGGCCTTGCCACTGAAATCCAAAACGCCCATCTTTCGGCGTTGTTCTGTCCCCAAAGTTAAGACCAGCATCACGCTTAAGCAAAGTCGTTAAACGTGCCATCGCTTCATGAGGCAATAAATGCATCGGGATCAGGTCGCCATCAATCCGATACTGAATCCAGTTCGGCGCCTCCGGATTGTTATCCTGTACAAGGTGAATATCAGAGGCGCGCATCTGCAGAGATTCAGCCATCATATCACGCTGAAACTGGTTCAAGAGCAAACCGTTATCCGTATCGGAGAGCCACATCGCCAATGTTTTTTCACAGCGATCGGCCGAAAGATCGTGCACGGAACGTAGCGTGTCTATCAGTTCCTTGCGGTCCCAAACCTCTACTTCAATTTTTTCGACATGCAAACCGCTACGATTTGCCGTTGAGAGCAACGCATCGACCTGACGCTCGTTCAAATCGTGCAAAGGCGCAACACGCAGCACACTGTCACGCAGACCGATGAGATGAATACTTAAAGGAAGCCATGACTGAACCGGTAAAATAGAACGAAGCTGGTCACCCGTTGCCCGGTCTTTAACTCCCTCGTCCTCAACATCTGATGGTAAAACCGCGCCGGCCTGATCGAGAAGCTGCTCTGTCGAGCGAGCAATCCCCTGCTCCAGCATAAGAGAGCGCTCTCTTTGCACCATATCAAGATAACGCTCACGCCCTTCACTGGTACGAGCCTTACTACCCTGCAAGCCACGCCGCTCAACGCCGCCAGGGGCGCCATCTTTTTCTTGTCTACGATCTTCAGAAATTATCTCGAGCGCATCTTCTGTTTGAGGCACATCTTCTGGTATATGGTCGTCACTCATAATAATACCTAACCGCCATCAGAACTGCTTGTCGTCGTTGCGGATGAATCGCTCAAAGAGCCACCGCTATTACTTACCCCACTCCCTGATTGTCCCGAAACACGGTTAATAGAAGATAAAGATCTGTCGAAAAGAAGCAAAACGCGCTGGCCTTGATGTGCAAACTCAATACCATTTTTCTGGATATCAACACTCCAGGGTATACCGCCCAAAAGCACTTCTTCTCCATCGAACATGATACGGCTTCCACCGGGACCATTGACGATAGCCCGTGTCGGCGCAAAAGACGTGATCTTTAAACCATCAAGGACACTCGCCGGGTTCATAACTTCTGTTGCATAGCTTGGCTTGGGCGGCGGCGGGCGCTTACCACTATTTCTCTTGCTGCCTTCATCCTCAGCAATATCAAGCGCTCCGAGAATAGCCGCCGGACTGCTTTTCAAAACGATCGCCTTTTGATCTTGACTGACGACCTGCGACGCGGTTCCCCTTACGGGAAGAACAAGAATACCGCGCGCACCATTATGACTGATCTGGATATCATCCAACAAAGCCCCCACGCGTGTCGGAGACCACGATAATGTCAGCGGACAAGCCTCGATTGGCTCCAATACTGTTGCCACGGCGCAACCATCACCCTTGAAGTTTAAACCGTTATCCTGACCGGCAATCTTGATATCTTCGATGATCATTGGCGCATCACCAGCATTCACAAGCGAAACGGTAATCGTCGAAGCAGTTCCAACATCACTGCCAAAATCAATTTCAGTTTGTGACGATACCAGCAAACCCTTGCCCGGCACAGCCTCCGGAAAAACCTCCGCCTGATTTACAGTATCGGGCGTGTACTCGCCTTTTAAGATAACGCTAGCCAAAGCCGTCGGGCCGTCATGCTTGATCACAAGAACACCTGATGAGGGGCCCTTTAACTGAGGAGACCACGTCACCGTCGCCAGACAGGCCTGCCCGGCATCCAGAGTTTCACATTCCGTATTGAGAGAAAGGCCAGCCTGCTCTCTGGCGTCTATATATATATCAGTCATGCTAATTGGATTCGACGTGATATTGCGCAAAATAATCGGTTCAACCATCGTCTGACTCGCGCTCAAGGTACCAAAATCAACTTCGTCTGGAATGGTCTCGATATCACTGGCGAGCTTATCCGAATTCTCCCCTGACGATTCAACACTTCCCGACAATGTTGTGGTTACAAGACGCGTGCGCCCTGAATGCCGCATCAACATCTCCAGACGCCACGGCCCGGCCTGAAGCCCCTTGACCGAAAGCGCGATCGCGCACTCCGCTCCAGATGGCAACGGCTCTGTAGAACACTGGTTAAGTGAGATAGATCCGGAAACTGTAGAAGAAGGATAAAGATTAATGACACCCGTTTCGACCGGCTGCGACCCTTCATTGCGAAACAGAACAACCACCTGCGCTGTGGCACCGGTTGGAATGGTACCACCATCAACATTGGTCTCAACTGGCACGATGCCGTCACCGCCGCCACCCGAAGCCGAACGCGTCCCGGGATCATCAAAACCCGAACGTTGTGCATGACTTGTCGTTCCGGACAACACAAGGACCAGAAAAACAGGCAGAAGAAAAACGAAATACAGACGCATAGGATACAGCCATTGATTAATGACGGAAACGAGCGCCGTGAAAGGGATTCACAGCACTTAATAGTGTACCATAAAAAATATAAACAAAAATACGAAAAGAGGGCGGAATCGCCTTATGCCCCGCATATTGGGGCATATTGTGGATAAGATTCAAAAACGACTAATAACCAGAAGGATTCAAAAGATCCGTCGGCAAAGTTCCGACAGGATACTCGCTTTCCATGGGCATCGAAGTCGAACCACTGGAAACCGCAGAGTTCATATTATGACGCCCACCGCTGCCCTCGGCTGTATAGACAATCACGCGCGGCTTCATGAGGAACACCAACTCAGTATTGGAAGCCCTGACCTCACGCGAAGTCGAGAAAAGCGGCTCATCGAAACCTGGGCCAGAGCTGTCAAATTGATCATTTTCCCGCACCAAACCCGCGATTAACAAAGAGTCACCGGGACGAATACGAACTTGCGTCGAAAGCTCACGCTCGGTTGTTTCAGGAAGCTGTAGAACCGTCCCATCCGCATCAAACTCCTGAAAGCGACGAAACTCCTGAAGCTCAATTTCAATATTGCCGTAAATAGTGGCGTTGTCCCAGTCACTGGAAATGGTCAATGTAAAGCCGGTATCAACAGAATCGGTCTCCGTTGATACCGTCACCTCGCCATTATCAACAGAACGACTCAGTGACGAAACATAGTTCACGGTATCGGCCGCCCTGAGTGTCGCTGCCGCGCCGGAAAGAACAGTAATCTGCGGCTGGGAAATTGTCTTCACTGCCCCGTAATTAGATATAAACTGGAGCACATCATTCGATCCAAACGCCACACTGTCTGTTCTTGTTGGCAGCCCGATACTGATCGGTGTGAAATCTGCTCCCGTACCACCTGGAATACTAATGCCGGTGGCATATTTACCCAGGACATCAATTTGTTCCCAGTCAATACCGGTTGCATTATCCGTGTTAAGCGCCACCTCCCAGATATAAACCTCAAATACGATCAAAGCTGTATTGGCACGAATACGCTGGAAATATCTTTCTGCCAAACCTGCCGTCCTATGAGAAGCTTGATATATGATTGTTCTGGTTGCCTGCTCGGTGATCGGAGCTGTCCCGGTTATTGCCTGCAACCCGGAGCCTAAAGCGCTAAGAATATCTGTATCACCCCCGATTGGCGGGATTGTCACAGTAAAAGTTTGCGTATCCTTAATCACCAACAAACCATCTTCATAGGAACAATAAAGATCCGCCAAACCACAAATCTTCTCCACGATCTTGCCTAAAGGACCACGCAGATTGGCGACGGTCACTGTGCGGGTCAAACCTTCTTCAGTTTCAAAGGCTAGAGGAATTTCATAGTCCGCCAGAATAAGCTGCAAGGCACCGGCCAACGTCTCGGAGCGCAGCTCAAACGGCCCCACCACCTCATCAGGGAGTGTATCACTGCCCTGGGATTCAGGAACCAAAACATCGCTGCCGAGCGGTAGATACAACACGCTATCCGGATGTTCATTCACGGCCTCAGGCCGCTCACCCGCCATAGTTGGCGAGGGGATGCTCGCATTCCTTGCCCCCGGCACATCCACTTGCGCACAGGAAGCAAGAAGCAAAAAAGAAAGCAGCGACGACAAAACCAGTCGCCAACTCCCGAAGAAAACCGGAGACAAAATTGTCGTTCGTTTTGTTATTTTTCTAGCAGACAAGACCAGTCCTCAAGATGCACGCTGTTTTGTTTTCAATGTTCGAGATACAGTTTTAATCAGTCTGTCCTTTTGCACAGGCTTCATTAAAACTGCACCCACGCCCCACTTCGCCGCTTCACTCAAAAGATCCGGGTTCTGATCGCCCGTTACCAAAATTACCGGCGTCTCCATACCACCGCCCCTAATGGAGCGAATAAACTCAAAGCCATCAATCGGCTCCATGCGGACATCAACGATCGCCATATCAATATCATCACCAACCCTGTCCAGAGCCTCCTGCCCATCAGTTGTTTCTACTGTCTCATAATCGGCCTCATTCAGAAACTTAACGATCTGCATGCGAACAAAATCATTATCCTCGACGACAAGAATTTTGTTTTTGTTGGTCATAAACCCCCATCATAAAACTTTGAAAAAGATAAAAGAAACGGCAATAACTCTGCCAAAATACAAAATAATTGGCACTTTTTATCCTAGCGTAAAAAGGCAGGATGCAATAGATTTGTTTGGTTTGCGTATCAAGGTTATGTGGAAAACAAGTTTTAAATGTTAGAAATTATTGCCCTCTCGTGCCTAGCAGGCACTCTTATCATCCTCTATATCCTGTCCGTTATCGACCTCAGGGAGGGGCTGTTACCCAATGAATTGGTTATGGGCTTTATGTCCCTAGGCCTTATCTTTCACCTATCCACACTTTTCCATTATAGCGGCTTTACAGATATGGCCCTTGGTGCCTTTATCGGCAGTGGCATCCTTTACGTGATCCGCGGGGCTGCCAACGCTTATTACAAGCAAGACACGCTCGGCCTGGGTGACGTTAAGCTTTTAGGGGCCGCCGGTGTCTGGTTGGGGCCAGAGGCTATTTTAGTCGCTATGACAATAGGAGCTTTTATAGGGTTTTTGCACGGCATGGCTATCGTGCTTCGTACGGTTGGTAATTCTAAAGTCGGGATGGACCTTAAGAAGCTTTCCATTCCGGCCGGCCCTGGTTTTGCACTGGGCATTGTGATCACAGCCATCTTACAATTCTGGGATATCAAAGCGGTGCTCTTGCCATGACGGGAGCCCTGAAAGATATCAGAGTGCTCGATCTTTCCCGCGTTTTGGCCGGGCCGGTTTGCACGCAAATTCTCGGTGACCTTGGTGCAGACATCATCAAAATCGAAAAGCCAGGCGAAGGTGACGACACACGCTATTGGGGCCCACCTTTTCTAAAAGACAAAGATGGAAACGACACAAGCGAAAGTGCCTACTATCTTTCTGCCAATCGCAATAAAAAATCTGTAGCGATCGATATCAAAACCGAAGAAGGCCAGGAGATCATTCACAAACTCTTGGAAAAGTCTGATGTGCTGATCCAGAATTTTAAAAAAGGCGGCCTCGAAAAATATGGTCTCGGCTATGAACAGATCAAAGAAAAACATCCGCACATTGTTTATTGCTCCATCACCGGCTTCGGCCAGACGGGCCCGCTGTCAACAGAGCCAGGATATGATTATTTGGCACAAGCCATGGGCGGGCTGATGGCGATCACTGGAGAGCCCGATGGCGAGCCAATGAAAGCTGGTGTGGCGCTCAGTGACTTCATCACCGGGCTTTATGCCACGATCGGAATCCTTTCTGCTTTGCACGCACGCAAAGAAAACAGTAAAGGCCAACTGGTTGATCTAGCACTTTTGGATTGCACATTGTCATCGCTGACCAACCTCGCGCAATATTATCTAACGTCCGGATCAGCCGCGCCGCGCATGGGCAACGCCCATTCAACCATCGTCCCTTACCATACCTTCAAAGCATCTGATGGTTTTATCGTCTTGGCCATCGGCAATGACGGTCAGTTTAAAAAGTTTTGTGATTTTTCTGGCCATCCTGAATGGGCCGAAGATGAAAAGTTTTCGACCAACAAAGCGCGCGTTTTAAACCGCGGCGATCTTATCCCGCTTATTAAAGAAAAAATTATTGGCGAAACTTCGGCGCACTGGATTGATGGACTGCGCAAAGTTGATGTGCCATGTGGCCCCGTCAACACCATCGATAAAGTTTTTGAGATGGAACAAATCCACGCGCGCGAAATGCAAATTAAAATGGACCACAGCGCGTCACCAGAGCCCCTCAAGTTGGTCGGCAACCCACTGAAACTTTCTGATACGCCTACGGAATATAAAAACGCCCCACCGGTTCTTGGCCAGCACACGGAGGAAGTATTAAAAGACCTCCTCGGCCAAAGCGACGAAGAGGTCTTGGAACTAAAAAAAAGCGGCGTTATTGGGGCATAGGCTCTAAGATAAATACGGATTTACTTTGACATAACTTTTCATTTCTGGTACACAAGTCGTATCAAAATAAACTGCAGGATTTATTTAGAATGAGATTCATAGCTGAACTAGCAAGACATATGGGCGGAAATCCGTTTGACGACGCCAATAAAACTGATAAAGCCTTTCTACCATTCGACAGTGCCCCGGTAGACAAAAAACGTAAAAACTTACCTTGCAAAGAAGAATTTTTTGAATGGGGCGACGCCGTAAGGTTTCACTCAAAAAACTCAGCTTACACACCATATATCACAGACGAATTTCATATAACTGTAACAGGATTCCATCCAGGCAGCCTTCTCAATCTGAAGGTTTATAATCCAAAAACAGGAGAGGCGCATACCTTAGAAAAAGTTCACAAGGGTGCCGTTTGTGCAGCTTTCGAATATTCCCCGTAAAAACCCAGGGGGCAATTTCAATTAATTAAACACGTCAGGAAAAATCATGCCCTCATCAGGGATGATTCCATCATGCGCGGCCAATATACCAAGCGCACGCCTTGCCATAACGATCTGCCATGGGGCAAGTTTTGCCACATCAGCATTACAGATATCCATCGATAGTCTCCTAATACACACCCTTATTAAATGTCGTAGACCTTATTTTCTAACGAGGAAGGGCACAAAGTGCATAATCTTCCCGTCTTCCTTATTACTGACCAGAAGCAACTTCCGTGCCGCCAGCAGGGTCTCGACATATTTGCGACTAATCGCCGTTCTTATTTCATCTACGCGGCCGCCCATTTGCGTGATGCTCACCATTTGCGTATCCGGGTCCCATTCGACCCAGCTAGGGATATCATCAAACATATGGTCCACCACCATTACCAATTGCCCGTCACTCAAGGCCAAAAGGGGCTCTTTCTTTATTTTGCCCTTTTGCGGCTCTAGCGGCTGGTCCAACAGCAGAAAATCTGCATCAGAGCGCCCCCTTATTTTATGAAGCAAATTGGTTAAAAATTCCATAACGATGACCTTTGATGTTGTGCCCGGGACCGGTAACACGCAGGAAAGGCCAGTATAGCAAAAAAAAATTCCTCTGGACAGAGTCTCAATTTTATTGCTTCATCGGCTTCATAAGAAAAATCAGGGGCCGTTATGCAGCATTTATTGGGAATTGAAGATTTAAGCGCCGATGAAATCCGGGATATTCTGGATCGCGCCACCTATTACGCTAAAGCGCTAGAGAGCGGTAAATGGGACCATAACAAGCTCGATGACAAAATCATTATCACGCTGTTTTTTGAGCCCTCGACCCGCACGCTGATTTCTTTTGATATCGCCGCCAAACGTCTCGGTGCCAATGTCGTGAATTGGCAGGTCGAAAACAGCGCCATGCGCAAAGACGAAAGTTTTCTCGATACCATCCTGACACTAAACCAGATGAAACCGGATGCGATCATCATCCGCCATGTCGAATTTGGTGCGCCAAATTTTGTCGCCGGTCATGTTGATTGCCCGGTGATTAATGGCGGCGATAGCTGGCGCGAACATCCAACGCAAGGCTTGCTCGATGCGCTAACGATGGAACGTGAGATCGGCAAGCTTGAAGATTTAACCGTGGCAATCTGTGGTGACGTCGCCCATAGCCGCGTTGCCAATTCAAATGCAATCTTACTCAAAAAGATGGGCGCGAATGTGCGCATCGTTGCACCGGAATTTTTGATGCCTGAAAAATTCGCGGTCGAAGGACTGGAGACTTTCACTTCACTCGAAGACGGTCTGCCCGGCGCCGATGCGGTCATGCTCCTGCGCATTCAGAAAGAACGTATGGAAGCCGGACAAATTCCCGATGACGCGGCCTATCACAATGAATTCGGTTTAACGCTGGAGCGATTAAACCTGGCGGGACCAAAAGCCGTGGTCATGCACCCCGGGCCGATGAACCGCGGCGTTGAAATTTCTGACGAACTCGCCGAAGACCCCGAGCGCAGCCTCATTGCCAAACAGGTCGCCAATGGCATCCCCACACGGATGGCCGTGCTCGATATGCTGATTGGTGGTTAATAATGTACAGCACTATGACAGCGTCAATTTCCGAACCTGTTGAAGGCCCTCCTGGGTTAATAATATTTTTTTTGTATTTATTAGTGGCCTACTTAATTGGCACTATCCCTTTCGGTTTAATCTTAGCTAAACTTTGTGGTCATGGCGATATCAGAAAAATCGGCTCCGGCAATATCGGTGCTACAAATGTTCTTCGAACGGGAAGTAAACCCCTAGCCCTAGCCACCTTATTCCTGGATGCAATAAAGGGGGCAATCTTTATTGGCGTTCTTTCTTTTATAGCTACATCACCAAGCGCCCCTCGAAACGATGAACACTATGCTATTATTCTTGCTATAGGCCTCTTTGCAGTCATCGGCCACTGCTTCCCCGTCTGGTTAAAATTCAAAGGTGGAAAAGGTGTTGCCACGGCGCTGGGTATTTTTCTGGCAGCTACACCTTTGGCTGGACTGGCTGCTATTGGTGCGTGGATCGTAACCGCGCTGATTTCAAAAACCTCTTCACTTTCGGCGCTGGTCGCTGTTCTCATTGCACCGATTGTGACATTTTTTATATATGGACAAACACCCGCCCTTGTTGCTTTTCTTATAACCGCCCTTATATGGTGGCGACATAAGGACAACATCAAACGCCTCATAAAAGGCGAGGAACCAAAAATTAGTTTTAAGAAAGAGAAATAATGCAACTCGGATTCATGGATAGCAAAGCAAGTACGCAGTCAAAGCTCTCGGAAGCGGAGAAGCTGGCCTGGCTGCGTCTGTCGCGCACCGATAATGTCGGGCCGGTGACGTTTTACCGTCTGGTCGAAGCGTACGGCTCGGCAACCGAAGCGATTAAAATCCTGCCCGAACTTTCCAAACGCGGTGGCCGTAAAAAGCCCCTCACCCCTGCCCCCGAAAAAACCATCGAAAAAGAATACAAAGCGCTTGCCAAGCTCAAGGGCCGCATCATTACGGCAGCCTGCGAAGATTACCCCCTCGCCCTCGCCGCTACCTCCGATGCACCCCCTATAATAAGTGTGATCGGCAAAACTGAAATCATGCACCGCTCCTGCATCGCCATGGTCGGCGCGCGCAATGCTTCCCTCAACGGCAAGAAGTTCGCCGAAAAACTAGCACGCGAACTGGGCGCCGCCGGACAAGTGGTGGCTTCGGGCCTGGCGCGCGGTATCGACACCAGCGCCCATAAAGGCGCGCTACAAACCGGCACGATTGCGGTTGTTGCCGGCGGTATTGATGTCATTTACCCGGAAGAAAACGCCCGGCTTTACGACCAGATCAAAGACGAGGGCCTCATCATCGCCGAAAGCCCATTGGGCCAAAAACCCTTTGCCCAAAGCTTCCCACGCCGCAACCGCATTGTCTCCGGCCTGTCCAAAGGCACGATTGTTGTCGAGGCCACCATGCGCTCAGGCTCACTGATCACCGCACGGCTTGCCGGTGAGCAGGGGCGCGACGTTTATGCCGTGCCGGGCCACCCGCTCGACCCGCGGGCGCAGGGGCCGAATCATCTCATCCGTGATGGCGCGACTTTAGTGCGTTATGCGAAAGACGTTCTGGAAGTCATGAGTAATTTTTCCGGCACCACTTTGCGCGAGCCTGAATTTGACAGGGAAGCCTTTATTCCCGAAGCCTTCGAGACGGTCGAGCCCCCCGAAAATGCGCAGGAAAAAATCATCTCGCATTTATCTTTTGCACCACTAGCGGTTGACGAATTGATCCGAACCTGTCAATTGACTATTCCTGTGGTGCAAACAATCCTGCTCGATTTAGAGTTGGCAGGCCGTATCCAGCGCCACGCAGGAAACAGAATTAGTTTGAAGGAAGAATAAAAATGAGTGCCGAATATTCCAATGTTTTCAAAGGCAACTGCCATTGCGGGAATATGCGTGTAGAGCTCCATACGAATAATGGTGAGTCATTTTTTGTGCCGCGCGAATGCCAATGCAGCGTTTGTACCAAGAATGGGGCAAAATGGACGTCCGACCCTGAAGGTGAAGCAAGGCTGTATATAAAAGACAACGATCAAGTTAGCTATTACCGTTATGAAGGCGGAACATCAGATTTTACACTTTGTAAGAATTGCGGCGTTATGATGATTGTTCTTTGTGAAATGGATGGGCACCTTAAATCAGTCGTGAATATGAAATCGATGACAGATGAGACATTCACCAGCGAAAAGACCCAAACAAATTTTGATGGCGAAACCTATGACAGCCGCATGGGGCGTCGGGGTAAAAACTGGACTGGCAATACAATTGTTGAAATTGAATCTGGAACCGTAAAAGAATACAAGTTCCAGCCACCTGTGGAAGCTTAAGAAAAATGACCGATAACGTTGTCATTGTGGAATCACCAGCCAAGATCAAAACGATCGGCAAATATCTTGGCTCCGATTACGAAGTCCTCGCTTCGTATGGGCATATCCGCGACCTTGTGAACAAGGACGGCTCAGTCCTGCCCGATGAGGACTTTGCCATGAAGTGGCAACAGGGCGAGCGTTCCGACAAACACATCAAGGAAATTAAAAAAGCCGTCAAGAAAGCCAAAACCCTGTGGCTGGCGACTGACCCCGACAGAGAAGGCGAAGCGATTTCCTGGCACATCCAGGAAATGCTGAACGAAGACAAACTACTCGAGGGCAAAGACATCCGCCGCGTCTCCTTCAGCGAGATTACCAAAAAGGCAGTAACAGAAGCGTTCGATCACGCCCGCGAACTGGACGTACATCTGGTTGAGTCCTATCTTGCCCGCCGCGCTCTCGATTATCTGGTTGGCTTTAATATCTCACCCGTTCTCTGGCGTAAACTTCCCGGCTCGCGCTCTGCCGGTCGCGTGCAATCCGTTGCACTGCGCCTGATTTGTGAACGCGAATCAGAGATTGAAAAATTCAACCCTCGGGAATATTGGAGCATCACCACACGGATGCACACTGCGGACGGAAAACCGTTTAACGCACGCCTGACGCATCTGGCCGGCAACAAGCTCGATAAATTTGATATCGGCAGCGAGGACGATGCAACCAAGGCCGTCGAGCGTATCGAGCACAAAAATCTTTCTGTTCAAAAAATTGAAAAGAAGCAGGTGAAGCGCAGCCCGGCTCCGCCTTTCATTACCTCGAGCCTGCAAATGGAGGCTTCGCGTAAATTGGGTTTCAGCGCACAGAACACCATGCGCACAGCGCAGAAATTGTATGAGGGTGTTTCTATTGGCGGCGAAAACGTAGCCCTCATCACTTATATGAGAACGGACGGCACGACATTATCCGATGACGCGCTGAAAGAAGCCCGCGAGGTTATCGGCAATGATTACGGTGATAAATATCTGCCCGATGAAGCGCGGCGTTATAAATCCAAAGCCAAAAATGCACAGGAAGCACACGAAGCCATCCGCCCGACACATATGGTCCGCACACCGGCGCAGATCAAAGGGAAAATCGACAACGACCAGTGGCGGCTTTATGATCTTATCTGGAAACGCACGATTGCCTGCCAGATGGAAAACGCGCTGCTTGACCAGATGAAGGTCGATATTTCCGATGGCACCGATGATGCCATCTTGCGTGCCAATGGTTCCGTTGTCGCTTTTGACGGTTTTCTGACGCTGTATCACGAAGACACGGATGACAATGATGATGGCAGCGAGGACGAAAAAGACCGCCGTCTGCCGCCGATGAACGAAGGCGATAATACAAAACTTGTCGAGATCACCCCGAACCAGCATTTCACCCAGCCGCCACCGCGCTATAGCGAGGCCACACTGGTCAAACGCATGGAAGAGCTTGGCATTGGCCGCCCATCAACTTACGCTTCTATCCTCCAGGTTCTGCGAGATCGCAATTATGTGGTCCTGGACAAACGCCGTTTTGTACCCGAAGACCGTGGCCGCATCGTCACAACATTCCTCAGTAAATTCTTCACCCGCTATGTTGATTACGATTTCACCGCCAACCTCGAAGAGGAACTCGATGCCATATCCACCGGCCATGTTGTGTGGAAAGAAGCGTTGCGTTTATTCTGGGTTGATTTCAAAGAAGCCGTTGACGGCGCCAAAGACCTTACCATTACGCAAGTCATTGATCATCTCGACGAAGAACTTGCCCCGCATTTCTTCGTCGAGCAAGAAGATGGCAAAGATCCGCGCAAATGCCTGGCCTGCGTAGAAGCCAAACGCGAAGGGCGTCTGGGATTAAAGCTCGGCAAGTTTGGTGCTTTTATCGGCTGCTCGAATTACCCCGATTGTAAATTCACCAAACCGCTGGCTCTTCCCGGCGATGAAGACGAAGAAGGCGCCTCACTGGCGAATGAGCCAAAAGTTCTCGGCAAAGACCCAGAGACCGGCCGCTCTGTCACCATGCGCCGTGGTCCTTACGGTCCTTACGTTCAAATAGATCTGCCGCCGGAAACCGAACCGGATATGGCCACTTATGATGCCGAAATTAAAGAATGGGAAGAAGCAAAAAAACTGGCCAAAGCCGATGGCAAGAAAGCGCCAAAAAAACCAAAAAAACCGACAGCACCCAAACCAAAACGACAAGGCGTTCCAAAGGGCGTGCCACTTGCTGAGGTCACATTGGAATCTGCTCTCAAACTATTATCTCTGCCGCGCGATATCGGCGAGCACCCGGAAACCAAAAAAACGATTCAGGCCGGGATCGGCCGTTTCGGACCGTTTCTGCTGCATGACGGCGTCTATACCTCGATCCGCAAATCAGATGGCGATGATGTGATGGATGTCGGCATCAACCGCGCCGTTGTCCTGATCGCTGATGGCGCAGAGCGCAGAGCCGTACGCGAAGCCGCGAAGGCAGCAAAAGCCGAGAGCGGTGGCAAAGATGACAAGAAAAAGGCGCCCGCTAAAAAGAAGGCGGCAAAAAAGAAAACCACAAAGAAGAAAACTACGAAGAAAAAATCTACGAAAAAGAAAACGGCATAAACAAATGACAAAAAAAAGGCACAGACTAGCTATTCTTGCTATTGTTACTCTTTTATTATTAGCTACTGCTCTTCACTTCTTTGGGTACACCCAAATCGCAGCCTGTGTCATTTTTGTCAATATTGGTTTTTTGATTATCTATTCCATGTTTTTCAAAAATTATCCGCCGCAAAACACCCGAGCAACACGTTTTCGGGCAAATCACTCTAAAGGACTTAAAGGATATGGGGACATTGGCGAGACATACCAAGAATGGGAAGCACAGGATAAAAAGTTAAAAAAACATCGCAAATCAAAAGAAACGTAGAAAAACACCATAAAAGCTAAATACTTGACAAACCCCCTAAAACCCGGCATAAAGCCCCTCTTTGAAACAGGAACACAGTAAAAATGGCTAAAAAGAGCTCGAAAATTAAGGTCAGGCTGGAAAGCACCGCTGGGACGGGCTACCGCTACTATGCCAGCCGCAGCACCAAGGCTGAATATAAAATCAAGAAAAAGAAGTATGACCCTTGGGCCACAAACCCTGAAACGGGCAAAAAAGGCGCACATGTTGAGTTTGAAGAAAAGAAAATGCCGCCCGCCAAAAAGAACTAGATAATGCTCTCTCTGCTATAGTCACCCTACTCAATCGCCTGGCGCTCTTCCGATTTATACTGCGCAGGATCCAGCTTACCGACCCCTTCGAACACGGTACAGTTACGCCCGCCTTCCTTGGCCTCGTAAAGGCATTTATCAGCCCGCGCCATAACCTCTTCCGTAGTATGTTCACCGTGATCAATAATTGCGCCGCCAACAGAGGTATTAATATTCAATGCCCCTTCGGGAACACCGCAAGGGATTGGCACCTCGGAAATAGAACAACGCAAACGCTCGGCCACCATGTAAGCTCTTTGCTCACTAACATCGGGTAAGATTACAACAAATTCCTCACCGCCGATGCGGGCGACAAGGTCAAAGCTCCGTAAGTTGGCCGTCAATCTTTCGGCAAAAATCTTTAGAACTTCATCACCAACCACATGGCCATGCGTATCATTGACCTGTTTGAAATGGTCGATATCAACCAGCAAAACACCAAGGGATTTTTTGCTGGTCTGATTTTTCTGCAGCAATTTTTGCATATGAACTTCCAGATAACGACGATTGTAAAGACCCGTCAAAGGATCGGTCAACGCCATCGACAGACTGATCTCATAGGTCGAGCGCAACCGCTCCTGAAAACGCTTGCGCCGTATCTGTGTTCGCACGCGCGCAATCAGCTCATTGCGATCAACGGGACGCAAAATATAATCATGCGCGCCAATCTCCAGGCCATGCGCGATGCGCGACATATCATCAATTTCACCTATCATGAGGATCGGCAGGCCCCGCGTCTTCTCATTGGATTTTAGATGAGAACATAAACGCAACCCATCCTCATCATCGAGATTAAGGCTCACAATCATCAAATCAAAATCATGTGCCGAAGCAAGCTCTATAGCCCTGGCACCACTTTGCGCACTCATGACAATGTCATGGTCCTGCGCCAGCGTTTCCTCAACCTTCTTCTTCTCAAAATCCTTATCTTCAACCACCAGCACGCGCGCGCCCTCAACCGGCTCGGTCATCACATTTGACGCCTCACCAACAACACCCAGCTGATTGGCGGTATTTTCACGAATGCGCCATTCATCCAGTGACATTTTTAACCGCACCAACGAGCGTACACGAGCCATCAAAGCGGTATCATTGATCGGCTTGCTGAGAAAATCATCGGCGCCAGATTCAAGTCCGCGCACCTTGTCTTCGGCATCGGTCAGCGCCGTGACCATTACAATCGGAATATGGGCGATATCAGGGTTGGCTTTGATCCTTCGACAAACCTCAAAGCCGTCCATACCGGGCATCATGACATCAAGCAGAATGATATCCGGACTTTCATTCTCCGCTTTATCCAACGCCTCCTCACCATTTGTTGCCGTCAATACCTCGTAATACTCACTGCTCAGCTTTGCTTCCAAAAGCTTCACATTGGGCAAAATATCATCAACGACCAGCACGCGTGCCGACATAAACTACCCCCCTAATCTGACCCTAAATATTTCTCTATAATCTCCATAAAACGCGATACGGATATCGGCTTGGAAATATAATCCTCACAACCACCCTCACGGATTTTCTGCTCATCGCCCTTCATGGCAAAAGCCGTCACAGCAATAACCGGAATATCCCGAAGTGCTTCATCCTCTTTCAACCACTTGGTTACATCAAGCCCCGAAACTTCCGGAAGTTGAATATCCATCAAAATTAAATCCGGCTTATGCTCACGCGCTATATCAAGAACTTTCGTCCCATCATTGGTTTCAACGGTATCAATGCCATGTGCCTCCAAAAGATCATGGAAAAGCTTCATGTTCAGTTCATTGTCTTCAACAATTAATACGGTCTTGTTCATTTTGCCCTAACTCAAATACAAACCACGGAATAAGCCCTATTCTTCAGCAGTCTCGCCTTCACAAGAGGCATCCAGTTTCTCCAGAGCCACCAAATTCTGAGACAATGTAAAATCATCATATTCAACAATCATATCACGAATGACGCCATTTTCGTGAAAAGTCAGTGCCATTTCGTAATCAGATGTCTCGGATGGCTTGTTCAACGGGAAAAATGCCAGACGAATCCGCCGCGCAGGCGTATTCAGCAAAGTAGAATCCAGATCAGAAGAGTCCTCTATATCTAACGCTTCCTGAGGCTTTCCGATGAAAACATTGATTTCGACAGGACCCTCTTCATCGCTACCATCAAAAATGGCCGATTTAAAAAACTTCTTACCCTGTTTAATGTTCGAAAGAACCGCCAGCGTATGCCCCATGGGGAAAAGTGTGCCGTCCGAAAGCTCAAATTCAAGGTCTTTGGGAATAGTATAAACGGCTTCTCCTGCATTATCATCGCCACGCAAAGCCTGGCCGCGCAGTTCCTCAAAAAGCCTGCCGTCGCGCTTTCTTTGTGAGGTAAAATTCATCGTATTACCGTCAAAAGTTTCATAGGTCGAAAAATCGCTGGTAATGCGCATGGGCGGGCTGTCTGAATATTCATAGAATAAATTAAAGCGGTGGTTGGAAATCCAGGCATCGCAAGCCGGCTTCCAGTCATAAAACATCTGACCGCTGATATTGATGATCTGGGCGCCGCTGCGGGTTGAAATCAATTTGATATCATATAGAGCTTTATGCGGCACAAGCCCGGCCGCCAGTGCCAGATCCTCCCTTACAGGATTGGCAGGCTTCGTCGCCAATCCTGGAGAGGGTGCACAGATACTAAATGCCACGAGGAAAAAGCAAAGTATAACCCCTAAATATCCACCATGATGCCTACAGAAATTCTTGTGAGATTTGTTCATGAAGTGCTTTTTTGTTTTGTATTATACGGCTCTTGATCATAGCGGATCGGCAAGGTCTGAGAAAGCGGAAAAATCTACCGGAGCATAGGGGAAAATTTCTCCTAGGTTACCATAATTTTAAAGCGCTAGACTCCCAAAAAACATCAACGGAAACCCTATAACATACTGTTTTATATAAATAATCTTTAATTATTAAAACTGGCACGCTCTTCGCAATGTTATTAATACAAACAACAATTTTGCCGTAAGGCCACACTGGAGGAGGAGTGTTCATGACAACGGATTATATCCAGCGCAACGAGGCCGGTCGTAAATTACGATTTTCGCTTCTGCCCAAAGCCCTGCGCAAGGACAAGAACAATATGAATGCGCCGCGCCTGTATAAAGGCGGGTTAGAGCTGACGCGTCAGGAAAACTTCGTCAATGGCGCCCATGATATTTTTGATTTGCTTGAGCGCGGCCATCAGGAAAAAGACGGTCTGAAGCGCACCGTCAGCAGCGCGGTAACCGTCCTTAACAATGCCAGGCACATGATTGAACGCGCCGAGAAGAAAATTATACAGCAAAGCGACCACATCGAAGAACTTGAAGGCGTTGCAACGACCGATGCACTGACGGGGCTGATGAACCGACGCGGATTCTTTCACGCCTTTATTCGCGAGCTGGACCGCACAGCCAGAGGCCATAACAAAGGTGGGCTGCTGGTTCTTCTTGATATCGACAACCTTAAAAACATCAATCACCTCTATGACCAGGACGCTGGTGATACCTGTTTAAAGCTCGTCGCGCGCGCACTTAAAAATGAAATCCGGGCCATGGATATCGGCGCCTTTATCGGCGGTGATGAATTTGTGCTGCTTTTTCCCAATGCGGAAAAAGAAGTGACGCTGGAGCGCGCGCAAAAACTGGCGCTACGGCTCAATAACTTATCCTTTATCTGGCAGGGTAGCGAAATTTGTATCAGTGCCTCACTGGGCCTAAAAAGCTACGGCCCCGAAGACACAGCCGAAGATATTTTTTGTCAGGCTGATGCGGCGCTGCATAAAAGCAAGGAAGTGAACAAGAACATGTAAAAAGTTTTCATGCCTGTCGCCCCCTCCCTAACCGTGAACCCAAAGACAGGCAAACCCCCAAAGCCCGGTGTGTGAATCCCCCCTCATGCACCGGGCTTCTCTTTATAAGAGATACCTAGGCCGCTTCTTTGACCTTTTGATTTGCTTACAAGAATTCCTCTATCAGATTCTGAACGCCCTTAATCTGCTCCCCAACATCTTTAATATCGAATTCATCCCACTCTGCATGAAGAGCATGATTTCTAACTCCACATATACCTTTCACTCTTTTTCCTTTAACACCTGTCAAAACTTCATTCTTGACTAAGTCATCTATCAACTCATCCAAGGATTTCCCTTTTCCATCTACATCATTCTTTTTTGCAATTTTTTTTACAGAGTCTTCCAGAACAATGCTGGAAAGCACAGCCGCCTCAATTTTTTTGTTACTTTTATGAAATTTTACAGCATGGTCCAAAAAATCGTCTAGAGTTTCAGCAACAACGATATATTCAAGCTTCTTAAAAAACCCAAGCTTCATCTCTTCATATGTAGCTTCGAGCAAACCCTGAATTTTCTGCACCGTATGGCCGGGAACGCTGGTTCCGGTCACATAATTTTGATCATTTATAACATTATTTAAACTTGCAAATATAGGCCTATCAGAAGGAGCAACTATGCTAATTAAATTTGCCGATGATTGTATCCATGATTGAATGTTAGGAACATTCACGTCTTCAGACCAATAGTTAAGCCCATATTCATCACGCGGAAATGCCGCTATTATTGCCTTACCTTTTTCTATTAAGTGTTCAAATCTATCAATAACTTCACTTTCCATCTCAAGCCGCTTCTTCGCCCGCAACTTTAGCTTTGGGTAAATTCAGTTTGATATGAAGCTCTTTGAGATGCTCGACATCGGCTTCACCGGGCGCGCTCATCATAAGATCCTCAGCCTGCCCGTTCATCGGAAACGCAATCACCTCGCGAATGCTTGGCTCATCGGCCAGCAACATGACAATACGGTCAATGCCCGGCGCAATGCCCCCGTGTGGCGGAGCGCCAAACTTCATAGCCGATAACATGCCGCCGAATTTTTCTTCGAGAACGGCTTTATCATAGCCGGCAATATCAAAGGCCTTTTCCATGATGTCAGGGCGGTGGTTTCTAATCGCGCCGGATGACAGCTCCACGCCGTTACAAACGATGTCATACTGCCAGGCGAGAATATCGAGCGGGTCTTTGTTCTCCAGATCATCCATCCCACCTTGCGGCATTGAAAACGGGTTGTGTGAAAATTCAATCTTTTGCGTTTTTTCATCAAATTCATACATCGGGAAATCAACAATCCAGCAGAATTTAAACACACCGATTTCACGCGCGTTTTCATGCCCTTCCGGCAGATCATCGCAGATTTTATCACGCGCCAGCCCGGCCATTTTGGCCGCGTCATGTTCCTTGTTACAAACAAAGAACACCGCATCACCATCTTCCAGCCCGGCTGTTTCCTTGAGCTGCGCCTGCGCTTCCGCCGGCACAAATTTAGCAATCGGGCCTTTGCCCTCACCGCCTTCAAACAGGATATAACCAAGACCCGGCGCGCCTTCGCTTTGCGCCCAGCTATTAAGTTTATCAAAGAAACTGCGCGGTTGATCACCAACTTTCGGCGCACGAATAGCCCGCACCACACCGCCTTTTTTAATCACACCTTTAAACGCATTAAATTCTACATCGTCACGCGCAAAGACCTCAGTAACATCAACAATCTCCAGCGGGTTACGCAGATCCGGTTTATCGGACCCGTATTTTAACATCGCCTCTTTATAAGGAATACGTGGAAACGGCGTTTGCGCAATCTTGCGTTTTTCACCGGCAAAACCGGCGAACTCTTCAAACAACCCTGCCATCACCGGCTCAATCACGCCAAACACATCATCCTGCGTGACAAAGCTCATCTCCATATCGAGCTGGTAAAACTCACCGGGTGAGCGATCAGCCCGCGAATCTTCGTCACGAAAACATGGTGCAATCTGGAAGTAGCGATCAAAACCGCTCATCATCAAAAGCTGTTTAAACTGCTGTGGCGCCTGCGGCAGAGCGTAAAACTTGCCCGGATGCAAACGCGAAGGAACTAGAAAATCACGCGCACCTTCGGGCGAACTCGCCGTCAAAATCGGTGTTTGAAATTCCTGAAAGCCCTGATCGCGCATGCGCTCACGGATAGAAGTAATCACATCATTGCGCAGGCGGATATTATTTTGCATCTTTTCGCGGCGCAAATCGAGATAACGGTACCGCAAACGAATTTCTTCGCCCGCCCCATCATCCTCGGCCACCTGAAACGGCACTACATCGGCAGCAGACAACAATTCAGTTTCATCGATATATATTTCAATCTCACCGGTCGACATTTTGGCATTGACTGTGTCGCCGGGGCGCTCACGCACCTGACCATTAATGGTAATCACCGACTCCACCCGCCATTTATTCACCTGATCAATCAGCGGTGAGCCTTCATCAATCACACATTGCGTCAGGCCAAAACTATCACGCAGATCAATGAACAAAACCCCACCATGGTCGCGCATACGATGTATCCAGCCCGACAGGCGCACTGTCTCTCCGATATGGTCTTTGCGCAATTCCCCGCAATTATGTGATCTATAGGCGTGCATTCGTCTCTTTTCCCTTGTAGTATCATTCGTTTAGTATCTATAGCCTTGGGCCAGAAAGACAATATGCCACTCATTACTGATAATCAACGATTGAATGAAATATGTGAAAATCTTTCGCAGTGCGATTTTATCACTGTCGATACGGAATTTCTACGGGACAAGACCTATTACCCCAAGCTCTGCCTCATTCAGGTCAGCGGCCCGGGCCAGGAGGCTTACGCCATCGACCCGATAGAGGGTGATCTGGACATGACGCCGCTTTTTGACCTGCTGCTCAATCCCGATATTTTGAAAGTGCTTCATGCGGCCCGGCAGGATCTTGAGATTTTCTATGAACTTATGGGCAAAGTCGTACATCCGTTTTTTGACACCCAGATCGCAGCCATGGTTTGCGGCTATGGCGATTCTGTCGGCTATGAATCGCTGGTACGCAATATTGTAAATACTCAGCTTGATAAAAGCTCCCAGTTCACTGACTGGTCACGCCGCCCCTTAAGCCAAAAACAAATTGATTACGCACTCGGCGATGTCACCCATCTACGTGATATTTATCTTCATCTCGCTGCAAAGCTGGAAGAGCGCGGCCGTACCTCCTGGGTGTTCGAGGAAGAAGCCATTTTAGAAGACCCGCGCACGTATCAAAATATTCCCGAAGAATCCTGGAAACGCGTCAAAGTAAAATCACCGAAACCAAAAATGCTGGCGGTGTTGCGTGAAGTGGCAGCATGGCGCGAACGACGTGCGCAGGAAAAAGATATTCCTCGCGCCTGGCTGATGCGCGATGACACCATGACTGATCTAGCCGCGCAGGCCCCAACAGATGCCAAGGGCCTTAAAAAGATCCGCAATATTCCCGGTGACATGGCCGACAAGCCCAGCGGCAAGGCCGTTCTTGAATGCATAAAAAAAGGTCTCGCCACCCCCAAAGCCGACATGCCGGTTCCGATCAAAAAACAACCGCTACAGCCACAAGCCGCCGCCACTGCCGATATATTGCGTATGCTGCTTAAAGTAAAATGCGCCGAAAGCGAAGTCGCCGCCAAGCTCGTAGCGTCAAAAGAAGATATCGAAGCGATTGCCATGGATGACAATGCCGACGTTCCGGCCCTCAAAGGCTGGCGGCGCGAGGTTTTTGGTGAAGACGCACTGGCCTTGAAAAAGGGAGGCTTGGCGATCGGCCTCAAAGATTCTAATATCACGAAATTTAAAGTCACCGGCGATACCGGTGTGCACGAATAATATTTGAATATGAAACAATTATACATCATTCGCCACGCTCAAACCCTGCCCGCTGAAGGCGGCGATGACAAGTCACGCAAGCTCACACCCAACGGCTTGGCTGATGCACAGGCTCTCGGGAAACTGATGGCCCACAAAAATTACAAGCCGGATGCAATTTTATGTTCTCCCGTCACGCGCACCCGTGAAACACTCGCGGGCGTTTTGGAATCTCTGGGTGATATTCCTACCGAATTCCCCGATGATATTTACAATGGCGGCGCAGGAGATTTACTCCATCACCTCCAACAACAAGATAATGAGCACACAAATATCCTGCTCGTCGGCCACGTCCCCGGCGTTTATGAATTAACTGCGCTATTGGCCGGAACAGGCAGCGCTTCTTTATTGGCCAAACTCTCCCAAGGCTACAAACCCGGCACGTTAAGTGTGCTGTCCGTCACTTGCGAAAACTGGGCTGATATCCAGCCAGCCGAAGGCGAGCTTACCGATTTCCAGGAATCTATTGATTATAACGCCCCCGCAACGCCGGCGCGCTGGACTTAAGCCGCTTCCTGCAACTCCACCAACACCCGACGCATGAGTGGCACAGAGATACGGCGTTTTTCCGCCAGTGCCAGCCTGTCGGCCAACGTGACAATATCATGCGCAGCACTAAAGGAACGCTCCATACGCGGCAGGACATACTGAATAACATCATTGCCGACGATGAGCTGACGGTCGCCAAACAATTTGATCAAAACAGACGCCAGCAACATATCATCGGGCGCATCAATCACCGCCACCGGTGCCGCCCGCCAGCGTGACGCCAGATCAGCAATTGCAAAATCGGTATGTGACGGTGCCATCCGCATCGTCACCAGCAAACTCCGCTGCTCTTCCTTCAAAATATTATAAAGATGAAACAAGGTGGTTTCCGCCGCGCGTTCCCCTAACCACGGATCAACGCTGTCAATTACGATATGCTCGCCCGCCTGCGCAATCTGTTCAGCAGTTTTTGAAAGTAACATTTCCGGCCTTACATTTTCGGCCCCGGCCAACTCCTGCCACACCGCCGCCAAATGGCTTTTGCCACTCGATGCCGGACCACTCAAAATCAATAGTGGTGCAGGCCAGTTCGGCCAACGGTCCACCCACATCGAGGCCGCCTCATTGCTGGGCGCAATCAGAAAGTCTTCACGACCAAGCGCCGTTCTGTGCTGAAGATCAAATGGTATTTGCTGCGCAGCCCTCATGCTTCTTTCTTTTTTCCTACTTTAGAGCTTTTATAATAAGCGCTGGCCTTATACTGCGCGATACCAAAAGCCAGCAACACGCCCGCTATCGCCGCCACCGGCACCGCCAAAAACATACCCAAAATACCAAACAAAGAACCACCAGCCAGCAGAGCAAAGAACACCCAGAGCGGATGCAATCCCACACTGTCGCCCACAAGCTTCGGCGTCAGGAAATTGCCTTCGACAATTTGCCCAGTAATAAAAATCCCCGCTACCACAGCAACACGTATCCATTCACCATCGGGAAGCCATTGAAAACACGCCACACCGACACTGACCACCAGACCAATTGCCGAGCCGACCATCGGAATAACCGAAAGAAAACCGGCGCTCAGCCCAATCAAAAACCCATATTTTAATCCCGCCAGAGACAAACCAACGGCATAAACAACCGCTAAAATAAACGCGACACTAATTTGCCCGCGCACAAATCCAGCGATCTTTTTATCAATTTCCTTTAACAGTCCCATAATCGTCTTCTCCGAATGGCGCGGCATGAGATCCTGCGCCCAATTTGTGATCTTCGGCCATTCCTTCATCATGAAATAAGCCACGATCGGCATGATAACCACAAGCGAAATAACATCAACCACCGCCTGCCCGCCTGCGGCAAGGCCGCCAACAAGCTTACCCGCAACACCAAAAGCGGAACCCGCATGTCGCCCGACAATGGCCTGCAATTCCTCGCCATTGCGCTGCCCGATTAAATCCTGCACCCATCGTGACAACGGCTCGATCAACACGCCTATTCTATCCGCATAGCCGGGAATGTCCTTGGAAAGCTGAAGCAGTTCATTATAAGCAACCGGCGCAACGGCAACCATCAAACCGCCGATAACCAGAAAAAACGTGAACAGGATCGCCAACGCCGCCGGGCCGCGCGCCAAACCAACCCCACCGAGCTTGTTCACGATTGGATTGAGAAGATAAGCGACAGCGATACCTAGTACGAAAGGAAGCAACATACCCTTAAACAGCCATACCAGCATGATAAAACCGGCGAAAGCCGCACTCCAGAAAATAAAATGATTGCGTGCGCTCATGACAAACCCCTCGATAAATGAACTCTAAAGACCGCCTCTAAAACGGTTGAGGTACAACTCGTAAACCAAGCCTTCGCCACCACCATAACCAAAACTGGCCGGATTGATCTGCGGCTTTGACAACGTCATATCGGCTTGGGCTAAAGCTAACCTTAAACGACTTTCAGAACCCTGAAACACCAAATCAACCCGCGCCTCTTTCGGCGACAGTGATTGCAACACAATTTCACTGACACCATAAACCCGCTCCAGGGCCGTCTGTGTCGCTGCCCATTGCTCTAAACCTTCAAAATGAACTCGCACCTGCAAACGATTGCCATTGGATGGACTGACAATTGTTTTTTCTTTCCAGTTTTTCTGCAATGCCTTGTGCACTTTTTTGGTGGCACGGGCAAATAACACCTTCTTGGTCTCACCGCCCTTTGCATCCACCGTAATATTCTGAACTGCTTCGGGCCCGGCGCGATCAGTACGGTAGATCTGAATCATAAGGCTGCCGATAGCGCTATCCTGATCACCTGCCACCAGCAAACTATGATCCGGCACAGCAAATAAGATCGCCGCCTCACCCGCATCATAACGACGCAATAAACTCTGAAGTTTTCTCTCATCATAGTTCAGAGCTTCATCGTCATTAATATCGGCAACATCCATCAGATCACCAATCGGCACAACAATCGGCACCAGCCCGCCAAGATTACCGGCGTGGTTCCAGGCGCGCATCCAGTCATTTTGATGCGACCATAAAACCGGTCCGTTATCACGCTCGTAAAACGGCAACGCCAAAACGGGACGGCTACCGACATCCGTATAGCGAACCCCCTGTCCCGAAAAGAACCGGCGCACGTTTTTATCATTAAAACTAAACGTATAAGTGCCGATATAGCGCACGCTGGAAAGCTGCTCCTGCGTCACCTCAAAATCTTTTATCATTGTCGAGATTGTCTGGGTATCAGGCAAAGTGAACTTACCGATCTCACCTTCCGACATCATGCGCCCGGCTAATTTGGAAAACGCATCGCTCTGCGCTTTGGCAAAAGCCTGCTCCCTTGCTACGGCTGAATTCTCAGCCGTAACATCAACTTTAACGTCAGTAATGGTGAAAAGAGCGCTATCTGCCCGGGCCTCAAAAGGCATGCACAGACAAAAACACGTGAAAAACACGTAAAAGACTGTACGGAGGGGTCTAAAATGCTTATAGAGTATGGCCATAACCAAGGTTATAAACTGCAAAGAGCCAAGATGCAAAGTAAAGACAGTGCTTATAAAGACGCCGGAGTGGATATCGACGAGGCCGCCGAGTTGGTCGAGCGGATCAAACCCCATATCAAGGAGACCCACCGCAAGGGGGTCATGTCCGGCATTGGCGGTTTCGGTGCGCTATTTGACCTGAAAGAAACCGGCTACAAGGACCCGGTCCTGGTCTCAGGCACCGACGGCGTTGGCACCAAAATCAAAATAGCCATCAACTCAAACAAACATGACACCATCGGCATTGATTGCGTGGCCATGTGCGTTAATGACGTGATTGTGCAGGGCGCTGAACCCTTGTTTTTCCTTGATTATTTTGCCACCGGCAAGCTTGAAAACGATGTGGCCGAAGCCGTTATCAAAGGCGTGGCCGAAGGCTGCACGCAGGCCGGGTGCGGGCTGATCGGCGGCGAAACAGCTGAAATGCCGGGGCTTTATGCACCGGGCGATTATGATCTGGCCGGCTTTACGGTCGGAGCGGTCGAGCGCGAACAGATGATCACCGGCGAAACCATAGAGGAAGGGGATGTCATTTTGGGACTGGCCTCCAGCGGCCTGCATTCCAACGGCTTTTCTTTGGTCCGTAAACTGGTCGAAAGCACCCAAGGGTTCAATTATGAAGCCCCGGCACCGTTTGAAGATGCAGAAAAACCTGCACTTGAAGGGCTAGAATCTTTAGCCCTTAGCGATCATCTCCTGACCCCAACTAGAATTTATGTTAAATCAATTCTAGCGGCGCTGAAGGAAAAGAACAAAGAAGGCAAACCCGTCATCAAAGGCATGGCCCATATCACCGGTGGTGGCTTTTTCGAAAATATTCCGCGGGCGCTATCTGAAAATGTTACCGCCGAAATTGATGCTGCAAGCTGGCCCCTCCCTGCCATATTTAGATGGCTGCTGGAAGTCGGCAATCTCAGCCCAGAAGATATGGCCGGCACGCTCAATTGCGGTATTGGCATGATTGTAATTTGCCATCCTGAACACGCCGACAAGCTAAAAGAGGTTTTAGAAAGCCAAAACGAAACCGTTTACACGCTCGGCGAAATTAAAAAACGAAACGGGTCGGAGCCGCAAATAACCATCCTTAATCAAAAAGAATTTCTGATATAACCATGAGTGAAAACAAGCTTAACTTGGCCGTATTTATTTCAGGACGAGGCAGCAATCTGCAATCACTCATCGATGCCTGCAAAGACGAAAACTACCCGGCGCAAATCGCTGCTGTCCTGTCCAACAAGCCGGATGTTCAGGGACTGGAGCGCGCGAAAAAAGCCAACATCCCGACCATCACCGTTTCTCACAAAGACTACGAAACAAAACAGAGTTTTGAAGGCGCTATGCTCGAGGCACTGAAAGATTACCCCATCGACTTCATTTGTCTGGCCGGATTTATGCGTATTCTGAGTCCCCATTTTATCAATCACTGGCCCGATAAGATCATCAACATTCACCCTTCTCTGCTGCCCGAATATAAGGGTCTCAACACCCATGAGCGGGCTCTAGCAGATGGCAAAAAAGAAGCCGGATGCACGATCCACTATGTAGTCCCGGAAATGGATAGCGGACCTATAGTTATGCAAAAGAAAGTCCCTATCCTGGGTGATGATACCCCCAAAACCCTTGCTGAACGGGTTTTAGAGCAGGAACATATCGCCTATCCTGAGGCTGTACGCCTGCTTGCTAAGGCGAAATCCTAACCATTTCTTTAAATTTAGCCTATAATATCAATGTGGTAATGGGGAAGTCCACTTAAGGGCTAAATAGGCACATGTCCTGGTTAAATCGTTTTCACGCCTGTCTTTCAGGCGCTTTACTCTGTCTGGCTGCAGCAATTCTGTTTCTGCCCGGTTTTTTGCATGCTGATACGGCGGAAAACGCGACGGTGATACTTGGTAATAAGCAATCTTCTATCTTTATCGCCCCTCACCTCTACGTCACGAAAGATCCCGAACAAAAAATAACTTACAAAGATCTGGTCACGCGCCACCAGAGTAATCTCAAAGGAGAGAAAAAAGACCGCAAAACCATTAGTCTTGGTCCTGCTTCGCAGCCCATCTGGATGGTTCTATCTGTTACAAATAACTCCAAAGCAGAAGACTGGGTCTTACATTTTGGCAAGGCTTTTGATGGTCGCTATGCAGGCGTCAAAAAACTACTGGTTCAAAACCACACACAAAATGTGACCTATACACGTGCTTTGCGCGAAAAAGATAAACCCGGCTCTTTTGGAGAAGATCTGTTAGGACCTGCCCTCCCCATAAAAATAGGAAAAGGGCAAACAGACTTAATTGTCATTTACATTGAAGCAGAGGGCGGCCTGCCCACAACCATTACACCACGTCTGATGAGCAGTAAATCTTATATTCATATGCTGCGCTATGGAGACATATTCTCAATTGTGGCAGGTACTTTTTTCATCAGCTTGATGGGATTTTTTATTGCCACTCTTTATATAAGAAAACAGCCCGCCTACTTCGCGCTTTTTGTTTATTACTTCATTCATACGGCGCTATTTTTCCTGATAACCAACAGCTTCTTTGCAGAATTATCTTTTAATGGGGAACTAATGGTTCTGCTTTACATCTCGACAATTATAGCAGGACTGGTCACAACAAAGTTTTTTCTGGAGGTTACGGTAGAAGAGCCTATCGAAAATTATGGGCTCTATGCCCTTGGTGGGGTGGTGTTACTGGCAGCTTCCTTAAACATCCTTATCTTTGACGAAAAATCCGCCATCGGAACCGCCATTCTTTTTGGGCCTGCCGCTCTAGCCATGCTGGGCATCTCGGCTATTGCCTACAAACAATCCAGGCTGGGGAAGTTCGCCGGAGCCCAGTACGCGATAGCCTGGCTCATGCCTTTTATAGGAATCGTCATTACAGGCCTGAGTATCCTTGAAATTATTACGCCCACAATGCTTGCTATCAACGCCTACTGGATTTCCCTTGCCCCACAAGCGGCTCTTTTTGTTATCGCGACAGTTATAAAAATTAAACTCATCAATGAACAAGTTAAACAATTAAGAATCCGTAAGAATCGGAAGCAACATTCACAATCACGACTTAAACAATCAAAAGAATCAGCAGACCAAACAAGGCTTCTACGTGTGATCGAACGTGAACGTGAGCTTATGGCTGAGCTCAGAGAACGGGAAATGCAGCGCACCGAAGAAATGCGCAAAGCCAAAGAAGCTGCCGACCAGGCCAACCGCGCCAAATCCGCTTTTCTGGCTGTTGTCAGTCATGAAATCCGTACACCGATGACGGGCATTATGGGCATGGTTAAATTGCTACTGGATACCAAACTGAGCACCAATCAAAATGATTACGCCCTCGCCCTCCAGAAATCTGGCGATACGATGATGGCACTTTTGAACGACATCCTCGACTTTGAAAAAAGCGAAAGCGGAAAGATGGAGCTCGAATATGTCGACTTTGATCTGCCCCGCCTTGTTCAGGATGTTGTGATGCTCATGTCCGGCAAGGCGACAGAAAAAGGTGTTTTCCTCAAAGCCGATATTGCCGAAGATGTGCCGCGCTTTGTCCTTGGCGATCCAACACGCTTGCGGCAGGTTCTTCTCAACCTGGTTACCAATGCCATCAAATTTACACAGGATGGCGGGGTCACCATTCACTTAAAATCGAGACCTCTTGAGAATAAACCCGAGGGTATTAAGGGAGATTTCGAGATATACATGTCCGTTCAGGATACAGGGATCGGAATTCCCGAAGAGGCACGGGAAACTCTTTTTGTCCCCTTCACCCAAGCCGATTCAAGTGTATCACGTAAATACGGGGGAACAGGGCTTGGCCTGGCTATCTGTAAGCGGCTTATCGGCGCCATGGGCAGCACCATAGCCGTAGACAGCAAAGATAGCGAAGGCTCTAATTTTCACTTTACGCTTCTCATGGAGGTAGGGCATGAGACCAGAGCTGAAGAAATACAGGATAACAAGGAAGCCATGTTAACCCGGGACGTGCCGTCCAAACGCATCCTTGTGGTCGAAGACAACGAAATGAACCGCCGGGTCCTCCAGGGTCTTCTTGAAAAATACGGCCACACAGCCATCATGGCCAAAAGCGGTGAAGAAGCCCTGGAAAAATGTGAGCGCGAAGAACTCTTTGATCTTATCCTGATGGATATCCAGCTCACAGGCATGAACGGAGAAGAAACAACACGAACAATACGCACTATGCCCGACAGAAAAATTGCCGCAACTCCCGTCATTGCCTTAACCGGGAATGTCATGATAGAGGATGTAACGCGCTATTTCGAAGCCAATATGAACGGTCACATAGCCAAACCAATCCAGGTCGATCAATTGCTGGAATCCATCAAAAGGGTTCATAAGGGCAATCTTGAAAACCCTGTCATCCTGCCAGAAGAAGGTGAAAATTCACGGCTCATGAGCCTACCAACCAACCTTGAATTTGATGACCGCGAGGTTTTTGTGGATGATCATGACGAAGACATGCCCATGCCTTTCGATATACGCAACACAGAGAGTATTCCTGCTCCACAACCAGATGAAGCCAATGCTGAAGTTACAGCCTTTGAAAAATTTGTGGAAGATAATGTAGGCAGCACAGATAATAGCGCCACCCCTACTTCGAACGCCGCAAGCGACCCCTTTCATATCACAGATGAGGATCTGGATATTGATTCTTTTGATGAAGCTGTCCGCGAGGAATCCGTCTTCACAAACCCTGTTATAAATACACCCCCGGCCGCAGAAGAAAAGCCTGAACCAACACCACCAGAATCCGAACCCAAACCAGAGCCTGAAATAACAACACCGCCAGAGCCGCCATCCTCAGACAATATTGATATGGGTGCCCTCGACCACGACATGCTCAAAAGCCTACTGGATAACCTCGGCAAAGAGCAATTCAGCGGCCTCATCGACGGGTTCTTAGCCAAAGCAGATGAAATTATCGATGTTCTCAATCAAGCTGCTGACCAAAATGATGTGCCGGGAATGGGCGCCAGAGCGCATGAGCTTAAAGGCATGGCGGGCAATTTTGGTATAAAAGAAGTGAGCAAAATCGCGGCAGAGACAGAAAAATCTGCCAAACTCGGTAACGGAGAAGAAGCCGCCGGGCATATCGCAGGGCTAGCAGATTCAAACCGCAATGCAAAAGCCGCAATTAAAAAATGGCTGGACGAAAACTAGCCGACAATCTCATCATCGCTGAAAAAATAAGCAATCTCGATCGCTGCATTCTCCAGGCTGTCAGAGCCGTGCACTGAGTTCTCACCAATATTCAAAGCAAACTCTTTGCGGATTGTGCCGGCATCGGCTTCTTCTGGGTTGGTAGCACCCATAACCTCGCGGTTTTTTGCCAGAGCACCTTCACCTTCAAGAACCTGTACAACAACAGGCTCAGAGCTCATAAATTCTGTCAGCTCGCCAAAAAACGGGCGTTCCTTGTGAACAGCGTAAAACCCTTCGGCTTTCTCTTTGCTCATGTGAATGCGCTTTTGTGCGACAATCCGCAGGCCCGCTTCTTCGAGCTTGGCATTTATAGCGCCTGTCAAGTTACGTCTGGTGGCGTCGGGTTTGATAATCGAAAATGTGCGTTCAGTGGCCATTATGTTTTCCTCATTCTTATGAAATTCTGAGAGGTTTATACCGGGCAATCATATCTTTCGCAACAGCAAAATTTATCTAACCAGCCAGATTCTTCTCAATCGCACTGACCGCATCATTGGCCGCGCTAACGTCCGGCCCACCGGCCTGCGCCATATCAGGCCGTCCGCCACCGCCTTTGCCGCCCAAAGCTTCCGCGCCTATCTTGACCAGCTCCACAGCATTCACCCGATCCGTTAAATCATCAGTGACCCCAACAACAATCGAGGCCTTGCCCTCACCTGTCGCCACCAGAACAATCACGCCGGATCCGAGTTTTTTCTTGAGATCATCAGCCATGGGCTTCAAATCCTTCGGCGGAAAACCCTCCAGCACCTTACCGGTAAATTTTACACCACCAATGTCTTTGATATCATCTTCAGACTGCGCCATTCCATCCGTTGCCTTTTTACGGCGAAGATCAGAAATTTCTTTGTTCAATTTTTTGTTCTCTTTTTCCAGCGCAGATGATTCCGTCTGCGTTTCTTTTGGAACCACACCACCCAGAGAATCCATCTCATCTCTAAGCTTTTTATTTTCGGCAGATAACTTGTCGTGAACTTCCTGCAAACCCTGCTCTTTATTTTTCTCATAAGCTGAAGCGCGAGCGCCCGTCATCGCTTCAACGCGCCGCACCCCGGCCGACAACGCCCCTTCGGAAATAATTTTGAAACTCTCAATTTCTCCCGTATTTTCGACATGCGTACCGCCACACAGCTCAATCGAAAACACTCGGTTTCCTGTTTTGGTGCCCATCATCACAACCCGCACCTCGTCATCATATTTTTCACCGAACAGCGCCATAGCTCCGGTTTCCCGCGCTTCATCAAGGCCCATCAAGCGCGTTTCAACCGGCGTTTCCGCCTTAATCTCGGCGTTTACAATCTCTTCAACTTTTTGAATATCTTCTGACGAAATCCCCTTGGGATGTGAAATATCAAAGCGCGTCCGCGCCTCATCCTGCAACGAACCTTTCTGCGCCACATGCTCACCCAACACCTGACGCAAGGCTTCATGCATTAAATGCGTCACCGAGTGATTGGCACGAATGGCGCTGCGCCGATCGTGATCGACCTTCATCTCGACACTGGCACCAACCGCAACATTGCCTTGCTCACATTTCACATGATGCACAAACAATTGACCAAGTTGTTTTTTGGTATCAGTAACACTCGCCTGAAAGCCTTCGGCTGTCGAAAAATCTCCTTTATCTCCAACCTGCCCCCCGGACTCGCCATAGAATGGGCTCTGATTGGTAACAATCTGAATCTCATCACCTTCCTTGGCTTCCTTAACCTTCTTACCATCCTTCACAATCGCCAGCACCTGCCCTTCGGCGCTTTCAACTTCATAGCCCAGAAACTCCGTCGGCCCGACTTCGTCCAGAATCTCAAACCAAACCTTTTCATCCGCCGCATCACCAGAGCCCGACCACGCCGCGCGCGCCGCTTTTTTCTGCGCCTCCATACATTTATCAAATTCGGCTGTATCAACCTCAACGCCTTGCGCCCGTAACGCATCCTGAGTCAAATCAAGTGGAAACCCAAAAGTATCGTAAAGCTTGAACGCGATATCGCCGGGAAATGTTTTGTCTTTCACCTTGCCAGATTCCTCATCCAGCATTTTCAGCCCACGCTCCAGAGTCACCTTAAACCGCTCTTCTTCTGATTTCAGCGTCTCGGAAATCAACGCCTCTGCCCGCTTTAATTCGGGATACGCCTCACCCATCATACCCATCAGCGTTGGCAACAACTGATACATCAGCGGTTCTTTCGCGCCCAGCAAGTGCGCGTGCCGCATACCGCGCCGCATAATCCGCCGCAACACGTAACCACGCCCTTCATTGCTCGGCATCACCCCATCAGCCAGCAAAAACGACGCGCAGCGCAAATGATCGGCAATAACCCGGTGGCTAGCCGACATATCACCATCAGGATCAACACTTGTGAGATCTGCGCTGTGCTCTATCAACGTCCGCATGATATCGATAGCGTAATTATCATGGCTCCCCATCAATGTGGCAGTCATGCGCTCCAGCCCCATCCCTGTATCAATTGAAGGTTTAGGCAGGCTGATTTGCGTATCCGCATCAATCTGCTCAAATTGCATGAAAACCAAATTCCAGATCTCAATAAAGCGATCACCATCTTCATCCGGAGATCCCGGCGGACCGCCCGGTATATGCTCTCCATGGTCATAGAAAATCTCAGAGCAGGGACCGCACGGACCCGTATCGCCCATGCGCCAGAAATTATCATCGGTTGGAATACGAATGATTTTGTCATCGCTCAAGCCTGCGATTTTCTTCCAGAGGTCGGCCGCTTCTTCATCACTGGAATGAACCGTGACAGTGAGCTTGTCCTTGGGGATACCAAAATTTTTGGTAATCAACTCCCAACCAAAAGCAATCGCCTCTTCCTTGAAATAATCTCCAAAAGAAAAATTCCCCATCATTTCAAAAAACGTATGATGCCTTGCCGTATAACCAACATTATCCAGATCATTATGCTTGCCACCAGCACGCACGCATTTCTGCGCCGTAGTCGCACGAGAATAATCACGCTTCTCTGTGCCGGTAAAAACATTTTTGAACTGTACCATGCCGGAATTCACGAACATCAAAGTCGGGTCATTTTGTGGCACGAGCGGTGACGAATCCACGACACTATGCCCGTGGCCTTTAAAAAAGTTCAGGAATTCTGACCTTATGTCATTGACTGTTTTCATCATTACTCTCTATGTTGGGCGCAACTATACCTCTATCAAGGGTCTATTTATGCAGGAATTTACGCAACTTGCCAATACTCTAGCCGATAAAGCCGGGCAGATCGTCCGGCGCTATTACCGCGCGCCCTTTGATGTCGAAAGCAAAGAAGACACCAGCCCCGTCACCATTGCCGACCGCGAGGTTGAGCAAGTTTTACGCGAAATCATTGAAAAACAGCGCCCCGAGGACGGCATTATCGGTGAAGAATTTGGTACCAAAGAGAGCCAGAATGGGCTCACCTGGGTGCTCGACCCAATTGACGGTACCAAGCCTTTTATCACCGGCCGCCCGACTTTCGGTACACTTATCGCTCTATGTGAAGAGGATAAGCCGATCCTCGGCGTTATTGACCAAGCGATTATCAATGACCGCTGGATCGGTGCCAAAGGCCAAACCACCATTCATAATGGTGACGAGGTTAAAACCCGATCTTGCAAAAACCTACAAGCCTCGATCGGCAGCTCAACCTCGCCTATGATGTTCAAGGATCAGGGCTTTGATTTTATCACGAACTGGCGCGAAAAATGCCAGTTCATCGTCTGGGGCGGCGATTGCATCACGTACGGCCTACTCGCCAACGGCAATCTCGATGTCATTATCGAAGCAGAAATGAAAATCTATGACTACCTTGCCCATGTTGCAATCGTCGAAGGCGCCGGCGGGAAAATGTGCGACTGGCACGGCGAACCGCTCACCCTGCAATCCGATCACCACGTTATCGCGCTTGGTGATGCTTCGCTCTGGGGTGAAGTTTCAGAATTGTTGAAGTAACCTCTAACGCCGATCAGCCAGGCTAAACGCGTCTTTATCGCCCATCACCGCGTACTGGGCGTTGCGCCCGGCAGCCACCGCATTCAGAGTCGGCGTCGGCAAATCCTCCCGCAAACGATACATCCAGTAATTGGCCAGCACACGCTCAATATAATTACGCGTTTCCGATGCGGGAATACTTTCAACAAACAAAAGCGGATCGCCAATCTCCGGCAATGCTCGTTTCCATTTTGCCAGATTGCCCGGCCCGGCATTATAAGCGATCAGCAGCGAAAACAAATCGCCACCAACGTTATTATGCGTCATCAGATCCTCAAGGTAGCGCTGACCGATTTCCAAATTCATCTGCGGATTATCCAGCGCCGCCTGTTCACGATATTCTGTTTTGAGGTTGTATTGACCGGCAACATGGCTGGCCGTTTTCGGCATCACCTGCATCAACCCCTTTGCACCGCTACGACTTTTGGCATTCGGATCAAAGCGCGATTCCTGGCGCATGATTGCATGGATCAGTGCCGGGTCAACTTTATACCCCTCCTTGGGCTTCCACGGCCCCGTCGGATAAAGCGCCGCAAGGTAAAACCCGCCATCATCCATCTCCATAGAATGCCCAAGCCGCATCGCCAGCCCCGGCAAGCCCGCATAGCCGGCATAAGCCAGCAACGCTTTACGCAGCTTTGTATTGTCCTTGGTGTTGAGGCGCACCAACTCGGTTTCGGCCAAACGAACTTGCCCGGCTGCCACCAGCATAATCGCGCGCGCTCCCGCCGGGGTCTTCATCAGCAGATTATGATTGTCTTTCGTATAGGTCGGAATCTTCCAGTTAAAATCAAAATCACGGCCCAGCGCCCGCGTCGCTATCAAACCGTAAAATGTATGCGGATGTTCTGATGCACGTTTTAACCACGTGCTTACCGCCCGTACATTGCCCGTACGCATATGAGCACGCGCCGCCCAATAGGCTCCCGATGCCGCTATCCAGCCTGAGGCATAGGGCGAGCGCCCCGTCACTTCAAAATGCCGCGCCGCCTGATCATAATCACCACTGCGCCAGGCAGCCAGTCCGGCCAGCCAGCCAGCCCGCGGCACATGCACACCGGAACGACGCGCAGCCCTAGACGCCAGATCATAAGCCTCATCATTTTGCCCGGCATAAAAATATCCGGCAGCAATATCAGCGAGCAACAAATCCTGTTCAACCGGGTCAAGCCACGCTGTCGCCTTATGCCCTTCCAGATCACGCACCGCCTGCGGCAAATTCCCCTTGCGCACGTCGTGACGAACAAGCTGGGTTAATTCAGCAATCCGTCTTTTTTGTTCCGTTGTTCTTTGCCGGGAGGAAGCATATTTTTTGCCACGGCTCACCGTCACGGCCCGCACAGGCATCATCTTCTTTGAAACCTGCGGCTTATTAAGATCGCCTTCAAACCCGCCTGGTTGGCGCTTTAACGCCATCTTGTGAATATTTTCGGCGCCGGGATAATCGGCATAAAGATCCATCCAGTTCCGCAATTCTTCATAGCTTGTCTTATAAGCTGTCGGATGCATATAACGTTGATAAAGGACATGACCGCGCAAACGAAAATCACTCAGACGTTCCAGCTCCTGATTGGCCTCCTCAATATTGCCGCGCTCCTGATAAGTAAAAATCCGTCCGTAAATTTCAGCATCGCCCTCGGACAAAACCTGATTTACCTTCGCCATCGGCTTTGCTTTGGGAATGGGCGGCTCACCAAATTGCAACAAGGACTCGACAGAGTTTTCGATACGGACCAGAGCGTCTTGAAAAAATCCATCGATTCCTTCTTCCTCTTCTTCCTGAAATCCTTCCCCAGATTCTGCCGCCAAAAGATTTTTTATAATGTCATCGGACACGTAAACAGGCGCTTCCGGCTTACGCGCCGGAATTGGAATCAAATCCGACGCCATTGCTCCGCTACAAATAGTAGCGCTGTACAAAAACACCAGCCCTGTGAACAGAACCTGCTTTTTTAAAACCAAAAATTTACACATAATGATTAAGAAATATACGAAAGCATTCCACGAGTCTAGAAAAGCCCGCAAAACCACCAACAGGGCCTCTATTTTAAGCCGAGTTCTTCACGTTTTTGCTGGATCATCAACATATCGGCCCAGACGGCTTTTTTCTGTGATGGCGTGCTCAACAGATAGGCCGGGTGATAAGTGGCAATGGCCGAAATAATCTTCGATTCAGATTTTAACTCCGGCGTTTGCGGCTGATAGCCATGCCATAATTTGCGCATGCGGGAAATCCCGTCTGTGCTACCCAGCAGGGCCTTGGCCGATACCCCGCCACAAAAAACAAGAATCTTCGGCTGGGCCAGCTGGATATGGCGTTCAATAAACGGCAAACTGGCTTCCACCTCACCGGGCGATGGTGTTCTGTTGCCCGGCGGTCGCCAGTTTAAAATATTGGCCATATAAAGTGATTTGGCAGGATCTTCTTCAGTGCGGTCCAGCCCGATACATTGAAAGATTTTATCCAGCAGTTGTCCACTCTGACCCACAAAGGGCTTGCCGATTCTATCCTCATCCGCGCCCGGCGCTTCACCGATCAGCATAACCGGCGCTTTCGGGTTGCCATCACAAAACACCAGATTGGTCGCCGTCTTTTTCAGGGAAATACCTTCAAATTCAGCAATCGCCTCACGCAGCTCCTCCAGCGTATTCGCTTCCTGCGCCAGTTTCACGCTCTCCGCCCGCGCATCGGAAGCACCCAGCGGCGTTTGATCCTGGGTAGCCGATGATGGCCCTCTCGCTGCTGCCAAGATATTCGATACAGGATCTCCCTCCCGAGCCCCAGCACCGGAAGCAACACTCTGCCCCTCAACATTATTATGAAAAATAGAAATGGTATTGGGCGCGGCAATCTTCGTGCGATCAACCGCCTCATCCCCCAGCGCCTCATCAACACCATTCTCGACATACCATTCAAGAGCGGATTGAAATGCTTTATACTCAACTTGCGCCATAGCTGGCCAAAACCCTGATTAATTCATATGGACATCTCCGAATATACGCTACATTAGAAGGGAAAGAAAAGAGAGGTTTTAATCTATGCCCGACTCCATCCGTCCCGACCGCGAAAACATGGAATACGATGTGGTCATCATCGGCGGCGGACCGTCGGGGCTGGCCTGTGCTATCAAGCTCAAACAACTCTCCAGCGATATTTCTGTCTGCATCCTCGAAAAAGGCTCCGAGATCGGCGCACATCTTTTGTCCGGCGCAGTATTTGAACCACACGCGCTCGATGAACTAATCCCCGACTGGAAAGAAAAAGGAGCACCACTCAACACACCCGTGACAAAAGACAAATTCATGTTTCTCACGCAAAAAGGCGGCTTCGGTTTGCCAACACCGCCACAGATGCACAACAAGGGCAACTACATTATATCCCTCGGCAATCTCGCGCGCTGGTTAGGCGCACAAGCCGAAGAGTTAGGCGTTGAGATATTCCCCGGCTTTGCCGCTGCCGAAGTCCTTTACAACGACCAAGGCGCGGTCATCGGTGTCGCTACTGGTGATATGGGGCTGGACGCAAACGGCAATAAAACCGAACAATTCGAACCCGGCATGGAGCTGCACGCGCGTCAAACCATTTTCGCCGAAGGCTGTCACGGCTCACTGACCAAAACGCTGATCAAAAAATATGACCTGCGCGCCAATAGTGATCCGCAAACCTATGGCATCGGCATCAAGGAACTTTGGGAAGTTGATCCATCCAACCATCAACAAGGCCTGACCACCCATACAATCGGCTGGCCGATGGATTCAAAAACCTATGGCGGCTCATTTATCTACCACCTCGAAGACAATCAGGTCGCAATCGGTTTTGTCATCGGGCTCGATTACCAAAATCCACATCTCTCGCCTTATGATGAAATGCAGCGCTTCAAACTTCATCCGAAAATCAAACCGCTTTTCGAAGGCGGCAGACGCATTTCCTATGGTGCCCGCGCACTGGTCGAAGGCGGGTTTCAGTCCCTGCCAAAACTCACCTTTCCCGGCGGCCTCCTCATCGGCGATACCGCAGGTTTCCTCAACGTGCCCAAAATCAAAGGCAACCATACCGCCATGAAATCCGGCATGGTCGCCGCTGAAAACGTGATCGAATTGCTAGGCAACAGCCAAAATCATGGGGAAGAATGCCTCGGCTACTCAGAATCCTTAGAAAAATCATGGATTTGGTCCGAGCTTAAAAAAGTCCGCAATATCCGCCCCGGCTTCCACAAAGGCCTCTGGTTTGGCCTCATCAACGCGGTTTTTGAGACAATCACCCTTGGAATGGCCCCCTGGACCCTCAAAAATCATGCCGACCACACCCAACTCAAAAAAGCCAGTGATAGCAACAAGATAACCTACCCCAAGCCGGACGGCACCATCACATTCGATAAGCTCACATCCGTCTCATTATCGGCCACAAATCACGCCGAAAATCAACCTTGCCATCTGGTGTTAAAAGACCCAAAAATCCCTGTGGAAGTCAATTTGGCCGAATATGACGAGCCGGCGCAGCTATATTGCCCGGCCGGTGTTTACGAAATTGTTAACGATGATGCGGGACAATTAAAATTACAGATAAATTCGCAGAATTGTGTACATTGTAAGACTTGCGATATAAAAGACCCATCGCAAAATATTGACTGGGTAACACCGCAAGGCGGTGACGGACCAAACTATCCGAATATGTAAGGCGCAAAAAACAAATGAAAAAAACGCTAACAATTATTACATCGACCTGCCTGATCGGAGCCGGCGGCGCACTGGCAGCACAGGTCGAAACACCACCTCAACCCGCTTTGACGAGCATCGAAGCAGCGCAACCTGAACTCTTTAACCCGTTCAACGGCACTAGCATCGCCGGCAATTATCTGTCCGGACGCTTTGCCCAACAACATCATGACTGGGGTCAGGCTAGCACTTTCATGGAGCATGTACTTGAAGTCGATCCAAACGATACAGATATCATCAAACGCGCCATGGTTTTATCTATGGGTTCAGGCGACAACAAAAAAGCCGTACGATTGGCCGAACAAATTCTCAAAGTAGAACCGGACAGCTCGCTGGCACTTCTTTTCCTCACCACTGACGCGTTCAATAAAAAAGATTACAAAGCCGCCGCCGAGCATATCGGCAAGATACCTGAAAGCGGGTTATCCGATTTTGTCATTCCGTTGATGAAAAGCTGGGCCGATGCTGCACAAGGCAAACAAAACACCGTACACCTGCAAGACAATTCCATTCATATTTATCACGCGATTTTGATTGCTGATTTCCTCAAGCAACATGGTGAAATTGAACTGCTGCTGGAGCGCTCCCTGGCCGTTGATAAATTGTCAGCCGAAGATGTCGAACGCATCGCCGATATCTACGCCCATATCGGCAAAAAGGAAACTGCCCTGGAATTATACGGCAAAATTCTGGTCACCGTTCCCGAAAACAAAGAAATCATCACCAAGATGGAAGGCGTCGCCTCCGGAAAGGACATGAATCTTTTCCGGACTATTAAAACACCGGAACAGGGCGTCGCCGAAGCCCTGTTCGACACCGGCCAGACCCTGTTTCAGGAATACAGCGATGACTCCGCACGAGTCTTCACCCATATGGCGCTTTATATAGACCCAAACATGACCAAGGCCAAACTTCTGCTGGCCCATATTTCCGCCCGTCATCAGCGCTACGCCCAAGCCATTGAATATTACAAAAGCATCACACCGGACAATGAACACTATATGGATGCGCGCCGCCGCGCCGCCACATTGCTTGAAGAATCCGAGCGCATCGACGAAGCGCTAATGGAGCTGCAAAAACTGGTTGATGACCACGATGATCTGGAATCACTGATCCAGATCGGTGACATCCACCGCCACAATGAGAACTTTAAAAAGGCGCTCGAATACTACAACAAATCCGCCAAAACTTTCGGCAAGAAAATCCCGGCGGATTACTGGCATTTACATTACGTGCGCGGCATGTCTTACGAGCGCCTCGGCAAATGGAAAGAGGCCGAAAAGGACCTCAAGGCCGCTCTGTCTTACCAACCAGAGCACCCTTTTGTGCTCAACTATCTCGGCTATGCCTGGGCCGATCAGGGCACCAATCTTGAAGAATCCCTGAAGATGATCCGCAAGGCCGTGAACCTGCGCCCGACGGATGGTTACATCACCGACTCTTTGGGCTGGGTTCTCTACCGCATGGGCGATTACGAAGAAGCCGTCCCGCATCTTGAAAAGGCCGTTGAACTTTTACCCTATGATCCGGTCGTTAATGATCATCTCGGTGATTCATACTGGCGGGCAGGTCGCAAGCTAGAAGCAAAATTCCAGTGGGAGCGCGCCAAAAACTACGCCGAAGAAAGTGATGCCGAACTGGTGCAGACAATAGACACCAAACTGGCCGAAGGCCTTACCACCCCACCCGTCGTCCGCGCTGCGAATACGGCTCATGGTGAAGACAGCCCACTAGATCGCTGATGACCTCGACACAGACAAAAACACTCACGGTCTTTGCACCCGCAAAAATAAACCTTTACCTTCACGTCACCGGACGGCTGGACAACGGCTATCACACACTCGATTCCATGGTGGCATTCGCCGATATCGGCGATGAAATTCGCATTGAACCGGCCACGCTGGATTTTGCTTTTAATGTGCAGGGCCCTTACGCAAACGCCTTTAACCCCAAGGAAATCGACGCCAGCCCCAATTCCTCCAACCTCGTGGTACAAGCCGCCTGGGCGGTCGCAAGAGCCGCACAAAAAATCCCCGACGTTAAAATCACTTTAACCAAAAACCTGCCGCTCGCTTCCGGGCTTGGTGGCGGCTCCGCTGATGCGGCGGCCGTGATTTGGGGGCTGTGTGAGTGGTGGGGGCTTTCGCGTCAATCGGCGTTTCTACCTTCGCTGATGGCGACGCTCGGGGCCGATGTTCCGGCTTGCCTGAACTGCGAGCCCTCACGGCTACGCGGTATCGGCGACATTATTGATCCCGTGCCGACGATGCCGGAAATTCCAATTGTGCTGCTCCATCCCGGCAAGTCCTGTCCGACCGCGCAAGTATTCTCACGCTACAGTGGTGAATTCCGCGAGCCGGGAAAACTACCCGAAACACTCGATACATTAGAAGAGATCACCGCTTTTCTTGAATCCAAACACAACGATCTTTACGGCCCGGCCTGCGGCGTTGTGCCGGACATTGAAAACGCGTTGCGTGCAATGGGTGCGCAAGCCGGATGCCGCTTTGCCAATATGTCCGGCGCCGGCGCCACTTGCTTCGGTTTGTTTGAAACCGAAAAACACGCCGGGGACGCCGCCAAAATTCTTGGCGATGAAAACCCCGACTGGTGGGCCCGCGCCGGTATGATGAACCGACCCGAGCGGTATTAGAAAAACTAGCTTAACGCTATTGGATCATAACGCTCTGCTTTATCATAGCCGATCACTAAAATATTCTTATCTCTTACTTTTTCGGCCAACTGCAAAGCCACTGCTAAGCCCGCTTTTGTTGTGCGCCCCAAATCCCCCGCATGGATTATATCTACATCCCAATGTGGCAAAAATTCTGGAGAAGATAATTCATTATAGCTCCGTGTAAGACTTAAAAATTCTTGATCTGTTGTTCTATCACTTACAAGAACCACCTCATCTACAAAGCCCCCATCAACAGCATTCGTGATATGCGGAAATTCAATGCCATTATAACTTGTCCCGGGCAATTTATGTCTTGATAGCGTTCCTGGGTCTAAGCCGTATTTGATTTTATATTGCCCGGGATGTTTTAATTCATAAGTTACAGCTGACTGGAAAGTTTCATATGCCACCACTTGTGTCCTAGGTTTTAGCAAACGCCCCACACCTAAAACACTAGAGCCATTTCCTACGGCAGGAAGAAAGTAATCAACCTCTTCTGAAACTTCTTCTGCGATACGCCCTAAAGCCTTCAAAGTTACATCGTTATTAGACAACTCTCTGCTGCCCTTAACAGGATTCCCCCTCGAATGATTTAGGTAGAGAACGTCTCTGTTCTTTACCAAATACCGTTTTACAAATCCGGGGAACCCCGTGAGATACTTTTCTTCCGGTGTGAATAATAAATGTTCTTGGTCTGGAAGATATTCAAGAATTGCTTTCTCACGAGCCTTTTCTCCTCCTGCAGGAATAGCAACAAAGCATTCATAACCTAGCGCTTTTCCTAAACCTGCAAACGATACGCCTGCCGAGCCAGACGTGGTTTCAAGAACCTTGCAGCCGGGCTCTATCAAACCTTCATGCTCATAATGATGATAGAGATGCAAAAAAACGCGGTCATAATGACTGCCATAGGGAAGATCACATTCCCTTTTAATAACAATTTTATTGTCATTGGGAACGTACCCCTCGTAAGAAACCAGGGGCGTGTTAGCAACCTCCGCAAACAGGGTTTGATATAGCTCTTGCCTACCTTTTTCCATTTTAGACCTCTTCAAACATACTTAATTCTTGTGAGATGGGGGCTAACCTACCTCGGACACTTCATTATGTCAAGTTTATTAAGTAAAAAGCGCCGCCGCCAGCGAAAGATCTTGACAAATTAGGATATGTTTCCTATAATGACGACATGAAAAATGAGACCAGGCAGCACAACCAACAAACTAAAGGATGGGCTACCCCTCCCTGCCAAAAAATGAGGAACGAACTCGGTAACTCGAAAAATAAAGAAAAAACAAAGAGATGCAGTAACGCCACCCCACCCCCCGAAAAAACGGCGAACGAAAAGAAGGACTATAATTATATTTTTAAAATCAAAGGCTTACAGGGAAATTACTGCTCGCGCGAGCCGACCTCATTGATCTGCGGATCGTTGTGCATATGGGAGAGCAATTCTTCGCTGACTTTACCCGTATCATCCAGATCATTGAAAAGCTGGTATGAACGAATAGCATCCATGGTCAGCGGACCGCGCAACCCATCCGCCGGGCCGGGATATAGGCCCAGCTGCATCAGGTATTCCTGGATCTCTGCTGTTAGGATACGCCCTGAATCAGGCTGGAGCGTCCGCGATGTCGGCTCAATATTTGGCTCATCCGCAACGGATTCAACCGGGACAGATTCCGGCGGCGGTGCGGGCACTTGTGCCGCTGGTACTTGTGCCGCTGGTGATTTTTTGACAATCTTTTTAACGGCTGCTTTTTTCGTCGGTGCTTGTGCCACTGGTGCTTGTGCCGTTGGTACCTTTTTAACAACTGCTTTCGTAGCGCCAATACTTTCAACCAGCTTGTTTACATCCGCCACGGAAAGCTTCAACGTTTTGGCGAGCTGCTCAAGCGCAGCTTGGGCCTCCGGGCTTCCCGCATCAGCGGCGGTTTTATACCATTTAAGTGCACGATCAGGTTCAGCCTCACCCAAAAGCGCATTCTCATAGATCAGGCCGAGGTTATACGATGCTTCCATTACGCCACTCGACGCCGCGCTTTCAAAATAACCTGCAGCCTTATGCGGATCATACGGCACGCCAATTCCTTCGATATACGCGATACCAAGATTATATTGTGCCTCTGGATGATCCAACGCCGCCGCTGTTTTGTACCATTCGATGGCTTTGCCTGTATCCTGCTCAACGCCGAGTCCCTGGTGATACAAAACGCCAAGGTTATAGCGTGCATTGGCAATGCCGCCTTCTGCCGCCTCGCGAAACCACAATCCGGCGCGTTTGTAATTTTGGTTCACGCCACCATGACCGGCCGTATAGATTGCCGCCAAATCATGCTGGGCCTCGGGAATACCAGCAAAGGCCTGGCCTTCAATTTCCTTGACCACTTTGGTGAGCGCGGGATCCGGCTTGATCCGGCCACTCAAACCCGGCCGTGGGTCAAGAGATATAGCCGGCGTATCTTTTTCAGGTGCCGTTTCCGTTTTTTGGGGCGCATGAATAACATTCGTATCGACATCAGCCGGCGCCGTAGCGATTTGCTCCAGCTCAGCATCAGCAGACGAAGGTTCAATTTCATTAAGCCGCGCCGCCAAAGCATCTGGATTATTTTCCAACGCCGCCAAAAGTTGGTCTTCGTCGTTCAGATCAAGCGTGCCGATGTCATCGGCAGCGCCCATATCGGCAATCTCCATCTGATTTATGATCGGCCCAGCTTCCGGCTCAATTGCAGCGACAGAGTCTTCCGGGGTGTCGAACTCAATGTCTTCAACCCTGGCAACATCTTCTTGTTCATCAAACGAAGATGGCTGATCAAAATCGGCTGCTTTGGTATCGCCAAGGAATGAAAATACCTCCTTATCGGATTGCTGAAACTTCGGTATTTTTACTTCGCTCAGCAAAAACCCGGCCAGCAAACCAGCAATTAAAACCGTGGCAACGCCTGTCGCCTGCAGATACCAGGATTTCTGCCACCATGAATTCGCTTCAGCGCCAACCTGCTCCTCAAGCAAAGCCGGGCTAGTTTCCTCTGGTGCTAACTTTGGCATCGCAAGCCCTTCAGCACCCTGCTCAGTCAACACCACCATCGCCTTGGCATTCAGCGCATCACGGGTCTGGATAACGGTTTCTTCAATACGGTCAACCTTGCGCAACATACGACTACGATCCTGCGCAGCCTTCTCTATCTTGCGCTCCAGACGGCCCTGCTCGGAAACAGCGCCCTCTATTTTATTGTCGAGCTGGTCAAATTTGGCTTCGGACTCATTAACCCGCCTGGTCAGTGCTACATAGGCTGCAACGCTGCCAACAATTTTCTCGTTCTGATCCTTGTGCAGTTTTTCGAGCGCCAATTGATGCTTGCGCAATATATCTTCGGTTTTTTTGCGCTCGGATAATTCTTCTTTGAGAGTAGAAAAGCTCTTCTCGCTGAGCATGGTCTTGTCCCGGAGCTCAGCCATCATTTCGCGCGTGTCGAGTAACTCCTGCAAAGTCTCCCTGGTCACCTCTTCGGCGCGACCAGCTTTTTTTGCGCCCTCGTTCTGACGGGTGGAAATTTTTTGTTCGAGATCAATATAGGCTTGTTCGCTGCGCGCAGCCCGTTCGTTGAGGTCTCCTATCGTCTCGCGATAGCCCTCCATATCCTTGAGCAGTCTTGCGCGTTCACCTTGTGCTGTCTTCAAACGCTCATTTAACGCCCTTAACAATCCAACTATTTGCAGATCTTTATTCTCTTCGCCTTCTGACGGATTTTCAAAAAAAACCCGGCCCTCGGCTGTTCTCTTGAACCCCATTGCCTTATTGCCCCATTTACGCAGGTTAAATCGTGTGTATGGAATCGGAGTATATAGATTTTGGAAAATGAGGCCAAGAAAATTCCGTTCAGCGCTCCACAAGGGTGCTCCAGAGCACATCAACGGTCATTGTCTTTTGCCTCATAAGGGCTGTAATAAGGATAATAGCGTATTTTAAGGGGAGAAGGATTAATTGCTTTCCTTTTCTCGGCCTCTCTTATTGCGTCTGTGCCGGTGGGTCTTTTCCTGTATTCCCACACAAAAATCAATTAAGTATATGGCTTGAACTATTTATCGGTGGCCAAAAAATGAATACGCCAGTTATACCAGTGATTTTATGCGGGGGATCAGGAACCCGCCTTTGGCCCGCCAGCCGGGAGAAAAAACCGAAGCAATTTCTGAAACTGACAAGCACGCAAAGTCTTTTGCAGGATACTGTAAAACGGGCGTTAAAAATAACAGGCACAGAGGCTGAAAATCTTGTTGTTGTGACACATGAATCGCAAGAGGAAATGGTTAAAAGCCAACTTTCTGAAATCAATATTCAAAATGCGCAGCATATTCTTTGCGAACCTCATGCCCGCAATACAGCGGCCGCCGTTGCCTTTGCTACGGAATATTGCGCCCATCATTTTGGTGACGATGCTTATCTCTGGGTTCTGGCTTCCGATCATTTTGTCGGTGATGAAGATGCGCTGGGAAAGGCCTGTCAACTGGCGCAGGAGGCTGCGAGCGAAGGACATCTTGTAACCTTTGGGATCAAGCCTACACGGGCGGAAACCGGCTATGGCTATATTTTACAAGGACAGCCCTTATCAAATCCATTGGTCTATAAAGTGGACAAGTTTGTAGAAAAGCCGGATCAGGAAACAGCACAGTCTTATCTGGAGGCCGGAACATTTCTATGGAACAGCGGTATGTTTCTTTTCAAGGTGGGTGATGTTCTTTCCCAGTTTAAAAATCATTCTCCTGCAATCCTGTCACAGCTCACAAGTGCGATCACCAATATTGATAACGGACAGGTGTCACCAGATTTATATAACGCCATACCGTCTGAGCCGTTTGATAAGGCGGTCATAGAAAAAAGTTCCGACGTTGCCGTTGTCTCTTGCGATCCCGAGTGGTCAGATATCGGTTCGTGGGAGAGCCTATGGGAGACTTTGTCCAAAGATAAAGACGGCAATGTTATTGAGGGACCGGTGGCCTGTGCCGGCGTTCAAAACTCGATGATCAAAGCAAAAGATCGTTTGATTGCCGTTGCCGGGCTTGAAAATATCGTCGTTATTGATACGGGCGATGCTTTGCTTATTGCCGATAAAAATAACGGCGCGGCCATCAAGGACGTCGTAGACAGCCTCAAGAAATCAGATAACTATAACTGAAGAAAGAAATAGATCATGACAATCCCTGTCTTTGTTATCAATATGCCCAAATCGGAAAAGCGGCGTGAAATAGCAGCAAAACGTTTAAAGGAAGCCAATCTCGATTATCATTTTATTGAAGCTGTCGACGGCAAACTCCTAGATTTTAATCATCCACATTATGACCGCAATAAACGTCTGCGTTATTTTGGCCGCGACTTGCTGCTGGCGGAAATCGGCTGCCTGCTTTCACATCGCAAAGTCTATCAAAAAATGGTTGAGGACAATGTTGAGAAAGCCCTTATTTTCGAAGATGACGTCGTATTGAAAGAACCAAATTTTAAGGCGCTTCTTGAATCAATAATAAATTCGCAAACCCCATGGGATGTTATTCGTTTTATCGTTCCCAAACGCAGCCATAAGATCGTGACGCAAATAACGCCTAAATATTCACTGGGCCGGGTATATGGCACGCAAGGCGGTGCTTTTGGCTATATGATGACATTAAAAGCGGCAAAAAAGATGATTGAGCATACGGAAAGATTCTGGTTCCCCATTGATACGATCCATGGCCGAACATGGGAAACAGGCCTTGATGTAAAATATCTTTTGCCCTGTCCCATTACCACTGATGATGAAATACCATCAACCATTGGCGACAAGCGTTTTGATAAAACTGTGCAGCTAAAAAATTGGCAAAAGGCGCTTTATCCATTTTTTCGGGCATGGCATAAGCTCAACGACAATATAGGAAAACGCACCAGCTACTGGTTCTCCTGACTCTCAATAAGTTTTCAGCCTTGTGGTTTCACGCATCATGCAGCAAGATAATATAGCTTTGGTTTCCATCAGAGGATCTATGTCATGAGCATTATCACTATCACCAGCATTCTGGTTACGTTCTGCGCCCTTTTCTCCTATATAAACTACCGGTTCATCAAATTGCCGACCACGATCGGGATCATGATTATGGCGCTGGTGTTATCGACGATCGTTATGATCATGCCCGCTGCCGGCATTAATATTATGGTGCCGGTACGCGATATTATGGACGGCATAGATTTCTCTGAAACACTTTTGCACGGCATGCTCAGCTTTCTTTTATTTGCCGGTGCTCTGCATGTGGACTGGGGAACATTGCGCAATCAAAAATACATTGTGTCTTTCATGGCACTTTTTGGCACAGTTCTGTCTACGGTTCTTGTGGGACTGGCTGTTTATCATATCTTCCCGGCCCTTGGCTTTGACATCTCATTTATTTATGCGCTTTTGTTTGGCGCGCTTATCTCGCCAACAGACCCGATAGCCGTCATGGCAATCTTGAAAAAGGCAGGCGTGCCACCAACGCTGGAAACCAAAGTCGTTGGTGAATCTCTATTTAATGACGGCATCGCCGTTGTTATATTTATAACGCTCCTGGGGATTGCGACACATGGGGAAACCACGGCATCACACGTGGCCATGCTGTTCGCTGAAGAGGCTATAGGTGGAGCCGCTCTTGGTCTGGTACTAGGCTATACGGCATTTGCAATGTTACGCAGCGTTGATAATTATCAGGTTGAGATTTTCCTGACACTAGCCCTCGTAATGGGCGGCTATGAACTGGCTCGTGCACTGCACACCTCTGGTCCCATTGCGATGGTGGTGGCAGGTTTGCTTGTTGGAAATATAGGCCGTGATCATGCCATGTCAGAAAAAACCAAAGAGAATCTGGACAATTTTTGGGAACTGGTTGATGAATTTCTAAACGCTATTTTATTTTTACTTCTGGGCTTTAGCCTTCTGATTATTGAATTTAATCAAGCCGCACTCTATGCCGGATTGATTATGATTCCTCTCTTGCTAACGATCCGCTACCTGTCCGTTATTTTACCTGTAAGCGTCCTTAAAAGATTCCGAAGCTTTAGCCCGGGCGCTGTCAATATTCTAACATGGGGTGGCCTGCGTGGCGGTATATCGGTTGCTCTCGTGCTATCACTACCCTCAAGTGATATAAGAGACTTTCTTCTTCTTGTCACCTATTGCATCGTGATGTTCTCAATCATCGTTCAAGGGCTCACCATCGGCAAGCTGGCACAGAAATATAGCTAGACTTTAGGGACTACTAACATCAGCCTGTGCCGTTTCGCATGTGGCATTTGGCAGAACATTATAAAGAGACATCTGTGAATCCCAGAGAACGATGTCGTCGAAGTGATCGGCACCACCAGCAATCACACGACGCTGATTGGTAAAGACTCGATTGCCATGATTTGCGTTTTCCCGTTCTTTATCACCGGCATCAGCGAAAGCAATCTGCCCGCCACCAGGCCCAACAATAAACGCACCAGAACCATTTTCACCATGACTTATCAGCGTATAGGCTGGCGCTTCGAATCCCGAAGTAACGTCATCAGGAGTCGCTTCATCTCCAGGTCTGTATCCGCTCTCATCTCTAGCTGGGATAAATCTGGTGCCACTTTCATTCTCCACAACAATATCGGTACTCGCAGCAGTAGTTTTGGCAAGCTCCATACCAACAAGTTGTGTCGATATAGGAGAACTCGTTGCCCCCGTATGCAAATGAATTTTTTTAAGCACTATATTGCCTACATCAAGGTTCTGGGCTTCGATCTGTTCTTTAAAGTCAGCAACATTAATTTCGTATTTTCCAACGCCACCAATCATGCTGCTATCGCCAAGAATTCGTGTTGCATGAAACAAATCCTGATTGTAATTGGCCTTAGTCATGTCATTGAAGTCAGGGTAGTCATCCGCGTGATTATTAGCACTGGAATAGGCCAAGTTGGTCACCGTCATCCCTGTGGTTATATCATAAAGCTCAACCGAATAAGTCAAGTTTGCCGTAGGGTCATACGTCCCCCCAAGATCACCCAGGACAAGCGTTGCTGACTTTCTGTCGTCATCACCGATATCGATGAACAAAGTATTGTCGCCATACATTTTTCCAACGATGTCAGTTGCGTTTCCATCACCGTCGACATCAACAGGATTCCATGCAGTGCCTAGCGATAGACCACCTTTGATTCCCACTTCCTTATCGCCGTAGTTGAGACGCAGGGGCAAAGCGGCTCTGCTTTCTACAAGGGCAGATAACCAACTACCTTTTACTCCACCGCCGCTGAAAGTTAAATCGTCGACGGCAGGATCGCTAGGCGTAAAACTCAATGGGCCGGCACTAGTAAACGCATTACCGTTGCGCAAAAATGCAATGGTAGCCGGCTCTGAAGCATCAAAAATATCCATTTCATAAGTGCTTGCATCAGTCGCACAACAGAATTGAGCCTTGTAATTGTTTTTATTCAAAGAGCGCCTAAAGGTCGCAGGATAGGAGTTTATGCCGATGGTCAGCGTCATATCAAGTTCATGCTGCCCGCCAGTGTCGTCGCGATGCTTCGTAGGAGTAGCAAGATTTGCATCAGGCGGCTGAATCCAGCTGTCGGCCTGGCGGCAATATTTATGAACAAATGTTGCCGAGATCTCCTGGGCTGTCGGTGGGTTGCCAGGAGTAAGATCCATATTTATGGTGGCAAGTCCGCTGGTGTCAATAACAGTTTCATTGTCTGTCGGATTTGTACTATAGGCAACCGGGAGACGGGCTGGCTCCCCTACCGGTCCTATATTATCTGTATACTGCCATGCAGGGATTCTTCCGCCGACAACCGGCGTTTTTGTATAAGCCGGACTCGCAGAGTAACTAAAATAATTACCCCAGACATCGCGCACATCAAATTCTGTCAAGCCAAGCTCACGGAACGGTACAATACCCACTTGCTCCTGAGGTTGATCGGATGCAGTTTTAGCAGCATTCATGCCGTCGCAATCATCCTGAATTTTCTCGGTACCAAAAGCCGCAGTGGCCGGAGGAACGTTTGGATCAGCCGGACAGGGAATGCGGTAATAACGATTGGCGTGAATGGCCAAAGCCTTCTGGATACGCTCCATTTTGTCCTGCGTTTTGACCTCACCGTAAAAGCTTTTGGTCTCGGCTTTCTTGATTGTTCCCACCATAAACAGGCCCAGAACCATTAAAAGTACTGGAACCAACAGCAAAACAGACCCGTTTTCATTGCCAAAATAGTGCTTTTTCATCGTTTTTAGTCCTATCAATCAAAAAAATTACATTTAAAAACAGGCGCTTAATAAAAATTTATGCCTTCACGCACCGCGCCATATACCATTATATAGAAAGAGAGATTGATTTTTAATAAATATTGCATAAAATTTTATGCAAATTATATGTATCTAGGGATGCTCGCACGAGCCGCCACCCGCCGCCGCCATCACCTGATCCTGAGTCAGGACGGTAATAATGTCGTCATATTCATTGTCATTGGCCCCATCACGGCGAATCTCTCGTTCCATTGCGACCAACGTATCAATGGTTGCCGTAGCCTCTTCGCTGGCACCTGCAATAGCCTGAAGGAAAGCAGGATTGTCTCTATTACCACTATCATCCGCTAAGTAAGCACCATAACCGTTGGGACCATGACTGATAATCGCCACCGCAAAAGTGTCAATTCGATATGTAGTAACCCCAGGGTTTTCTGGTGGTAGCTCACGATAATAATTCGGATCGGGGGGGGACGCAGGAAGAGGAACGAAAGTAGTATCATCTCTTATATCAGTTCCATATAAAGGGGCACCCCCAATCTGTGCAACCATATCGGTTCCAAAACCCGTTGCAGTAGCTACGGTACCATCAATACTTTCTACGCCGCCACAAAACTGTGCCTTAGGCAAGAAACCTTCATTTCCAGGCGCAAAGTTATGCGCTAGCCGCGCATGTGTTCTGTCAGTCGCACCTCCAGCTATTCGGTTATTTCGCGTATAAACCGGACTGACAATATAGGTGAAGAAATGACCGTAATTGTCTTTGGCGAATTGCTCGGGCAAGCCTAGCGTCCGGTAAGGAATAATACCATGCGTTTCAGCCACCGCATCGCAATTGGCATTACCACCGCCATCAACCCTCTCAACACCAAAAGGAACCCCGTTCACCTTGGTCGGGCTGGCCGGGCATGGCAGGCGCCAGCGCATCTGCGCAAAAGTTGAAAGCGCATCGGTAATGGTTGCAATTTTTGTATCGGTTTCAACAAAGCTTTCGCGCTCGGCAAAGAACTGCTGGAACCGTAAGAACCCGGCAATGACCAGACCAACCAACAAAATACCAATTGCTGCGTCGATCAGCGTAAATCCGGCCTCTTTGGCCTCATGACGCTGCCTCCTGTTTTTAAATGTTTTTTGTACCATTTAAGTAACTCTTTCTAATTATTCCATGGTCGCGCGCAGGATGTTTGCCCGACGCGGCTCATCACTTGTGCCTGTGACTGCCAGAACACGACATCATCTATATCGTCGACAAATAAATCCGGCCCGCCACCAGTCGCAGATGGTTCGGCAGGTGAAATATTGTCTGTGACGAAGAACTGAACACCAGCAGCAGTATGTGTCCCATTCGCCAATTCTTCATTACTAAGGAATCCCCCATTGGCGACAGTCCCGGGAATTACGTTACCCCCACCCAGAAACGCCCCTGTTCCGTTTGCCCCATGACCAACCAGTACATAAGCCGGGTAGAGCGACGCGAACTCACCTGTCAGGTCGCTGTTTGGCGGCCCGCCCAGAGTTGGCGGGGCTGCATTGGGTTGCATATAATCATTATTTTCACCACCAAAATTTGCGACCTGACGCGACGGCATCAAGATAGTGGCGGGCGTTGCGATAGTACTATGTGGCCCCATCAATAAAATATCCTGATCCCAGCTCAGATTCCCCGGCGTACGGGCTCCGCAACAAAAATGCGCCTTGGGAATATTCATGTGTACAGTTCTATCGGCATCATACCAAACCGGCTGCGCCGAACACCATTTTCCAACCTGTCTTGCCCCCAAATTAACCGTTGTCGGATCGACGGTCGCCACCGGCGAAACCCGGTACGTAAAGAAATTCCCCCAGGCATCACGCGCGTAATCCTGTGGAATGCCCAGCGTTGCATAAGGCACAATACCCTCACGATTTGCAGCGGCCGCTATGCACTCGCCAAAACCCGTTGCAGCATTGAAATTCGCCTCAACCCCAAACGTGGCCGCATTGACAGCAGTAGCCGGATCCGCAGGACACGGAACACGCATATGCCTTTGCGCATAAATTGAAATCGCATCGGCCACGACCTCCATGCGCTTAAAGGTTACCGTTGTAAATTTTTGCGAAAGCATATTGGTAACGATCAGGAGCGCGGCTGAAAAAACTATCCCCGTAATGATCGTGACAACGGCGATTTCGGCAATCGTGAAACCACCTTCTTTCCCTGCCCTATGTTTCCTATGGTACCGCACAGCTATCCTTCCTCAAACGTGCCAACGTCATCCCTTGCGTTGAAAAACGAACGATATCGTCAAAACGAGCAGCACCATTTGTATCGTTTTTTTCCAGCGACCAAACGCCAAGCTGCGTGTTATTTGCATTGAGTATCTCATGCGTGCCGCCAACATCCGGAATGCTATCGCCATTGGTATCATCAATTCTGCCGCCAGTATTGAGGAAGGCACCACTCTCATTGGGACCATGACTAATCAGGGCATAGGCAATGGTTTCGATGTTGATTTGCACGGGATCGTATATATCCGGCTGGTAATAAAGACTGGTTGATGTGAAAGAGATAGGATCAGCCGCGAGATTTGGGTTGGCCAAAATTTCAACACCAAGAGGCGGGGGAATGGTAACATACCAATTTGCTGGCAGGTCACGATCAAAAGGCCATATTCTTCCTCCGGCTGCGTTACAAAGCGCCACTGTATTCGACCCAGAGTCCTGACATATTGCAAGATCTTCACCACGATTTTCACCGTTACAACAAAAACGTGCTTTTTCTGCTGCTTTGTTGCGCCCGGCTTCAATCCATTCGCTGGTCCGGCACAGCGCATGAATATCGGTATTCGCATTCTCCGGATCGGCGGCAAAATCCGCATTTACTTTGTAGGTAATGTAATTGCCCCAGCCATCCTGGACATCTTCTTCGCTGAGCTGCAAAGTTGCAAAGGGTACGATGCCATCGGTAGTGCGTGCCGCAAATGAACAAACGCCGATAGCAGTGCCGGCTGCATTACCGCCATCCTCACTACCAAAAGGCTCAACACCCCCAGTTGGTCTGGAAGGATCCGCAGGACATGGAATGCGATAATTACGAGACGCAAAAGCCGACATTGCATCCATGATTGTTTCCATACGCTGGATGGTTGTGCCGTTTTTCGCACGTTTATCAACACTGTTCAGCACAGCAACTGCCGCCGCCAACAACAGCCCGGAAATTATCACAACAATAGCTATTTCAACTACGGTAAAACCTGCCTGCCGCTTCATTTGCCCTCAATACCTAAAAACCAACAATCGGTTAATTATAGCATAACCACAGGCAAGATAGTCAAAAGAAGCCCCTTCACAGGCCCGGTTTTCGTGGAAACAATCTTGCTAAGGCTATCCCGTGGACTATATGGTACATATATGAATACTGGGATTCAGCAAAAAAAAGCACCCCCCGCCCGCGAAAAGATACTTTTTGCGGCTTTCGACCTTTTTCATGAAAAGGGCATTCAGGCCACCAGTGTTGACGATATTCTCAGACAGTCAGGAACCGGAAAAAGCCAGTTTTATCATTACTTTAAAAGCAAGGAAGGCATTGTTCATTCTTTGTTGCAACAAATGCATGAGAAATTGAAAACGGATTTAGCTATCAATCCGGACATTGAAAGCTGGGACGATTTGGAGCGCTGGCTCAGAACGCCCGGCGAAATGCAGGAATCCTGTTCCTGCCAGCGCGGCTGCCCTATCGGCACCATCGCCGCCAATCTGGCGCCAAAAGACGAACTCATCCGAAAGGATATACAATTGATATTTCAAACGATCAAATCCAAACCACACGCTTTTTTTACGGCGCAAAAAGCACAGAAAAAACTCAAACAAGAAACCGACCCGGAAAGCCTTTCCACGTTTTGTGTCAGCCTGATACAAGGCACAGCTCTTTTATCAAAGGTTGAGCGCAGCACAGGGCCGTTTCATTCCGGCGTTGATCACGCTTTGGTATACCTGAAGTCTTTTAGAATTGACGAGATGCCCTAGGAAACCAGAATATGCACGACCTGACATATTTTTTTCTTAAGGGCGGTATTATTTAGCCTCACGAGTTCCATATAGACAGCATAAACATCTTTATCTTTTGCTGATAACGATGTCTCATAGCCGGAATTGTTTGGATCGACCCCTTCAAAGAATCGTTCATAGGATACATCAAAATAATGCTTGAGCTTATACAGTCTATCCAAAGGAAAACGATTCTGGCCCGTTTCATATTTCTGAACTTGCTGAAAACTAACATCAAGAAGCCCCGCAACTTCACGGCGCGACAAATTCCGCTCTAACCGCAAATCACGTAAATTCCTGCCGATAATCTCGGCCTCTGGCGGTACGCGTTTCAAGCTCTTATTTTCTTTTTTAGACATACTAACTTGCTATAAATTTATACCATAGGTTGCAATATAATTTCCTTTTTAGAAATTTTCAAGGTAAAATTGCTAAAATGGTAATATTTTAGGAGAATCAGCCGTGACATACTTGCCATATGGACACGCAATGGCTGAAAGCTCAATTCGAACTGAATCCAGAAAAAAGCAAGGCTGAGTTGGCGCGAGCGTTAAGGCTTGAGCCACCGGCGATTAGCAAAATTCTCGGTGGCAAACGGCAGATTAAGGCCCATGAATATATGACGATGCGGCAATTTTTTGGCATGCCGCTTGATGGCGAAAGAAGCCTGCAAAATAATAATTCAAGAGCCGATAGAGAGGCCGCGCATTTTGGTGAAAATGACCACGATGGCCAAAATGAGCAATGGACCATTCCCCCCGGCCTGTTGGAAGAGCGAACAAATGCGCCGCCCGATAAAATAAAAGTCTTTAAGGTCAAAGAAAAAACTATGGAGCCGGACTTCAAGATCGGTGAAAATGTTGTAGTTGATCTTTCCGACCGCAATCCATCGCCGCCCGGCACGTTTATTATTTCTGATGGATATGGCGAACTGATCAGACAATGCGAACTTGTACCCGGTTCCAAGCCGCCGAAAATTCGTGTTGCTGCCGTCAAAAAAGAATTCCAGCCACAGACACTTGAACTGTCGGATTTTCAGATTATCGGAAGAGTTATTGCGAAGCTACAATGGCTTTAAACTCTGGCTGATTCTCAGACCAGGCAATAAATTCAGGATTGAGGAATTTTGGATCAGCGCCAACATAGCGCAAGGCCTGGCCTTTCGTATCCGTAACAACACCACCAGCCGCGCGCAACACCGCATCAGCCGCCGCCGTATCCCATTCGCAGGTCGGGCCAAAGCGCGGATAAATATCGGCCTTGCCTGCCGCTATCACACAAATCTTGAGTGAGCTGCCACATTTAAAAAGTTTTTCGACTTTATAATCGGCCAGAAAATTTTCCAGCTTCTCGGCGCTGCCATGACTCTTGCTGGCAACGATTGTCAAACCTTCCGCCGGAGCCTTACGCACGCGAATGGATTTTTCATGATCGGTATCCTCAATCCATTTTATGGCCTCGGATTCTCCATTCTCATCAATATAGCCGGCATAAAGCTCGCCTTTTTCCGGCGCGTAAACAACGCCGAGAACCGGATCGCCTTTATAGATAAGGGCAATATTGACTGTGAAATCACTGCCGCCGGAAATGAATTCTTTGGTGCCATCCAGCGCGTCAACCCGCCACGAATATTCAGACGTCGATATATCAGGAATGCGCCCATCCGCCACAGCCTCTTCACCGATCATAGGCACATCCGGCGCGATATCAGCCAGCGCTTTTTCGATCAGCGCTTCCGCTTCCTGATCGGCAACAGTCACTGGTGAGCCATCGGCTTTTGCGTCTGCACCGACAAATCCCGCCTCATCAAAATATTTGAGCGCAATTTCGCCAGCCTCAAGTGCCACACGCCGGATCTGGTTGCATAGAGCTTTGCGATGATCAAAGATTTTAGACATTTGGATTAAACCTGCTATTTCTAGTGTAACACTTTGATTTCATTTTATAAATTCACATCCTTCTTTTCGTTCCGCGGAAATGGTATTTCTATAATACTTACCCTGTTGTTTTTCTTTTGTTTATCGCCTGTCGCGACGACATTATAGGAAATAAATCTTATTTTGTCAAGGGCAACGATAATTAAACGCGAAGACACGAAGGCACGGAAAGGTTTTTGTTTTTTGACTTTTTTATCACAGGTTCAATTCTTTCTTACTTAAAATTATGCCGTCCCGATCAATGTATAAATAACTTTCAGGTTCGAAGGTTACACCTCCAAAAGACACTGAATTTCCTATTATTCCTTCTGCAGTTTTTTTACTTCTACGGGGAAAAACTCCCTTGGCCCATATTCCAATGTCCATCTGTTTTAAAGCTTTCGTATCACGAATATATCCATTCACAACGATACCTTCCCAACCATTCTTAATTGCTATACCAGCAAGCCTGTCACCGACCACAGCGCATAATTCACCTAACACATCTACTATAAGAATTTTTCCTTTACCTTCTTTCTCCAGACATTCAATCACTTTTGAGTTATCTTCTTCAATCTCAACAGTCACAATATGTCCGGTACAGATTTCCTTTTTACCGTATGAAATTAAGGAACCTTCAAAAACTTCGATATCTAAATGCGCATCACATAAATCAGCTGTAGAAAAATCCATTTTTTACCCTTCGTATCCCTAGCGTTTAAAACTCTTCGTTTCTTCGTGCCTTCGCGTAAAAAGAAAACCCCTAAACCGCAATCGCCTTTTCATTTTCGCCCTGCTCGTTGGCCGCCTGGTTATCTGGTTTCACTGCCGGCCGACCGATGGATATATAGTGAAAGCCTTTGCCTTGCATATCTTCGGGTTTGTAAATATTGCGCAGATCCACGAGCGTTTTTGTTTTCATGAGCTCGCCAAGTTTTTTGAGGCTCAGTGCGCGAAACTCATTCCACTCGGTAATGATGACCAGCACATCGGCGTCTTTCGCTACCTCATAAGCATCCTTGCACCATTCAACATCTGCAATTTCTTTTTTGGCCTCTTCCATCGCAGCCGGATCATAAGCTGCTATTTTCGCGCCTTCGTCCTGCAACAACGGAAGGATCTGTAGACTTGGTGCCTCGCGCACATCATCGGTGTTCGGTTTAAACGCCACGCCCAAAACACCGATACGCTTGCCTTTCACATCACCGCCACAAGCATCGATAATACGCAGCGCCATTGATTTCTGCCGCTCGGCATTCACCCAAAGAACTGTTTCAACAATGTTTTGCGGCGCACCGTGTTTTTGTCCAATCTGCGTCAGCGCCATTGTGTCCTTGGGGAAACACGACCCGCCATAGCCGGGCCCGGCATGGAGGAACTTCGAGCCGATGCGTCCATCGAGGCCGATACCGCGCGCAACGTCTTGCACATTGGCCCCGGTCTGTTCACACAGATTGGCGATCTCGTTGATAAACGTAATCTTGGTTGCCAGAAATGCATTGCCGGCATATTTAATGGTTTCCGATGTTTCCGGTGTTGTCACCACCATCGGCGTCTCATTAATATAAAGCGGGCGGTAAAGCTTGCGCATCACTTCAACCGCGCGCTCGGAATCGGTTCCGATCACAATACGGTCAGGGCGCATAAAGTCGTTAATCGCGGCGCCCTCACGTAAGAACTCGGGATTCGAACAAACATCAAATTCAGCTTTTGGATTTGCTTCGCGAACAATTTTTTCGACAACCCGCGCGGTGCCAACCGGCACAGTCGATTTGGTCACAATCACTGTATAGCGATCAAGAGCGCCCGCAATCTCACGCGCGGCGGCTTCAACATAAGACATGTCCGCCTGGCCGTCTTCACCCGGCGGCGTGCCAACAGCGATAAAAACTGCATCCGCGCCCTTTACCGTTTCACTTAAATCTGTGGTAAAAGACAGCCGTCCGGCTTTGACCTGTTTTGCGACCAGATCTTCAAGGCCAGGCTCATAAATGGGAATTTCGCCCTTTTTCAGGCGGGCAATCTTGTCTTCATCCTTATCAAGACAAACAACATCAATACCGAACTCTGCAAAGCAGGTCCCTGAAACCAAACCGACATAACCAGTACCGACCATTCCAATACGCATAGCGCAAACTCCTTGTAATCTGCGGTCCAACGACGAGGACACTATAGCCTGCCCAGCCACAGCGCAATATATTTAAACAGGACCTTAATATATTTTCATATATGATAATAATGGTCCTGTAATTCATTGAAGACCATACGAAAAATATGGGAAAACCATTGCAAATACAGGGGAAATTTGGTTAACTCCTCCCATAAGAATTTCACGCCCAAAGCAACAAGAGTGCAAAGGATAGATCATGGCCCAGAAAGACAGTAAGAAAGACGACAAAAAACAAGGCAAAGATAAGGCTCAAAGCAGCGATAAAAGCGCTGAAGCCGCAAATTTACCCCTGTTTTATAAAAAGCCGGCCCCACTGGATGCCAAGGCCCATGCCAAGCTCTCTCTCAATAAAAACTTTGGTTTTGGCTTTACCGAAGGTGTGAATGCCATTCCGGTCAATCTGATTGAAATGCCGCAAATCTGTCATTTCTACCCCATCGCCTTTTCGCCGGACGGCAATGCAACACCCGTGGCCATTCTTGGTCTGCGTGACAATGAAAATCTGTTCCTCAAAGGTCCGAAAGACTGGGAGCCAGACAGCTATATCCCGGCTTATATCCGTCGCTATCCGTTTATTTTTTCCGAGCTGCCGGAAAGCGACCAACTGACCCTTTGCGTTGACATGAATGATGACGTTATCAGCGAAAAAGGCGACCAGCCTTTCTTTGACGGAGAAGGCAAACCAACTGAATTGTCCAACAACGCTTTGGAATTCTGCAAATCCTATCATGCAGCGGCACAGCAAACGGTGGAGTTCAGCAAGACGCTTTCCGATAGTGGGCTTCTGGTTGAACGTGAAGCGCAGATCAACGTCGCCGATGGCAAACGCATCAATTTTTCCGGTTTCAGAATCGTCGATGAGAAAAAACTAGCCGAGTTGGACGATAAAGCCTTTTTGGAATGGCACAAAAAAGGTTGGCTGCCGTTTATATATGCCCATCTGTTCTCAGGTGCACAATGGCAACGTCTGACCAAGCTGCTCAATGATCGTCTTGAAAAAGAAGCAGCGTAACCTTCTATTTCAGCCCTAACATTACCAGAATCAAGGCCTGTGGATATATCTTGTCATAGTGCCTTGATCCTGAGCTATGGCCGTGCTACCCATTTCTAACCACCATAAACAATCAGGGGATACGAAAATGGCGAAAGTAGGCGCACAAAGAGCAGCTGAGTTGACAGGAAAATCCAAATCAACCATCCAGCGCTCGATGAATAGTGGCAAAATTTCTTTTGAACTCGACCCCAATGGTCGCAGGGTCATTGATGTGTCTGAGCTGGAGCGGGCCTATGGCTTGAGGCAGAACAGTGGTGAGAGCAGTTCAGGTTCTGTCGAACAGGAATTACAAAAAGCATCGTCCATGCTTGAGGTTGAGCGTATGCAGATGCGAACCAAAATGCTGGAAGATCAACTCCATGCAGCCAATGAGCAAATCGCCGATCTCAGAGAACAGCGCGACAAATGGCAAAAACAGGCGGATCAGGTTCTGATCACAAGCCAATACAGCCAAAAGCAAGCCGAAGAATTGCGCGCACAACTGAATGAGCGCGAGCGCAAAGCAAAAGCACGCCGGCAACAAATGATGGAAGGCCGGATGCAAAAGCTCAAACCACAAAATGAAAATGATCAGGATGACACTGCTGCCGCTTCGGGCGGATTTCAGGGCCTTTGGAAGAAAGTAAAAGGGCGCGCTTAGCCAGTCAAAAAAATCCTAAAAAATCTTACGAAAGGGGCCTCACAGAAGGCCTCTTTTTTATGGATGTATGTTATAAAATTCCGCTATAGCGCACAAAATGCTATAATTAAAAATAGAAACGACACAACAACCAAAACGGAATGGATAATGCGTTTTTATGTTCAGGTTATAGCAGGTTTTATATTTCTGGCAGCGTCCCTTGGAGGCGTGCCCGCTTCGTCTCTGGCGCAAGAATCACCCGATCAAGTATCTGCACTACCGGATAAATATATTGAAGAAATGGAAGGGTTCTTTACCTATTGTAAGGGCGACGACTATCTCAAACAAAATTTCGACTGCCGTTGCCTGTCGGTAGCATACATTGATAAGCGTACCGAAAAAGGGCCTACTGCCAATTCTTCAGACATTATAAAAGTCATAGAAAAAGAACCGTGCCGTTACGATCAAACAACTATGGCCCGCCCAGAATCTCCGGAGGAAGATTTCAGCGCCATACCGGATGAGTTTATAGATGAATCCAATGAATTTTATAAAAACTGCAATGCCACTTATCAGATGCATATGAACTATGACTGCGAGTGTCTTGCCACAAAATTTTTAGACAAGCGTATTGAAAATGGTAAAGATATGCCGCCCGATGAAATCCTCATGTATATCAGCAAGCAATGCCCAAACGTAGAAGGTGCAGCGGCGCATGTTTATGAACGGTGCCTGACACAAGCTCCTTTGTTGCCACCAAAACAACCTGTGAAGAAATTTTGCGAATGTACGGCCAATACATTTGCCAAGCTTTATAAGGACGCCGGTATTTCTGCTGGATCACAGCGATATACCAGCCTCAGAAGCCATGCCATGACCCTGTGTACGGAATTCCCTGGCGGGATCAAATTCCCCAATACAACCACACGTCCGCCCAGCTGATTATTTTCTATTGATCCTTACGCGCAACCTCAAGCCAGCTTTTGGCATGAGGCAGAATATTGGCAATATAAAATTCTGAAGTTTCGATCTTGTCTTTGTAAAAAGGATCATCGCCTTTACCTTCAGCAATGACCGCCGCGCGTGCCAACAGCGCGCCACCGGCAATGATTGCAAATCCGTTAAGATAGGAAACAGCAGCGGCGGCGGCACCATCCATTTTTTTATCTTCAGCATATTTTAGCAAGACTTTTGTTGCATCACGCAAGGCAGACAATGCGGCAGAAAAAGAACCTTTATCCGACTCTGGAATACCTACATCCAGCCCATCAATATAAATCTGAGCCGCTTTGCCGCCATCATGGATAATTTTGCGAAACACCAGATCGGCCGCCTGAATACCATTTGTTCCTTCATAAATCGGTAAAATCCGCGCATCGCGCATGAATTGCGCCGCGCCGGTTTCCTCGATAAAACCCATACCGCCAAAAACCTGAATCCCGATGGATGTGACTTCACAAGCCATATCGGTGCACCAGGATTTGACGATCGGCGTCAGAAAATCAACCTTGGCCTGCGCCGTTTCATCACCGGCCATGGCTTTATCCAATGCAATCGCTGCGTCATATGTCAGCGCCCGACCCGCCTCTATTTGTGCCTTCATCGACATCAACATTCTTTGAACATCCGCATGCTCGGCAATCGCAACACGCTCGCCGCTTTCAAATGATTTCCCCTGCACACGCTCTTGTGCGAAATCCCTCGCCGCCTGATAGGACGCTTCCGCAATCGCCACGCCCTGCAATCCAACCGAGAGCCGCGCATTGTTCATCATCGTAAACATACATTTCAGGCCTTCATTTTCGCCGCCCAGCAAATAACCGGTCGCCCCGTCAAAATCCATCGTGCAAGTCGGCGACGCATGGATGCCCAATTTATGTTCCAACCCGATACACTGCACCGCATTGCGGCTGCCGCCCTCTAAAACCTTCGGCACAACAAAAAGTGAAATGCCCTTCACATCCTCCGGCGCATCGGGCAAGCGCGCGAGCACAAGATGGATAATGTTGTCAGTAAAATCATGCTCGCCATAGGTGATAAAAATCTTCTGCCCTGAAATTTTTTAGGTTCCATCCCCT
>JAJFGV010000057.1 GCA_021775965.1 Alphaproteobacteria bacterium
CTAAAAGCCTCCGAAAGCGTCACGCGAAGCGAAGCGAATCCTCCGAGCGGAGTAACTCTAGCGCATCCTCCTAGCGGAAAAGGGTGCGACTCCCAGAAAAGGAGGTGGCTATATGTGGGCTTTAGCGCTCGCAGCACTAGCCGGCCTGATTAGGATCTAGGGCGTGAAGCTTTCGGGGGCCTTTTCACTGTGACCACTTCGGCAATCAGCATTCGCGGACCCGCGACAGTTTTGATGGTACTTGCTATCGCCTGCGCCATCGGAGTCGTCGTCTACTTTCCGCCATCCGTCAGTGGTCAGTGGCTAGTCGCGCTGGGAACCTTGCTGTTCTTGGCGGTGCTCAGCGCCTATCTCGCCCTCACGGTCACCGAGGGTGGCGCGTCTACAAGCGTTGAGTTTCTCGCTCACCTGGCTGCAGTGGTGCTGCTCGGGCCTGCAGGCGCGATCGTTCTAACGGTTATCGAGTTGCTTCTTACGGAGTTTTTTGTCCTAAAGAAGCCGTTTGATCGCGCGCTCTTCAACTTTTCGCAGGTAGTTCTCGCGACGACCATCGCGGCCGTTGTATTCCAGCTGTTTGGCGGCGAGCCGTCACTCTCGATCCTGGATTTCCGTGCGTCGTTCCCACCTTTCGTCGTCGCGTCCCTCGCATACTGGGCTGCGAATAGTGTTTGCGCTTCGTATGGGCTCAGCTTCCTGGAGAAGCGTCCGGCGCTAGAGGTTTGGCGCCAGGTGATGGGCGTGGTGATCGTCTTCGATGTCGCGATGAGCTCTTTGGCGTACCTAATAGCCGTTCTGTACGTCAGGTGGGGGCCCATCAGCCTGTTGGTGGCCATCGTGCCGATGATCGGTCTCCGCTACAGCTACGGGGTGAACATTCAGCTGCAGCAGCTGAACCAAGATCTCCTGCGGGTCCTTATCAAGACACTAGAGGGGAGAGACCAGTATACATCTGGTCATTCGGTGCGGGTGTCGGAGCGTGCCCGCAAAATCGCCGAGCATATGGGGATTCGCGGGCCTCACCTGCGGCTCATCGAAACGGGCGCGCTACTCCACGACATCGGAAAGATCGACCTAGCCTACAGCGAGATTCTCCGTCAAACTGGCCCGCTCACTCCAGAGCAACGTGAGCTAATCCATTCGCATCCAGACAAGGGTGTGGAGATAATGAAGTCCGTTCGTTCGCTGAATCCCAAGATTCTTGAATGTATCAGACACCACCACGAGTGGTTTGACGGCAGCGGATACCCGACCGGCATTGCGGGAGAGGACATCCCCGTGGGGGCGCGGATAATCATGATCTCCGACTCAATCGACGCGATGATGACGGACCGCCCCTACAGGAAAGCGCTGTCGGCTGAAGACGTCCGGAGGGAGGTTCTCCGCAACAGCGGAAAACAGTTTGATCCAGTCGTAGTGGACGCCGTACTCGAAACGTCAGTTATAGATGAAGCCGCGCAGGCCGCTGTCGAGTCGAAGTAGAAGTTCCGATCTCTCGCGCGGCATCGCCCCACCTGGCCAGATGTCAGGAACCTGGGGCCGGCGGCTGCTTGGCCAGCTGGACCGCACCGAGCCCATCTGCCCGTGAGCTTGCCCGCTCGAAACGCATTGGCTTTTCGGTCCGGGGGCGCGGCCCGCGTGGGACGTTGCTGCGACGTCGAGAACCATTGCCAGTCGTAGGTTCTTGCGCTTCCTGCCCACTCCGCCGGCCCCCGGATCTACGGCCAGGTACGACCCGTTACGGCACAATCGCCGCACAGCGGCGGAGAAGCATGACCGGTCGTGTCTGAGCCGGCAGGCCCGCCGAGCGTGCATTCCCGGACGAAGCGCACACTGCACTTGCCACGCGGTGTAGCCCATGGCACCGTCAGACGTCCCGTGCGCCAACGCGGCGATCGGCACGACCACGTTCACGACTCAGAACTGGAGCGAGCGCGCCCGTGAAGGTGCACCATCGGATCACCGAAGCCGATCATTCCCTTCTTGCCGATCGCGCCGCAGCCCCACTCTCCGCAGAGCCGCGCCCGTTCCTCAAATGGGCTGGATCAAAGCGCCGATTCCTGCCCATGCTTCTGAGGCACATACCGCGGAGGTTTGGTAGATACTTCGAACCGTTTCTTGGCGGGGGAGCACTCTTTTTCTTGCTGCGGCCTCAAAGCGCGGTCTTGGCCGATGCCTGCGCGGAGCTAATCGAGACCTACGAGGCCGTCAGAAATAATCCATCTGCAGTGTGCCGCTATATCAAGCCCCTTCGACCCGACAAAGATCTCTACTACAGCATCCGGGGCCAGCGTAGCGTGGGGCGATACAAGCGTGCCGCCGAGTTCATCTACCTGAATAAGATGTGCTGGAATGGACTTTACCGAGTGAACAAGCGCGGAGAGTTCAACGTCCCGTTTGGTCGCCCGAGGTCGGACTACGTTGCGGATGATACGAATATCAGGAGTTGCTCTGCCGCCCTAGCTACTGATGACGTGCGCCTTACGGTCAGCGACTTCGAAGGCGCGCTGGAGAACGCCGCACGCGGCGACCTTGTGTTCCTCGATCCCCCGTATGTGACCGGACACCAGAACAACGGCTTCATCGACTACAACGAGACCCTCTTTTCTTGGGATGATCAACGACGGCTGGCCGACGTGGCGAAGGAGCTTCGAGCGAAGGGGGTGCACGTCTTGGTCACAAACGCCGATCACCCCAGTATCATCAACCTCTATGGTGGCTTCGTGCCACACCGGCTGAGCAGCCACTCGACGATTTCTGGAAAGAACCTCGGTCGTCGTCGCACGTCAGAACTCTTGCTCGTCGCCAAGGAACGGTCTAGCAAATGAGCCGGAAGCCGAGCCTCCGCAACGTACTCCCGCGTGAAGAACTACTGAGTTTCAGTCGCGTCCAAGCGCGCGATACAGACCAAATGACGGTCAAGGAGCAGGACCTCCCCGAGCATGAGGAGAAGGGTTGGACCGTCCTCAGGCACAACAAGTCCTCGGTGCGAATTCACCGCCCCAAGCCGAAGTCTGACCTTCTGGAAGCTCGCGTGTGGCGAGTCATGTACAAGATGGGCTTTCCCTACCTGTCTGGTCCCGGCGGCGGTCAACTCGTGCTGAACAACTCCGATCCTCAGTCACCGACTCAGCAATTGGACGTGGTGGCCATTGATGACGAGGTCGCTGTCGCGATCGAGTGCAAGAGCTATAAGAACTTCCGCAAGGACACGAGGTTCGCGGAGAAACTCGCGAAACACGCCGGGATTCGAGGCGGCTTCGCCAAGGCAGTCGAGGCGGACTACCCGCTTGAGCACAAGCGACAAATCGGAACGCCGGTGGTCACGTGGGATCTTGAAGTGCGCGACAACGACTTCAAACGCGCCGACGAGGCGCAGGTCGTGCTTTTTGACGAACAGGAGTTGGAATACTACGAGGAACTAGTCAAGCACGTCGGCCCGGCGGCGAGATATCAGCTTCTCTCTGACCTCTTCCGAGGAAAACAGATTCGAGGTCTAAGCGTCAGGGTCCCGGCCCTGCAGACCCGGATGGGTAGTCTCACCTGCTACACGTTCTCGGTCCGTCCGGACTATCTGCTTAAGATCTGCTACATCGCTCACCGAGCGAAGGGCAAAGCGGTGGACGTGGACGCCTATCAGCGCATGCTCAACAAGAAGCGCATCAAGGACATCGGCGCGTTCATCACCGACGACGGGATCTTCCCCACCAACATTGTCGTCAACTTCGAAGACGCGCGGCACGTGCGGTTCGATCGAGGCAGGCAAGAATCTGGTTCGGGGGATACGGGCGGGCTCTTTGGATGGCTCACGATCGATCCGAGCTACGGAACCGCGTGGATCATAGACGGTCAGCACCGCCTGTTCGGCTACTCGGGCCACGAACGGGCCAGTACCAGTTACCTTAACGTGCTGGCCTTCGAAGGGTTATCAGCGGCGAAGCAGACGGAACTGTTCGTCGACATCAACAGTGAACAACGACGCGTTCCCCGGAGACTGCTCGTCGAGCTAGACGCGACGCTGAAGTGGGACTCGGAGGTTGAAGAGAAGCGCGTCAACGCGATCGTTTCGAAGGCTTGCATGGGCCTCGACGAGAGCCAAAGCAGTCCCCTTTTCGGTCGCGTGCTCCTATCTGACATGCGTCGGACCAACACTCGATGCGTCTCGCTCACAGCGCTGGCGTCGGCACTGAGCAAGCCAGGCTTCTTCCTGATACGACAAAAGAAGGGATTCCGGGAGTACGGGCCACTGTGGCGCGATGACCCCATGGTGTCGCTCAAGCGAACCCAACTGGTCGTGTCTAACTGGCTAGGCACGATTGCAGTGGAGGCGGTGGATTGGTGGGAGCTTGGAGCCGACGACGGGGGCGGGCTGGCCATGAACGACGGGGTCACGGTCTGCATTCGCATGCTACGCAGTGTCCTCGATCATCTCGACCATGATGGGCGGGTCGGCGCGCTCGATGACAAGGACCTGGTCGCCCGACTGGACCCCTATGCAAAAGCCATCGGGGCCTACTTCGCGAGGATGAGCGCCGAAAAACGGCGCCGGTTCAGGGCACTTCGCGGGGGACAAGGCCAGGACACCGGGACGCGAGAATGCCAGGCTGCACTGAACCAAGAGTTTGAGAGATATCAGCCAGACGGCCTTGAAGAATGGCAGCAGAGGGTCAAGGCCAACACGAATGACCGAGCCCGCCGAATCATCGATCACATCGAGACGGCGATCCAAGACCGAGTGCTCCTGATGCTCCGGGAAGAGTTCGATCTGGACGAGGAGGCCTGGTGGTACGAAGGTGTGCCCGTCAATGTCCGGAAGAAGGTTAGAGACCGTATTGAGGATGCAGGCGGCGGCCTAGAGGAGGAGAACTTCGACCTGCTGCATTACGAGGTTATCATGAGGCAGCACTGGCCTTTGTTCAGATCGGTGTTTGCGTTCGGGGCGGGCAAGAACATCGGGAAGGATCGAGGCACGGGTTGGCTCCGAGAGATCGCCGGCTGGCGAAATACGGTGATGCACCCCTCCCGTCGAGATTACCTCGGGCTCGATGAGCTGGCACAACTCGAACACTACCGCGACTGGCTCGATCAGAAGCTGGCTGAACCCATGGACGAGTCAGCCTAGCACTCTCCATATTCACGTAGAGACCCGGCGGGGGCACGGTCCCGGTGCGCATCGCGTGAGTGGTTGTATCACGCTTGCTCGACCGCTAACCCAGCGACGCCGTGAGTGGAATTTCACGGTCCGTGGGTGCCCTCCCGCCGGGTTTAGCACTTTCGGTAATCCCTGCTTCGCGCACTTCAGACCACGAGTCCGCGCCGCTCTTCGTTTGCGCCCGCCTTCGCAGCTTTCGCGAGCCTGCGAAACAGCGGAGACAGATCGAAGGCGTTGGACCGGCCCTTACGCTCGATGCGGATCAGGTGACCTTTTCCTTCGAGCTGCCGTGCGAGCTTCCGCGCGTACTGCTCCCCGATGCCCATACGCTTCGCGATCGTCGCGTACTTGGGGAAGGGTGCCTCCGCGTCCCACTTGAACGACATCAGCTGGATCACGAAGAGGGCCTCGCTGGGACGCAGTGGATATTCGATTTCGCGAGCTAGCTCCAGGAAGCGTTCGGGGACTGGCACGTATCCTCTCTCAAAGAGGATCTTGTCGCCGCCCCAGCGGGTGATATGGTCTCGCTCTGCCCTCTTCTTCTTGGGCTTCTGATCCCGCGAGATGGGAACGATTTTCGAGTCGGCCATGATTGCCTCCCTTGGCGGGCCGTTGCCGGATGATGTGGTGGTGCGAGTAGCGATGGGCAAGTTTTGGCGCGGGCCGCGCTGCCTCTAATTCTGGTAGTTGATTGACAGTAATGGATCTGATCCCGTGTCTATACTTCGGGGTGCCTTGGGTCACAGGGTCCTCTCACCTGAGGTAGAGGGTACTCTACTTATAGTAATAACCCCCGGGTGCTACTAACTCACATAGGGTTCGGTCCGCTCTACGCCGACGGCAGTCGCTGCGGGGCGGGCACAGCGCACCACGTCGGGACTCCTAGATGCTGTAGCACCTCCAACACGGCCGCACCGAGCCGGGCGCACCGGATTGTGAATCCAGTACCCACCCGGGAAGCTCCAGTCCGTGGGGGTTTTCGAGCCCACCGTGACCGTACGGTGACCAAGAGGCGGTCCGTGAGGCACTTCCTCCTCAGCCTCCCGGGGTGCACTCGTTGGCCCAGTAGTCCCAAGATTCTAGGGAGGGACCGGTAGCGTGGCCGAGCTCAACCCGATGTCGCCAATCTCCGGGGCGACCGCATCACTGGCCGCGTCGCCCCTACGCAATCGCCCGGCTAATCCCCCCCGCTGTCACCGCCAAGTGCGACGCCTCCCACACCGCCTCACCCTCGCGCACGACGATCGCCTGTGGCGACTGGTGAAACACGCCGAGCCGTTCTTCGATCAGGTTCGATAGCGGCCGGCTGTCCACGACCTCGATCAACAGCACGTCTACGTCGGGATGCTCGCGCGAGAAC
>JAJFGV010000058.1 GCA_021775965.1 Alphaproteobacteria bacterium
TTTGGCAAAGGAGGTGTGTCAGCAGCAGAAAAGGGGAGCGGGAAGATAAACTGGAATAGAGGCCTACGTGGGGATTATGGAGCTGGTGACAGGGATCGAACCTGCGACCTGCGGTTTACAAAACCCTTCAACCCCAGAAGACGATACTACATCCAATCCCTTACCAAACAACGAACCCGATGATTTAGAAGAAGATTCTGAGTAGTTTATAAGTTGCATGGCATTGCGTGGAATAGCGGGGAGTTGCGAGAAAAAGGTTACAGTTACGGTTACAGTCCCTAATCCCTCAAGTTAATGGCAAGGAATAAAAAAGTACTGCCTTAGTATAACGTCCTAAATCCTCCATCTTGATTGCCCTTTCTAGCCGAGATCACCACGAGGGCTTGGGTTTGGTGTTGTGCCTTCATGAATCGCCGATCTTTTGTCTTTCGAGAGTTATTAATACCTATGGGATGCTTTCTATTTGCACACACAAAGTAGGGCAGGGGGCCTTTAAAAAACCAACTCTCAAGCTACTACGTTATAAGGCATGTGTAGAATTTTTCAATTTTTGAAGTATAGGCAAAAATACCTATCCTTGAATTTGCAATTACTTTTATGGGATTCCTCACAATTATTTTTTCTTTCAGGTATTCTTGAAAGATCGTCGTAAACTCTCGATTACAATTCCGAGTATCTAAAAATGCGATATAGGATTAAATCAAAATTACAGTACACAGGATGGCTAGTACTCACCATTGTCGTATTAGCTGGGTTAGTTTCCTGTACCAATGAAGAAGATGCACGTCGAAGGGATCAGGAGCAAAAGGAACAAAAAGCCAAAGTAGCAGCAGTTGAGCAAAAAATAATAGCCATACAGAATGAACTATTAAATACCCATCACGCCAGAAAATTTAATGTAAAAGACTTTCGAGAGCTTAATCCAAAATTTTCTTTGACAGTTTCAAATTTCTTCCAGAACAACTATCCGGGGAATATTTTGTTTGAAGGTTTATTAAAGGATATATCTGTCCAGAAAGATAAATATCTTGTTCACATAGACGTGGATAAAATTTATGTAAGCACATCCCTAGATATATTTCTTGTCTGTCCCAAGGCCATAGTTGAAAAGATTTCCCTTGAGACGCCGGAAGGTCATTTTTATAGAAATGAGGTCTATCTTGTTTCCCACATCACCAATATTAAAAAAATCAACCTTCAATTGGAAGCTCAAGGATTTGAAGATATTCCTGCATCAATAAATATTAATAGGTCTCGTTGGGCGCGAGATGGAAACTTTATAGCCGAAGGAACCTGTGTGGATTTGATGCTCAAGCCTTCCAAAAATATTGATTCTAAAGAAAAAGCTGAAAATGTCCCAGCAGTCGAGAAGGGGAGAACCGATGAAGAGGAATCTCTGCAAGATCAACCTAGCCTTACTGATCTAATTGGCAGTAAAGTGATTCGGGAGACACAAAATTTTCTTGGTACGATAAACCCTTTTTCTACCTCTGTAGATACCAAGGATAAGAAAGTTTCCCCACTTAAGAAAGATGAACAATCTAATTTTCCTAATGAGGAATTCCTTGCTTTCAGGGTTGTTGAAGAAGAATACGGAAAAGAAGTTCGTATTTATGAAAACACTGGAGGAAAAGAACCATTAAGTGAAGTAGAAGAAAAAGTTGCCCTAGATGTACTGAACAAGGTTATTCAAGCCTCAGGGCCCATCAAAGAAGCAATTTATTCTCTACATGGAAATCCTGAAGATGCTGACATGGGCTATCTGAATATTCCATCTACTTTAAATTTAATTACGTTGGGAAGAGATGGTGTCTTTCGCTCAAGTAGAACACATCGCGCCATCCTTTCTTGGACAAGCCCTGGAAGTGGGCGTATCACTTACCCAATAATGGAACTAGACATTAGGCAATGGGCTGAACCACGAAACAGCAGATTCGAAACTGGCAGCGGTTTAGAATTTAAACATTCTTATTTAGAGACAGCTGTTGTTGGGGTTAGGAAATGTGCTGAAGATACCTTAATCTGTGACGAAACTATTTCAATAAATTGAGTGAATGCCGGATAATCTTTCGACAATCGGTTGGGAATTTAATAATTGCTCGCTTTACCCTTGTGTTAGAATTTTATCTCAATATTCCAAGTGCCTAGGACCCTCCACTCGTCCAAACCCAGCGCGTGCAAACTTATCTAGCGACAGCCCAGCATATTTAGCATAGGCAAGTGCGTCGTTTTTGGATATGGGCTCAATCCCTTCATCTGGGATAGCTCCATGCGGAGTGTTTTTCGCCCATCGTGATAGTGATCCGCCTTTCCCTGCTAAAAAATACGCACCGTTTCTATTCAAATACAAATGCGTGTCGTGCCATTTGTTGCTGGTGTCGGGAAAGTGGCTCGGCAGGGTCACAATCAACAGTGAGTTGCGAGCACGATAGGTGTTGCCGTTGATAACTTTTGTCATTTGACCTCATCAAGAAAGAGGGAATGGCCAGACTACTCGGTTGCCGCACAGACCTTCTTCTGCCAGTCGTGACGGTCCCGAACGGTTTGTTGCAACTCTGTCACGCGATACGTGGCGTGAATGGTCTGTTTCATCATGTTGAGCAGACCATCGTGAGCGTAGCTGCAGCGTCGGGTCCGCGCGAGGGGAAACACCCCACCAGGCAGACAGGTCCGTAATTCCGTACGAATGAGTGCTTCCTCGCGTTCCGCGTTCTGCAAGTCTGTTTCTGCGGCCTTGAGGGCTCTCTCGGCTTTTCCGAGTTTTTCCTGGGAACTATCACAGGAATAATAGGACAGCGGCCCCGCGCCAGCCAGAGCAGGGAACAAAAGGAGAGCACCGAATATGGCAAGAAGAATAAAATGCGGCATAGGGTTAAGCATACAAACCAGCGATATGGCTCGCTATGCCTCAAAAGATGGGCGGGCACCTCTATGCGCGTTTGGCTCAAGCAGACAGATCTGTTTTGTCTATTCCAGCTGGTCCGCAAAGACCTGCCGCCACTTCCTTGCCATTTGATCAGCCATTCTCTATTGAGGTGAACACTTTGGCCATTACAGGTATTCCATCTGACTGGAATGAATAGCACAATGCCTCAGAAGGCGGGTTAACTTAGGCATAAAAAAACCCAACACCATGAAAGAATGTGAATGTTTCAGATGCCGGAAGACCGGGTGAGTTTTTGGATCATACGGTTATCCTGTGGAAAGGATTTTGGTCTCAAAGATTATTGAAATGACGGAGCTTTTCTAATGAATCCATCGTTATCATATAGATTTAAATTGTCCTGGCTATCAATCACATAGTATTCACCATTGATATTGTTCTTTTTCTCTTGAAAACGAACCTGTCCTCCCACTGTGTTTTCAATGACTTCCATTTTTATGATAGCACCATTACCTCTTGTGAGCTTCCAGTCCATTCGAAGACCGTCATTTTCATGACAAATTGTAACAATGGCAGGCAATGCTTCATCAACCCACTTCCCAATGCATCTCTCTTCAGTTTTATATTTTCTCTTTTGGTGTACTTGTTCTTCTTCCACAGTAAGCCCAAGGATATTTATTTCTAGCGTTGGGTTGAAATGACTGGTACTCCATGCCCCACTACCTACTACCATATCAGGTAAATAATAAGTTATAAAAACGTGGTCGTAGCTTGGCCCCTCATTTTCCAAAAATAAATTCCTTGCAATCAATTCGAGAGCTTCTTGCGATACTCTTTGTTTAAGCCTCACGTCAATACTCATTTTTATTTCAGGAATTCGAGACGAATTGATGATTTCATAAATTAAATCTTGTTTAAGACCATTTTCCAATTCATATCCATATTTAAATTCAGAATTCCCATCTTTTTTTAGGGTATTTTCTTTGCTGAAAGTACATCCCATGATCCAATAGCTAATAAACACCAAGGCAATAGGTAAAAAAAATTTAAAGCCCATTGCCTGGGTATTAGAATTAGATAATTTCTTTAGGGTATTCATAACCATCATCTCCCAAAAATAGTAGTTTCCTGCCCTTTCTTGAACTTGAAAATTCCCCCTTTTCCTAGGATGGGTCACCAAACAAAACTTTTTATCTTTGATACTCAGTCAAATTGCTGCGGGGTTTTTCATTATGAAATTTATAAATATGGTTAGTCTAAGAACGACTCCTTTAGAGCCAAGTAGTGGACCCCAATTCTTGGACAGGGCGCTAAGTGAAACTTCTGCTGGTCATTACGCAGCCTTCTTCGCCGTTGGACTTGCCCAATATACTGCATCCGGTGTCTGTCGATTCAAGGACTGGTGACGGCGTTCGGTGTTA
>JAJFGV010000059.1 GCA_021775965.1 Alphaproteobacteria bacterium
ACCCGGGGAAAAGATAACGCCTCTCGACAAAATAGTTCGATTCTGTCTTGAAAATAAGCTCATTGTTGCTTTAATTGTGATTGTAATAATAGGATGGGGCGTGATGGTGGCGCCGTTCGATTGGAAGATTGGCTTCCTACCGCGAAATCCGGTTCCGGTTGATGCCATCCCCGATATCGGTGAAAATCAGCAGATTGTCTTTACCGAATGGATAGGGCGTTCACCGCAAGACGTCGAGGACCAGATTACGTATCCGTTGACAGTTTCTTTGCTTGGTGTCCCGGGCGTTAAGACCGTCCGAAGTTACTCTTTCTTCGGTTTTTCCTCTATATACATCATTTTCAAAGATGACATCGAATTCTACTGGTCAAGGACCAGGGTACTTGAAAAGCTGAACAGCCTTCCCTCAGGGACATTGCCTGAAGGGGTCCAACCGGCCCTTGGGCCTGATGCCACCTCATTAGGCCAGATCTATTGGTATACACTCGAAGGGCGTGATCCCGATGGAAATCCTATAGGCGGATGGGACCTGAATGAGCTTCGGACAATCCAGGACTGGTATGTTCGGTATTTTCTTCTCGCCGCCGATGGAATTAGTGAGGTGGCTTCTATTGGCGGTTATGTGCAGGAATATCAGGTCGACGTAGACCCTGACGCTATGCGGGCTGCCAGGGTCTCCCTGGAGGACGTCTTCATGGCCGTTCGCATGTCTAACATTGATGTGGGAGCCCGTACAATTGATGTAAACAGAGCAGAGTATATCATCCGTGGTCTGGGTTTCATCGAAAATGTCAGTGACATCGAGATGTCTGTAGTTACAGTCAACGATAACATCCCCATTTATATCAAGGATGTCGCGAAGGTTTCGTTGGGGCCCGCGCTGCGGCGAGGGGCCCTTGACAAGGGAGGGGCTGAGGCAAGCGGGGGCAGCGTTGTAGTTCGTTACGGATTCAACCCGTTGCAGGCGATAAAGAGCGTAAAGAAAGTGATTGATCAAGTATCACCCGGTCTTCCGACCAAGGCTGTTGTTGACTATCACATGGTTACGCGTACTGAGATTGAAGCTTTTGCGGCTGCCAGAGGTTTTGACGCCTTTAACAGCGTAGAATTGAATAATGAGGATTGGCTGAAGTGGTTACATACAAATCCACGCGAGCTTTGGCCTGCATGGGTCAATACCAGTCACGTAACCATTGTGCCATTCTACGACCGCACAGACCTTATCTATGAGACGCTGGGCACATTAAAGACAGCGCTTACCGAGGAAATCCTCGTGACAATCATCGTTGTGATTGTGTTGGTAATGCATCTTCGAAGCGCCATCTTGATCAGCGCTCTGCTTCCAATTGCTGTGCTGATGTGCTTTATCGCAATGAAGGTATTTCACGTGGATGCCAATATCGTAGCCCTTTCCGGTATAGCCATAGCCATTGGCACCATGGTTGATATGGGGATCATCATGTGTGAAAATATTTTGAAACACCTGGACGAAGCCGATCCTGACGAGAATCGATTGGAAGTAATCTTCCGGGCGACCAAGGAGGTCTCAGGCGCTGTACTGACTGCTGTCTCAACTACAATTGTCAGCTTCCTGCCTGTCTTTACGATGGTAGGCGCTGAAGGAAAATTGTTCAAGCCGTTAGCTTTTACCAAGACCTTTGCCCTTTTCTCCTCAGTTATTGTGGCATTAACCATCATCCCCCCGGCAGCCCATGTCCTGTTTACAATGAAAATCAAGACTCAAAGGCTTAGACAGTTTTTCTTGTCACTACTGGTTGCCGTCGGTGTTGTCATCGGCATTTGGTTTGCCTGGTGGGCTGGTCTTATCATTGCCACCATGGGGGCCTATCATTTAGCAGAAGACTACTTGCCATCTCGCATTAAAAGTTATGGGAACTGGATAGCCATTATTGCCGCTGCCCTATTGGTCGGGATTATCCTGACCACTCACTGGCTTCCCCTTGGCCCGGAAAAAGGCATGCTGCGTAACCTTGCCTTCGTTGCGCTCCTGATAGGAGGTTTGCTGGCCTTTTTTCAGATATTTCAACGATTCCTGTACGCCCCTATCCTCCGATGGTGCCTGGATCATAAGATACTTTTCATGTCAGTGCCTCTGATTATTTTTGTATCGGGGATTTGTGCATGGATGGGAGTTGATCGTGTCTTCAGTTTCCTTCCCGGCACAATACGTAATACAATAATATGGAAGAGTGCATCTAACGCAGTTCCTGGATTTGGTAAGGAGTTCATGCCTCCACTGGATGAAGGATCGTACCTGTTTATGCCAACTACGATGCCGCATGCTTCTATAAGTGAGGTCCTTGACGTTCTACAGTTTCAGGACAAGCAAATATCTTCTATTCCGGAAGTGGATATGGCTGTGGGCAAGCTGGGTAGGATTGAAAGTCCGTTAGACCCGGCTCCACTTTCTATGATCGAGACTGTAATCAATTATAAGCCGGAGTACGTCTCCGACAAAGAGGGCCATCGTATCAAGTTCCGCTTTGACGAAAATAAGCAGGAGTTTGTCAGAGATCAGGATGGTAACCTGATTAAAGATCCGGACGGAAAACCGTACCGTCAGTGGCGTGAAAAAATTAAGAAACCAACTGATATCTGGAAAGAGATAGTTGACGCGGCGAAAATTCCCGGTACCACTTCCGCGCCAAAACTGCAGCCTATTGCAGCGCGAATTGTGATGCTTCAGAGCGGTATGCGGGCCCCGATGGGTGTCAAGGTCAAAGGCCCTGACCTGGATACTATTGAGAAGGTTTCTTTAAATATTGAACGATTTTTGAAGGAAGTGCCCAGTGTCGAAGCTCCGGCAGTCATAGCAGACCGCACCGTCGGTAAGCCGTATATCGAGATTGACTTTGATAGAGTGGCTATTGCGCGTTATGGCCTTACAATACGTCAGGTCCAGGATGTGATCGAGGTTGCTATTGGCGGTCGTCATATTACGACAACCGTCGAAGGAAGAGAGCGGTATCCGGTTAGGGTCAGGTATATGCGGGAATTGCGAGATCAGATTGAGTCACTCGGTCGTATATTAGTCGTGGCCCCGGATGGTGCGCAGATCCCCATAGAACAGGTAGCTGATATCAACTATGTACGGGGACCTCAGGTAGTCAAGAGTGAAGATACTTATCTTGTAAGTTATGTACTCTTCGACATGAAGGAGGGGCATGCCGAAGTGGATGTTGTTGAAGAGTGCCAGCGTTACTTGAAACAGAAGATCAAAAGCGGAGAGTTCATCCTGCCGCCCGGGGTCAGTTACATTTTCGCGGGAAGTTACGAGAACCAGGTACGTTCGCAGAAAACGCTGTCAATTGTTTTGCCGGTGGCATTATTCATTATCTTTGTCATCCTATATCTTCAGTTCAGATCGACCATCACAACTTCACTTGTTTTCAGCGGGATAATGATTGCGTGGTCAGGCGGGTTCCTGATGCTCTGGATGTACGGGCAGCCCTGGTTTTTTGACTTTGAACTGTTTGGGACGAACATGAGAGAACTGTTCCAGGTACACACTATTAACATGAGCGTTGCCGTCTGGGTGGGGTTTCTTGCCTTATTTGGGATTGCCTCAGATGACGGTGTGGTAATTACAACGTACCTGGACCAGACTTTTTGGAAACAGGCAATTACCACACGTGAAGATGCCAGAAAGGCTACGGTTGTGGCAGGATTAAGAAGGGTACGTCCCTGTTTGATGACGACGGCAACCACTATCCTTGCCTTGATTCCTGTCCTGACCTCAACAGGGCGCGGTTCTGATATCATGGTTCCGATGGCCATCCCAAGTTTTGGAGGCATGATGATCGAGATCATGACTATGCTCGTTGTCCCTGTGCTCTATTGCTCTGTTCAGGAGTGGAAGATCAAACATCATGTTAAAGATGCCAAATTCACTGAGCATGCATAGTCAGAACAGAAAGAAAAAGATAGCTCGGGTTAATTAACTAACCTAAAAGTTCCAAGTTAAAAGTGACTAAAGTTTGAAGTGAGCTAAAGTTGCGGTAAAAAACAATTTTTTAACTTTAGGCACTTTAGTTCACTTAAGACACTTCAAACTTGGTTGCGGCTACGCTGCACTATGTATACATTTACGAGGATAAGATATTTTGACTTCAAAGCGTGTTTATAATAAATGTTATTGGAAGATTACAGTACTGGTATTATTTATTATAGGTGTGAGCATCTTTCATTACATTACGGGTACGGCACATAAACATCATGGTCTCCATGAGATTTATAGAAGACTTTATTATGTTCCCATTATTTTCTCTGCCTTCTGGTTCGGAATAAAAGGTGGTATAGGCTGTGCGATAGTTGTAAGTTTTTTTTATCTGCCTCATGTTTTTTATCAATGGGGTGGTAGTTTTCTCACTAATGATCTTCCAAAGACACTTGAAATCGTTCTTTATCATGTAATAGGTTTTGTAACAGGTATCCTTTCGCAGAGACAAATGAATGCAACGGCTAAATTGAGGTGTCAAGCCGACGTACTTGCTCAAGCGGAAGAACAACTAAGACATGCAGACCGCCTGTCCGCGTTAGGCAAACTCTCCGCAGGGATCGCGCATGAAGTCAGGAACCCTCTTGCTTCAATTAAAGGAACTGCTGAGATTTTATCAGATAAATTTAAGCCGGGAGATAAAGAATATGAGTTTGTAGAGATACTGATAAAAGAGGTTAATCGGTTAGATGCTGTTATTGTTGGATTTCTCGATTTTGCAAAACCCAAACCGCCAAAACTGAAGCCATCAAATATTAATGACATTATCCTGTCAGTGCTTAAATTAACCGAACATCAGATTGCAAGATCCGGGATTAACCTTAAGGCACATTTAGACGATACTCTCACATTTGTGTATGTTGAT
>JAJFGV010000060.1 GCA_021775965.1 Alphaproteobacteria bacterium
CCTTAAACTTTGTCAATTCTTTAAGTTTTCTATGATACGCTTCGGATACTAAAGCTTTCCATATTACTAAAACCTTCATTTATTATTTACCCAACAAATGCAAAAGAATCAATTTATCATCTTTTGTAAAAAATCTAAACATCAATAAAAAAGTAAAATAAGTTAAAGCACTTAAAATAATTACAAATGCAAGATTCAATTTTGCGGTAGTCAGTACTATAAACACTCCCATAATAGTCACACTTATCAACGGTCTTGAAAGTACAGCAACAATGTTGACTTTACAAATATATTTCGTAGCATAATACCAACACATAGCAAATAAAGCAATTTCTGTAATAACGGTTGCATACCCTGCCCCCAAATATCCATAATTTGGTATTAAGCACATATTAAGGGATATATTTACGAAGAGGCATATTCCAGTCACAATTGCATTAATCTTTTGCTTATCAGCTGCTACAAGGATATTCAATAATATGTAATTAACAAAAATAAAAATTAACGAACATACAAGTATCCTTAAAGCAGGAATAGCTTTAACGTATTCTTCACCGTAGACTAAATCTATTATGCGGTCAGACAACAGTAATATGCCCACTACTATTGGCAAGGCAATTACCAAAAGATACTTAAAAGATGTTTTGTATACTTTCCCAAGAGAATCCATGGAATCTTTGTGCAAAATAGAGAAGATAGGGAATATTGCACTTGCAACTACCGCAGGTATAACATGCATTAATTCAATTATCCTTACTGCAGCCGAATACCATCCAATCTCAAGATTATCCCCTTTGATCAAAGAGAGCATAACGATATCTATTTTTACATAGATAACACCAAAAGTTACCGTTAACGCGATTGGTATCGATTCTTTAAGAATAAAATACCAAAACCTAAGATTGAAACATGGACGTATATTCACAATACCTTTGTATACCATAAAACACCCAATAATTGAGCTGCTCAAATAGACTATTAAAAAAACACTAGACAATTCTAAAAGCCCAAAACCCAACGCCAATACCAGCGCTCCCGATATAAACAAGAGAATATGGTTAATTCCCTTTAAGACCGCTTCTTTGTCCATTTGTTCATGTGCATTAAAAACAGCGCATGACACTTCTAACAAAGACCTGAAAAACATTGCGCCACCAAAAACCATAACTAAAGTAATTATTTCGCCAGTATAGCCGGCAAGAACAACAAACAGGCCCATCACAATAACACACATAAACGAAAGAACAATTTTTAATACATAAATATTAGCTACATATTCTTCTGTCAGTTCTTTCTGTCTGGACACATTTCTTACAAGTAATCTATTCAAACCAAAATCTGCAATAAGAATACACATTCCGGTAAATGAGAAGGCAAATGACAACTTGCCAAAATCTTCACCGCCTAATTTCCTGGCGACATATATGAATAATAATGCCGGAAGAACCTTTGTAGATTCAGCCAATATTTTATAAAAAATATTTCGTTTTGCCCTGTTAATTAAATTGCCTTTAGACACGTTTTTGTTTCCCTGAATTGTGTTAATGCCACGGCAAGCCCCAATATTATTCCCCATTGAAGATGAATACCATGGACCACTAGAACATCTGTAAAATTACCAAACAAATAGACAATTACCCCTCCCACTAAGCCAACGAAAATACCATAGTCTCTGGAATTTCCTAAAGATTTCAAGGTACTCGTTAAATACTTGAGCATACATGCTGACCAAAAAACGAATGTACATAAACCCAATATTCCTGCCTCAACAAATATCTGTAAATATAAATTGTGCAGATTTGTCTTTATAAAAGTTCCTGCTTCTTTGGTACGTACGCCTTTGGCTCTAAACAGCACTACCAGTTTATTCAGGCCTCCTGCAACATTAGCGTGATATTGATCGATTACATTATTATCTATTTCAATTGCCCGCTTATAAAAAGCTTCAGCCTTGGTAAATTTGCCTTGAGAGTAATAAAGCAATGCCAGATTGTTCAGATCTCCTGCAATATTATTCGGCTCTCCTGTAGAATTAGGATAATAATGATCAAGCACATTTTCGTCTATTTCTAGTGCTCTCATGTAAAGCGGCTCAGCCTTAGCATATTTACCTTGAGAGTAATAAAACCCTGCCAAGTTATTCAGGGATGTGGCCACACGTGGATGAAAGGTACCAAGTGAGATTTCATCCATTTTCAATGACCGTTTGTAAAGGATTTCAGCTTCAACATATTTACCCTGCGAGTAGAAAATTAATGCCAGATTATGCAAGGTAGTAGCCACATCATAACTATTCTGGCCAAGAGCACTTTCTCTAATCTTCAATGAGCGCTTGTAATGGGTTTCGGCCTCAGAATATCTGCCTTGAACCCGATATAGTTCTGCTAAATTGTACAGGGTAGCAGCAACATCTAAATGGTCTGGTCCAAGTTCCTTTTCTCTTATTTTCAATGATCGTCTGTATTGAGACTCAGCATCAGAATATCTGCCTTGAACGCTATATAATCCTGCTAGATTATTCAGTGTATACGCAACATCTATGTGATCTGATCCAAGGAGACCTTCTCTTGCCTTCAACGATCTCGTGTAACGAGACTCAGCTGTAATATCAGCATACTTTTCAATTAATAAAGGATAATTACCTGCTCCTATCCCAAAGAATAAATTGTCCCTTATCATATTAAACCCGATCGGATAAGACGTTGTTCTATATTCTATAGTCTTATATGTGGCCTTAAGTCTATTTACAAAATCATCTCTAATGTTCGAAGACAGAAAAACAATAGCAAATGATACGGTAAGAATTATCAAAAGGAACGCAATCCTTTTTCTTTCTTTAGCTAGAAATGAAACAAGTAATAGAGTCATAATCAGAGACAACCATCCTGACTTAGAAAATGTTAAAAACCAGGTTGCAATCATCAACGCAATAGAACAACCTAATACGATCTTCTTCCTTAATAATGCACACACCATCAACATACCAAAAAGAACCGGTATTATTAAATTAACATAACCCGATAAAGCATTTGGATGACCAAAAAACGAGGACGCTCCATGCCTTCCATCTATAGTTACAGCACCTCCAAGATAATTAATGATCCCCCATATTGAAACTACAACTGCAGTTAAAACCATTGAATACAAAATTACTGTCATCTTCTTATGATCATTTATCAAATTTATAGTCAAATAATAAATTGCAATAAGCTCTAGCCAACGAACAATTTCTTTTAACGTCAAAGATAATTCCATAAATTTAAAAGATGAGAGCAAAATGCACAGCATAAAAGGAAAATAGTAAAAGACCAATTTTCTATTTCCAAAATATTGCTCTGTCCCCATTATGCGCTTAAGAACACAAACAAGGGTGAGAACAGCCAAAATTGCTTCTATAGGATAATTTGAAATGCAATTTAAATTTACTAATCCCTCAAATGGAATGAAAATGACTACAGCTGCAATACCCAAATACGGTTTGTAAAAAATCACACCCGTGATTATACATAATATAATTATTGTAATACCCCAGAACATAATTCCCATGTCCTTACAAAAAAAAGAAGCCATAAAAAGGCTTCTTCTAAATTAATTTTGAAATATAGTGACTATCAAGTGGCGGTGTTTATCTCTAATTGTTATTATTTAATAAAACCTTATCATATATTTCCAATATTCCCTTCGCGGCTTTCTCCCATGTGAACAATTTAGACCTTTGTAACCCCTTACTACTCATATGTTGCCACAACTCTTTTTTGGTTAGTACATTAGACATGACTTCACACAATGAGTCGACATCAGTAGGATTCACCATAATTCCCGCATCACCAATTACCTCTGGTAGAGAAGATGTGTTTGATGTAATTACTGGTATGCCACAAGCCATTGCTTCCAAAGGAGGTAATCCAAACCCTTCATAAAGTGACGGATATACAAATATGTCAGCACAATTATATAACATAGGCAAGTCCTCATCCCTTACCACACCCAAAAACATAATTTCCTGCTGCAGATCACTATGGTCAACTTCTTTAAATATTTGTTTATAAAGCCATCCTTTTTCACCGGCTATAACCAATTTACAGTCCTCAAAACCTTTTTCTCTCAACCTCTTAAATGCTCTTATTAAAGTAACAACATTCTTTCTGGGTTCTAATGTACCTACGTTCAGAATCATTTTTGATGGTAGGTTATTCCTTAATCTATATTCTTCCACATTACTAATAGGACGGAACCTGCTCTCAACACCAAGATGTACTACCTTTATTTTCTCTTCCTTAATTCTATAATATTTAATAATATCTCTCTTTGTTGAAAAAGAATCTGCAACAATAATGTCAGCTTTCTCTATTGAAATCTTTAATATATTTTTTTTATAAAACTGCCTTGATTTATTAAGCAAGTTAGGAAAACGCACATAAGCGATATCATGAACCGTGATAATAGTCGGACGTGTCATTTGAAACAAAGACATAGCATGATCGGTATAATGAAACAATTCAAGTCTATCCTTCCTCGAATAAATCGGTAAAATTATTTGTTCCCATATGATTCTTAACGTATTATTTTGTTTGATTACCGTTGGTTTTTCTAAATGAGTTCCTTTTATATCAGCTCTGATAGTATTACCCGTCAGGCCTGGTGTATAAAAATAATAATTATATCTACCATTCATATTTAAGATAGACTTGCGCAAATTAGACGTATATCGTCCCACCCCCGTATGTATATCACAAACTTTCGATGCATTTATACCGATTCGCATGTTTGCTTTTTTACGTAAGCCAGGTGTAAAAGAAAGATACAACTCTCTGGTTTCATTTAACATTCTATCCAAATTAAAACGTTTTTTAACATTTTCACGGGCATTTTTTGATAGATATTCATATATTTTCCGATCATTTTTTAAAGTCTTAATTTTTTCAACTAATAAAGAAGGTTGATTAAGTGGGAACAACAAACCAGTTTTATTATCATCAACGACATCACTGTTTCCATAAACCTTACTGGCCACAACAGGTTTTCCATATTTCATTGCTTCAACAGTTGAAAAACCAAAAGCCTCTCCAAGCGATGTATTTAGATAGATATCAATTGATAGAAAAAATCGCTTATTATCATTGATAAACCCCAATAGTATTACCTTATCCTGTAGATTGTATTCACTAATAGCACGCTCTATCTCCCGGCGGCCCTCTCCATCCCCTCCTATCACTAGAAACACATCATCACTGTTTCTAAGATAGTCTGAAAGATTTTTTATTGCATAAGGTATATTCTTTATTCTATCAAAGCGAGACAGCATACCTATTACGAAACTTTCGTTCGTAACTTTCTTTTTGGGAAATTGTAAAACAGAGCTCCTATCTATATCATTGTATATTTCATCATCTGTATGAATTCCATTTTCAATTAAAGTGCTTTTTGAAACAGTCGTAATCCCGAGTCCCAAGGCAATTTGTCTCTCAGACTCTGAGACAAATATAAATTTATCAGTCAATTTTTTCAAAAGTGACTCAACAATCACCTTGCGATTAATGCTTCTAGAGTGTATACCATGAAAAGTGTGCACCACTTTCAATTTTGTATTAAGCAGTTTTAAAAATCTAGAATAGATACCTGCCCCTCCACCATGAGAGTGGACGATCGTTATGTCGTTTGCTTTCAGCCATTTTGACAGTTTAAGAAATGTCAAAATTTTAAATTTTCGATATGGAAGCCTGAATACTAAAATATCCTCATGAACAATCTTATCATAGTAAGGTGGAGTATCAGGTAAAGCACAATAGAAATTGAAGGATCCCTTGAGCCTAGTCATAATTTTAAAAAATTGCTCTGCCCCACCACCTTCGCTTCTAGAACTAATGATCAAAATATTTAACTTGCTTGATTTCAGCAAAGGTTTCGTTGAATTATTTAATGAAGCTTTTGTGTACATACGCTTCAGCTTTCTACGCAAGAAACCATTATGCATTAATTGTGTCTGTACCCAATCGTTTATATAAAACTTTGCTATCATTCCGGAAAATGGGCCTAGCTTCTTTTCAAGCTTTCTCTTCATTGCATCATGTCTAATCTCTTTTCTTGCCTGTCTTGTCAACACCAAGGCTTTAGCACGTTCCTCTGCCGGGAACTCCGGAGTTGCCAAAACAGGCTTATAGTCCCAGTGAGAAGAGTTGTTAAGATACTCTTCCGGATTCATAATCAAGTATTTTTTATTTTTAGCCCATTCATACAGTTCTGTAGCAGGAAAGGGAATCAGATTATAAAATCTGGCATCAAAAACTGGATATTTCTTTGCAAGCGCAATGGATTCTTTAACTGTAGACAGATCCTCTCCGGGCGCACCAACAATAAAGAACAAGGTTACTGTAAAATCAAGTTCTATTGCCATTTTTAAGGCATTTTCTATAACGCCAAGATCCTGGCTTTTCTTGATATTTTTAAGAATTTGTTCGTTTCCTGATTCAATACCAAAAGCAAAATACTTAAAACCTGCCAGTTTCATTGCTGAAAGCATTTCCTTGTCTACTCTATCAGCTCGTATTCCATTGTTGCAGTTTAGCTCAAGATCTTTGAAATTTTTCTTGCAGATTCCATCACATATTTTGAAGACTCTCTCTTTGTTTAAGGTAAAGTTATCATCCAAGATACTTATCTGCTTAAAACCACGGTTGTACCAGTATGTTATTTCATCAACAATGCTCTCTGCACTTCTAATCCGATACTGTTGTCCTATGGACGTTTTTACAGGACAGTATGTGCAGTTAAAAGGACATCCTCTCGAAGAAACAATACCTATTTCCTCTGTTACGTATTTGCCAAGTGGAAATTTTTCGAATCTTGGGAACGGAAATTCATCAAGATTCTTTTCAAATGACCTGGGCCCTACATAGTTTACTTTTCCGTTTTTTCTGTATAAGAGCCCCTGTATACTCTCTACCTCAAAACCCTTACATAATTCCAACAGTGTGTACTCGCCTTCCTGCACAATGCCATAATCTAAACCTTTACACTCCTCTAATGCTTTTTCTCTTAATGTAGATATATGAGGACCTCCAGCAACCACTGTGATGCCACTAGATATATCTTTCACACAATTGATAATATAATATGATCGTTTGTACATAAAGCTCATAAGGCTTATGGCAACAAGGTCAGGCTTGAAAGACGAAAGTTTTGCCCTAAGAGTACTCAGATTACACCCGGTTGCCATATCTAAAACTTCATATTCTACTCCCTCATCTTGAAGCATCTGGGCAAGATATCCGATCCCTGCAGGTGGCCGCAGAGCACCGAAATGCCCTCCTGCGTAATCTGGAAATAACAATAAAACTTTTCTATATTTCATTTTATTAAAAGTGTTTTGATAAATTTACATTTTCAATCAAATCATCAATTTGATTAAGCGCTGATATTATAAAACCTGAATTCTAGTAATAAGCACAAATCTCAAGAGCAGACAAAATGGGTTAGCTGTAGTACAAGACGATCTCATAAGTTTGTCAATTCTTGTGATGATGATTTTATGCTATCTTTTTCTCTATAGGCATGCAGTGCAACATATAAACTGGATTTTGATATATGAATAAGCAGTAACTAGGGAGAATTGAATTTACTAGGAAACTCTATATTACAGGATTAGTCTATATGGATTATACTCGACATCCGTATAAACATCCCCGGTAAATAGAAGTGCAGTTTCATTCTTATTGTATGTGCCACAATTTACATGTCCTAATTTATTTTGCATATTATAATCTGACAATGAGGTATTCATTTGTTGCTCTGATTACCTCGTATTTATCTTTTATATCATCCAGTACACTTCTATCAATCACATCCAGTTTAGTCGTAACAAAATAATCTGCACCCTTTTGCCTAAGCCTTTCTATAAACTCTATCGAGCAAGTATTCGCATCCATGATCCAACCTTTTCTATTACTATAGTACAAGAGTTCCGGCCCACCCCAAATACAACCAATTACGAGATCGCTTTCCAGTGCTGTTTCATCTACTATCTTGCCAGCGATTAGAATAGGGTATTTCTTTTCTAGCCTCTTCGCTTCGTATCTTCCTGTTATTTTGTGATAGCTAATAAATGGAAGAGATGCAATCATAAACACGAATAGTGCCTGTAAAGTAATTTTCTTAACTCCTGTTATCTTGTACTCAGTTATTAATCTTAGGGAGTTACTGATGGCATATCCGATAAATATAGATGCCGGAACTATAATTGGTATGGTGTAGTAAGTGTGCCACTCAACCTCTTTAGCAGCAAGAATAAAGTAGATTAATATTGCAAGTAACCAATAATGAATATACCGAAACTCTTTTTTCTTAAGTGTAAAAATTATACCTAAAACAAAAAATACTCCACCAATATATATCAAATCCTTCTCAAATACTTCGTTATAGAATACCTTCTCATAGAATGGTGGATTTGTTAAAAAGTAGGCTGAATACTTCAGATAATAACTAAAACTCAATGGGTTCAGTTCAATACCATTTATGCTTCCTACATACGCGGAATGTTTGTACCACAGAAGGGTAAGTGTGAGGCTCAGAACAGCAAAGAGCCATAACTTCCATTGTGTTAGAAAATTGAGTTTGTATTTTTTTAGACAAAGATACAACAACGGTAATCCTAAACAAATCGTAGGGAGTTTTACAAGAAATGCGAGTGTCGCACATAATGTCATTAGAGCAAATCTCCACCACCCTTCTCTGTCTATCCACTCTGAAAAGAAGTAAAGCATGGTAATAGAGAAAAACAACATAGTTGATTCCGGTTGAAAAGACCTGGAATAAAAAAATATATAAGGATTGAATGTATAAAAAAGTAAAGTTATCAATCCCGTTGTATTGCCAGCATACTTCCTTGTCAGTTTATATAAAAAAAATGCCCCTCCACAGAATGCAATTATAGACACCAATCTACCTAAAGATTCATGTACACCAAAAAGGTTATATAATATTGCTACTAGATATGGATATATATTGAACTCGCATTTACCGAGATAGCCTTCTGTGTTACCACTATTCAACGTTTGAGGGTAAAAGATATTCATACCGTTGTAATAATAATTCCTTGCAACAGAAGCAGTCAGACATTGCCTCCACCCCGCAACTTCAAGTATAGGCTGTGTAATGTTTATCAACCTTGTCAGGAAACCAGCAAGTATAATCAGAATAGCGTATAGTGTATCTTTTCTTAACATGATTAGATCAATTATCTAGCTACTAATCTCAAGATGTATTTTATAGCTTCCAACATAATCCTCCAGACATTCTTTCCAATTCTTCATAAAATCTATCCCTCTTGAAGAAAGCTTGAGGTTAAGTAACTTCTCTGAAAATGGACGTGGTGCAAAATATTCTTCTTTAAAATATTCAGAATCTACAATATTAATGTTTATTTTCTTCTCAAGCCCAAGTAATCTTATAAACTCTACTGCCACATCATATCTGGAGCAGCTACCCTCACAGACCATATTATAAAGCCCATATAATTCGGTTTGTACTATTTCAAACATTGATTCGGCAAAATTAACTGTATAAGTAGGTGTTCCCAGTTTGTCTTCTACAACAAACAATTCTTTCTTACCTTCCAGGACTTGTTTAAAGATTTTATTTATGAACTTTTTATCCTTTTCGATCCCTCCACCCATCATCCACCCTGCTCTAAAGATAAAATAATTATCCAGCATCTTTTCTATAGCAGTTTCACCGTAATACTTAGACTTAGCATAAACGCTTAAAGGATTGGGCTGTTCAAAATCATTATAATATTCTTGCCGGCCGTCAAATATCCCTGCAGTGCTAATATATATATGAGTGGCATTTAATTTTTTAGAAACAAGCGCCATGTTCTCCGCTCCCAGCGCATTCGTTTTCCATGTAATTGCAGGATTTTTCTCACAGTATTCTAGATCGGTTAAGGCAGCAAGATTAATTATTAAATCTGGTTCAAACTTAAGAGCCTTTTCCAATATCTGTTGATAATCAATAACATCACCATACTCAAGCCAGGACTCATTTAAATCAATGTCTGTTGCAAGCACCTGACAGTGCGGTGCAAATTGCTCGTACACCGCTTTCCCTAACATGCCACCACATCCTGCAATAAAAACCTTTTTATTTTGAGATATTTTCATATTATTATTTGCTACTACTTAAATGATTGTTTAGTCTGCCATTAGATCTTTAGTATATAACTTATAACAAGGATAATAAATATACTGATAAGATAGATAGGTCAATAGATACAATATCTGATAGGAAATACTATCATGAATATAAGTGTAAATCCTTTTCCTTGCCTTCTTTTTATCGCCATTTTCCCAATCTAAAAGTGATAATTGAATATCTCTTCTCCTATTCAAGAGTCGAACTTCTTCGAAATATTTTTCTTCGAATCCAGAGACGGTCTTATTAAGATTCTCAATAATCAAATCCAATTCAACTGTTATCAGCTCCCTGCCATCCTTCCACGATTTACTTTTCCTGTGAACACGATACCTGGCTAGTGGCTTGTCTACATAATCAACTTTCCATCTGTAACTTATTCTAAGATAAGCATCGTAATCACCTGCCATTATTAAACGTCCATCAAAAAAAGTGTTCAAACTTTCAAAGGCTTTTCTCCTGATTACTACAGTCTGAGTGTTAATAAAATTCTCCATTAATAGTTCTGAGAAAATATTACCTCTATGTGGTTTCTTGAATTTGAATGACCTTTTTTCCCTTCCTTTTTCATTAAAAAGACAACAATCACTATAAACCAAACCGACGTCTTCGTCTTGTTCCAAAAGCGGAATCTGCTCTTCTAATTTCGTAGGCAACCATACATCATCACAGTCCAGAATAGCGATATATTTACCCCTGACTTGCTGCACAGCAAGGTTCCTAGATCCGTAAAGAGGAAGGGAGACATCTGACCTGAAATATCGCAACTTGTCCCCATAGCTTCTTGCTATATTCTCACTGTCATCCTTTGACGCGTTGTCTTCCCAGAAGATAATTTCCCAATCTTCATAGGTCTGAGCAAAGACACTATCTATCGCTTCTCTTAAATATCTCTCACAATTCAAACAATTCATAATAACACTCACCGCAGGAACTGTGGATTCATATGTTTCTTTGAACAGGTTATCCGTTGATGCTGACATCATATTGCAAATCTCATCCTGACAAAATATAAATTCAAGCTAAAGTCGCCAAAGCCTTTGCCCACCCATCAAATTCTGAAATACTCCAAGATCGATATATAACCGCCTCATACTTATATGTTTTTTAATGACTCCATGTATATTTGCAATGATTCATTTGTATCTTCACCAAAGAAGTCAACTAAAACTTTGCGTCCTATATCTCTTCTTTCTTCAACAGCTATCGGATGGCATAGAGCCCATTCATTTAACCCGGAATCAATATCATCATCTGTAACTGCGAATTTCCACATTGATGAAGGTAAATAGTCAAGCATATTAAAGTCCAAACCTATAGGCATTCCAACGGAAACAACTGGTATTCCCAAACAGATAGCTTCCATCGCCACGCTACTTGCAGATGTAAGAACCGCAGATGTCTCAGGCAAAAGTGATTCCACATCATCATTTGTTAACTCAATAGAATCGTTCTTCATATCATAATCCTTGAGTAATACAACGGTATCACTCTTGGTAAGGGTTGGATGCATCTTGATTTTAATATTCCAACCGTTAGCCATAGCATTGTGTATTGCCTTTTTCGATGAAGCAAGCACATACTTAGAAATTGGTTCAGAGTACGGTAAAAAAATAGAAATGACTCTACGGCTACTGATATCTCCGGAATGGATTTGATTGTTATCTATAAGATACCTTAAGTAACCATGACGAAATGATGGTCCCTCATTATAATTTCCTTCTCTGTCATAAATTGAAAATATATTTTTCAATTCCTTGCCACAGGTTATAATCCTGTCTGGAGCATATCCAAAAGTTCTTTCAGTCTCTGTATTAAATAAATTTAAATTATTGGGAGGAGGAATGAATGGTTTTCCTCCTATCACCTCTGTTTTTGTAGAATATTGGTGGAAGCCTGCGATCATTGCCCTATTAATCAGTTGATTTTCACCCCAGTTAATGTAGGATTCAGGGCTCGCTCCATTTTCACGAATCCTCTTCGGCAATTTGTTTATTAATAACGATAGTATAGAATTAGACGAATTTATTTTGATCCAATTTCCCTCATCTACCAGAGGCTGTATTCTAATTCCTAAGAAGTCTTGCACCCTTTCAAAACGCCATAAACGCTTTAATGGATAAACAAGGGAGCAGAGATAATCTACAGGTTTTAAATAATCTTCAATTAAGATAAATCTTATATTACCTTGATACATACTTTTGAACGTATGCTTAAGTTTCTTAAGTGGTACTTTATAAAATACGGCGAAAATACCTACCGAAATTCCGGTATTACATAGAAACTCATGAAGTCCTGAAAAATACCTGTTCCTGAATTTACCTTCTTTATCAAATGAATCCTCAAAGATATAAGTATCGATAATCACAGATACATTCTGTAAATTATTATTGAGATCAGCTATTCGATAAGCATGCGCAAGCATATAACGAACAATGAGACGGAGCAAGCTCACATATCCACTGAATATCGAATGTCCAATGTGATAGAGAACGCGTATTCTTTCCTTATTAAAACCATATTTATAAATTTCGTTGTCACTATCTTCGGATGATATTGCATCTGCAACTGATAATAAGGCATTGCGCTCAGCTATAAAGGCTATGTCTTTCCCTGGATGTTCATTAAGAAGAGATCTCAGCCATGCAAGATTCATAAAATCGGAAAACAAATTACTCATATACGGATTAGAACTAAAGGTGTCAGACAACCAATGAGTCAAGTCATGACCGTATTGCGAATGAACCTCTTCACTCCATTCTACAAAAGCATGTCTATTAGAAATGGTAAATTCACGAAATTGTGAAGGTGAAGCATGGTTCATCTCTTTACCCAGGCATTTCTTGAAGTCATGGAATTTATCCAAGTCTTTACCCGCATAAACCCAAATTCCATCTCGCAAATGAGGTTTTATTTTTTCCGGATCTGTTAAATTCGATACCAAGATGATTCGCCTATTCACAACAGAACCATTCTGCAACATTGGTCATACAATATTACCGTTATTAAATCCCAGTATTATTTCCTCTAAGCCACTCAGATCTTTAACAACTTCAATATCCATTCCTGCGAAAGATGTATCCCCGGCGTCAGCAACTCTACCAATGAATCTCACACCTGAGTCCTGGGCCCCATTTAAGTCTGTAATAGAATCACCAATGAACACAACTTCATCTGTGCTATAACCATTCTGACTCAAAATCATCCTGGCTATATCACCTTTTTGCACTGGAGATCCGAAAACGCCGTTAAAGTATTTGCCCATTTCCCTGCACCTGACAATTTCTATCAGCTCATCCTCAGGCGTACCTGAAGCAACATATAAATCAATTTTACTATGAACAATATCAAGAAATTCCCTGGCACCCTTAACGTAAGGAGAGTTAATTACTTCATCAACTACTAATCTCGAAAAAGTATCACAGAGTTCTTGTAGCTTTTCCTCGGAGAGTGAACGTTTCAGAATTTTCTCGTAATAGTATTCAAATTTACGAACTCGCGACACGCCACCATTCATTAGATGGTAATCTACTACCTTTTGTACAACATCTTCACCTTCATCATCAAACATCTTGGCAAAGGCCCTGGTTTTCACATCAACAGATTCTACAAGGACACCATCAAAATCAAATATTATGGCCTTAATCATATCAGTTTGTAAGATCAAAAAACATTAACATTTTATTACCGTAATTTTTGTGTACCACCCTACTTCCCTAAGCCCTTCAGCAAGTTCTCTATAGCCTGTTTCTCCATCTCCATTCTTGCCTCCTTCGCATAAGAGCCCACATGGCAAGTCAAGGTAACATTATCTAATTCCTTCAATTTTCCCGTATATGGCTCATCTCTATAAACATCCAGACATGCATGAGCAATACTGCCATCTCTCAATGCATCATACAAATCATCTTCATCTACTATCTTTCCTCTGGATGTATTAATAAATATTGCGTCATCCTTCATCTGTGAAAAAAGGTTTCTATCAAAAAGACCTTTTGTATCGTTTTCCAATGGTAAATGAAGCGTAACAATATCAGATTCTTTCAGCAATTCACCCAAAGAGACGTAATCAACCTTGTTTTTCTCTGCAAACGCGATATCAGGTACATGGTCACTGGTCATAATCCTGCAATCAAAAGGCTTAATAAGTGTCGTCAGTTTCTTTCCAATTGTCCCCATACCCACTATCCCTATAGTCTTTCCCGTAAGAAGCCTTCCCATTTTCTTCTCCCACTCACCAGAACATATTTTCTTATGCAAGTACGAAACATGCCTCAAAGAATCGAATATAAGACCCAAAGTTAGCTCTGCCACTGCAAGAGCAGGTCCTTCCGGGGTTCTGTAGAATTTAATTCCTCTCTCATTTACAGCTTCAATATCTACATTATCTATTCCAATCCCACACCTCGAAACAACTTTGAGATTTTTAGCGCTACAAATAACGCTACGTGTTAGAGGCTCTGTTCCAGCAATTAGTCCATCTACGCCATCTAATAGTTCCGTTATTTCATTTTCTCTTAATTCCCTTCCATATGGATTTAAGGTAATCACAAACCCTTCACTCTGGAGGATTTCTATTAGAGATGCATCGTATTTACCAAAAGATGATGTAGATATTAGTATTTTCTTCATAATAGTGTTCTCATTTAAATAGAATTATTTACCGAGAAGAACATTATTCTAATCCTCCCAATCCTGATAACATTCAGAGAAAGACGTATCCTTTTCCAGTATCACCCCCCAGAAACCTTCGTAGTCAACCATTCTCCAATATAACCTCAATATCCGACTGATAATGGGCCAATTTCTCGGATATTGATAATAGATTTTCTTGTATATAACCCGCCACCCAGAATGCAATAGGAGCAAACTCCAATCCTCCGGGTTCAACTCAAAAACATGTACGTCCTCAGCAAAAACCGTTTCACTTGAATTATCCTGACGTATATAAAGCAATCCCATTCGGCTTGTTTTAACATAAGGAACAGTTATGACCAACTTGTTGCATACTGACATCTTCGCCAAACGCCTGAAAAAGATAGTAGGGTTGTGAAGATGCTCTACCATCTGAAAGGAAACAATCATGTCAAATTTATCCCCTCTCACGCCAAGATCTTCTGCTCGACAATGTGCCGCCTTTAGACCTCTCGACTCAATCTTTTTTATCGCTCTTGGATCCAGATTAACGCTGAGGCTATCAATATCATACTCATCTCCAGCCAATCTTCGCAAATACAACATATGTGTGCCTGCGGAATCACCTATGTCAGCAACAGCAATCCTGCCAGGAGAAAAATATTCCAGAGCCCTCAACATCAATTTGCACTGGAATGACTGTAACGCCCTGCGCTTAAATTCCCAGAAATCGTTAAACGTATCGCGCGTACTTGACTCCTGATCAGAAATATCCGGCACTATGCCTCTCAGCTTTTGCACAAGAGCATTATATCCATTCCCACACAATGCCATTCTTATAGACCATCCACCCAGTCTTTGATTTAATAACCTTGCATCAAAACCCAAGGCTTTCAAAATTTTTCTCACTAACGATGTATGCATAGCTGTCGCTCCAAATTTTGATGAAATCTTTACTGATTATTCAATGGTTTTTCACGAAGGCTTGAAATAAATTTGAGTTGTCCGCTGCATAAATCTATATTCAATACTCAAAATCGACACGAACTCCAAAGATTCGGGCAGGAAACCCCGTGCCATCTCTTTTCTGACACGTACAGGCCCTCCCGGAGTTCTCTAATATTTTATTGATTTCTACATAGCCCATTCGAACACATAATATGATTGAGCCTTAAAGCAAAACTAAACTCATATTACTCATATGTGTACAATGGGCTGGATTGATGAAACCAGTATTCACAAAATTATTCTATAAATCATGATACTGTTTTATCCGTTTAATGACCTGGCGAAGCAGCACAAAGTCCATAATTTAAATTCTAATTCTGCTCTCCCTGGTGCAGTTGTGATTTGTCATGAATTTCCTGCATACACAGTAAAATCCCCTGTCCCATATCAGTATAGTAATGACTTACCAATTTCCTACCCATCTTGGGAATAAATTTGTATGGTGTTATTGTATAATGGCTCTCCGGATCTTCAGATTCAGGATCTTTATATTCTATTATAACGTCTTTACTAAGCATCTCTTTTATCATCTTAAAAAGTTCACTTACCTTCATCGGATGATGACCAGTGAATATTACATTTTGATTCTTGAATCCATCAGAAAGGATTTCAGTACTATTTCTGGCAGCATCAACGACATTAATGTATTCCCTGATTTCGGACCCATCCCCATAATATGTTATCTTACCTTCCGTCAGCGCCTGGTTAATATACCGGTAAACACTATTACTAATATTCGCTCTACAACCGTATATAGTTCCATATCTTAAAATTGTATAATCAAGCCCATACTTCTTTTGATAAGCTTCAACATAGAGCTCACACGCACTTTTACTACATCTATAAAAAGAACCTGAGTCACTGTAGACGTATATAGTACTGGCAAATACAAACCTCTTTACCTTATTAGCTTTAGAGGCCTCTAGAATATTAATATTTCCCAAAATATTATATTTAACGGTTTCTACCGGCTTGCAACTAGCCTCATCTATATCCGCAATTCCTGCAAAATTAAATACAACATCCATACCTTCTACTGCTTTATTGATGTGCTGTTCATCTAAAATATCCCCTACAATTATCTTCTGATCTGGTTTTAAATACTCAGATTTCTTCAGGTCATAAATACTAACCGTATGACCTGCCTCACTAAGTGCATCTGCCACATGGCTTCCCAGAAAGCCAGAACCACCAAAAACTAACACATTCATTTAATCCCTCCTTTGAAGATAATTCTTCTCATCTCCATCCTCAGTACGACATCTAATTGTTCAGGCATATTTCTCATAATAAATTTCTGACAATTCCTTAAACTTTTTGTCCCCCTCTTCATCAAACGTTTCTGCAATTTTGATATCACCATAGTATTCCTTTGGAAGTTTTGTATACAAAGTAAACGTTCTTTGTAAGCCTCCTATCTCTTCTTTTGTGATTTGCGGCATAGTCAATCCTGAAGAAAAATGAACGTCTTCAGCTAAATAATCTTCTGATATATAGCCTTTCTTGACACAATAATCCCTTAAGCTTGTTCCCTGATACGGCTGGAAAATATAAGCGCCAAAACTTTCCGCATCAACATCTCTACTTAAATCAATAGTTTCAAATATCTGTTCTCTGGTTTCGTCCGGAAAACCGATAATGTTATTTACAGAAACCGAAATATTGTATTCACTTATAATCTTAAACTTTTCCAGAAAATAACTATTGGAATAATTCCTTTTTAATATCTTCTTTCTAATATATTCACTACCACTTTCCAGGCCAATACTTATACGGTCACAATTGATACTCTCCAGTTTTTTAAGCCTGTCATGAGTTATTGTTTCAATTCTTGTATTAAACCAGAATGGTATTTTTATAGGCTTATAAAGTTCAACAAATTCATCTAATTTTTTTTCACCCATACTAAGAAAAGATTCTGATATGAAATAAAAATACTCTATATTATACTCTTTCAAATAGCATTCTATTTCTTCAATTATTCTCTTGTTATCCTTTTGCCTAAACCACTTACCACTCTCTTTAAAACTTTCAGTAAGGGCTTGATCTGCACAATAAGTACAGGTATATGGACACCCCCTTGAAAATTCAACAGGTGCCATTTTCAGGACCTTCCCTCCCACAGGTTTATAAAAACGCTCTTTCTGATATAATGAAAAGTCTAGATTTGGCAGTTTGTTTAAATCAGTGAGTGAAGATTTCCTGTTAACAAATACCTGATCATCCTCTTTTATTACCATGTTTTCAAGATTATTCAGGCTTACATTAGAAGACATATTTCTACAAATATTTACGATTGTTTCTTCGCCTTCTCCGTAACAAACCATATCTACCAATGGATGTTTTATTATTTTATTGTATGCAAATATTGAATAAATCCCGCCAAAAACGACCTTAATGTCCCCCTTAATATCCCCAATTGAGTTTAAAAGTCTTTCTGCAATAGGGTAGGTAGGTTCTACAACAGAAAAACCTATTAGTTGCGGTTGGTAATCGACAATTAGTTTTCTGAAATCATCTAACATATTTGACGTCTTATAATTTATTCCATATTCAGACATATCTACGGGCTTCACCTGCAGCATTTCTGCTCTTTCATCATCAGAACTCTTTTCTGCTGTTTTATAAAATGTAGTATCAAACAATTTTACCTGTATCCCTTTTTCCTTTAAACAAGCGATTAAATAGGAAACACTTAATGGTATCAAATTGTCCATCATCGAATTAGCATAAACTAATACCACCTTAAACTCTTTCATCGTTTATATCCTTTTATTTTATGTGTTATTATTTTCATTACAAACTGCAACAGAAAAAGAATTTATCCCCAATAATCAATCAGGTTCGATAATTCTGCAATACTTCTCGGGCGGAATCAATTACCTTTTTCATTTCTTCAATATCTCCAGTAGTAATTCTTATATAATTATCAAATCCACTCACTCCGATCCCTCCCTTGATCAATATGCCTTTCTCAGAGAAGCAAAGCAACATTTGTTCTTTTGCTGTACTAAAATCCACGTGGATAAAATTGGTCCAGGTATCTATAGTCCTCAAAGAAAGCGCGTTTAGCTCTTTTATAAGATACCTCTTACCTTCATCAATCTGCTTTATATGCTCATCTACGACACTCCAATTATCAAGGATATTAGATGCAAATAAAATAGCTACAGAATTTACCTCATACATTGGCCTGAATTTATACAGTAAAGAGGCAACCTTTTTACTCGAAATAGTATAACCTATTCTTAGCCCGGCCAAACCTGCAGATTTTGAAAATGTACGTGTAATTATCAAATTCTCATAAGAGCTCAATAATTCAAACGTAGTGTGAGGACAAAAGCCCCAATATGCCTCGTCTATAAGAACAGGGATGGAATACCTTTGTGCTTTTTCTAAAATACGGACAATAGTATTGTTATTTATATAAGTCCCTGTAGGACTATTGGGATTAGCAATTATTACAAGAGACACCTTTTCACTTATTGCTTCCACTAATTTTTCTATGTCAAGGTTTAGGTTGGAGTCATAGCCTATCTCTGTTTTCCTGGCGTTATAAAGGTCACCGTACACATCAACCATAGCAAAAGTTGGAGTTAAAGCAATTACCTCATCTCCAGGATTGACGAACAGCTCAAACACAATTTTTATTGCATAATCAGAACCTGCAGTTATAACCAAATTTTCTTTTGATACACCAAGAAAACCCGCAAGTTTGGTATAAAAAGGCTCTATCTCCGGATATGCCAGTATATGCTCCTGCTTTATCTTTAAAAGCAGATCACCCCAGAATTTCTCTCCTAAATGAGATACCCGCTCGTTTTTGTCCAAGCGTACTTTGTCAAGCCTGGTTTCGTCGCCACCTCTTACTCGATACACGGTGTCAATCCACTCTTTATGTTTTATTTCCATTGTATCAATTACTAAATGTACTTCTCATAATAGTCTTCCTTGAGCCTCTCATACATTTTGTTACCCTCATCGTCGAATTTCTCAGCAATCCTTATCTGGTCAAACATATCCTCAGGCATCTTAGCATAGAGTGGAAATGTCCTCTGGAGCCCTTTTAATTCCTGATAGCTAATAGAATCCATCTTAAGAGGCACTCCATCAAGTAGTTGATGAACCCTATCATCTTTATCAAGATATCCCTTATCGATACAATATTTATGCAGCTGTGTACCCTTATACGGAGTAAAGAAATAGACGTTCATTGTCGCCGGGTTTATTTGTCTGTTTATGTTAATAGTATCAAATACCAGTTCCCGTGTTTCATCCGGGAACCCAATGATATTGTTGACAGTATATGATATCCCATGCTTTTCAACAATCCTGAAGGCCTCCAGCATATGCTCATTGGTATAGCGCCGTTTTAATACATTTGCCCTGAAATCTTCATTCCCATGCTCTATACCAAACTGTGTATTTTGACAGTTCATTTCCTTGAGTATCCTGATCTTTTCATCTGTTACGGTTTCAGGCCTGGTCTGGCACCAGAAAGGAAGTCCGATATGTTTTTTGTATGCTTCAGCCAATTCTTTAAGTTTATCAACCGGTTTTGCAAGGAAGGTCTCTGAATTAAAGTTTACATAGTCTGGATTATACTTCTTCACAAGATGCCTCATCTCATCTATCACTCTATCGACACTCTTGCACCTGTAATATGTCCCGGCACCTTCATCGCGAAACAGATCTCTCAGATGCGGAGCTTCACAGTAAGTACAGTTATAGGGGCAACCTCTGTCAATCTCAACGTGAACCATTGTGTATATCTTTCCCTGCATCGGCCTATAAAGTCTTTTACGTTCGAAGATATCATAGTCTATAAAAGGGATCTTATCTAAATTTGCCAATTGTCTCATCGGGTTTTTAGTTATTTTGCCATTTTTCTTAACCCACAAATTCTTTGTGTCGGAATAATCTTCATTTCTATTCATCTTCTCGCATAATTCTACAAGGGCCTCTTCGCCTTCACCAATGCAAACCATATCAACATTTTCATTACTTAAAACCTCATTCGCAGAAAAGGTAGTAAACACACCTCCAGCGATTACAGGTACTTCATAATCCTTTATTGTGTTTAACAGTGACATGCCAAGTCCAAATGTATCCTCAACCATGGTGATCCCGATAAGATGAGGTCTGAACTCATTTACCTTCTTTATTAAATCTTCATGCATGTCAGTATCTTTGTACTCTACACCTTTCTCTTCATAGCTGAATGGCTTCAGCTGAAGAAGGTCTACTTTCTTTTGTTCAAAATTAATCTCTTCCCATTTGTAGTAAGTGGTATCAAACAAATCCACCTGGAACCCATTCTCCTTCAGGCATGGGGCGAGTACCGACAGGTTTATGGGCACCAATGTTGCCATCTCAGTATTGGGATATATAAACAAAACTCTGAATTCTTTTGACATTTCCGATACTCCGTTAATTTACTTTAGCCTCTTTCTTTTTGATCAATTCACTCATTCTGAGAGGACACTCTCCACACGCTTCAATATCATGAGCCTGCCCCTTCTTGTGCAGTTTACGTAATGTTTCCAGTGAATCGGTCCAACATTTCTTAATAGAAACCGAATCTATATTTCCCATTGCCAGTTTACCGTAATAGTCGTTCTTACATGCAGTCAACGTTCCATCCCACATAACGGTCATTCTTTGATAAGGAAATGGACAAATCCATGACGATTTGATACTAGTAATATTATTACTAACAGTATCAACTGACGGCTCCATTTCGTTATAAGAAACCTGGTCTACTTTATCCTTCCAGAAAGAGACATATTCACTTAAACAATCTTTTAACTCTGGAACTAGCACTGCCTGTATACGTATTTTTGGTTTGGTACTGCATGCTTTTTCTCGCAAATTACGTAGCCTTTCAACATTAGCTACAACCTCCTCAAACTTAGCACCTGTACGATTTTTCTCATATAACGTTTTCTCAAACCCCTCGAAAGACACCGTCAAACGATCAAGACCAGAATCGATCAACATCTTTGCCTTATCATCTGTCAACAGTACGGCATTGGTATTAAGAAAAACATCAATAACCCCTTTCTTCTTAGCATATCTTATAAACCTACCGAGTTCTTTATGAAGTAATGGTTCTCCCCGAAAATTAAATTTACACGCATACAGCCCCTCTTCACCAGCTTCATCAAGAATCTTTTTTACCGTTTTCCATTCCATGAAACCATTTTCAAATTTCGAATAAGTAGTAGCACAAAATGGACACTTCAGGTTGCATGCGCTTGTTACTTCGATATCAAGATGAAGCGGAAATGAACCCGGATTAAGGTTATGAGGGTTTTCATTCCATAAGCGGCGATAAGTACGAAATTTATCATCGTCATTAGCAAAAAGATCCTCCCCTGCTATATCGTGATGAATATTATCTTTTTCTGCAGTTTTTACCATATTTGTTAAATCCACGGAAGAGTTCAAATCTGATATCAGTCCTACTCATCAGCATTTTCTATGATCTCATTTTCCGTATAGCCATGCTCACGTAGCCAGTATTCTACCTGTGGAATCTGCCATTCGTAATCTACATCACATCCACCCCATTGTTTGAGTGGATAAATCCTTTGCCCCATCCATTTCTGAGGCAGAAGCCCATCTTCAATATTCTCAAGACATCTCGGTCTCACTATAGACACGCCCATGTCCGCAAACCATGCATCACCCTGCGAATCTCTATCACAATTAAGGGTTTTCGGATCACCAAAGGTTTCAAACGGTACGAATGGATGAAGCAATCCATCCTCACCAATTTTTCTAGCCCTTAAAGGGCTCCACATATTGTATGCAGATGCAGAGACAGCTGAATCTATCTCCGGATTCTCTCTCAGCACCCTTATGCCTTCCTCTATCAGTTCATAAGTAACTGTAACAGCATTACAAAACAGGAGAACTATTATTTCTATGTCTTTGCCTGGATTCCTTTTCTTTATTTCTAAATAACCATGTACAAAAGCATCCTCTCCCAGGGCTTCTTTGGTACACAATTCAGGAGGTCGCTCAATTACCTCTACATTATTTTGCCTGGCAAGCGCCATCAAATCCTTATCATCAGTAGAAATGAACACAGTATCCACATTCTTAGAATTGTTAGCAACTGACATAGGATAAAACGCAAGAGGTTTACCCAATACAGGATATAGATTCTTTCCAGGAAAGCCAACGCTACCTTTTCTGCCCAATAAAAGTGCTGAAACCATAGTTTAATTACCTCAGTAGTTTACAAGTTACATTTAAATTTGTCTTTTTATATAAAATTATACTTTCCTTATTTAAGCAGTTTAAGATCGCGTATTCTCTATACTTATTCTCATAATTCTTGATGACTTTCACAATAATTATGAAAATAAATTATTCACTATTTCTCCAAAAGCCTATTAATTTTTCTGCCATCTTAAATTCTTCATCTCCCCTCACTTCTATAGGAGAATAAGGATTGTTCACTTCATACACACCTACCCTACTACCCAGGAGAGAGCCTTCTCTAACAAATTCCGGGTGAGTCACACAACACAGACCTTTTAAGCCAATAAAGCAGGGTTCTTTGTATTTTCTCGGGATATCTCCCTTATCAACCCTTTCTATCCTGCCGTCTTTCTCACTCCAAATCGACATAGACTCCCTTCTCACGGCTAACACACTGTCAAATCCGTTTTCTACAAGTTGTATAATCATATCGTCTATAAGTTGTTTTGGCCTGAACGGAAATGTTATTTCGAGGTACACAATAATATCCGGAAATATTTTCAAATCTTCCATCCTTTCCATTGAATATTGGAGCACTTTTTCAACATCCACAAAATCTTCTGAGAGAGATTCATCTCTCAGGAATGGCGCACTGGCTCCTAATTTTTCAGAAAGTTTTGCAAGTTCAGGATTATCAGTAGAAACTAAAATCTTATTGATATATTTTGATTGCAATGCCTGTTCAATTGTATAGCCAATCAACGGTTTGTCTCTCAGTAAATCATTTTCACCTTTAACTGGAATAACAGCAATAATGTTCAGCTTGTCGATATCGATATGAATATTGTTTTTCGTCTCAGGCTTAAGAGCTTCAAGAATACGGACAATATTAGCACACCTCTCTTCATTTCCGTGGTGATAAATGCCATGATAGTTATAAACACTTGCCCTTGGTTCATAAACTATCTTATATCCCCCATGCAGAACCTTCTCTGCCCATACCCTATCTTCTATATTAGCCAATGTTTCATCAAATGGATTTTCTTCCCATAATTTTCTGTGTAACATGCTATTCGCATTATGAAAAAAGCTATCTTTATATTGTGTTCTTCTGTCTAGACCAAAGATTATGGAGAGGTCTCTTTTGTCCGAGTCTGGAGTAAAAGCAAGTGGTTCCTGGCGTCCGTAAACACCTGCGACTTCATCATCATCAAAGTTTTTCAACAAGCTTGAAAGCCACTTGTCATTAACAGGAATACAGTGACCGGAGAGACAAACTATATATTCCCCTTTAGATTCCCTTATACCCATGTTAAGAGCTAAACCCGGCCTGAAATCCTCACATGTTACTACCTTCTTAATATCAAAATGTAATGCTTTTTCAATAGTCTTATCCGTACTTACGTTATCTACCAGGATAACCTCAAAGTCTTTATAGTCCTGCTTGAAAACACCCATTAAACAAGGCGTTATCCACCGTTCCTCATTTTTAGTTCTGATTATGATAGAGATCATTTTTCTCGCACTCCTTCAATATCATAGACAATCTTATCATATTTAACCTCTTGCCCTTTATATTGTTTCTCCGCTCTCATTATATAATCAGCAAGCTGAATATCTTCCTCGGTCTTAACAATAAGTGTGGACTTTTTACTTACAGGATAGTAACCGACCTTACCACAGAATAGCGCATGCCCGCGCTTCTCGTATGTGTCTATAAATGTCCTGCTTCGCCACATCATTATTGAATATACAAATGGTTTAACAGGCTCTAAATCCTGAGTTTGAGCAAATATCTCTTCCATCCTGAAGTTGATGGGATTGTCTTTATAGACACAGTGAACCTGCTCGTTCTTTGTGGTTATAAGGGTGTCCAGCCTTTCCTTAACAAAGTAGTTTATGACTTCTTTAATCTCATGACCAGTCTGCAAAGGAGACGTCGGGTTAGTCCAGGCAAGCACATCGGATGGATGTTTCGACATAAAATCGTAGACAACGGTATCTGACTTTGCACTAGAGGAGCCAAGCTCTACGGGTCTTTGATAAAACTCTATATCATAACGCCTTGCAATTTCAGCAAAAATCTCATTGTCAGAATTCAAAACAACCCTGTTGAATACACCAGAGGTTTTTGCCGCCTCAATAGTATAGTATATAAGAGGTTTGCCATCAATAAGTGCAAGGTTCTTCATCTTGAGCCGTGTACTCCCAATCCTTGCAGGAATCATTGCGATTATATTCAAATCTTCATTCACCACTAAATCTTTTGCTGAAATTTAAAGCTTAAGCAATCCGGATAGATATCACACCTGATTATAGATTAAAATTGACTTTATAATTTTTACCAATTTGAATAAAATCGTCCTGAAGTTGCTTTGAAACCGGAATTCCTTCTTTTGTCCTGATCTCTGCAATTTTCTTCTCCGGATCGCCAGGTACCTGAACAGGAATATCCATGTCCCTTCTCGGCTCAGACCTCAATGCCTTCATCATGCCGGCCATTCTCTGTTTAAAGACTGAAACCTCCTCAAAACAATCAATGCGCAAAGCCGTAAAGAAATGGCCTAAATACCTTCGCTTAGACATTTCGCCGGAATACATTTCGCTGACATCGTTGCCACAAGGCATCCCAGACAGCAAACTGCAAAAAACATCTACCATCATGCTCAGGCCATAACCCTTGTAATCACCAATTGGAAGTAAGTATTTTGCCTTCTCAGGATCTGTGGTTGGATTTCCATTTGCATCAGCAACCGAATCAGTCGAAATCTGGGAATTACTCTCCTTGTGCTGCATTACCCTGTTAAAGGTTATGGCACTCGTAGCCATGTCAAGACAAAAGGGTTCCTCTCCATCACAGGGCGCCACAAAACATACAGGATTATTGCCGAAGAACGCTCGATTACTCCCTGTTGTCAAAACATGAGGAGTGGCATTTGTAAAACACATTCCTATCATGTCTCGCTTTGCTGCTAAGAGAGCAAAAAAAGCTGCCGCCCCAAAATGGCTGGAGTTGTACACAGCAACATGTCCTGTCCCCGCTTCTGTTGCCAATTCTATAGCCTTATTCATCCCCTCTACTCCCGCTGCATGGCCAAAGGTATGGTCACCATCCAATTTCCCCGTTGAGGCTGAAGTTTTTTCAAATTTATAATCTGGTTTCTGATTAATCCTGCCACCCTCTACCCCCTTTAAATAATGGGGCAAAAGCCGAATACCGTGAGAATCTATACCCCTCATTGACGCCTGCACAAGGCCTTCTGAGACATGGCAGGACACATCCTCGCGAACACCGGCTTGTTCAAGAACCTTTTTAATGTATTCTGTTATGCGTCCTGCATCCAATAAAATAAAATCATGTGCTATCTTTCCCATTGTATATCCCTTCTGACTTCTCGATAAATAGTCAAAAACTCATCGTTTCTTCCTTGAGCGGCTGATTCCACGTATAAGCAATGATTATCACCCAATATGCTTTACTCAAATCTTGAAAAGCGGCTATTCTCAAACACGGTGTTTACCCATCTCCCATCTTCCACAATGCTCCTGTTTACGGCTTCAATAATTACGGTTGGAACAATAGACTCTTTGAAAGTAGGTCTTCTATTCTCCAGTTCTTCCACTTTTAACTGTCCACTTTCTATCTGAGTTACGTCCTTAAGGAATCTGGTAATGCTGTCAATACCATAACCCTGGAAGGATATATCACCATTCCGAGAACCATACATTGAACAGAAATCCGGATTAGGTTCTTCGATCCCTTCTTCATCGCTTGTTACGCATATTCCACGCTTTTTCTGGTCTGCCTCATAGCGCCCCTTTGTCCCAACAACTTTTATTCTCTGGTTAGACATAGCCGATGAACTTTCAGGATCTATCCAGTTAGTAAGGAGCACCGAAGAAAACAGTGCACCTGACGGCATCTCCCACTCGACAACAACTTGAATGGAATCAAAATTATCAATCCCTTTGGAAGAAAGGTAATTCTTCTGCCCAATCGCCATTACCCTCCTTGGAATTGCTCCAGTCACAAAATAGATAATGTCCACGTAGTGTATACCTAGATATTGAAAAACATTAGTGTCCTCTACCCAACTTTTAAACTTTTCCTCCGGTATACTCTTTCGTTGACTATACTCTACAATAAAATAGAGAGGATTCCCAATCTTTCCACTTACTACCGTATCCCTCAGTTTCAAATTAGAACGATCCAGCCTCTTATGAAATTCAACCGCGCAGTAAACTCCGCTTTTTTCCTGGAGTCCAATGAGTTCAACAACCTCCTTTACAGTCGGAGCCAGAGGTTTTACAACGAGGGTATGGATGTTGTTGCCAACGGCATCACCGGCAATATCTCTGTGCAGGTGATCAGGGGCCACTACTATTGCACAGGCCGGTCTGGGAATATCACGTATAGCAACCTTATAAGCCTCAGGATCACAATTATCAGAATCAGGAAAATACTTTGGTTCAATCTCAAGACCAAATAATCTATTAAGCTTCTCGACTTTTCTCTTTACTGTATTTATTCCCTCAATGTGTATCCCAACAATATATAGATCTCCCATACATCCACAACGTGCCCATTCATAAACAGCCGGCAAAATAGTTCCATATCCATCGGTACCTCTTCCACATACATACATACCTGTACCTACCACAACGATATTCAATGGATTATTGTTCATAAGCCTGCTTCAATATTTATTGTCCATAAGCAAGTTACCGAAGAATGATGACAACTTTACCGTCTCGTCAACACTAAAGCTATGTCTTTTCCACATAGACGCGGATATATCGTCTTTGTTAAAATGGTTTTCCATTAACCAATTAAGCCCCCAATCAAGTTTCTTCTCAGAGTCTATATAATAACAGGAATCAACATTTATGTTTAATGAAGGATCAAGCGCTTGAGCATCTTCAATATGGCAATACTTTCCCTTCCTATCATATAAGAGAACAGGTACCATATTCTGAAGTGCCTCTTCTATCGTCGTTGAAGAATAACTCACAAGAAGATCAGCAATTGTCAGATACTCTTCAAAAGTACCTTTTGAATGGACACTGTAACAGCTTGACTTAACCAATAACTCTTGAAAATCACTTAATGTCAGGTTATCAGAAGGCCTGAATCTCACTATTAAGTGTACCTCTTTCAGCTTCTCAACGGCTCTAATCAGTGAGTTAATATTCTCGATGTATTCATCAACTGTTTCATACACAACAGGCCTTAGACTTTGAGCTGGTTTTGGTGTGCCAGCATGAAGGATTATAGTCTTGTCGTAATGTTCTGGAGTAACTTTTTTTTTAATACTTAACTTATAATCTTCATTGCTCTTTGTTTTTGTAAAGAGCAATGGGCCTGTTATTATTGGAATGCTATTTGAGGGTCTACTTTTTAAGTAACGCAATGCCCATGGAGACTGAATGGCTATGTATTTGTAATGTGTATTCATCAAACCTAAACCATGTTCTCCCCACTCTAGATATGCAAATCTATTTGAAGTAGGAACATGAGAACCGTGTGATATCAATACAGAAGGAATATTATAAAGACTGGCAAGTTCGCCAAGGTTGTAAAGGAACCCTCTTGCCATCTGAGACAAAACCAATGCAGGGTTCTTATTTCTTAGAAATTTATCTAAATAATAAGTCTGGCCATACATTGTAAGCAAAAAGGGTATCATGCTTTTTTTAATCTTCAAAAATACCAGTTCCTGAAACCCTATACCCTTATAATTTAAAATTTGTCTATTGTTTGAGAAATACTCTTTTAACCGAATTATGGTATTTTTTAATTCTTTCAAAAAATCACGCCTCTTAATACCTGGTAAATATGCAGGCAGGCATGAAAGCAAATTCCAATGTTTATCATCACAAAACATTCTTTTTAAGTCTTTCGCCTTATGATTACTATATATTAAAGCATACATAAGTCTGTCATATTTGCTTATAAGCGATTGAATTACCTTCGTCAGGTTATAAGATGTTGAAGAATATAAAACATATTTCTTGCCTTTTGATTTATAACCAAAGAAAACCATATTAATCTGGAAAATAATTATCTTAATAATTTCTAAAAATAACAGCTTAGTTTTCTCTACTATGGAATTATAATGTTTTTTCTTCCCCGCAAACAGTTCTACTTGCAAGCCTCTCTTCTCTGCAAACTTTTGAACGATCAAGCCGAGATATCTTTCGTTTCTTGGAATACAATCCATAGCACCTGGAGAACAAACCCATTTAACTGCAATTATTTTATCAGGTTTCAACTGTTCAATTGCGTTATGTACAATCTCTATTAACCACAAAAGATATAGTATCGAATAATGTCTTAAATAGAAAACAAAAGCGTTATTGTAACCCTCTTTAACACCTAAGCAGTCTCTTATATTCAATAATCTTCTGAAAGGTTCGATTATTTCAGCAGATTTCAAAAGAATGTCTTGATGAGATTCATTATTAAAGAATTTGATAGTATTATAAAAAAGAATATTATTCCTTTTTAGATAAGCTTGAGTCTCTGGTTGAAGAGCAAGAATACGAGTACTTTTATCCTTAATTGCATCTATTCCATGGCGAGAAATAAATAATTCTATCTCATCCTCGTATTCAAAAATAATCAAGCGCTTAATCAATCTTTTACTATCGGTATCTTATATTTCTATATTCTTCAGAACAAGATGTATAAACCCACACTCAAATTAAATAGTAGTTGCTCTCTTCCTACTATATTCATCAGTTCTTTCTTAATATTAGGGCCGCTAATTTGTCTGAGCCGTTTGTAAGGAATACTTTTTCTAATAATTCATAATTTTGCCGTATCAGAGCATTATTATTATATCTTTCGTAAAATTCATTGACATGTGATAACGTATGTCCGTATTCCCGTAAACCCCAAATACGAATCCCCCACTTCCTTATCCCTAAGGATAAAGGGGTCGGTTCTCCAAATAACATTTGCATTCCAGTAACTACAAGTATATCGCCTGAATTGACTGATCCGGGTACAAATAGTTGAGATAAACTGTCAGGTATTTTTCTAACTTTATCAGCCCATTCCGGAAACTCACTTCGAAGAAGTACCGTTTCTTCACACGGATTCAGTGTTTCATCAAATACTAAATTATTGTTCGGAGACAAATAATATTCTGTCTCCGAATTTCTTCCGTACAGCAGAATATCCTCTTTATCACTTAGCTGATAAGCTCTTTCTCTAATATATTTATAAGGAATATGATGATATTGAGAAAAAATATAATGCCCATGAGAGAATAACCCCCATATAATGTATAATGCTAAAAATATCACCCCTGAATATGAATATTTTTTTTCTGCGTATTTACTCAGTGGATACGCAAAAGCCGCAGAAATCATTACTATGCCTACCTGGAGATATCGAAAAAAAGTACGTCCCTGAAAAAAGAGAAGCAAGAAATATAGTATACTGAATAAAAGTAGTATTCTAAAAAAATTATTTTTAATCTTTTTAAAGAAGACTGCACAAACTAAAAGAGGAAAAATAACATGTTCAAAATAATATATATACGTCTTAACAAAAAATAGCGCTGTCCGAAATGTACTGCTTTTTTCCATACCGGTAGAAACCCATGATGCTGTATTCAAAAATGATGAAAAGAACATTGGTAACTGATCAATAAAAAGACAAATAATTATACCCACAATGCTTGCAATGACTATGGCAATATCAACAACTCGCATCTTGAAAAACAGTAGATACAGGAATAGTATCAATGCAATAAAGATGACTGCGTTGGGTTTGATAAGAAAGCTTAAGGCAAAACAAAGAGAGCCCAACAGAAGGAATCCTATCCTACGCTTCTCAGTATGAAAATCAACAAACAGCAATCCAGTTAGCATAAAAGTTATTTGAATAGACTCCTGGAAAGTAAATCTATTAAAAGCAATAATAAAAGGATTGAAAGCAACCAGTGCGAGAGCAATTAACGCTGTTTTCCTGTCAGAATGACGTCTCACCAACCAGAAAACCAGTACACATGAAATGACCCCTCCTATTGCAGAGTGAAGCCGTAAATTAAACTCGCTGATCCCTAGAAACCACGCAATGGGCACACGGATTGGAAGAAGAGTAACCATCGGATTGAAATTTATTGGGAATAAGTGCCATAAACGCCACATCGCCTCCGGAAAAGTTAATTCCCTTAAACAGGGCAGTAAATATGCAATTTCCTGCCCTGCTTCAGCTTCACCATGAAAGAGCGTGGTATATCCAAGAAAAGCAAAACGCGAACCAACAGCACCAAGAAGTATAGCTGTGGCAATAAACCAATAATATTTCTCTGTATAACTCAGGTTTGCTTTCGCTATCACTTTATGAATAGAAGGATTGTAGGAAATTCAGTAAAGTTGCTTCTAAAAGGAAATGATTTAAAGGTTTTTAAAAAGATTACCAAATGAAATAGAAGTATTTCTTTTCAATAACATACTTATGAACAAACTTCCAAATTTCACTGAGAGCAAAATACCTAAGAATACTAATGCCGGTATTTTTTTAAAAGTTTCCATCATTTTCTCACCCGCCGTAAACCATCCTGCACCTTCACCAGGCGTAGTAAGTATCCTCTTGATCTTTTTAATATCCATGTAGAATATTATATAGCTAAACAAGATATCATTTCTTATTTCATTCTCGGTACTCCCTATCGGCACATAAGAAAATGGTATTTTCTTAAAAGGATTTTCAATAAACGTAGACACTGAAAGAAAATTTTCATAATTGTTCTGTATATTTAAGGCACCTTCCTTTTTTGCTATTTGATAAAGTTCGGTACCAGGATATGGCGTTGCATTATTGAATCTAGCCATATCTATCTCAAGTTCTTTACTAAGTTTGGCACAACTTATTCTATCACTGTGAGTTTCAGTAGGAAACCCATATATGAATGCGGCACTAACATGAAAACCTAATTCCTTTGCCATACGGACCGCATTGATACATTGCTCTACCGTTTCACCCTTTTTTATAAGTTCCATAATTCTATTTGATGCAGTCTCCATACCAAAGAAGACACTTTTGAATCCGCTGCTGTATAAATCTTTAAATAATGCATAATCGGCATTATCACCCCTTGCCTGAAAGCTGAAAGTCATTTTTTTGTCAAGGCCTCTCTGTCTTATCTCATCTATTAATGCATAAATCCGCTTTTTACTAACAAGAAAATTATCATCCAGAAAAAGGATAAAAGTCTTCCCGTGTTTATGATATAACACTTCCAGATCGTCGACAATAGACATTGAGGATCTGTATCTATACTTCAGCCCCGTTGTAACTCTATTGCTGCAGAATATGCAACCGTACGGACAACCTCTTGAACTAACTACAAAACCTAGATCATATTTTTTTGATGTAAACCGGTGATAGGGAAATGGAGGCAAACTGTCTAAATCGTTGACAAAGGATGCTATATTATTATGTACGATTTTTCCATTCTGTCTGTAAGAAATACTTTCAATGTCATTAAAGCTTCTGCCTTCCTTTATACACTTATATAAACCCGGCAAAATCAACTCACCCTCACCCCTGACAATAATATCGATATGTTCATTTGACAAAACTTCGTCAGGTATTGCGCTCGCGTGTACCCCTCCAATACATACTATGGAATCAGGATACAACTCTTTTAATCTCTTTGAGACAACCATAGCCCTGTTGTATTCAGCTGTCATCACACTGAATCCAAAAATGTAAGGTTTGTCCATCTCTTTAATATAGTCAGATATCTTCTCAAAGACATTTTCTTCTACCTGTTCATCTATAAACCTAGTTCTAATTCCTGCTCTTTCAGCAATTGCAAGAAGATAGCCAATTCCCACAGGAACATAAATAGGCAGAAATGGTTGAAATATCTTTAATGCTTCCCTGGTTGACGAATTAATTAAGATCATAACAATTAATCAAACTCACTTTTTTTTCCAAGAATTAACTGTTTCATTATAAGTATAATCTTAGCCGACCACAGCATGGCAGACCGGCCAATGTAATATCTCTTATTTTTATAAATTACCTGACCACTATTTACCAATCGTTCTATCCTGTTCTCTACCATGTCTCTTGAGTTGTATTGCAACAATATTTCATCCATTGTCATTCCGTCCTTAGAATCATGTAGATCTCTAAGCAGCCTGATCCTCCGAGCAGTTACAGCAAGATTTACGAAGTGAAAATAACAATAACTTAACGACAAATAGATTATAAGATTGCTGATTAAGACAGAAAAAAAGCTAATTTTTGAAATTGGAAAAATTAAAAATGTAATAGTCTCCATTATAATTAAACCAAAAATACCAAAGACAAATCCTGAGAACTCTGTCTTTAACAAACCAATTTTTGGCATAACTCTATAACTAACTACTTGGAATAAGACATTTGCTGTAAAGCAGACAATGGGAATCAGGATTTGTAGTAGACAGAAAAACATTATAATTTCGCTTCAACCACCCTTCAATGTAATACCTAACAACCTCCGATAGAAAATAAACAATCGTGCTAAGATCACACCTTTTGTTGTTATCCTATGTTTTTCTCCATCGAGAGTAGCCATTTCATCTCGAACAAGATCTCTAACTCTAGGTTTCACTAGGATATCATCTGGCAAAGACTCATCAAACTCTTCTTTGGACAATCCCTCTGTGCCTGCAGCTGCAATCTTCATCGTCATCACCAAAGAAGGACTGTCAACCTCCATTCCAGAATATGTAACAATATACACTAATGTAAGAGAGAGATAAAAAAGAGATATATGAATATACTCAAAGAAGTTTAATGGTTCGAATATCCCTGGTTTTATTGTAAATTTAAATAAACACCATATAATAAACAAGCAAACAAGCAAGTTGTAAACAAATATCTGCTTTAATACCCTTGTTTGTCTTCTTGGCATTTGTATCTTCCAAACAATCAGATGTATTAAAAAAGCCAAACAGAATGTAGCTGAACCGCAAAGAAGTATTTTCATAATGTATTCACCTATAGTTGATAAATATGATGTTCCATAAAAGACGTGAATTCACTCATGATTATTTTGTAAACAATAAAGCCAGGAGGCGGGAGCTATTATGATAAATTGACAGGAAAAGACTTATTTCTTTGGATTGTAACTATAATTACTTATGTCTAGTTGCAGTTACCGTACCATCTAAAAACTCTTCTGTTTCCTTTTCACTCTTTGTGTAATACTGATCTCTGATCAAACGAATGTACCCCTTTATTACATGTATTAGAGACGGAAAGCTAACAGCCTTTGAAATACCACCTTTTCTCAAACCCAGTCTATAAGGAACCTCTGCAAAGAGATAGCCCCTCTTAATCAACCTTATCAAGATATCCGTTTGAAAAAAAAAGCCTGAACAACGGTATTTCAACTCTTTTAGAATTGATTTTTTGTATAGTACTGTCCCATTTGTATAATTTAGATTTACCAAAAAAGTACTGTTAACGATAAATCGATAAGCAAATGAAAGCGCACTCCTGTAAAATGGACGTACTTGATTGTTATACACAAAAGGAATAACAATGTCTACATGCTCAAGCAAATTTAAATAACGAAATATCTCAATGGGATCATTTTCGTTATCTCCCGGAAGCATGCAGATAGTATTTCCTCTTGCATTGTTAACACCGTCCCAAAATGAAGCGCCTATTCCCTGTGGCATCTCATGATTCAACAGCCTTAAACATTTAACACTGCCACTTAAATCTCGAACCAGATTTTCTGTTTTATCAGTACTACCATCATTAACAACTATAATTTCTCCGTTAATATTACAGTGTTCAAAAGCCTCTAATGTATTACTAATTGCTTGTTGAATATTATTTTCCTCATTAAGGGCCGGCATTATTATTGACATATCTGTCTCTTTTTCTGAAGTATCGTTTATATTCATATATCTCAATCTACTTAGATAAAATTAATATGCATTGGAGGAGTGCCTGCTACCTCTTTAAGAATTGTTTCTCCATTTCTTAAATCCCACAAAAACTCATTTACTTTATGCTGAACACACAGGCACCCACACATAGTTCGTGCATCAAACCTGGGAGATGCAATCTCCTCCATAACCTCCCAATAACGATCAGATTCCCATATTTCTCTAAAAGAAGTTTCTACAATGTTCCCTATCCAATATTTCTTATAGGCATCCCCAAACAACATCCCACACGGCGCAACCAAACCGCTTCCTGACAATTGAATTAAGAATGGCGGCCCATAACACTGGGTATAACGCCTCTTTCCTTCATCTTGAATCTTGGACCATTTTACCTTTACAAGATAATCATCTGTGCTTAATCCTTCTGCCTCTTTTAGTTTATCGTATAGATTCCTATACCCTGAATAATCCACGCCAAGCGTATTATTCTCATCATCAGACGTATGTTTGATAATCAGGTAATCGGGTTTCAGTTCTAAGCCCAACCTTGTAAGAGGCATAATCTGATCGCCGAATTCCGGCATTAATACCATTTGAAGACCAATAGTCACATCTAAATTATTTTCACGTTTGATTTCCATAGCATCTTTAATATTCTGGTAAACGCTGTAGAAATGAGACTCAGGAACCCCCATAATTTCAGAATACCTCTTTGGCTCCCCGGCAGAAATATTAAAACGGAAATAAGTCAAATGAGGAAGTATCTGTTCAAGTTTTTCGCGTGTGGTCAAATATCCATTAGTTGCCATTGCCATTGAGAGTCCATTCTGGCTACCCTTTACTATAAAGTCCGGATATATTGGCGAAACAGAGCTTTCCCCGTCACTTACCAGTGAGACTCCTTTTACACCTATTTCTGCCACATCATCCAGAAATCTGAACGCAATGTCTTTCGTAATCTTCTTTCTCGGATTTTCTTGAAGCTGGCCATAGCAGAAACTGCAATGATAATTGCATGACCGACTCAGAGCCATGTCTATCGTAATTGGAGCGATTCTCTCACCATCCAACCAGGCCTCAACCCGCTCTTTATGCCAGGCAATCTTTGTTCCATCCAGAACGTATCCTCTCTGCTCATCATGCTTACTATCTATATCTGATTTAATTTCCATTCCAGTCTTCCCCAAATACTTAAGTTCTTTACCTGTCACTGCTTATGGATATATTCCATTGGTGTATTGATAAGTTCGTCATAATATTTCTCAACCCAGGCAATCACCTCACTAATACCATTGTCGAAATCTATGCTCGGTTTCCAACAAAGTTCCTTACGTACCTTTGTTGAATTAATTTCATACTCAGCATCCTGGCCAAACCTGTCTTCCGCCATTTCAACACAATCCTCAAGGTTCTTATCCATTTTCCTACAAATCATCCGAACAAGATCATAAATACTCATCCCTCCACTTTCAGGAGAGATATGATAAACGTCACCATTTCTGCCGTCTCTCGCAATCTTTAATGTTGCATCACACACATCCCTGATATGTATATATGACTTTACCGCCTTACCTCCTCCATGTAGCTGTATCTTTTTGCCTTTTTTAATATAGATAATTGTACGCGGAATAATTCTAAAAAGCTGCTGGTATGGACCATATACATTGGTAGCCCTGGTGTAAACTAAAGGCAATCCTTTATTTAAAAAAAAAGGGTATAAGCTTATATCGCCACATGCCTTGGAAGCAGCGTATGGTGTAGAAGGCCTGATAGATGCCTCTTCCTCTTTCAGACCGGAACAGGAACCATAAACCTCTGGAGAAGAAATTTGAACATAACGCTTGAGATAGTCTTCACAAACCAAATTGTTTGCAAGGTTCATAATTGCTAAGCAATTTGTCACGAACCATTGATCCGGATTCTGCCAGCTTTGGGCAACCATTCCCTGTGCAGCAAAATTAACTATATAATCAGGACGGTTATCACGAACCACAGACATAATTTTATCAATCTGGTGGTTTAAGTCCAATTGATAAAACCGGAACCGATTACTATCAATTTCCTTATAAGGAAGGAAGAAATCCTTATATTCGGCAGATCTACTTATTCCAATTACTTCGGCTTCAGGATTATCTCTTAAAACATAATCTACGAAACTGGCGCCAGAAAAACAGTTGCTACCAATAACTATAAATTTCTCTTTCATCTATTTGTCGAATTCTAAAACGGCCCTTTAAAGTACTCATCCGGAACATCATTTACAAAATCACTAAGACCAAGTTCTGTAGCCTCAAGATTAGTCTTAAGAATCTCGCAAACAGCATTGCAAATATCAGCCTCACTAGTATAATAGCTCTTGCTCAAACTTGGACTTGTAGGAGTTGGTACGTCTGGCAATCCAAGACGCTTAATCTTTGCCTTAAGCAAATCAAATCCTTTTTCTGCAACCATAGCAGCAATCTCAGATGAAACACCAAAGGCAACCCAACTGGAGTCTATTATCAAGAGATGGTGAGTTTTAGCTATAGAGCCAAGAATAGCGTCTTCATCTAATGGTTTCACCGAACAAATGTCCAACACCTCTATACTAACACCGTTAGGTTCAAGTTTTTCCGCCACATGCACTGCCTCAAGGGCCATTTCCATAGAAGCAACAACGGTAATGTCTGTGCCTTTACGCAAAATATTTGCCTTTCCCAGTGGAAGAGTATAGTACTCTTGCGGTACATGGGAAACCTGATTGTACAGCCATCTATGTTCAATAAAAATAACAGGATTGTTATCCTCAATGCTACTTGTTAATAGTCCTTTTGCCCCATAAGGAGTAGTTGGAGCGATTACCTTTAAACCCGGGATTTGTGCAAAAACGGCTTGAAAATTTTGAGAGTGTTGAGGCCCTTGCCCCCAACCCCTTCCCACTATAGCACGAATAGTGAGCGGTACGCTTTTCTGCCCACCATACATATAATACCATTTTGCAGCATTGTTAATTATCTGATCCATAGCCATCAACATAAAATCAGCGCGCTGGTGTACCATTATCGGACGCATTCCCTTGATACACGAGCCGACGGCAATTCCCGTCATCGCATTCTCCGACACAGGCATATCAAATACCCTCCTAGGCCCATATTCCCCTTCCAACCCAATTGTTGTGCCAAACACACCTTTAGGGTCTGTAGCCCCTAGACCCATAACATATGTGCTAGGATCTTTATGCATAACCTGATCTATAGCCTCCCTTATAGCATCGGCATAAGTTATCTGTCTTAATTTCCCGCTGGTGTCTGTGCTAACTTGCATACACCCCTTTTGCCAGTTCACTGCTATCCGGAAATGGCAGTCTTTTGGCATAATCAACAACATCTCTGATCTCTTTCAAAATCTGCTGCCTTGCTGTTCCAATAAACTCTTTCGAAGCACATGTGTCTTTTAGCAATTTTTCTTCAAATGTTGCAACAGGGTCTTTTTCCCTCCAATTCAAATATTCCTCCTCACTACGATATCCGATGTGATTGTCATAGTTAGGACCACAATGCTCAACCCAACGATATGTTGTAGCCTCTATAAGATACGGCCCATTTCCAGAATGAACACTCTCCAACGCACTTTGCGTAGCTAAATATACGGCTTCAACATCGTTCCCATCAATTCTGATTGAATCAAGCCCCATACTGGCTGCAACTTTGTAGATATCACGAGAAGAAGGCTGTCGCACAGAGATAGGAGAATAAACAGAATAAAAGTTGTGTTCACAGACAAACAATACCGGGAGATTATGTAATTCGGCAAAGTTTAAACTTTCATAAAACAATCCCTCCTCTGTCGCACCATCTCCGAAAAATACGACCGAAACCGATTGCTCATCTTTGAGCTTATTGGAAAATCCCACACCCACTGCAATTGGGATTGTCCCGGCAACAATGGAAGTTGCTCCCAGAAAGTTTACTGAAAGATCAATCAAGTGCATAGAGCCACCCCTGCCTGAAGCACAGCCAGATGATTTACCGTACAACTCAGCAACCATCCCCTTTAAACTTCCACCTTTTGCCAAATAATGGCCATGACAACGATGGCTACTCATTACCGAGTCATCATGCGCCAAGGCTTGGCACACACCTACCGAAACGGCCTCCTGCCCTACACAGAAATGAACTGGACATCTCATTTCCTGTTCAGCATAGTAGCGCATCAGTTCCTCTTCAACAATTCTGATACGCAACATCTCTTTATATAGGTTTCTTCGTTTCTCTAGTTCGACTATAGATGAATTACTAATAATTTCTTTCAATCCTTAATAAACATGAAATAGCACATATGCCAGCCAATACTTTAAATAAAATTAACATGTTCAGGAGGGTGTTTCAAATTACATAAATATCTATTTACTTCATCCATCCTGCAATTTAATCTGCATTGACAAGTATCAAGCTCACTCTCCACCCACCGTAAAGAGTTTTGTCTTTTTTCACTCTCCCATATTTCCTTAAAACAGCTTTCATTTATATTACCATAACAAAACCTTTTATCACTAAGATAAGCGCTGCACCCCCATACGTTACCACCGGCATCTATATAAGACCAGAAGGGGAGAGCATGGCAGTTATCGTAACTACGAGTACCTTCATCCCATTTATTCATTGTATTAACACGGAAGATCACATTGAATTCTTCTGTACTAATCGAAGATAATTCATCTGCCAAATGCGCATAATCATTATACTTAATGCTTCTATACCTATCTGTTTTGCTGAAAAAATGTTGTGAATATGGCTTTATTACAAGATAATCCATACCAATATCTTTTGCAATCTCAGCTAACAGTACAGCTTCTTTCTGGTTCTCAGGCAACAGGAGAAACTGCATACCGAGAGCACACTTAAACCCACTCAAGTTTCTTGATTTTACGGCATAAGACATATTCTTGATTACTGTATCAAAATCTGCCGGTTTTGTTCGATGTATTTTTGCATAGGTATCACATGATGCAGCATCAACACTTACCTTTATCCACTCAACATTACCAAGAATTTTGTCTGTTAATTCTTCATTTAATAACACTCCATTTGTGGTAATTGCAACATCAATACCTGATTTCTTTGTGTGATCAATTATATTGACAATCTCCTTGTGTACAAGAGGCTCACCCTCTCCTGCATACATTATGCTCTTTAACCCGAGGCGTCCCAGTTCCGTAATCCTTTCTTTAAGGATATTTGTATCTAAAAATCGTCTTTGGTACTTCATATAATCGAGAGCGCAATAGATACAACGGTGATTGCATACCCCCGAAGGGCTTATCTCCATATATACAGGATAAACTAATCCCCCCTGTAACCACTCATTAACCCTTGTAACATGGTACATGAGTTTATGGCTTTCAATCCTATATTTATCCATTCTCTAAGTTTGCCTCTTATTGCAATTAATAATAGTATCTAATATACAGTGGCAAATAGAGTGGTGAACCACCTCAACAAGCCCATATTTTTCAGAAGGCACATAAAAGTTGACGTCACCCATAGTGCATAACCTATTATCCTCCTTGAAACCTGACAAGGTTATGACACTGCACTCACTTAGTTTTGCCGCATTGACGCCCATTACAATATTTTTTGACTCTCCGGAACTGCTGATAGCAAATACTATGTCTTCCTTTCGTGCAAATATTTCAATCGGTTTCTCAAATACATGTTCATATCCATAATCATTGCTAATACACGTCAGCAACGCACTATCATTAAATGCCAGAGCCTGCATTCCTCCATTCCTCAAGAAATCTGCTGCCATATGACTAGATATAGACGCACTCGCGCCATTGCCTATGAACATCAATTTATGGCCAAATTCTATTCGTGAGTTGATGAGATTGCCAACCACTTCAATTCCGTGAGAAAATCCAATTTCATCCCCCACTTGATTTGTAACCCTGATAGAACTGATCAAGGATGTTATATTTCTATAATATTCTTCTGCAAGTTTATGCATTGTATCTATTTAAGAATGGTGTTTACAAACTCAAATAACTCATATTTTTCCACTGATTTTTTATTACCTACAATCTGGACGGCCAAAGCACCAACTGCATTTCCAATAAATGAAATCATGTCTAGCGGCATACCTCTAACAGCACATGGTGCGGTAAATGCAAAAAATGCATCCCCGGTTCCAACAGTGTCAATAACCTTAGAGGAAAAGATAGGCGTCCTGTTTATTTCATTATTTCTAGTGATTCCAATTGACCCTTTTTTGCCTAATGTAGTAATAAAGTAATCAGTATTTAAATCCTGTGAAATCTTTCCGGCAATGTCTGTAATATCGGAGAATCTCTCTTGAGCTGCCAATCTCAGTTCTGACTCGTCCAGACAAACGTAACTTGGGTTGTGATACTTTGTAATCAGGTTATACCCCGCATTGGCTGCGTTTGTTTGAGTGTTAACGGCAACCTTCTCTGGAAGCGCCATAATAACCTTGATAATTTTATCAGTGATAAAACCATGACCAAAATCTGATATTAACACTAAATCGTATTTGGAAATAATTGGTTTTATATAATCAATCACACTCAATTCACAATCGTCGCATATGTAATCACCATTCAGATAATTTATTTCAAAAAGTTTTTGATTCAAGTATTGATTAATATATCTTTTTTTCACAATGGTAGGGCCGTCATCTCTATAAAAGAATTTCGTATTAATGTTGGGTTTGAGATTCCTCAGGATAAAATCCTCCATCGAAGTCTCTTTTCCCAATAAAGTTACCAGATGGACATCATTACATAATCCTGCAATATGGTTGGCAATAGCAAAAGCGCCACCAGCAAAGACCTCGTGATTTATATATTTACTTACTACGAGATGTGCCTTTGCTGATTTACTCAACGAATCACAATAGTGATATTCATCGATAATTCCATCACCTATAAGTAAGACATTCATGTCTTTTAAACTATTTAGATTCTTCACTATATCATTAAAACTATATTTATTCGAAAATTGCTTCAGAAAGTCTTTTGTTTCTTCAGGGTATATTTCCAGGAAATTATTTATTATGTGAGATGAACTGAAATGAAAACCGTCGGTCTCATAAATCCTGCTTTTTCCAAAGTAAAACCCCTTTTCTTCTTCAAATATTTTTTCGTGTATATTACGGTCACGTTCCTGATACGCCTGTCCTTTTGCAAACACATCAGGATTTATTCTTCTTACACATTCAAAAGGAGTCTCATCATCTACAAGACAGACAAAATCAACCAACTCTAATGAAGCAACATTATCTAATCGCATGTTCTCAGGAAAGATCGGTCTTCCGGGTCCCCTCCTTACGTCCTTATCTTTGATAACTGTAACAATTAGTATATCGCCCTGATTCTTTGCAGAAATGAGATGCTGTATTATGCCAGGATGGATGAGATCAAAGATGCCATGGCTATGAACAACTACCGTCCCCGATTGTTGCAACTCCTCAACCTTTCCAACCAGCCTGTCTATCAATAATATTTTGTTCTTATTTTCTTGTTTCATATTTAATCTACGTATTTTGTGGATTAAAATGTTTTTTTAGCAAATCAGTTGAAGAAAAAACTATTTCATTTGTAAACTTCATCTGAGAACCAATCTCTTGAATAATTTTATATTCTTTCTGGAGTTTACCTGTTTCGTCTTCTAAATTTCTAAATTCTTGCCCCTTTACATATATATCCGGCTTCAGCAATCTTAGTGTTTCTTCTGCCGTTGGCCATTTATTTATAGCAACATAATCAACACATTCTAAAGCCGCTATGGAGCCTGCCCTTAAATATTGATTAAATACAGGTCTATCCGGGCCTTTGTCTATATAAATGTCTGGAGTAATTGTCACAACAAGAATATCCCCCATTTTGCTGGAAGCTTGAAAATATTTAATATGCCCAGGATGCATTAAATCAAAACATCCATGGCACAGAACAATCTTTTTCCCTTTGGATTTCAGATCTCGAAGTAGCTTCTCCAGTTCTTCAAATTTAACAATCTTCATTTAATCTTTTGCTAAGTTCGCTCCGATTCATTTTTTTGTCCTGTGTCAACTTCCGTTTAATCTACGAACTCTCTTCTTCGTTTATAGCAGTCCAAAGTGCCGGAATTGTTTCCGAATGATGCCCCTTGATGTAAAAACTCTCTCCACCGCCAGTCACTGTCCTGACAAGCATAGTCTTCCATGGCCTAAAATAATAAGCGGGGCTCTTCTTGGATGGTTCCTCACTGAAATCATTTGGAAGATCATGGAGATCACATACCACAGTAGTAAACTGATTCACATTCCGTCCTTCTTGATTCGCAACATTCCTGACCATACTTAGAGCCTTCAAAAAAACTTCAGGTGCCATAACTGCGCTACCAAAATTCAATAATACTCCACCTTCTAAACCGGAAACAGTCTCTACAAAACGTAAGAAATCAAGATATGATGTAGCCCCTGCTGCTGCACCATCAAAATTAGCATGCTCATGAATTATATCGTAACCAATACCAATATGTACTGTACCTGGGATATTTAACCTGTAACAGGCAGCTAAAATACTGATATCCTTGTATGGATATTCTCCTTCGCAAATAGCCCTTCCTATTGCCGCTCCCATTCCGATCTCACCCTGCCTGAAAGCACGGTTTGTAATATCATTTATTTCTCCAGTCTCCTTCCACAAACCAAACTGACCTTCTTTTATATAATGAGCAACGCTTTCAGTTGTCGCACCAATAAGGGCAAATTCAAAATCGTGTATCATACCACCACCATTTACTGCAATACACGATATATAACCTCTTTCCATCAAATCAATCAGGTATTTCTGGACACCGGCACGGATGACATGGGCACCTAGCATCACTATTATCCCTTTTTTCCGTCTTTTGGCCTCCACTGCCCTCAACGCGACTTTTCTATAATCTTTATTGTAATATTCCTTCTTTTCAAGAGGTTTTATTGCGCTTAAATCAAGATCATGGATCCTTTCATTTAGTGATTTTGTTTTTATCTTTGATCTGTCAAATACCATGGGTTACTTTAACACTTAATTAAGTTTAGATTGATCTATTCCCATCTCTGCGGCCATGGTTTTAGTAATCTTTCTTAAAGAAACAGAACGCTTAATCTTGTGCCCCTCTCCATCTTCCTCATTCCTTACCGGTATTAGGGTTGCTTTGTTATTATTATCTTGCTCTCTCCTCCCATCATCTATCGCTTTTTGACTCCTTACCATAGGTATTAGCCTATTCAATACTCTCTTGTAAAGATATGGAAATACACCGATAAAGCCTTCCCTTCTTAGGGTTGTTGGCAAGTTCACCAAGTAATATGAAACTAACAATTTTGCAACATTAAAGGCCAAATTACCTTTCATCTTGTTTTGAATGTAATGCCGTTCCATTTCGGTAGTCAATAAATTCAGCCAGCTTTTCACAACCTCATCAGGCTCGTCGGTATAGTTAATGAAACATTTTCTTTTTTCGTCTCTAATGGCCAGCAAAGATGCATTAGTGTCACTCACAGACTCCAGATATTTTTCTTCATCAGTTATAAATCCACTTAACTTTGCATAATCAAAGAGTGATGATCCCGGCAATGCCAATGGATTGTTAACCATGAATTGGCGCCATCCGATATCTAACTTTTTCAAGAAATCTATGGATTCTCTTACTGTCTCCGTAGTCTCCCCAGGCATTCCTAATATAATAGCTGGAACCGTAAATATGCCAGCCTCTTTAGTCCAGCGAGCCACCTTTAGATTCTGTTCTACTGTGGTTCCCTTTTCCATTATATCCAACATCCTTTGTGAGCCACTTTCAAATCCATATTCAATCATCCAGCAGCCGATTTCTTTAAGCGCAAACAATATATCCCTGTCCACAGTATTCACCCTTGCGCCAGTCACATAAAACAGTATATCCAGCTTACGTTCCTTAACACCTTCAATAAAATCCCAGTAAAATCTTTTAATAGGCAAAAATAGCTCAGCACCCAGACTAAAGAACCCAACATTATATTTATCCATTAGCAACTCCAGATAATCAAAAAGGTGTTCCATAGAATGCATACGCATACCCTTCATATGTCGTTGGCAAAAAGTACATCGATGTGTGCAACCTCTGGCGGTATGAACTACCATCATTTTCTTGCCTTTTCGGTGTTGTTCAAAAAACCTTGGATCAACATCGTCATACCCATTTTGCCTGAAGTGATTAATATATTCAAAAGGGTCAACAAGATAATGTCTCATATCCAGCAGGTCATAAGCCGGATAAGGAAGATCATCAATGTTTTTGACCTGTTCCCTGGGCATCGTTGTAATTATTTCGCCTTTCCTGTTTCTGAATAATATTCCATTTACTTCGGTTAAATCACGGCCATCTTTCAAAGAAGAAACCAACTCTTTAATCGTGATCTCTCCTTCACCCTTAACCACAACATCGATACTGGTGTTATTCATTATTATCTCTGCGGCTGCAGAGATAGATCCACCCACAATCAATTTGGTTTCGGGAAAGCTCTCTCTGATAATCCCGCTCATTTCTTTTATATACTTGTATGCAGTTGTAACTATCCCACTAAAACCAATAACGTCTGGATCAAAATCATGTATCCTTTTGATCACCTCGGAGTAATGTATTCTCTCCACGTCTACATTAATGATTTGTACTTCGTGCCCATCTTCGATAAGTGAAGCTGCAACATAAAGAGCACCAGAAGGAGGATAATGTGTCGGTTTCTCCCTGAGAGGTGGTATTATAATCTGTATTCTACTTGGCATTTCTTATCTCAAAAATAGTAACTTATAATCTTTCAACTAACTCCAAAAAACGTCAACCACAACTACGTTTAAAGATTCTTTATTATCCCCTTAACTCCCCTTCCCATCCCAACTCATATAATTTCTTGAAATACCTGTCTTCCTGATATAATTCTGCAAAATCACCAACCTCAACAATCCTCCCATTTTTCAGAACAACAATCTCATCCGCATCCATAATGGTAGAGAAACGATGGGCAACGTTAATAATGGTAATCTGATTGTGAAGCTTTTTTATAGTATCCTTGATATACCTTTCTGTAATGTTATCTACAGCACTAGTCGCTTCGTCAAAGATAAGTATATCAGGCTGGCGAATCAATGCACGTGCTATAACAATCCTCTGCCTCTCTCCTCCGGAAAGTTTTGCACCGTTATCTCCTATAATAGTGTCCAGCTTCCTATCACATTTTTCAACAAATTCTACTGCATTTGCCATTTCCAACGCTTTATATACATCTACATCGTTTCCATCCTGCATGCCGAACAGTACATTCTCTCTGATAGTACCATTAAACATGAATACCTCCTGCCCGACATAGCCAATACGATTATACCATTTGTCGTTATTAACGTCCTTTAATGGAACACCATCTAATAATATCTCACCAGACGTTGGATCTATGACCTTCAGAAACAAATTTAGTATGCTCGTCTTGCCGGAACCGGACTCACCAACAATAGCGGTCAAGAAGTTCTTTTTAAATGAAAAACTTATATTATCTAATGCTTGTTTTTCTCCTTGTTCGTACGTCAAAGAAACCCCTTTAAATAAGACCTCTCTCTCGAAATGGGCCGGCATTGTTCCCGTAGCCACCTCACTCTTATAACTTTCCTTCATTGCTTCATATGTAGTTTCTCCATATGGCAACATAGACATAAAAAGCAAACTGTTACGCCCTACTGAATTCATAGAAGGCAAAAGCCTCTGAAGCGCAAGAACAAAAACTCCAAAGATGGGAATGCTACCGGCCATACTATCGTTACCGGATCTATTCACAACCCAACCAATTGCAACACACAGTAAACCGAAAGCGACTGTTTCCATTAGTCTCGAAGGCATTGCAGTATAGATTGCATCTTTTCTTGCAAGTTGATAAAACCACCTTAGAGACGAGCTAAAGAGCTTCTCCCAGAATTTTACAGCCCTGAAAACCCTCAGCACCTTAATACCATTCAGGGCCTGCCCACAATAAACTGCAGCGTCGCTAGACGCTTCGGTACGGGCTTTACCAGTAAAATATGAGACTCTCGATGCAATATAACGAAAAAGCAGAAAAAATACACCCCCAAAGAATATAAGAAAAAGAGTTGCTTCAGGAGTAATTATGAACAAGAGTGAAATAATTAGAATACACTTTGAAATGTCAGCTATAAGATCAGGAATTATAGAGACAAGATTATTCATCTGATTTGGTGCCGTGAGGACTCGGTACTCTAAATCACCTAATCTATGCCTGAGAAAAAAATGATAATCTGCACGCAAAAGACGATGAAAAAGAGTAGTCTGGCAATGTTCGCGGACCGACAAGCCGAGACATACAGATAGAACCTCTCTGAAATATCCCAAAATGTTCTTTAAAAAAATAGCTATAAAAAAGATTATTAGAATAGAAAACAGAGGCGAGATGAAGGTTACACTCTCTGCCACTTTGAATAGAGATGAAACAACTCTGCTCTTTTCACTTATGCTATCCGTGCTATCTACTACTTGAGATAAAAGAGGAAATAACATTCCAATGCTAAAAGCTTCAGCAAAACTGTATGAAATCCCTAAGAGAATAACAACAATTACCAATTTAAGGCGTTGCCTAAAGAAATATATAAGTGCCTCTTTTGATTTTACGGTAAACTTATATTTCTTATCCATACTTTAGTTCCAAACCTTAACCAACACCATTTACTTTATTTAAGCTTTCGGAAGTCATGTCAATCACTTTATCATCACCCCATTGCTCAGCATACCGCTTATTAGCATACTGGATAGCATTATTTCGATTTTTCCCTTCGTCAAAGATTTTTAGTAACCACCGCATATATGTACCTATCCTTTCACCACCTCTCCCATCACGAAAAGGATCTAAATCATCAATGCGAGATGACCAATCACCCAATTCAGGCTCATTCTCAGGATTTTCCTTATATAGTTTTAAAGACTTCATCAAACTATCGAGATCATCAAAAATCAGCTTACCATGCCCCCACTGGTAATATAAATGAGAGCGTAATCCAGGTAGATCACAATGTACGCCCCTACATCCGGCAGCAATTACTGCTTCAGTAACGGCAGAAGAGATTCCAATGCCTACGGCAATATTTGCACTACGAGCAGCATTAGATGGCAGGCTGCCATATACATCACCCAACTGAATGCATCGACCAGTAGTTTTTGCGCTAGTTAATAGATCATGGATTTCCGGCAGGGCGTCTAACACCTGTGGTTTCTTTGATTTAATTATCAGACCTACCTCACTATCCTCAATTATCCACTCTAGGAAATTTCTATAAAGTGATAGCATCATTGTCTTAGAATAGTGCAAATCGATGCTAAACATGTTATCATAAAGGACGACAAGAAACTGCCCTCCTGCATCCTTAAGTATCTTTTGCAAACAGTAACTATCATTACTGTCTTTATCAATAGACGAATTATGTGGGAAACCAGATACTATACAATAATCGTTTCTATTTCTATCCGCCCGTAAAAACGTAGGCATACGACTGTTCCACGAAAAAAATATATGGTCCGGATAATACCCAATCATAGCACCAAATGGAATATAGAATTCTGAGCCTTGTTTTCCAACACGCACACCATCTTCAAAGTCGAGAGCAATGTTCTGCGCAATATTCTGCAATCCACACTCAACTGCATCATGGTGGACTACAACATTAAACCTTCTATAGAATGCCTGCCAATATTCAACCTCTTTCAGTAAGTGTGCACCTGCTTTGAAGAGCCATTTTCCTATTCCATCCGTATCTTTTTTACTATGAACCTCCATCTTCTTAAGACCTGTCAGGAGTGGACCCTTTCCCAAAGATGCTCTCCATACAGTTTTAAGGCCACAGGGAATGTCACGTCTCCAGCAGAGACTTACCCACCGCATTCCCATGGATTCAATCTGTTTTATATGTTCCTTTGTTATCGGATGTGTATAAGAACGATCAAAATAGACTATCACCCTTTCAGGACCTATTTGACTGTAAGGATACCAGAATATATCGGAACGGCGTTTTATATCTATACCTTCCGCATAATGAACCGCTATACAAGGTTTTTTAGCATATGGCGGTTTCAATCTTTCTGGAAGCAAACTGGCAAAAACATCCTGGATCAAATCATACAACTTCTTTACAAATGGACGCACCAGGGGAAAAACAAATAAAGGCTTATTTGCAACAAGGGAGACATCCCCATCAGGCCAAACACGTTGCAAATCAGAAAAGAAACCATTTTCAGGCCAGACGATGACACCATGATGTTGCCTCTTTTCATTTCTATTTTTCCATTGAATAATACATAAAAATCTTAAAATGGGAAATATCTCTTCGTATACACATTTTTCCAGGTATAAGTCGAGTTTATTCTGCGGAAGAAGGGAGGTTAATCCATGATATACCGATAATTCTTTAAGTCTATCTACCACCGCAATGGTTGTCTCTGATGAAATTCTATATGATTCATATAGCAATGATTCACCGGTTGCCAAATGCATATCACCCATATTGTATTCAAACTTTGATACCCTACCTTTAATAATATGAAAGAATCTCAGGCATTTAAAAAACAGCCATCCCGAGTAAGTTATATCTAAGAAACAGATATCTACACTTCGCCTCATATTATCAAAACTGAGTATTTTCCACATGGTGGAAGGGCAAAGGCAATTAACCCAGAAAACACTAATGTTGTTTTTGCTCAACTTAAAAGGCCAGAAACATAAATATCATTTATTTATATGATTTAACGATAAATAACCAAGTTACCGCACCAGTTAACTCTTGCGGTAAATCTCTATACAATTAAAGTATCTTCTGCGTAGAAGGTGCTCAAATGAAAACCCGCTCTTGATAATAAGAGTACAAATCTGAATCAAGTCGTTCATTGAGTTTGTTTTCATTGACATGCCCTACTGCTCTGGAGATTGAAGAAATGTCTCCAAGAAGTTGTTGAATTCTGGGATCTGATTCGTAAATATTATACATTTCTTTGTCAAGGGGCTGGTACGTATTAAATACTAAATTAAACAAAAGCTGGAAATTGTTTAGAAAGCTTACGTCTTCTTCTTTAACCCATGGGCGAAACTTCAGGCTTAACTCGCCATACATATCAGTCTGGCACCATTCCTCTAGATTCTCAGGTAGGACCAGGCCGTATTCTCTTTGCATTAAACTTGTAAGAGATGCTCCAGGATAAGGCATGTATTGGTACAAGCTCATTCTCGATATGGGATTGATTTTTTTAAACTCCCTACATAGATTAACTGTAGCCAAAATATCTTCGTCAGTTTCAAAAGGAAATGCAAATATAAAATTATGTACCGTGCTCAACCCCATGTCACGCATTTTCGTATTAAATAGCTTCATTTTGCTATAGTCATCCTTTTTGTTAAGATACTCCTGGATCCTCGATGAACCGGTTTCAGGTGAATAAGCAACAAAATCACAAAAGCCGGAAAACTCCTTAACGACTTTATCTTTAAAAGTATTAAATTTGCTGCGAATAGAACTTATTTTGATCCCTCTATCTTTAAATTCCCTGATTAATTCAATGGCACGGCCAGTATGAAGGATGAAATTTTCATCAGCACTTTCAAAAATGTCAAATCCGAATTCGCTGTGTAAATAATCAATCTCTTCCATGATGCGCTTAACACTAAACGCCCTCCATATATCACCTTTATTGACACTATCAACTTCCCCTTTGTAACAATACGTGCAAACAAAAGGGCATCCTCGTGACGTAGTAATAGTCGCTAAATATGGATACTGTGCAGGATTGAGATATTCTTTAAATTGATGCCATGACGGTATTGGTAGGTCATCCAACGGATCAATCTTTCTGGATGGCAGCGTCATCATTGTTTTTCCATTTGTTTTGTAATAAATTCCACTAACGTGTTTCAGATGTTTTCCTTCGTTAAGCGCCCTTGCCAATTCAACCACGGTATAATCACCTTCAGCCAACATAATAATATCTACTAGTTCATGTTTTATAGTACTTTGCGGATATATTGTCGGATGTACACCACCCCATGCGATAGGAATATCATTTCCATAATTTGAACGAAGCATTCGGGCTATTCTAAGACCATTACTAATCTGCGACCCTGTCATGCTGGAAATACCGAAAAAAAGTATTTCCCCCGCCTTGGAAATTTTCTCCGTCATTTCTTCCTCAGTCATCACTCTGTCGTCAAGCAATATTACGGGAAAACCGGCTTTCTCTAAAGTAGAGGCCAAATACATTATAGAAAGAGGGGCGTACATTCTCCTGATACTATGTATATCTCGTCTACGCTCTTTCGAATAGCCTCCTGTTGGTCTTGGGTAAATTAAAACAACATGTTTTTTCATTTAATCGCCTCCACTGCAAGAAAGATTACTACTAATACTTACTATCATGCTTCCAAACTGGCTACTGTAAGAATTAAATATCCTCATATAGCTACCGCAACTCTTATTGAACACGTTATTCTTGATTGCTTAATGCACTCTTAATCAGAGCTGTAATATTTTTCGTCCCATCACCATGTATAATATGCCCGAAATGCAAGTTTCGACTCTTTTCAAAGGCATCTTTTAATTCCATATCATGGAGACATTGTTTTATAGTTGAAAGAAGATTAGTACGGTCTTCGACATTCAACGACACACCATACTGATACAGAGGAACTGGATTGGGGTTGCCAGTTAAGTTTAATTGTATTAGAGGTTTTCCCATCAGAACAGATTCAAAACCAATAGTAGAAAAAATGGTAATGGTTAAGTCCGAACAAAATATCAGTTCCCGTATCGGCGCATCCGGTCTAAGGTGAACACCCTTTTTCCCTGAAATCCATTTTTCATGATTTCTAATATCTTCTCCTGGATGTGGTTTTATTATTAATTCATAACCATCGAGTTGAGAAACGGCATTAATGGCACTCTCCACCATTACTTGAGAGGTTGGATTGGTCTGAGTGCCCAGCAAGATAAATCGTTTGTTTTCCGGTAATTGCCATTTTCCAGGTAAATCAATACTAGGAAATACCTCCATCTCTGCTGGAATCTGGTCAAACACAGGCTGACCGGTAACAACAATTCTTTCACGATCATGCCCTGCCTTGACAAGATTTTCTAGTGTTATGTCGCACATAACTGCAATTTTGTCCGCTTCCAATTTGTGCCTTTTTTCAAACCCGAGATAATCATGTATTGCAATAGTAGGTATCCCCCTGTTTAAACCCGCTTTCACCGCAGCACGTTCCATACGAGGGACGTTAGTTGTTACGATTAAATCAGGTCCTACATAATCTACTATTTTCTGCATGGTATTAACCGGATAAAAAGCCCTTCTGCCTTTTTCGTTAATTTCACGAAAAGCCTCTTCTTCTCCAATCTCCATTACAACGTCTCTCATCGAACTTCCCAAATAAATTTCCGACTCCTTGCGGTCAATCCCTTTTCCGTCAACATGCCACTTATCGGCTAACTCTTTCCCAAGCCTCCACGCAAGATCATCCATTATAACACTTTCGAAATCAGCTATAGATTTATATGCTATCCTTTCCTGTTTCAATGATTTCATTGCAATAGACAAGCCCAGGACAGTTGTTTCATAAAAGTTTTCTTTTCTTAACTCTTTGATTAGTGGTATAGCCAGATTGACATGCCCACCTCCATATACTACAAAGAATATTCTTTTCATTGAACGATTTCTCTAATTTTGTTTAATAATTGTTCACGATCATGAACGACCTCCTTTTGATTGCGCTTTTTAAGTTTATTATACTCATTTCGTATAGCTGCAATCTCCAGAGCCCAATTTTTACCTTCTACATCTTTTTTAAAAGCCCTTCTTATTATTACATTTCTACAATCTAATCGGGCCATTTCTGTTAATATAAGCTCAGTAGAAAGCGGATACCCTCCCCCTGATATAGTTATACCTCCAAATCCAAAATTTCTATCAGGAAACAAATTTCTCATTCTGTCAAGAATATCCGTTTCTATAACCTGGTATGCAAATTTTAGCTCCAATGATATGCTGAGGTCGTTAAGGCCTATATACACTTCTTCAAACTCTCTATTTCTCAACTTACTTGCAATCTCAATTGCCTCTACGCTTTCAAACAACAAAATAGTTTTGGCCCTCTTGTCGACAAGTGTTATGAATTCATCAACTTCATGAATAGTCTTAAACATCGGAAGCATAATTATGTCGGATCCGCTGTTTATTGCGTCTGTTATTTCAACATCACTTTTATCATGAATCGGGTTTATTCTACATACAATTTTTCCTGGAAAAGATTTTCTTGCTCTTATAAGATCCGATTTCGCTAAATTGTTTTGTTCCAGGTGATATCCGTGCTGTCGTTCGTCCTTCCCTCGTGTCTCCCAATCAACTACAACACGTGAGATATCTGCACCCCAAGCTTTTTCCAAGAGAGCTTTTTCGTGTGCAAATAACATAAAATCAAGCACCGCTTATCTAAAATGAATATTGTGCAAAGGAAGTTTGCGATTAAACTTTTCCCAAAACTTCCAATAAGCATAAAGCAGGTTCCAATCCCAGCAATATTTAAAATTATCTGAATCTACGCGGTATTTAGCCATCTTATGAAAAAACAGATAGATCAGACGAAACATCCCATGGTCAAGCTTCATTTTCAGGCTCTTGGACGGAAAGGCGGCAGGAAGATAATATTTGTCCATTTTCAATATAAAGTCCTTATCCTTCGACTTGACCCATGGTGTTGCATCTCCACTTCGCGTATTAAAGAAAGACCAATCTTCAAGTGATTCCGGCCGCTTAAGCCCTTTCTCAACCGCTTCGTCAAACAAAGGATTTCCTGGAAATGGTACAAAAAAATTTACCGGACAAACATTGTCCGGATCTATCTTTTTCAGTCTTGCAATAGTCTGAAAGGTTTTCTGTATCAAGTCCTTTGGCTCATTTGGGTAGAATACCATAAAACTATATAGTCCGCGTATTCCTGCCTTAGCTAACTTCTCCGCGCAAATGTATGTATTTTCATCCTTTTCATCCTTATATATGTGGTCTAGCATTTCCTGACTGGGTGCTTCAACACCCGGATGAATCAGAACACATCCGGCTTCTGCCATTAAATTTAAATCTTCCTGCTTCATTTTTGCGATCATCCCGGTTCTTGCACAAGCCTGCCATTCAATCCTTAAATTCCTTTCTACCATTTCCTCACACATATCCCGTACTCTTTTCGGAGAAACGATAAAGGTATCATCTACAAATAACACTTCATTAACTCCATATTTTTCATGAATATATTGTAATTCGTCGACGATACGGACAGGACTTAACCCTTCCCATCGTCGCCGAAATACCAACGGGTCTGCACAGTATCCGCATCTCCATGGGCAACCCTGACTAGTCCGGTAAGTTGCAAAAACCCGATTCGACCCTGTTTTCCTACCAGGATACTTCGATAAGTCTACCAAGTGAAAAGGCAGGGGAGGAAATTCCTCCAGGCTAATAAGCTCTCTTGGAGCATTAAGAACCGGTACTCCATCTCGTTTGTATGCAATTCCATTAATACTAGATATATCTCCATTATTCATCAGGCAATTCCATAACTCCAACATTGTATTTTCACCCTGACCGATGGCCACGTAGTCTACACATGGATAGGAAACCGTTTGTTCAGGTAGAATCGAACCGTGCCAACCACCCCAAATGACTGGAAAGTCAGGTTTTTTCTCTTTAATGGCCTTGCAAACCTGGAGTGCAAATCCTATCTGCGGTCCGGTTTGCACCCCCATTCCTATGGCTTTAGCGCCATTATCAATCATATTCAATATTTTTTGTTTGTGGTCTTTTTCAATTCGCCCATCAATTATTTGAAATGCAATACCATCTCTTTCCAATACAGACGCAATGGCTAGCAAATTAAGTGGAGGGTTAATTCTGTCTAATCCTTCATTCGTATCTGGAAAAAAGAGAATCAAATAATCATCCTTGTTCATTTTGTTCTCCCACTACTTCTGCGACTAAAAAATCTATGGGCTCATCTATATCTATTGACTTTTCAGCACTCATTATATGTATACTCGCCATATCCGAAATCAGCAAATTTTTTTCAAACAGCACATTCCTGCGTGTAGCATAAACCGCACCGTTGGGTATATATAGATCAGGTAATGATTGTGTAACTCCTCGCTCTCCTTTCATCTCTCCCTCTAGAAATGATACCGCTCTGTTTTTTTTCAAACTGAACATCCATTCCGGTCTTTCACATATTTTTTTTACAGAAAATGCGGACTCTATTTCCGGATTATCTGTTAATTTCTGTATACATGCATCAATATCTTCACTGGAACAAAAAGGGCTTGTTGGCTGCATTGTTACCGCAATATCAACTTTCTCACGAGTTTCTGCTTCAATAAATGCTACCGCATGCTGAGTAACCAGCTCTGAAGGAACGTCTTCTGCTAAGTCAGCAGGCCTGACAAACGGTACCTCAGCACCAAATTCTTTTGACAATCTCATTATTTCAGGATGGTCAGAAGATACAATTACCCTATCCAACAACTTACTTCCCAAAGCAGCTTTGATTATATACCCAATAAGGGGAATACCATTAAGAAGTTTGATGTTCTTTAATGGAATGCGCCGAGAACCACCCCTGGCATGAATTATTCCAATAATATTAGATTTACCAACAACTCTTTTTACCATTTATATCCTATTCTCACATCTATTTCTTTTTTATTTAAGACTTCTATATTCTCAAAAATTTTGTTAAAGGCATCTACTATATCTTTCATGTCATCTATTTCATTTGGTCGATGAATATGGTACAACCAGATAAATTTTTCCCTTAACAATTTTTCGGCAACGGGACAATCACCAGACTTATATTCCCTCCTGAAATTATATAAATGACATGACCATGGACACTGGTCTCTGCCATAAGCAATTTTCTTCAAAAAAATGGGGTTTTCATACATAGTCCTCAAGTAACCAGAACCGGCTGGAATACCTTCAGCTCTAAGCACTGCCAATATCTTCTCGCGTTTCACTCCAGTTGCCTGAGAATCATATATTAATGAAAGAATATGAGGCACAACTCCGTCCTTTAAGACCGGAACTGAAACCCCCGGAAGGTCTTGTAGCGCATCTTGTAAAAAATATGCATTTTCAGTACGGATTCTATTATTTTCATCAAGCTTAGCAAGTTGGGCTATGCCTAAAGCCGCACTCAACTCTGTCATCCTGAAATTCATTCCAACTATATTAACTAAAGAATCTTCATCCCAGGAATCATCAGGAATTGATTCACCATGATTTCTTATCAATCTCGCTTTTCTTGCCAAATTTGGATTATTTGTAACGACCATTCCACCTTCACCTGTTTGCAGGTTTTTTGTTTCCTGAAAGCTAAAAACTCCCATATCAGCAATTGTACCAACACACTTTCCTTTATATTTCGTCCCGGGAGCCTGGGCACAATCTTCAATTACAACAAGTTTATGTTTTTCTGCAATCTCCATAATAGCATCCATATCGGCTGTATTTCCCAATAAATGGACAACCAGAATGGCTTTAGTTCTTGGAGTAATAGCTTTTTCCACCTCATCAGGGTCTAGACAAAAGCTGTTTTCTTCAACATCAACAAACACGGGGATGGAGTTAAAAAGTAATATACTGCTACCAGTCGCACTAAAAGACATACAAGTTGTTATTACTTCATCTCCTGGTCCAATTCCGGCAGCACCTAATGCCATAGAAAGACCGGACGTAGCTGAGTTAACTGATATCGCATAAGACACATCAAACTTACTTGCAAAATCAGACTCGAATTTCCGCACCATTCTCCCTCCGAGGAAGGTATAATACTGGCTTTTATAATTAACGGCTTCTGCCGAAATCATCAGCAACTGCTTTTCAATATCATCTGTAGGGCTTCCCATAAAACGAGAAAATTCTTTATTTTCTAAAACCTGTTTTATATATATCCACTCCTGTTCATCTATAACAACAGAAGAGTGAAAAGGTTTTTTACGAACAGGAGTTCCTCCAAAGATTGCTAACTTATCCATTTCAGCTAATTACCCTTAGTTTTTTTTGCTAAAACAATTAATTGATCCGCATTTTCAGTATGCAAAGAATCATTGATTTTACTGTGTAAACTTCCAATTCTATTCAGTATCTTATACAAAAAAGATGGAATCTTTACATCATCAAGTAAAAATACCCGAGGAGAGGTGCCTATAACTTTGTGCTGAACTTCAAACCCAGTTTCTTGTAACCAATATCTTATAGAAGCTAAAGTCGGTATTCCTTGAACATAATCTCCATACCGCTTAAAGTAGGAATTTTTATCTCCTTTGTAATACTTAGATTTTCCCTGGTGACACTTTATCAGGAGAAAACCTCCAGGATGTAGCATGTCGTTAATTTTGGTTAAGCTTTTCTTTAAATCACTAAAATAATATATTGTCTCCATTACCGTAATCAGAGAAAATCCAATTTGACTCAGCTCTGCAGAAATATTATCAGGAAATGAGCTTACAAATACATCTAATCCCTTTTCTGCTGCAAATGCAGAAGCACCTTTATCTTTTTCCAGTCCATAAGCATTAAAACCCAATGACTTGAGGATATACACAAAACGCCCCGTAAATGCGCCAATATCAAGAGCGTTTCCTTTTGTATCCATACTCCTTCTGATGAAATCCATTATGTTCCGATCTGATCCTATTGGCGAGATTAATTTTTTAAAAAAAATGTTTCTTTGACTAACCGGTTTTGTCGGATCACTCTGAGAATATTTTTCATGTGTATATAACCTGGAATGAAAAGCTTCTATCTCGTTTTCGTCCATTCTAGGACAAGGATAAAAGGTTTTACACTCTTTACACTCAAAAATATCACAAAAGACACCTTCCCTTAATTCCTCATCATTTTTATATAAAGTTGAGTTCTCATGATGGCAAAAAGGGCAATTATGAAGCATTGAATTCTCCAATGTTTACTGTCATACCTTTTTCTTTTGCAGATTCAAACAGCGCAACGCTCAGAGCCAATGAATAATAACCATCATTTCCAGTACAGCGAACTGTACTTTCATCACCATCTATTACCGAAACAATATCATTAATTGATTCAACAAATCTATCTTTCTTTTGTATAGGATCCATCTGCATTAAAGACAACTCTCTATATCCTGAACATCTGGTGCTTTCAACGAATACAAACCATTCAACCTTTTCTCCATTCTCGATAATACGCATGCGTCCTTCATCTCCAACGACATCTATCTCAAAAACCAGGTCTTTTCTTTCTCCAGTTGCAATTACTGTACATAGGATCGATTCATCAAACTCAATCCATCCGGAGACACTTGGATCTTGTGCTTCAATATCGAAAGACACTCCACTCAGAACGCAAGGATCTTTCTGGATTAACATTCGAACAGCATCAAGCAAATGTGTCCCAATATTAAATAATTGACCGGGATAAAAGGTATTTACCGCCTTAATTTTACCAATTTTTCCTTTTTCGATCAGCTCTTTTGCAAACTGATAATTACTGTCCCACCGACGAGTATGATTAATTGCTAACACAATGTTTTTCTCTTTACACAATTTCACCATCTCTTTTGCCTGGCATATATCGGGAGCCAATGGCTTTTCACAAAATATTGCCTTTACCGGATACTCAATTAATTTCTTAAGAATGGCATAGTGATCTTCAGTGGGAGTACAAATAGATACAATATCAACAGCAGTATTTTCCATTAACTCTTTTATAGACTCAAATGTTAAAACGTTGTGATGTTGTTTGAAGATATCAATTTTTTCTTTATCAACATCAACAACTCCCACCAACTCAGTCCTCAAGCATTTTATATATGCAGAAACATGACTCCACGTCTCTTTTCTAAGCGGGTCAAGATCAAAAAAAAATCCGATATTCCCCAAGCCAATAACCGCTGCCTTAAACATATTCATTTTATCAAATGGTCAGTCATTAACTAATTCCTTTATACTTTTTTGAAACTCTTCCCACTGCCCGACATCAACCCATCCATCATGTATTGGGTATACAGAAACCTTCCCTCTCTTTGCAACATTTTCTATCAAGGTATTCATGTCCATATATTTATTATCAGGAACCATGTGTAAAATCTCAGGTTCCAGAACATAAACACCTGTGTTGGTAATCACATCATAATTAGGCTTTTCAACAAAACTCTTCAGAATCCCATTATCTAACTCTAGAATACCGTAAGGCACTTGAATCTCCTTATGACATCCGACTAGGGTCATAAGATTATTATTCTCTTTATGCCACTTCAGGATATCTGCGTAGTTTGCGTTCAAGATTGTATCGCAATTTAATACAAAAAATGTATCCTTAACTTTTCCTTTTAACAAGGAAAGACTACCAGATGTACCAAAATAGTCTTTCTCTTCAACCCAATCTATATTGTAAGGAAAGTTGTTTTCCCTCAGAAATAACTTTATATATTCCTTCTTGTAATTTAGAGTATAGATAAAGTTATGAAAACCACATTTATACAGTTGCTCCATAATTATTTCTATTATTGGGTTTTCTCCGATAGGGATCAAAGGCTTAGGCAGTATTTTTGTAAAGGGATCAAGCCGCGTACCCCTACCTCCTGCCATAATTACGACATTATTTGTTAATAATTGTTTTTGCTCTGCTGTTTCCTTTGTACCAAATATATCTACCCATAATATTACATCTGTAATCCTCATGTTTTTATCCAATATGGGAATCTGTTCAATCTGTTTTTCAAGCATTATTTTTTGAGCCTTTTCCTTTTTGTCTGGCTCATCGCAAAGAATAAATACAAATTGTTGAAACATTATTTTCTTAACTTTATCACCAAATTGAAGCCCAGCAACCAACCTCCTTCTGATATCTCCATCTGTAACAGTTCCCAGAAGTTTATCATCTTCATTAGTCACAAAGAGTATTTGCTCAGCAGTCTCATTGAGCCTTTGCATAGACTCTTTTAGTGTTGTTTCCGGTTGAATCAGAAGGGTCCTCAATTTCACTTTATCCATAAAACTACCCACCCCTCCAAGATCAGTCCACAACTATTTTTTTTAGATATACTAGACAAAACACTTTGACTGTCATTGGGCATCATTTTTTGGTACTTAACTGTTTTTCAAATACTCTAAAAAGAATTGGAGAATAATTTCCTACTGAATCAGGTAAAGCGAGATCAAAGAACTTTACCAATTCTGTATTTCTCATTGTACTATTTTCAGGTCGTATCACTTCGTGAAACACTCTTGCCAGAAAATAATGTGTCGACAAAAAGTTTTTCTTTACAGAAGGTTCCAATTCTGCAAAACCTATCATAGACATTGATTCTTTGATACTCTCAGAAAAATACTTGTTGTGATAAGGCTCGTCGATCTCTTCAAGTAAAAGCTCTTTCCGAGCCTTATTCAGGTTTGCCAATGGTTCATTAAACGACTCAACCATAATGTACCTTCCTTTTTCTTTCAAGACCCTATGAATATTATTTAAAGCGACAATTTTGTCTTCTTTTTCTAGTAAATTGATTAGAACACGCTCGGTAATAACAACGTCAAAGAAATCTTCTTCACAGTTTTCTTCTCTGCAGTCTCCGTTTATCAAATTAACATTTTTTAGTTGACGTGACAAAGCAAGCGCATAAAGTTCCTTTGAAAATTCTATACCATATAAATCTAACTCCTTATATTTATTGCTTAAAATTGACAAAAGGTAACCATTACCACAGCCTATTTCCAGTATCTTCAGTGATTTATTATAATTATAATACCTATCAATTTCATTTATTATAAAAGAAGTCTCGCAATCCCTCACATAACTATCTTGCATCGAACATTCTTTGCTTAGACCCTTTGTAAATGCCTCTTGTTTATAGTGATTTTGTATTTTTTCTTTGCTTTGCATCATATTAATTAAAAGTTAAAATCAATATATTAATTCATCATTTTCATAATCAACAGCTGATTTCTTCCCTATCCAGTCCCAATAAAAAAGAGGAGAAATACCATTCCCCGGTCTTTTTACACTTAAATTAGCTTCAGTAAAATACTCTTCTTTCCTTATTGCACATCCTGCTACAAGGCTTTTTCTGGCAACAGCCATATTCTTGTATTCTGATGCAACCGGTATTTTAATCGGAGAACCAAGAGCGAATTCTACTTCACGTATCCCACTAATCAATTTTTTTAATTCTTCTGGTTGTAGAGATGCTTTGTGGTCAGGACCAGGAAGATCTCTATCAAGAGTAAAATGTTTCTCAATAACACAAGCTCCGCGTGCAGCGGCGGCAAGAGAAACGGAAAGACCTAATGTGTGGTCAGAATAACCAACCGGCAATCCAAATGCAGCCTTTAAGGTATCCATTGCCTTTAGATTTACATCATAAAATGGAGTTGGATATTCAGTAGTACAGTGCAGAAGACTTACCTTTTCCTTTAACTCGATACGACCTTTATTGCTTGAATAAGCATCCCGAAACGCATATTGAGAAGGTCTCGTATTTTCTCCATTTATATATCCAAATGCCAAAATACTAAGAGCGGTTTCTACTTCCGCAAGCGTAGCCATCCCGGTTGAAAGAATAACAGGTAAACCGGTTTGGCTAATCTTCAACAAAAGAGGGGCATTAGTTATCTCTCCGGAAGGAATTTTAAGCCTCTTCAATTTAAGTTTTTTTGCCAGCAAATCAACACTTTTCAAGTCAAAAGGAGAAGACAAAAACTCTATGTTCTTATTACAATACTCAATGAGTTCCATATGAGCTTCACCATTCAGCTCTAAATTTTTAATCATTTCAAACTGGGTTTCATTCTCATCAGTTGTTTGCTTCTGATATTGGGCTTTCTCAGCCCATTTACTTACAATATGCTCTGTCTTGTACGTTTGAAACTTGACTGCATCTGCACCTGCTTCACAGGCAACATCAACCAATTTTTTAGCCATATCCAAAGAACCGTTATGATTGACACCTGCTTCTGCAATAATAAATATGTTTTTGCTACCCATACTTTTTATTTCTCTCTATAAGAACGAATCAATTAGGAAGTAAATTATAAGTCATAAAACTTCTTCATTAATAGATTGTCTAACCTGAAACTTTTCAACTTTTCTTTTATCTTTAAAGATGCTCCACCTTTCCCATAGGGATTAACTGTTTGTGATAATGTTTTTTGGAACTCTTCAGATAACGCTTCTTTTATTGATCTAACAATTGACTCTTCTTCTTCTAAACAATCAATAATAGATGATGCCTTTAATCTTCCTCGTTGCCGTTCTCCAAGATTGATGGTAGGTATACAAAACGAAGGTGCTTCCACAATTCCGCTTGAAGAATTTCCAATAACCATGTCAACGTATTTTAAAGTGCTCAGGTATCTTATCTGGCCTAAGTTGGTAAAAACTACCGCATTGAGATCTTCTACTGTATAACTATTGATCATTTTCATAATTACCCGTCCGGATGTATCCGAGTTTGGCATTGTAAATATCTTTTTCACTTCTGGAAATTGTTTTAACGCATTTAATAATGCTTTCAGTGGTTTCTCAGGTCCTTGTTTATCAAGAGTTACAGGGTGATACGTTATTAAGAAATTAATCTCACCCAATTTAAAATCAATAGACTTTTCTAATTCTTCTCTACTCAACATTTCTAATTTAATTATGTTATCCAACCCTGGAGTTCCATAATTAAACACTCTTTCCGGCGACTCTCCCAGTTGGACAACACGCTTTCCATAAGAATCTGTAGCTACAAAATGTAAATGAGACATTTTAGTAATGGCATGGCGAATGTACTCATCCATTGAACCTTCTGTTGCTTCCCCTCCATGAAGATGCGCAATTGGAACCTTGGCAACCATAGCTGCCTGTGCAGAAGCTAGTATTTCATACCTGTCTCCAAACAAAACTATAATATCAGGTTTTAACCTCTCAATAGAATCTGCAAACCCTATTATTCCCAAACCTAAGGACTTTGTAATAGATACTGGAGTATCACCGGATATAAGCATTTCCACTCTTTCATTTATGTGAAAACCATCTTGCTCTATAATTTTATAAGTTAATCCGAATTCCGGAGATAGATGCATACCGGTTACAATTATTTGTAACTCCAATCCGGAGTCACTATTAATTTCTTTCATTAACCAATAAAGCTGGCCATATTCTGCACGAGTTCCGGTAATAACGCATATCTTACGCCGCTGCATGGGTCTCTCCCAATTTTGCACTGCTGGGAATATTTATGATCCTTTTTTCAAGGTTTTCCGCAATGCTCAAATCCATGCTGGGATAATCTTTGAACATGGTTAACTTATGCATTAATCTCCATGCAGGGCGAGTCATAATACCACTACCATTCGTTTTTTCCAACAGCAGTTCACTATCACACACAGCCTCATTATCCAGCAGCAACACATTAAGCCAATAGTTACTTTTGGCAAAATTCGGTTCTGTAAAAAACTTAATTCCGTTAATATCATCAAAGGCGTTATTGTAGTTTTCTGCCAATTTCCTTTTATTTCTTAAGAATGATGGTAACTGCTCTAATTGCGCACATCCTAATGCCGCATTGATGTTCGGCATTCGATAATTATATCCCACATAATCATGAACAAACTCCCATTTCCCGTGAATTTTGGCTGTAGTAGTCAAATGTTTAGCAATTTTACCAAGACTCTCATCATTGGTAACTATTGCCCCTCCACCACCGGTTGTCATAATCTTGTTTCCGTTAAAACTTAATGCAGATAGTTTTCCATGGTTCCCTGTATGTTTTCCCTTGTAAAAAGAACCAAGTGACTCTGTAGCATCCTCAATTAATATGATATTGTACCGATTGCATAGCTCTACGAGAGGGTCCATATCAACCGGATGTCCATATGTATGCATAGGAATACACACCTTTATCTGACGCTTCGTTTTTCTATTCCAACAAGTCCCGTCAGTCTTCACTACAGCAATTTCATCAAGATAATCTGAAAGTTTTGCAGGGCATATACCTAAAGTTTCATGTGAACAATCAACAAAATGTGGAATGGCCGAGCAGTAAGACACAACATTTGCTGTAGCTACAAATGTAAGGGATGGGATCAACACTTCATCATTGGGCTGCACACCGGCAAGTTTCAGGCACATATGTAAAGCAGCGGTACCGTTAACTACGGCTATTACGCATTTGGCGCCAATAAACTCTGCCAATTTAGCTTCAAACAGGTTTACGTATTTTCCTGCTGTAGAAACCCAACCGGTATCAAGACACTCTTTAACATAATCCCATTCGTTTCCAGCAAAAAGAGGTTCGTGTAAAGCGATATCACCAGAATAATCCCCTCTGATCGTCTTGATAATCTTGTCAATGTCCACACCCATCTCTATTTTTTATGTAATTTGTTTATAAGTTTTTATAAAGGTGCATAAGCCATGTTGTGTGGTTTTAAACTCTATGTATGATGCATCAAACTGTCATTTATATACTTCCACTGGTTCTTCTTATACAGGGTTCCAAAAGAGAAATAGTTTCTAAGCTACTTGATCTCATAGACAACATAAAATGAATTTTGGTAAACTACCGGGAAGTTTAATGGAAGATCTTTCTCTCTGATGACATGTGTAAGGTTATATTTGTCTTTCCAATGGATGATTATACCTTCGTCCAGGTTCTTCCACATCTCTCCCCATCTTTCATCAAAAATATTTGCATTATTTGTCACATCTTTAAACAATCTATCAATCGAATAATTCAGATCGTTTTCCAGAATATGCTTTACTTCACGGGATGACCTACCAACTGAAAGATTTGTGATTGGGGTATTAACACTTATAAAGCAGTCGTGATGTGAATAGACAGGAAAGTCCCACTTGTTAAAAGGAAAGAGGAAAACTGTATTATCAGACATTATCATATCGTTAATATACTTAAATATATCCTTGTAAGCTTCTTTTTCAGCAATTTCAATGTTGGTGTTATTATCTTCTGAGAAATGAAGAGCAGTCTTTATATATGATTTAATAGGTGATGCAATCAACAATTTCGGCACAACAAAAACAATCAATAGAACCGATACAATAGCAAGAGGATTCTGTAATAACCGGTTGCCTTTACTTACAACTCCCTTAATATGGTCTATGTTTGTGTTGCTTCTTAAAACTTCGTACATGCCCTTCAAAAAATGCAGAATATGCCCTTCAAAGAGTTCATATATTACCAAGGCCAAACCGAAGACAACAAAAGCTACACCATTACGACAAGCAAAGAAAATAAATAGAAACATTAGAAAAAAGACACAATTCCCTTTCCTTAGCTGGTTAGCCAACAGAAATGAAAAGAAAAATATCCCTAATATATAAATAAGATTCATAGCTCTTTTCAATTGCAGTGTAATCACAAAACTACTATGTACGATGTCCGCAAAAACAAACTGCACAATATACAGGAATATTACTCCAAAGATAAGAGGCATAACACTACGGTTTTCAAACCCTGTTTTTCTAGCTTTATTAATTCCTAAAATAAATGCCACAAAAATAAGCCATTGACCCATGAAGGTAATTGGCCTCAATATAAAGGATAACAAAGGAGACGTATCGTGCCATGCAGCATAATAGTAATATTTAATTGCAAATTCATCCACATTCGAGCTTACAGACTTTCCGAAATAAATATAAATAACGGGAAAAGACAAAGCAATAACAACTAATAAATATCCAATTACTTGTTTTACAGATACTCTTTTCTGTGTCAAAAATATTATTGCAAGAGCCAGGCATGAGGGCAAAAACCACCACATTGCCATTCCAACATGCAAATAGAAAAGCAACGCCCCAAAAAATGCAGAAATGCACCATCTTTCTCTCAGGAAATAGTAAATGGCTGAAAGATAAAACGGTGTTGCCATATTCAACGGCTCCGCCAAGCGTGCTCCAATCAAAGAGAGAAATATAGTAAGTGATATCACTAAAACTATTTGATCATTATTAAACAGATATTTGCATAACCTAGCTAACACCAACATTGTAAGCCCTGTCTGCAAAATACAGAACAACTTGCCAAGTGGCAGGAAGCCCTCCATACACCCAAGTTTTCTAGCTACAAATGCAACAAAATAATGGTAATTGTAGTGTGGATTATATTTTTCCAGACTAATGTTAAAGAACTCTCCATTGTAATACTCCGGATGTAGAATTTTCCTTATTATAATGATATCAGAATCTCTAAAACCTTGATTTCCCGCAGCAAATATCGTTACAAACATAATAAAGAGACAAGCATACAACACGTATGTTGAATCAAAATATTTCTTCACAATTATCGACCACGTGTCCATTTAATCAACCAGATAACAAATTACGTTTCTCGTTCCTTCGTACAAGATTTTACTAATCCCTAGTTTTAATCAAATTATTAATGTAAAAACAGGCTGCTGACGTTGTTATTACTAAGCCATAGATAGCATGCACCACACTTCCAAAGCACCCGAACAAAAGCCCTTCCTTAAAGAATTTTCTTAATACATTCTTAGATAATAGTACATAAATCAGACACAGAGTTAACCAGAAAACCCATACGAGGTGTGAAAAGAAGGAGGCAAACGGAACTATTAATAATGTTGCACCAAAAAAATATTGCAAAGCAGAATATCTTGAAACACCTCCCGAATCCAATACTTCATTTTTATATCTTTTGAGAAGGAACATAGTCTCATATGTCCTATACCAATAATTTCTAACGGTTTCAAAGAAATTAGAAAAATGATGCCTGACTCTTAATTGCTTATTGAGAAAAATCTTGTACTTCCTACTGTATCTAATTCCAAACTCATGATCCTCAACACATGCGCCGGGGTAGTCCTCATCAAATCCTCCAACATCAAGAAGACTTGACTTTGTAAATGCACCGATCCTTGCATTTATACATCTACTACTATCGTCCCAATCAGGAATATCATCTATCCATGAATTTTCTACAATTCCTTTGTATAAAGGAAAGCACCCTCTATTCAGTGGTTCAGAATTACAGAAACCATTCTGGGCATATACATTTCTACGATTGTTAAACCCATCTAGAATGGCTTGAATAACATTAGGCATAAGGTAAGTATCCGAATCTAGAAATAGAATTATTTCTCCTTTCGCCTTTTTTATACCTATATTTCTGGATTTTGCAGCACCACCGTTTTTCTCTTGTCGGATAACTTTAACAGGATATCTCTCAACAATTCTTATAGTTTCATCTTTTGATGAATCATCAACAACAATAATCTCACCGGGAAGTACATTCTGAATCAAAATAGATTCCAATAGAGGTGCAATTGTTTGATCAGAATTATATGTAGGAATAACAACTGTAATATCTGTTGCGGAAAAAGGCATGGACTTCATAGTATCTATATTATTGATTAACTGGCTTTCTTAAACTTAAAGACTCTCGGAATATTTTCCCGATAATGTCTAAATAATTGTAAGGATTAACAACAAAGTTACTGATCATTGCACATTCAAAAGAACACCAGCATCCCTTATTTTTAATAAATCTAACTATTTCTATTGCTTTCGGTGTATTCAAAATAGCATCTAAGTTGTAATCATAATCTCGCAGATTACCAAAGATAAAATCATCTCCAAAACTATGATTCAATTTATCTGTTAGCCTTAACGGCTCTAACAGTTCACAAGGCGTCAGCATACCGTGTTCGTTTAAAATCAACAATTTTACTCCTGCTAAACAGGGATCTAACATCGTCTCTTTTGTTAGCGAATCTAGCCAGCGCTGCTGATAGGCCTTTCCAATCGCACTCTTAAGTAATCCTACCTTGCCGTTACTTCTTTCCTGTAGAGAAAATACCATTTTCTTGAATTTTGCAATTGAAACATTCGACAAAGTAGGGTCGGATATACTTCCCCTTGCCAACATTAAACCATGATTGGAGATATCCAGACGTGTTTCTACAAAATCCAGCAATTCAAAAATTTCGTCTTGATTACGAGTTGAAACTGTTGTTGCAGTGGCTCTATCTAAATTACCATATTCATGCTTTAAATCTTCTAAAACATCAAACGACTCTAGAAACTTACCAAAAGCACCTGATACACCTCTGATCTTGTCATGAGTTTTTTGCAAACCATCAATTGACAGATTAACAGACAGATTAACAGCTGGATGCCGTTCGCAAAACCCTCGTACAAACTCCTCAATTCTTTTGGGAATCATACCATTAGAAGGTAATGTAATTCTCTGCACCGGCGTCTGCGTTGCAAATAGTGAAGCAATTTCCAAACAATCTTCTCTTAATAATGGCTCACCACCTGACAATGTTAACTGTGTCAAATTATCAAATTGAGGAGCTATTAGCTGGATTTCATCTATAGATAATTCTTTGCCTGAATCATTATTTTCAATATTCTCCCAATAATAACACATGGCACAACGCTGATTACACCTTCCTGTTATTGCGAATATAAGATACCAAGGCTTATTATTTAATCCACGCCTGGCAGCATTAACTATTTTTTTAAATTGCATGGAGCCAAGTTAGAAAGAGTAACATTCCCTGCCATCAAGTTACCTTGTAAATAACAACCCTTTAAGCCCTGAAAGATAATGAGGCAAATATCTCAGTCTGAAACCCTTTAATTGGCGTATTATAAACTTGGGGCGAACATAAAATTGCCTCATAGCTTTCGCCTGATATTGCATTAGTTCCTTCTTGGACAAACCATCTGGCACGTAAACAGGCTCCTTATCACTGTATGTCGGATAACTGATAAAGTCTGACCAGCTATTAAAATGGATCTTATCTTGCGCCTTTAGTTCTTCATATAAAGTACAACCAGGATAAGGTACGAACAAATTAAAAATCGCAAACCTTACATCTAAATCAATTGCAAATTGCACGGTATCATTCAGCGTATCCGGGTTTTCACCTGGAAGCCCCAGTATAAACATGCCATCAACTTCCAGGCCTTCTTCATAACACAAACGCACAGCCTTAGACACATCGTCACGAGTAAACCCCTTTTTTATGCTCTTCAATATCTGATTATTTCCAGACTCAATACCAAAACAGACACGTTCACATCCTGATTTCTTGAGCATTGAAACAAGCTCCTTATCCAGTGGCCTGACTCGTAACTCACTTACCCATTTAATTTTCTCATTTAATCCCGAATCAATCAGTAGCTGGCAAAATTCCATTGCATGCTTTTTGACCAATGGAAATGCCAAATCCATGAAATTAAAAACTGTGACATTAAGCTTATCATAAAAAAATTGAATCTCTTTAATAAGGTTCTTTGGCTGCCGCCTTCTATATTTCTGTCCCTGACTTCTTTCTGATCTACTCGAGCAGAACGAACACTCGTTAGGACATCCCCTTGTTGCCAGTATCTGAAGTTCTTTAGCATAAGGTACAACTTGTGTTCTGGGATCGGTTGAATATTTACTTAAATCATAAAGATGCCATGATGGAAAAGGAAGCGAATCAAGGTCTTCCATGAATGATCGTGTTACATTATTTATTACTTTCCCATTCTTAAGATAGGAAATCCCTCTAATCTCGCTCTCCTCAATACTGCTCCGTCCTGTGAGATAATTACTAAGTTCAAGAAAAGTTACTTCTCCTTCATTGTGAACGATATAATCTGCGTTATTGTTGAGCAATACTTCCTCTCGAAATAGTGAAGGATGTAAATTACCATGAATGATAATTTTTTTCGGAAAACGGTCACGGACTTCCCTGCATATTGCATACGTTGCATCAGCACATGAGCTTAATACACTTATACCCAAAATATCAGAATCCTCAATCTTCTCTAGGATCTCGTCTAACCGATACGAACTGACATATGCATCAATAATTCTTACTTCATATCCCTCTCTCTCAAGAACGGCCGCAATATATGCCAGTCCTATCGAAGGTTGAGGATTAGAAAAGCTTTTAAGCCGGCCATAAGAGTTTTCTTGTAAAATTGTTGGCGGTATTAACAAACTGATTTTCATCTTTTCATTCTCATTGACAACTTTGTAACATTACCATCCTTACTATACATGAGGGTTAAGCCTGGTGATTCTCCCGTACTTAATAAATTCACGTCTGCCCAACACAACCCATTTAAACCACAATTGAAATATATCATTAACAGAACTTATTATAGCTCTTGACCTTGTGCCCTTCGCCGCACCTTCGCTCCTGGGAATAAAGCTTATTGGTACTTCTTTTATGGACATTCCTTTCCAGTATGACTTTATCAATCCTTCTGGATTAGCAAAGGAACTTTTTGATTCAAACTTGAGTGATTGAATCTGTTTGGTAGGGTAGAAAGTAACGTTCTGAAAATCAGATAGAGGTACCAAGAAGATAGTCCTGATAAGACTATAATTTATAATGGAGATTATTGCTTTAGATATTGTGTCTGAACGTCTTGTTATATGATCTATCCCAAACAGTTTTAATAGTCCTGCAAAGGGCTTTAGGAATTTAATCTTAACCTTAACCGGCATTCTCCTGACACCCTGAACAATATCGTACGTCTTCAAGTACTCAAGAAATTCCCTTAGTTCTGAAATATCGTAACTCCAATCTATTGTCTGCCAGAACAAGAATTCCTTGGATGCCATTTGTATTGCCCTCTGGCTTGAAATACCAACATTTAAATTCTCTTCATTTTTAAAGATCCTTAGCCTATTATTTTTCTCTTGAAATGCTCTGGATATTTCATAAGTCCTGTCAGTACTTCCATCATCTATCAAAACAATTTCATAGTCCTCGACCGTAGATTCCATTAATTGCGAAGCTTTTTCAAGATAGCCTTCGATAGAGGCCTCTTCGTTGTAGGCCCAGCAAAGCAACGAAACACTTCGATCAAATTTGTTGTTATATTGTCCTAAGCCCAGAACAAAAGCCTCCCTAATGTAATTCTTTATTACCTTTCGTAGTAATGATAGGCACCGCCCTCATCCATAATTGGTTCTCCCACCACTGTCTATTTTCTTTGTACCATTTAATTGCTCTATTAAGCCCCTCATTCCATGCCACCTTTGGTTCCCAGCCAAGTATATCTTTTATCTTGCTTATGCCTCCCGTATGCCTGAATACCTGACCCGGCCGATCCCCAACAAATGTCAACAATGATTCATCTTTTCCCATTTTCTTTACAATATCCTCCGCTATTGACAGCATTGTACGATGAGAGCCGGAAGCAACATTGAATACTTCACCTTTTACTTTATCTACATTAGCATGTACTATAAGATCAACTGCCGCACATACGTCTTCAACAAACACGTAATCTCTTGAAGCACTGCCATCGCCATGTATCCTTATTTTTTCATTAAGTATACAGCTAGTTATAAATCTTGGAACCGCCTTCTCGAGATGCTGATATGGGCCGTAATTATTAAAAGGGCGAACTATTACAACCGGCATGTCATAAGTTGCCCAGTACGAATAAACTAATCTGTCAGCCCCTGCCTTTGCACTCGCATATGGGCTCATCGGCATCAACGGATGATCCTCATCCATTTGTTCCTTTTCTGCAGTCCCATAAACCTCTGATGTAGATATGTGAACGAACCTTTCTATCCTGTCTCTATATTTTAAAACTGCATTTGCAACCGTTTGTGTACCTAGAACATCTGTTTCAAAAAAGAGGAAATTATCATATATTGACCGGGTTACATGCGTTTCCGCCGCAAAGTGGACAACTACATCCGATTGTGAAACAAGGGTGTCCACGAGTTCACCATTCCTAACATTGCCATACCAGAATGTGACTCTCTCATTGTGATTACAAACGTTTAAATCAACAGGCAGATTTCCTATATGACCAGCGTATGTCAGTGCGTCAAGTATAATAATCTTATAATCAGTATATTTATTGTAAATATGTCTGACAAAATTACTTCCAATGAAACCGGCACCTCCTGTAACTAATATAGTTTTTTCCATTTATATTGTTGCCTCCATAGATTTTTTATTGATTAGATAAGAGTGGCTCTCCGCGCCATGATTAAAAAGCAAATCTATTACTGATAGGTACGGGATAAAATCCCCATGTAATTGATTATATACTGGATGCTTATAATCCTGAAATTCCACCTTTATTCCGTATTCTTCAAAGTGCTTTCCATCAATGTAATTTCTACCGGCAGCTCCTTCATAAAACATGTCGGCCTTAAAAATCTTACATAATGCAATAAGCCTTTCAACTCTTTCTCCACGAACATCAAGCGATGATGATCTGACTATTTGTTTGTTGTTCAGGCCAAGACAGTTGGCCAATTTTTTTATAAAATATAAATCAATGTCTATGAGGTATTGCCAATCTCTGGAATAAGCTTCTTTAAATATATCTATATATTCTTTGTAAAATGGGGCTTTTGAATAATTTTGTTTTATTGAATGAAAGTGTTTTTTCTTCCAGTTTATTTTGTTGTCAATTGTTACTTCATTTACAAGAGGACATTCCTTAAACTTAAAATTGACTGGAACAGTAACCCATTGCACGCCATTGCCTGTTTTAATTCTATTTCTATTCCGCCAGCCTTGTTTGTCGTACTGGACATCATCATAGACAACAAAAATATCACACACATACATCTGCTCAAAGAAGCCAAGCCAAGGTAGATAGCCAGGTTGGAGTATGGCAATCCTTACCAACCTGATCCCTCTATTTTATTGCTATAATATCTACTGTCTCTGTATTCCAATACTATCGTCCATGAGGTAATATTGTGAATTATCATATACAATCATTTGTATTCATATCGCTTTCCCCTGTATTCTCTTGCCCTTCTTTTCTTCTGCATCTTTTACAATTTTCCAGTAATTGTGCTTCCAGGATCTGTACTTCCAGTCGGGACAATTGCTGCACAACTCAATCTGATTACCTTTGCCTTCAAGGTGTTTCTTCCTATAAAATTCAAATTCTTTACTGTGCCAGATATCCTTTATGCTCTTTTCATGGACATTTCCTAGATTGGTCTTTGCCGCTATGTCAAAACCACAGACCATAATATTACCTCTGGAGTCAATATTCAACCTTTCGAAAATAAAAGGACAGGGAACAAACTCTTCCGGCGGTAAATATGGCAATGTATCTGCAGACTCTGAAGGATCGTTTATCCCCCACGTTAGGTATTTACGCTTCTGAAAATTGTCAACTTTATTCTCCCAAAAACTGACAACTCTATCTATGTCAATGCCAATTTGATTAACTCCGCTAGCTATAATTTTCGTAGAACTTTTTAATTTATTACGAATATCTATCGTTATACTGATGTTTTTTAACAATATTTCCCAATTGAGACCTTTCCTGACCTTTGCATATGTCTCAGAGTCAGCAGCATCAACACTGAACTCTATCATATCAACTTGTGCTTCCAATATTCGTGTAATGCTATCCTCTGTGAACTTTGAACCATTAGTAATAAGGCCTATTTTTGCACCAACTTTCTTTGCATATACCATTAATTCAACAGCTTTTGGATGCAGCATTGGCTCTCCTCCCCCTGATAAACGTACCCATGCCCCATACTCTCCACACTGATCAGCTATTATCTTAAAAGTATCCTCACTCATAAATGGAGTGTCTAAATAATCAGATCTAATACTGGAATTTGTATATGGGCAATTTGGACATAGAGCATTGCACACATAAACAAAGGAAAGAACACACATCATCGGAAAATCCTGCGCTTCAGGCCTAATTCCATAATCTTTTTGTTCGTGTTCAGTAAATGTTCTGTCACCCATTATTCTAACCCCTATTTATACGGTACAGTACAATTCCTTCAGGTGTTTTTACCGTTAGCTTACGGTCATCACTATCGAGAGTACCAACTTGCGATTTGCTATTTGATAAGGCTGCGCTACTAACAATATACCTTTTTCCATTGTATGTTAAATGTGCCCCCGGGTATGGAGTCATTGCTTTGATCTTGTTAAGATTTTCCACAAAAGGATGGTCAGGATTTATTTCCGAGTCCTCTAATGTTCGCTTTCTATAATAAGTAGCTTCAGATTCATTCTGCAGTGGAAAAGTTTCTTTTGGCTGTTTAATGATTAGGCTTAAAGTATCTATTAGCACTTTCTCAGAAAGTGTTGCAATCTTGCGTCTGAGTGTACCATCATTATCCGAAGGATCTATTTTTATTTTCTCTTGTGTAATAATCCTTCCACAATCTATTTTTTCATCTTCAATAAAATGAGCGGTCACGCCTGTCTCCTTTTCTCCATTTATTAATGCCCAAACAGTTGGAGTGGCGCCTCTATATTTAGGCAATAAAGATGGATGCAAATTCACAATGCCAATCCTTGGTATCGTGATAATTGCTTTAGGCAAAATCTGGTTAAAGCTACTAACCAGAATTAAATCTGGCGCGAGAGTCCTTATAAATTGATGAACTTTTTCTTCCTTAAGCTTTAGTCCCTCATAAAGAGTTATTCTTTTTTTTGTTATTAAGTCATGTAGCTTTTCACATTCATAGTATGGAAACGGCTTGACCTCTCTTTGAGAAGTCAATACTCCCAAAATTTCAACAAAAGGCTGTCTTGTTAAAACGTTAAATATGTTGTTACCAAAACCAGTCATTGCAAACAATAGAACTCGGACTTTATCCAAAGAACTTCTCCCACCACAATTGGAACATCATCAAATTCCAAACCTTTCCAACATCCTTTTTGTTTCCAGAATAGTAGTTATGTAATAAATCCTTTATTGCATCTGTATTAAACAGGTTGTGTCTTCTCAATCTGCCTTCTGAAAGAACATCTGAACTGTAATCTTTGAGGGCTCCTGCCATCCAATCAAATACCGGCAGTACAAAACCTTCTTTTGGTCGTTTGATTATTTCCTTTGCAAGCAAGGGCGCTGTTGCTTTTTTTAAGATATCCTTCACATTTCCATTCTTTATCTTCATATTACCGGGTATAGTTGCAACAAACTCTACAAGCCGATAGTCAAGAAAGGGAGAACGTACTTCTACAGAATGTGCCATAGATAGGAAATCTACGAATGCAAGCACCTGGTCAGGTAATTGTGTGTTCCACTCCATTTCAAGAATTCTGTTTAAAGGATTCTTTGCTGTTAGTCTATTAAAATTATCCTTAACAATTGAAAATGAATTCGTATTTCCCAGTAATGATTTAAAATGGTCTGACAAAAGATGCATTTTCTCTTCGTCACTTGAAAGGTATAGATTATATCTCCATTTTAAATCATCTCCATTTGATTTACCATACAGGTCTTCCAAGAAATCAATATCACATGGGACAAATAATTGTTTCTCCTTATTTGTTAATGAATTTGATTTAACCCTGTCATACAGTCTGTTGAAATGATACATTGGTTGTGCAACCCTGTGTGTCAGGTAACTACCAAAAAGCTCATCAGCGCCATCACCTGACAATGCGACTTTTACATGATTTTTAATAAGCTTTGAAAGAAAATATGTAGAAATTGTACCTGAAAATGGTTGATCAAATGCCTCAATAATATTATCCATTTCATCGATCAACTCATTATGTGACATTATGTATTCATAATGTTCTGTATTATAAACCTTGGAAACTTTTCTTGCATAGTGTAAATCCGCCTCTTTATTTTTAAATTCATCTTCATAACCTAACGAGAATGTTTTAATCGGCTTATCCGAAAACCTTGCCATTAACGAAACTACGGCGCTTGAGTCAACACCACCACTAAGATAAGCACCAAAAGGGACATCGCTTCTCATCCTTAATTTAACGGAATCTTCAAGGAGTGTAAATATTTTCTCAATTACATAATTATCAGTGTATTCTTCGTTTTCGTCAAACTTGATTTTCCACCACGTTTCCGTGGATATCCTGCCATTCGAATAAGTCAGCATTTCTCCAGGCATGAGAGAATAAATCCCTTTAAAGGCAGTCAAAGGAGCAGGAATATTTTTAAAGGTAAAATAATGGTAAACCGCTTCATAATTTACTTCTCTATCATAATAAGGATAGGAAAGAATTGCTTTTATTTCTGACCCAAAAACCAAGATATTTTTGACTATTGTGTAAAAAAGAGGTTTTACCCCCATCCTGTCTCTAATCAAAAATAGTTTATCTTGCACTTTATCCCACAAAGCGATGGCAAACATACCATTTAACTTATGTACAAATCCCCTGCCATATTCCTCATATAGATGAACGATAACTTCTGTATCAGAATGATCTGTGTGAAACCTATGACCTTTTTTCTCTAATTCCTTCCTTAGCTCCTTATAATTGTATATCTCTCCGTTAACGACTGTCCATATGTTTTTCTCCTCATTATGTATCGGTTGATGTCCCGTTTCCACATCAATAATACTTAATCTTCTGATACCAAGATTTATATTCCCATCAGTATAGAATCCATTCTCATCCGGGCCACGGTGGACTATGGAATCTGTCATCTTTTTAAGAATAATTTTGTTTACTCTACCCGTGAATCCGCAAATACCACACATTATTTATTTAATGAATAAAAGTCAGCCCTAGCTGATTGCCAGTCCCTGCAGTCCCTACAATCATCCGGCAATTTATCAAACTCTTTAGAAATATGCAATTGCCGGAACTTTTTTAATTTGTCATTCCATATTTCTTTTAGTGACTGAGTGTTGACATCCCCTGCCACATATCTAGCATCTAAATCCACTGCACATTTCACAACCTTGCCCGTATCAGTAATTGACATTGTCTGCATCGCCCAATAGCAGGGCCATCTGTTTTCATTAGACAGTGTTAAATTTGGTGCATCTATTAAACCACCCCAGCTAACCTTAGGCCTTATTTTTACAGCAACCCCTTGTTTCCCCCAGAAATTTATAAAGTCTTCTTTTTCGTGTGTATTTATATCCATCTCAACAAACTGTACATAGATTTCAGGGTTCTTCACATTTATCTCTTCTTTAAGCTCTATTAGATTCCTAATATTATTAATTACTCTTTTATAATTTCCACCTACTCTTAGTTTCGCATAAGTTTCAGGAGTATAAGCGTCTATTCCAAAGTATATTGCATCGAGCCCTGACTTTATCAAACCTATTGCGGACTCTTCATCCATTAGATTTGCGTTAGAGTTCAACACTATATCAGTTAACCCCTTACTCTTTGCGTAAGTTATCATGTCAAATATTGTAGGCTTTGTTTTTTTCAGTATCAAAGGTTCCCCGAAAAATACCATCCAAACTCTTACATTTTTGTCTACCTCTGCTATTTCATCAATTATCTTTGTAAAAAGGTCCCACGACATAGTACCTTTTTTCCTTGTCATCTCATCGTGCACACACATGCTACACCTTAAGTTACAATAACTTACTGAGTCCAGTAATATGACCTTTGGGAAAAAGCCAACGTCTTTAAGCCTTCCTTGTTCTTGCTGATTTTGTAAAATTGGATTACTCATAAAATCTTTCTTTCTAGGACTTCAAAATATCATGTAACGACGTAGCTATATAATCAACTTCAATATCTTTTAGACCTGGATAAAGCGGAAGGGATATGGTCCTTGCCCCAATCTTTTCTGCAACAGGAAAATTTCCCTCCTTAAAACCAAATGTACTTCTATAATATTCCAAAAGGTGTATGGGGCGATAGTTTACTGCCACACCGATTCCTTTTTCCTGTAAGGAAATAAGCACAGAATCTCTTTTCTTGTCTGTAATCTGAATGGTAAAAAGATGTCGCGCGTGTCTGGAATCTGCTACCGTTTTTAATATTTCAATACCCTTTATGCCCCTTAACTTTTCTTCATAAAGATTCCATATGTAATTACGCCTTTCCCAAAACTTATCTATCCTTTCAAGCTGTCCAACAAGTAAAGAAGCCTGGATATTATCCATGTTATATTTCCAGCCCAGCACAGACATATCCCAATGCTGGTAGAGTTTCGTGTATCGATCTATTGCAGATTTGTCAATTCCATGAAGGCGCAACTTGCTTAGTAAATTTGCTTTTTCCGTATTATTAGTAGCTATAGCACCGCCCTCCCCTGAAGTTATATTCTTAGTAGCATAAAAACTGAAACATACACAGTCACTGAGGCTTCCTGGCCTTACACCATCTCTCTGCGCCTCTATTGTATGAGCCGCATCCTCAATAACAACAAGTTTGTGCTTTTCTGCAATTTCATGAATTTTCCGCATATCGCATAACTGGCCGTAAAGGTGTACAGGCATTATGGCTTTAGTTTTCTCTGTTATTGCTTTTTCAATGAGTTCTGAATTAATATTGCCTGTTTCTTCTTCTACATCTACAAAAACCGGTGTAGCACCGACATGAAGAATCGAATTGGCCGTTGCGCAAAAACTCATTGGAGTAGTTATAACTTCATCACCCTCACCGATTTCCCATGCAAGAAGACATAAATGAAGTGCAGCGGTACAGCTTGTAACACCAACTACACTTCTAGAACCGAGATACATTGCAAGCTTGTCTTCAAAGCTTTGAACGACTTCACCTGTTGTAAGGAAAATCGATCTTAATACCTCCTCTACACGGCAAATGTCACTCTCATCAATATTATGTCTATAAAATTCTACCTTAATTTCATCTCTCCTATTTTACATCTTAATTTATTTCTATTCACTTTTTTGCCACCATAAAACGTATTTCCTGTACCCACTACACCATTGCTGTTAACAATCCATACCTTTCTCTAGTTCTTGAAACGCACACCTGATAATCGCTAAGATCACCTAGCTTTTGTATATTTTCTCTATTCTATTCTTATACATAATTAAGCAATATCTCAGTTAGTAACTTTTTTGTACGCATCCCCTGTCTTAAAATCTTAGGTTCTGAGAGAGCAAAAATGGTCTCATAGAAATGGGTCATAAAAGCTTGTTCCGTCACCATCTACAATATAGTTATGCAATACGTTATTATATGAAATAGATCTACAGTCACTACAATTCCCTCTCCTGTGTTCTTCATCAAGCAGCTCTATAACTTCGCAATGCCTTCCAGAGTTCCATATTTCAACGAATCTATGTTCATTTATATTTCCTATGCAATATTTAGGATTCCCTATATGAGGCTGACACAACCAGACTCCACCGTCGTAATTAATAAATGCGGTTGCTCTAATCTGATTAACATAACACGGAAACCCATCCTTCTCTTCATTTTTATAATGAGATACCCCTCGATTCACAACGCGTCCTAAGTTCGTAAATGAATCATCCAATGACGGCATAATATCCTTGACCTTATCTCTTAGATAATTTTTCTCATCTATGTTTAACTCAACATCGCCCCTTCCTTCATAATCTACCGCCGGTATAAATATTAAATAGTCAAAACCCAGATCCCTTGCATCCTTATAAATCAGATCAATCTCATTAAAATTGTGTTTGTTTATTACACATCTGGCACCAAGAACAGCATCCTCTAAAATATTTCTTAGCTTTCTGACGTTAGAATAAAGTTTATCTCTCAGATTATGTCCTGTAATCTTTTCATAGGTCTCGCTCCTGGACGCCTGAAATGAGATTGCGACATAATTAAATAAATTTAGTAGAGAAATCCATTGATCATGTATCAGTATTCCATTAGTAATCAGTGCTTGCTCTGTTTTTGATTTCGATATTTCTTCTATGTAGGCGGGAAAACCTTTAATTGTTGTTGGTTCACCCCCACCTGACCAATATACACCGTTTATCTCCATATCTATAATATCAGCAACCAGTGTCTTGATTCTTGATTCGTTGACAACCAGGCGACTTGATCTTCTATTCTGATAGGAACAATGATAGCAGTTGTAATTGCAAAAAGATGTAAGATGTAATTCCAGAGAAAACGGGACAAGCGAGGTAGCATTTTTTCTTTCTCTGTAAGGCCATATTGCCTTTTCAGGATTTAACAGCTTCTTTAAATCTACACTATTTCTGTGTATGGTATTCATAAAAAATTAGGTAAGAACTGCAAACGCAACCATACCTTTTTTAACGAGAGCTCTTTAAAAAAGAATACAACATCCTGAATATGCACATTAGCAATTTACTATCCAAAATATCCTAATATGTAGACCTCGGGCCTCTCAGTTACATGCAAAAAAGCATTTAACATCTTAACAAACATATACTTACACAAAAAAACAACTGCTTTATTCTCTAAGAGCAACAACTTTCACATTTTCTTGTTCTTTGCAAAAACCATCTATTGTTTCTTTATCAAAAGAAGCAAAGATTAATACACCAGTATTGGATTTCACAAATTGCTCCATACCAATTACCTTGTAACCAAACCACTCTTTTCCTTCTTTATTTTCATCAACTACACAAGTCAGTTCTAAACCCAGTTCTTTTAGCACTATGAACAGAACTTCTGATATATGGTTTATTCCATATATTGAAACATCTTCTATGCCATCATTTTTTAAATGTATAACCCTGTCCCTGATTACCCTTTTTGCCTCCAAGTAGAAATGAATAGTACTTTCCACTCTTTTGTACAGCAAACTCGACTTCTCCTTGGCACCTTCAGGAGTAATCAAATATCTTATTTTCTTAGAATCTATATTCTTTATTTTAATCCAGCCTTTTTTGACCATTTTTTTTAAGAGATGGTTCACCAGTCCCAGCGCTATACCAACTTCTCTGGAAAGCTCCCTTTGTGTAAGATGACCGTTACCCTCTAACCTTTCCAAAATCTCCAATTCCCTTACATCCAAATTGCCAGTTTCTTCTCTCATTATATAGTACCTAAACGGTTAGCCCCTGAGCCGTTCATCCTATGAACGCTATTCTCAAGAAAAACCAATGTTCATCCTATGAACGCCAATTCTAAAAAAAAACTCTCGTTTGTCAAGAATTTTTTTATATAAATATACTATATGTTGTACTTATTTGCAAAATAGCTACTAGTACAGAATCTCATACAAAAGTACACTGTGTCTGTTCGACGGTTCTTTCTCCGGATATTTATATGCTAATGTTATTCTTTTATCCTTTACCGATCGCAATAATTCTTTCTCTATGAATTTATATTCTTTGTATGTTATTAATAGATAATCTACTTTATGCCGTATTGCCACGGAAAGCACACCGCTCATATTATCAATCTGAATATGATAGCCGTCAGCATAGTAAACACTTCTTGCAGATGAGCTCAAAATTACAGGGGATGGTTTATGAACATTTCCCTTTATCCATTGGCCAACCTTCTTAATCCCTAACTTATCAAAACGTTGAGGCTTTAGTGTCTTTGGCAATAAAACACCGATAATAATTGTTAATACAATTAGTTGAATTATCCACGTACTCCTAAGCAACTCTTTGAAACCAACTATCAAGCTATTATTATGAAACTTTATATGTAGCCAAGTTCCAACAACGAGAACTCCTATCCCTACAAAGAATACTGCCGGAATAACTATCGGCATTAAATGCCTTCTACTGGGATACAGAAAGCTACCGGTATTAACAATGTTCAATCTATATAATATGATTAAATAGAATGCAATAATTGTCATTACATAAAAGCCGAAAAACAGTTCCCTCCTTGCCCTAGTATAATTTATCACGCCTATTACAAAAAACATAAACAATAAGAGATGGAAAGTACTTAAGTACTTTTTAATAACGAACAGCGCACCCGTTATATACGTTTTCATAGACAGACTGTGAATAGGCGTTTTTACTAACTCTATATACGTAGGACCTTTTTTTGAGATACCAGAATTTTTGTGTATGAAATTTTTGTCCCGTTTGTTTGTATCGGTTTTTCTAACAACAACTTGTTTATTAATACCGATACCTGGATCTACCTTATCAATATCTTCTTCAATCACCTCATCTCTGACTCGTTCATCTAATTTTCTCATAATCTTTGTATGAGACAAATTCCTTTTCTTCGTAAGAAGCCACATACCTGTCTCACTTTTAATATATACAAGATATGGCATTGAAAACACAAGAAATGAAACAGTTAGTATCAGGATTGAAATCAGTTTTTCTCTCCATAACACTTTAATCCTGGTGCAATCCTTCAGAGCACAACAAGAGACGACTATAATAATAATCCCTATTCCTTCAGGGCGTGCAAGATAAGCAAGAGCAGAGCATATCCCTGATAGAGCAAATAAGAGTAACCTCCCCCTTGTTATCGCAAAGAAACCTGTACCAAGTGCAGAAATGAAGAAAAAGAAATAGGTAGATTCAGAAATTATGTCTGCAGAAAACCTGACAGCATAGGGATGGAAGGCCAATATAATAGCAGAGACAAACGATACCTTCTGATCAAAAATATTTTTACCAATTAGATAAAATACAATTACCGTTAATGTACCAAAAAGAACAGATATAATAGTACCGGACAATTCCATGTTTGGAACGACCTTGTACAACACTGCCATAATCAGAGAGTATAGAGGATGATAGTCGTGTCTTAATGCACTCGAAAAGTCACCACTGGCAAAGTACTTTGCATTTTGCATAAAAGCGACACTATCATTCTTGATTACATAGGTAAAGAAACTCAAGTATATTCTCACTGAAAGAGAAATTATCAAGAGCAACCAGACATACCTGTCATTGAAAAAGCTTTTTGTCTTATCGTCCTCTAACTCCATAGTTTTCATATATAAATTAAAATTTAAGAATTATGGGGAATTCAGGGATTAAAGAATTAAAAAAGTTCATTAATTCGCAATTCCTAAATCCCTCAATATTATTATCCAGACTTGTTCTGGTTAGGTATACTTTTCCCCGTACTTCTCATTAAAGACTATTTTGTCCAGACTTAACCTCGGCCTGGGAGATGGTTCTTCATCAGGTATTCCAACCGGCAAAAGTGCCATTACTTCAATATGCTCCGGAATATCAAGAATTTCTTTTACCTTTTCATCTTCGTACCATCTTACCCAACAGGTACCAAGACCGATCTCCACTGCCTGCAAAACAATATGTTCAACAGCTATAGCCACATTTGCTGCGGCAGCAACCATAAGAGCGTCCTTTGTAACAGTACTCATACCTTTCTTAAGGTATGGTATAAATACTTCCCTCGTTCTTTCAGGAAGCGCACCTGACTCTATAAGCTCATCAACTCTTTCCGGAAATTCCCTAAACGCCTTTAGATCCGCACAGCAAACTATTATTATAGGAGCACGTTTAACGTGTCTTTGATTATGCGCCGCCTTCTGTAACTTCGTCTTAGTATCATCATCCTTGACCACTATAAACCGCCAAGGCTGTGTGTTTGTACCTGACGGTGCTAATCTGGCACTTTCAAGCAAAAGCTTGATTTTATCTTCCGGAATTGGATCCGGTTTAAATCTCCTTATACTCCTTCGAGTTCTTATTGCTTCACTTACATCCATCAATCCCCCCCCAAACCAAGACGAGCCATAACCAAGCAGGAGTTAATAAATTACAAAACTCAAATCATAAATAACAAACAAATATCAAATTACAATACCCGAATGACCAAAATCAGTTTTTTTTGGAATTTTAGTATACTGCGCCCCATTAAGTATCTAAATGAAAATACATAAGATTGACTATTTTAAAGTATACAATATAATAATCAACTAATTCTTAGTACAACCATTTTATATAAATATGATTTGCATCCCCATTACGGCCAGAAGTGCTGAAGACGCTGTTTCGGAAATGGTATCGGCTTCCGAATATGCTGATATCGTAGAATTACGTATTGATTACATTCCGGAATTACAGAATGCAGAAACATGCATTGAAGAATCATTAAAGATTAAAACTAAGCCAGTAATAATTACAAACAGACCCGAAAGGGAAGGTGGCAAATTTAATGGAAGTGAGCAGGATAGATTACGCCTGTTGCAAAAAGCCATTGAACTGGGAGCAGATTACATCGACGTTGAATACGATTCAATCAAGCAAATTACCAGACGAAATAGCAGTAAGATAATTATTTCTCATCATAATTTCAAAGAGACACCTAACAACTTAAGCAAAATATATGATGATATTTGCCAGCATAATCCTGACATAGTAAAGATTGTAACATACGCAAATGACATTACCGACAATATCAAGATATTTGAAATTTTAAAGTCTGCAAAAGTACCTACCATATCCTTCTGTATGGGAGAGCTGGGTTACATAAGCCGGATACTTACAAGCAAGTTTGGAGGATTCCTGACATTCGCTTCTCTCAAAAAAGGTAAAGAATCAGCACCAGGACAATTAACAGCAAATGAACTCACCAATATATACCACTTTAAAGAGATAAACAGAGAGACAAAACTGTATGGTATTATCGGGAATCCGGTTTCTCATAGTATGAGCCCGGCCATCCACAACGCCGCCTTTATTGAAAAAGGACTTGATAACGTCTATGTTCCACTGAAAATTGCAGATATTGGTGCCTTCATGAAAGAATGCAGGAAAATAGATTTTCACGGTTTC
>JAJFGV010000007.1 GCA_021775965.1 Alphaproteobacteria bacterium
CATCCGTTCCTGTATAATTTACACCCAATTTTTTTGATTCGGTATTATCAATGCTGTTTTTAGGCTGTTTGGGTGTGCCGTTGATTTTGGATTTGGAACAGCATATCTCTTTGGCCATTTCTGCTATGGACATGTTGTCGATATAGAAGTCTGACAGATTATAAACCTTTCCAAAAGCATCTCTGTTGTCAATTGCCAAATCTATGGCATGTGCAACGTCTGTGACGTCTACTATTTTACCGCCTCCTACAACCTCCACATCAACTTCGTCTTTAATGTTTTTAATTAAGTCATACCACTCAGAGTGGGCAAGGTTTGGATCAATACCGTAGATACCTACGGGCCGGAACATGGTTGTATTAATACTCTTTGACAAGAAATACGAATGGCAGAATGCCTCTACCGCAGCTTTGTAGGCACCATAGTGTGAGTCTGGCATAAGGGGGTGTTGTTCGTCAAGTTTAATATCGGGAAATATATGTCCATAAACTGCACAGGAACTGGTAAAAATGAATTGTCTGGCCCCATGCTGTTTAGCGGCATCTAACAGCTCCAGACTGCCTGAAAGATTTACTTCAATCAGTCGCCTGATGTCCTTACTGGCTGAGTTGCGAAAACCTGATCCGTTTCTCTCATAAGCCATGTGGATGACTACGTCGGCTCCTTGAACAAATTTCTTTAAGGCTTTCTTGTCACCTAGATCACCCTGCACAAATGTAATTTTTTCCTCATAGTCTTTAAGATGTGAAGTATCACTTGTGTTCCGTACAAGCGCCTGCATCTGAATATCTCTTTCAAAGAGTTTCTTTGCTACATAATGTCCCAGAAAACCTGACAAACCGGTAATGGCAATCTTCATGATCTAATTAAGGAATTTAAGTATTAAGGGATTGAGGAATTTTTTAATTCCTCAATCGTGTTTCTAGCATCTTGCCACTAGTTTTTATCTGTTCTCTGTGAATTATTTTTTTCGTGTCATTTCGTGAATTTTCGTGGTTGGCTTTTCTTCTCATGCTAAAATATCTCATCCAGCTTCTTAGAAATCATTGAAAGGCTTTTGTCTTTTGTCAGGTATTCTACCTCGCCCGGGTGTACTTTCAAATCGGTTAGCATCTTCTTAATCTTTTTCCATCCGGTCTCTTTTTTCTTGTCACTGGTTTCCAGGTATAAATTTGAGACTAATTCACCCAGTTTCTGTACAAGGCGAAGGTCTTTGTTGTCGTAAAAATTTTTGATAGCCTTCTGCTGGTATTTGGTGTAGCCTTTTTCGTTCATTCTGCTCCCTTTATTTTTTCTCTTTATTCCCGAAAGGTAATAATTTTTTAATACTATCTGTAGCCTTTTCTACTGATTCCCTGGCGGCTTCCTGGATTTTTTCGCTTGCATCTTTTCCTGCATCTGTTGCCTTTTCTACTGTTTTTCCGGCAGTTTCCCGGATTTTTCCACTCGCATCTTTTCCAGCTTCTAAAGCTCTGCCAGTAGCCTCCTGTGCCATCTCAGCCGTTTTCTTGACTGTTCCGGAAATTCCACTTTGTAGCTTTCCTAAATCAAAATTGGTCAGACTGGCAATGGTCGTATTTTTAAGGGCTTTAAATATAATTAGCCGTACAAAAGATTGAGGGTTTGTTATGTTCTCATACTGTTCATCAATTTTTACATTATATACCTTCTCTTTTGGTGGAGTGCCCCTTGAATAATCTTTATATATAACCTTGTCTATCTTTAATTCCAATAAATCTACCTGGATATCCGGCATTTCTGTTTTTTCTTTTTTCTCACCTTCTTTTGTCGCTTCCTCTCCTTCTGTTTCTTTGACAACTCTCAGTGAATCAAGATTGAGTTCGCCGACTTCATTCTTCACCACTGTGAATTCTTTTAAATGTAACCTGACCTCTTCAAGATGTGCCTTCCCTCCCATAATGGCACCCAGGTTATAATCAACATAAATTTCCGGTAAATCTACCATTAATTTGTCTTCGAACCCCTGTGGATTGTGCAACTGTAATTCATTTATACCGATTAAAGATTTGAAGACACCAACATTCATACTTCTTATACTTAGCTTAAGACCTGTAACTGCCCTTACCCCGGTTGTAACGGAAGTCTTAATAATCATATTCTTACCAATAAAAAGTGCAATCAATACAGCAAACACAATAGCCGGAATTATGATAATTTTTCTCTTCATACTATAACCCTCCTCTTTCTTTTTTTTAATTTCGGGTTTTTAATTATATAATGTTCATAGCTTTTCCAATTTTTTCAAAATGATCGATTGCCCGTGTAAGATCTTCCTTGCTATGTGAGGCAGAAAGCATCACTCGAATACGCGCCTTGCCTGCAGGTACTGTAGGGTAACCTATTGATTGGGCAAAAATGCCATCATCGAATAACTTCTGGCTGAAATCCTTTGCCACTTTGGCATCGCCTATCATAATCGGTGTTATAGGAGTCTTTGTAATGCCGATATTAAATCCGAGTTGTTTCATTCTGTCTTGGAAAAACCTGGTGTTTGACCAGAGTTTCTTGACAAGATCATCTGATTTTTTCAGGGTATCTACAACCGCGATACATGCCGCCACGTCGGCAGCTGTTACCGCACTTGAAAAGAGGAAGGGACGTCCTTTCTGCACCAGATAATCCGTCAATTGTTTAGTCCCTGCAATGTAGCCTCCCACGACGCCGAATGCTTTTGACATGGTACCCACTTCAATATCTACCCTGCCGTGCAGATTAAAATGGTCAACTATGCCCCTGCCTCCTCTGCCCAGAACACCTTCTCCATGTGCATCGTCTACCATGGTAATGGCGTTATATTTTTCCGCTATTTCTACTATTTCCGGTAGTGGTGCTATGTCTCCCTCCATACTGAAAACACCATCAGTAATAATAAGCTTCCGATCAATATTTTTCTCAATATGGATTTTAGCCTGAAGGTCTTCGGGGTTGCCGTGTTTATATCGTACGACTCTGGTCTTTGCGAGGCGGCATCCATCAATGATGCTGGCATGATTGAGTTCATCTGAAAACACAACGTCTTCTTTGCCGACGATTTCCGGAATAACGGCAAGGTTCGCACAGAATCCGGATTGGAATGAGATGGTGCTCTCAACTCCCTTAAACTGCGCAAGTTTCTGCTCCAGATCTTTATGCAGTGTCGTTGTTCCGGCAATTGTCCTGACCGCTGCGGGGCCTACACCGTAAGTGTCAATTGCATTATGAGAAGCCGTTTTCGATTGCAAATCATTGGCAAGTCCCAGATAATTGTTCGAACTGAGATTGAGTACACTCTTTCCATCCACGGTAATCCATGCCCCTTGAGGCCCTTCAACCGTACGAATGTTAATGAGCAGACCGGCTTCCTTGAGCCTGTCCAATTCTTCATTAATGAAATTCAGTTTGTCCATGGTACTTAATTCTTTATATTTAAGATCCTAATAATCTGCGGTCATCTGTGTCCAAAATTGAGTTTTTATACTTTCAAAATAACCTTTCCACATTTTCCATCCCTCA
>JAJFGV010000061.1 GCA_021775965.1 Alphaproteobacteria bacterium
AAAGGCTCTTGGCGTTTCGCGACAGACGATTAACGAGGTGTTGCGTGAACGAAGAGCGGTAAGCCCATCAATGGCTTTGAGACTATCTCGTTTTTTCGGAAACAGCCCGGAGTTCTGGCTAAACGCGCAACATACTGTGGACTTATGGCAAGCAGAGCGAACCCATTCAAAAGAATTATCCAATATACATCCACTGGTAAAAGCTTAGACAGGATAGACACTGATCAAACACAGATTAAGGGATTGTAGCGGAACGCCTTCAGGCTTCCACTCACCAGTTGTATCCATTTAGCGGAAATGCCAACATTGGCAAAATGGCCGAATAGAGATCTATCACGAGGATTTTCCCGATTTTTCAAGATTAAAGACCTGAGCCTGTCTTCTTTCCTGTCTTTATATCCTCTATACAATATTCTTCAAAATGCGGTATAATTGCCTTAATGTAGTTAATCTTTTTGCCATTATTATCACGAGTTTCATTAAAATCATTGTCCGTTTTATCATATTTTCGAACAATTGTTACTCGGTACTCCTCTTCTTTCCTGTGCTGACAACCTTTAAACAAAGTAATGCAAGTTATTAGTAGCTTTCGAATATGATAAATGTCAACAATATGAGTTGTAGGGTTTCCTAACTCCATGATAGCCTTAACAGCTATCTTTGCTATCTCGAATTGTTCAATTTCATCATACACAACATAACCTTCTACCAACTCATATAAATCATTAAAATAATGAAGTGAATATGAATCACCGTGAGGAACAGAATGCCATGCTGTTCCAAGTATCTCCCGAGGTAATCCTTCTCTAAACTGGACAATAATATTACCGTAATTTTCCAAAAGGTGTTGGTTCGATGAGTTGCTTGTTAATGAAAATATATAGCTCCGTTTAAGTATTTCACTTATTCCCAACAAGAATTCCTCCATAACTTTTCTCTCCTGCAGTTTGAGTGTACAATCAGACGCATGCCGAACAACATCTAATCCAAATTGGATTTCACTTTTATCCAAAAAAGAGTCTGATTGCGTAATCCATAATGAACTGCTATTTTTCATAGAAGCTATAGCAGTCATTGATGTGTAGTGAAAAAGCGATCCCTGGGATAGTCTAAATTTACTATAGAGTTCTTTAACGGTATCATTTCCTGTAAAAATCACTTCTTTTCTCATTTTTTCGCGCTAACATTAATTTTATGTCGTCTCTGATTACTACACCATTACCTAACTTCCTTGTTAATAAGAACATTTGGAGCCGCCCTGGTATTTCATGTGAGTTTGATTCTTTCGTGTCCAATACAATCTGGAAGCGATGAGTAATTGAGTCTACATTCTGCAAAAACATTCTCGTATAGTAAAATAGCTGGTCCTTCTTTGGTTTGATATATTCTTCCGATTGCACTAAACGAAGTGTTCTTGTCTTCTCGCAATGACTGATTCCGTCCATGATAGGATTCGGTAATCGTACTATTCTTTGGATTGAGAACTACAGTTAATGTGCCGTACATTGCATCTATGAAATCATGTCGCTCTGTCCCAAATGCCTGCCGAGGATCTAGGTTATTGTAAATCAATAATATAAAAGGTGACCGTTTCTCTAATGCTACTTTTGCCTGCTGACGTTTCTCCTTTATTTTTCCCCTTAGAAATCGGGGGACACCATACCTATTTAATTGACTTATAGAAAACGAGGTGATTAAACTATAATATTGCCAACTGGGCATGCCTGACCCTTATACTTTTCCCTTTTGCATAAATTTTTCATGAAGATCACTCAACAGATGTATTCTCCTGTCAAAATCAGATAGATTTTCTACTAACACTTCTGAATCTGGGCATTCTGGCATTATATGCTCAAGAAATGTTTGACAAACATTTGCACTAAGAAGTGAAAGGCCTAATAACAGGGATGGACGAGGATGACCATAACCAGATGAAGGTTTGAAATATTCTCCATCACCCTCAAGATGAAATTCAAGAAGGTCCTGCCAATTGCCGTGAACAGTGTGGCTAGGCAATGAGAATATTACCAGATACGCTTTGTCGAGGCCTACATCTTTAGCTCTTTGGTATATACTTTTACCCCACGGTTTTCTATTACTTTCATCTACTTCCTCTGGATTAACTTCTGAGCGCTTGAAAGCCTTCATGATCAAAGTTCTCATCCGTGTTTCCCAGGGAGTTTCGTGTCCTCTTTCTTCAACACCTTTATTAATAATATTTAATAACCTTTTTTCTTCTCTTAAAGAATATTTTACATACTCATCATACAATTCATCTGAATCATTTTTAATTAGAAATTCACAGTTTATTGCTGTTTCTATAGCACTTCTTAGTAGAATCAAGGCAATTTCTTCTCGTTTTTCACATACTGTATCCAAAATACTATTCTGCAGTTTTGATAGACGAACTAACAATCCACCTATAATAGCTTCATTTCTTTTCCACGTTCTTGGAAGGTTTTTGTCATCCAAACGATAACTAAATGCAAGTATTGATGTATATTCGAGGATTTCTTTTCCGAGGTCAACAGCCAAAAACATAAAATCATCTTCAGACGTATATTTTTTGATATCCTCTGGATTAATTTCTGTTTGTTTAAGATCGAAATCACTTAAAGTTGAAAACTTATCAGACATGAATAATATTCTCCTAGAAAGCAACTTTGTTATGATATTCTTTAAAAAGTCTACAGCAAAGAACCCCACTACAGCTATAAATGTAATTATCCATCTTATCCAGTATAAATATTCAGGGTATTGTCTAGAGCTTTCCAATAATATAATGTCAGGTGCATAATAAAGTTCGATTCCCTGCATTAGTGTTCCAACCACCGCAATAGTTCCAAGTACAATTTTTATGCTTTTCATGTATCTTCGTTTGTCACCCTCCTTGGTTTTGCTCTATGAGTATAAGTCGGTTTAGTGCAAATTAAATACTTTCATCTTTATTGCTTTTTCATAATGCTTTCTCCCGTCGTCCTCATTTATTCCTAAACCTGGAATGTCTATTTTGTATTCTCCTTTATTCATTTCAGATACCAACACCGGGATATTTAATGCATTTCCAATTTCATTTAATTTATCCCGAAATTCATTATCTGTATCTATTCCTATTACGATCGACTTAAGCCAATTGCTTGGTGTTTTGATAAACCCCCACTTGTCTGTATTTAAGAGACGAAGCTCACGTTCATACTCCCATGCCTTACTTTTATATTTTATAAGGTCATAAGCATATTTCAATCTGTTATTATCATAATCCTTCAAGTTCCAAACTTCTATTTTATTCCTATATATCACAGGAATTAGAAGGCCTACGTCCCCTAAACTTGAATCCGTTTCACACTGAGTAATGTCAATTTGAAAATGTAACATATAACCAGTATGAGAAGATGCATAATGTGACCACATTAACTCACTGTCAGGAATAAAGGATAAAGAAAATACACCTATTTTTGATCTCAGTGCTTCATATGATTTACTAAAATGCTCAACCAATAGTTGACTTTCGTCTGAACGAGATAAATCATTATTTTTTCGTTTTGCATTTGTGAAATCTTGACCTTTCCGTATTGCTAATTTTGACCAAATTTCGTTTAACTCTTTTCTCCCTCTAGGGCATTTGATTTGAGGAGCTTTACAATCCCATGGATCATTAAATTTTGCTGGTTTTTGGAAATATAATAACCCTTCGTTATAAAACGAAAGATTGTCCTTACCTTTATATTTTGGTGCATAATATTTGAAGAGGTTAAGATTGTTCATTCTATTACACGCATAATGAAGACAACTTAATTTATGAAAAGCATATCCATCATCTGATGGTATATCAATTTGGCAGGTCGTAAGTTACTAGCGGTATAATACTTTAGTAAATACTAAAATCAAGAGGAAAGAAGAAAGATTTGTGATTTACGAATTACGATTTACAAGTTTCTTACAACTTTAGTTCACTTCAAACTTTAGCTCACTTTAGGCACTTACTTTAAAAAGGGTTCACTGGTGCTGGAGAAGGTCATACGACTGTTTTCTACGGGGTGGGTGATAATCAGTTCTTTAGCGTGCAGGTTAAGGCGATTAGCTATTGAGTACGCGGCTTCATGGGCATAAAGCTCATCGCCAAGAATGGGATGCCCCATGGCCTGCATATGTACGCGTAGCTGATGAGTGCGTCCCGTAGTAGGAGACAATTCCACAAGGCAACTGTTTTCAAACTGTTCAATTATTCTCCAGTGTGTCAGCGCCTTCTTCCCAAGTTGGTAATCAACAATCTGTAGAGGTCTCCGCTCCCAATCGCATCGCAAAGGTTGATCAAGCACACCTGATGTCTGTTCTGGCTGACCATACACTTTTGCAACATATGTTTTTTCAGTTTCCCGGTTTTCAAACTGACGGCTTAGA
>JAJFGV010000062.1 GCA_021775965.1 Alphaproteobacteria bacterium
ATATTTTCTGCCTTAAATGACTCTAACCTGCCCTTTGAATCCCGTGTTTTCTGGCGCCAGACTTTTAATTTAAGATTGATACATTTTTCTCCGCTTGTCTGTTTCACTTATAGCTCCTTTGTGTCAACTCGACATTTTCAAACGTTAGAGGTTCTTTGTGAAGTTTTGGTTTACGGTTATCTCCTCGAAATTCCCAGGCAGAAACGTGGCAGAAATTCTTGTCATCACGTAGAGCTTCATTTTCATCTGTCTGATAATCCTCATTAAAGTGCCCACCACAGGACTCTTGCCTTTCAAGTGTGTCTATAATCATGAGTTCACCAAATCCCAGAAAATCTGCAACCCTCCAGGCTCTTTCAAGGCTCTGGTTGAAATCTTGTTCAGAACCTCCCACTAAAACATTTTCCCAATACTCCGCACGGAGCTTTTTGATAAGTTTTTTTGCCTTTTTAAGGTCATTATTATTTCTCGACATTCCACAATTCTCCCAGAGAATACTCCCAAGTTCACGTTGAAAATTGTCTACTGTTCTCTTTCCTTTTATGGAAATGAGTTTCTTTATGCGTGCCTCAACTTCCTGAGAAGACATATTGAATTCTTTATGGTCTTCATCAATTTTCCCAGGAGAAACCTCTGCAAGATAACTGCCTATCGTGTAAGGTATAATGAAATATCCATCTGCAAGGCCCTGCATCAAAGCGCTTGCCCCAAGACGGTTCGAGCCATGATCCGAAAAATTTGCCTCTCCCAGCACAAAGAGACCAGGTATAGTGCTCATCAGGTTATAATCCACCCAGAGCCCCCCCATTGTATAATGAACAGCAGGATATATCTTCATTGGAGTCTCGTATGGATTATGTGCCACTATCTTTTCATACATCTCAAAAAGATTCCCGTATTTTCTGGCAATAGCATCATGGCCGTCCCTTTTTATGGAATCCTTAAAATCAAGGTATACGGCTAACTGCGTATCCCCAACTCCTTTTCCCATATCGCATTGCAACTTGGCATTCCTCGATGCCACGTCCCTTGGCACCAGATTCCCAAAACCTGGATACTTCTCTTCAAGGTAATAATCCCTCTCGGACTCTGGAATCTGTGCCGGTAATCTCTTATCTCCAGGTGTTTTTGGTACCCATACCCTGCCATCGTTTCTAAGGCTTTCACTCATGAGTGTCAATTTTGACTGATACGTACCTTTAACCGGGATGCATGTAGGATGGATTTGCGTAAAACACGGATTTGCAAAAAAAGCACCTTTTTTGTAAGATGCAAAGGCTGCTGAAACATTTGATGCCATGGAATTTGTTGAAAGATAGAAAACATTTCCATAACCTCCAGTTGCTAGCACAACAGCATCGGCCGAATGTTTTTCAAGATTACCGGAGATAAGGTTTCTAACAATTATACCTCTTGCCTTTCCATCTATTACTACAAGATCAAGCATATCTCTTCTGGTAAAAAGTCTGATTTTTCCAACTGCTATTTGGCGTGACAATGCTCCGTATGCGCCCAGTAGAAGCTGCTGCCCGGTTTGCCCTCTGGCATAAAAAGTTCTTGATACCTGAGCACCACCAAAACTTCTATTGGCAAGCTGGCCTCCATACTCGCGTGCAAAAGGAACCCCCTGGGCAACGCACTGATCAATAATACTATTACTAACCTGTGCCAGACGGTATACATTTGCCTCTCTTGACCTGAAATCACCACCCTTAATGGTATCATAAAAAAGACGCCAGATACTGTCTCCGTCGTTCTGATAATTCTTGGCAGCGTTTATCCCACCTTGAGCGGCGATGCTATGTGCGCGTCGCGGGCTGTCCTGAATACAGAACGTTTTTACTTCATATCCCAGTTCCGCAAGTGTCGCTGATGCCGATGCACCAGCGAGACCTGTACCCACAACAATAATCTCAAATTTCTTCTTATTGGCAGGATTTACAAGGTCCAACTCAAATCTGTGCTTGTCCCACTTTTCGGAAAGCGGACCATCTGGTATTTTTGAATCAAGCTTCATTTTTACACTTTACTAAGAAATTAACGTGATAAAAACCGGAAGAGAACCAAATCCGATTCCCACAAACAGGCTAGTTATTGAACTAATCACACGCAAAACTGGCATACATTCCAAATTATTAATCCCCAAGGTCTGTAATAGGCTCCAGAAGCCATGATCAATATGAACAGCGACTACTACCATAGATAAGATGTAAAAAATAGTATAACCGGGATTTGAGAACGTTTCTAACACAATCTGATATATAGATCTGTCTGTTTTTTCTACGAAGTGAAAATCAATAAGATGAAAAACAATGAAAATAAGTATTAGAAAACCGGTATACGGCATAGTGCTAGAGCCAATTGATCTACCACCGGCATTTTTCTTTTTTTTATATCTTCTTGGTCTCGCACGGACATTCTGATAGAAAAGATAGATCCCTGTAGAAAAATGAATTATGCCAAGAAAAAGTAGACCTATTTCAGCAAGAATTATGAAAGGGCCAAACGAATGAAGACGTTCGGCATAAGAGTTAAAGGCATCGTTTCCGGCATATATTATCAGATTTCCTGCAAGATGGCTGAGCAGGAAGATGCAAAACCCGAGTCCGGTAACAGCCATAATCAGCTTTTTACCGATTGAAGAACTCAGTATAAGTATAAATCGGTTCGAATTACTATCCATAATTATTCCAACAAAAAAGCCCACCAATAAGGTGGGCTTTCATGGTACGACATTATTTGCATGAAAAAGACTCAAGCAATGTATTATTAATCGATGCTTAACATACCAACATTTCTATTAAAATTATGGTGGTTGTATGGATCGCTATGACATGTCTGACATTTTATTTCAGGTTTACCCTCTCTCCTACGTTCAGCAAACAGACTACCATGCATAGATTTGGCTCCCAAATCTAGTTGTGCATGAGACGGCCCACCAAAGTGACAGTTTTTGCACACCTTAGATTCAGACGCATCTGAACGTGAGAACAAATGCTTCGGATGACAACCTTCACAACTTCCTCCAGCCCCTTCATCCCACGGCTGGTTTAAACCGAGCATATGACATTTTCTACAATCTTCTCTCATTGTCACATCCTTAGTACTTGCTATTTCCGCAACTATACGCCCATCAAAATGTTTACTCTGAGCGAAATCATTGTACATTGTCTCGTGGCACTCACCACACTTATTTGGTAGAACTTTTCCACCTCTTTCGACAATCACCCCGTGATCATCTCCATGGCATGCAATACATGAGACACCACTTTTTGAGTGTGGACTGCCAGTCCATTCTTTCACAACTTTTGGTGTCGCGTGTCGATGGCAGGCATAACAGTCATTCTCCTCAAAGATTCCAAACGGTGGAATCTTCTTCTCAGCATATTCTTTGTATACATCCGCACTCCAACTCGGATGCACAACCCCTATGTGACAATCCGTACAGAAAAAATTCTTAAGATTGCCATCTTCTCCCACTCTCTTTGATTGCGCAACAAACTCCAAGTGCTTTTTATCCTTCGTAAACTCTTCATGATCAGTATGACACCTGGCACAATTGCCATTTATAATAGGAACACTATCTTCAGCAATTGCGATGAATAATCCTGAATTTTCACTGGTAAGGTAGGTCTTTCTGGAATGTTCAAACGAATCGTGTGCA
>JAJFGV010000063.1 GCA_021775965.1 Alphaproteobacteria bacterium
TTAATTACTGCCTGCTTGACCTTTTCAATATCGTTACGAATAATGTTTATATCCAGCATATATCAATCACTCCTTAAAATTATTCTTCCTACTAATCTCAAATTTATCATAACAGATTTCTCCGGAGACTATCGTCAGTACACACTCAGAATCCTGAGAGAAGATTCCATCATATATATTACTTATATCTGTATCGTGGAATTCGATTACCGCAATGTCAGCATTGTATCCAGGATGGAGCTGCCCAATACAACCATCCATTTGTAAAGCAACTGCACCCGCAATAGTGCCCATGCTAAAGATGTAATTCGGTTCAATTTCAGGATAACAGTTCCTGATGAACTTCATTTCATCCAGTATGCTGAGTGTGTTATTACTGGCAAGGCTGTCAGTCCCTAAAGCAATGTTTATATCTCTATCCTTTAATGAAGAGAAAGGATGGTCTTTATGACGGAAATATTCATGGCTCCTGGGGCAGAAAACAACATTTGATTTAGTCTTTTCAATAATTCCAATTTCATCCTCTGTTAAGTAATTACAGTGAATAAGTATACACTCATTATTTAAAAATCCAATATTATTCAGATAATTAACAGGTGACACTCCAGGATGCTTCCATTTATTTAACATATTGAAATCATTCAACAAAGTGACAAAATGGCCTGCTCCGCTTGTCAGAAACTCAATCTCGTCTTCCGTTTCGGCTATGTGCGTTGCAATTCTTATATCACACTCTTCTGAAACCTTCTTACAGTCTCTGTAGAGTTTGTCTGAGACAGTATAAGGTGCGTGCGGGAATATACCAATTGAGAGAAGATCGTCTGTGCTTATGCCACTGATTAATTCTTTAAAATCCTTTATTGTGTCTCCAGCCGTATCAGGGTCAAAATTTATAATCTCAAAAAAAAGTAATTTTCTGATATTACTTGTTAATAGTTCATTTAGTGCAATACCGTTTCTGGTAATATCAACAACAGTTGTAGTTCCGGATTTGAGGTTATTCTCAATTCCATTTCGAATTGAAAGTGCATATTCATTTTCAGACCAATCTTTTTTATTCGCGACTAATTGCCTGATCCAATCAGTAAAATTGCCATTGCTATTAAGACATTTGTGCAGATGGGTTAATTCAAGATGAGTATGTGTGTTTATCAAACCCGGCACTATTGCGGAATTACCAAGATCAATAGTTTTGCACGAGTCAACATCATCAATATCGTTGAACTGTCCTGCAAACTTAATCTTTCCATCATCATCAATTAAGAGAGCGCCATTACCAACCACATTATCTGGATCTTTTAATAAATATTTTGATCTTAAGATGTACATTGCTGTTGTATTCCTTAGTTATAGTAATATGGAGCGTTCTCAGCAGATTAAGTTTGTTATCGTATCAGTTGCATATTTTACTGTCAACTCATAAAGGCAGGGGGGGAGGGAGGATTTGTGATTTACGATTGAAGAATAAACGAGTTACGAATGACTACTGACCAATGACTAATTTATCATGACTGCCTGCTTGCCACTTATTCCTTGAAAAATCCATGTCTGATGTTAGAATCCAAATATGCTTAATAACAAAATCTTCTACCTAATAATTTCTGTTGCCTTCTGTTTTGCCACGTTTTGCCCGGTCAACACATATGGCTCAGATGGCCATATCATCTATGACCTTGACGAGATATTAGCAAAGGTAGAAGATGCTAATTCACGGCTTAAGACGATGGATGCAGACATTAAATATTCAAGAGTTATCTCTCTACTAGACTCAGAGGAAGTCTCTCTCGGTTACTTACAATATAAAAAACCGAAGAAATTGAATCTGAATTTCTTCCCTCCACGAAACGAAATCAACGTTATTGATGGTACATATATCTGGATATATCACATGAAGGAAAAACAGGTTGAAAAGTACCAGATAGGCAGTGATATGGATACACCGCAGGGCATGGATATTTTTGACCTGGGATACGAATATACAACAGAAAAGGCGAAGGAGAACTATAGTATCACGCTTCTGGAGGATATTTCAACAGAAGAGGAAGCACTGTACCACATTGAACTCATTCCAAAGGATACATTTGATTCCGAATATGACAGGATCTTACTGTGGATCAGAGAGGGGCTCTGGTTGCCGGTCCAATATCAGATGTTTGAGAGTGATGGAGAGATTATAAACACTATCGAGTTATCCAACATACAAATCAACCCGGATATACCTGATAAAATATTCGTACTGGATTTGCCTGATAATGTGGAAGTTTTAGAGCCGTTTAAGTAAGATAGTGCTTTCTAAATATAATCTATTTTATCTTTAAATCCTGCTTCTTCAAAAGCCTTCAGGCGCAGGCGACAGCTTTGGCAGCAACCGCAGGCTTTGTCATTTCTTTCGTAGCACGACCAGGAAAGCTGTAGTGGGGCGGCAATATCAATACCTTTTTTGACTATCTCGGATCTGCTCATATTGAGCAGGGGGGTAATCACTTTTATATTAGTTGATGGCTTGGTTCCTACATCAACAAGTTTGTTATATGCTTTATAGTATTCTGACCTGCAATCAGGATAATCAGGGCTGTCCTGCTGAACGGCACCTATATAGATGCTTTCCGCATTGATGGTTTCAGCCCAGGAGACGGCTATTGATAGCAGATGAGTGTTTCTAAAAGGTACATACGAAGTTGGTATACTTACATTTGTATTATCTCTATCTCCTTTATCTACAGGTATATTACGATCAGTAAGACTGGAACCACCAATCTTCCTTAAAAAGTCCAGCTCAATTGAAAGGATCCTTGTTTCAGGTATATTGTAAAACCTTGCGATAGCTCTGAAAGAGTTATATTCCCTGGTCTGTGTTCGCTGTCCATAACCTACATGGAGTAGGGCAACGCTGTGCTTCTCCATGGCCATCGCCATGGTCACGCAGCTGTCGAGTCCTCCGCTCAGGAGGACTACGGCAAGGTTCTTATCTGACATATCTATTACTTTCATATTTCTACACCCTCAATATTATATACTATAGTAAGTATATAGTAAAAAAAATTATACACCTCTACATATGTCCGGCCAGATTATTTTGTGCAATTGAAGTTGAAGTCGTACATCCAATCCGTCTTTCAGTATCCATCCGGCGATGGTCTTTGGTTTAAGCTTTCCATGTACTAATCCAAATAATACCGTCGCCCTGTCTCTTATTTTATATTTCTCTGTAACCCTCTTTGCCCATTCATAATCTCTTTTAGACGATATTATGAACTTTACCTCATCTCTGTTCTTAAGCCTCTTAATATTCTGCCAGTCCATTTCCTGTTCCATACCGCTGTCAGGGCACTTGATATCAACAATCCTTACGATGCCTTTTGGTAATATATCAATGTCTAGGCTTCCATTTGTTTCTATATATACATTGAAATGATCCTTTTTCAATAGATTTATCAGTTTGCTGATGTTTTCCTGTAACAGGGGCTCGCCGCCAGTTATACAAACGTTCCCGGGCTCATACACACGTACACTGTTCAATATCTCTTCTAACGACATTGCAGACCCTTCGCTATGTGCATATACCGTGTCACAGTACGAACATCTCAGGTTGCATCCTGTCAGTCTGATGAAGATACAGGGAATACCGGCATAGGTAGACTCGCCCTGAATACTAACAAATATCTCATTAACACGGAGAGAAGGCACTTTTTTGCTCATATTAGTAATACACAGCCTAACGGTAATTTATAGCAGGACTTACACCTATGTTTATTGGTGCAAACAATACTGGAAAAATCGCCAACATAACATAAGAAGTATTATCGGACGTTAATAAAATTTAATTTATTCATGATCTCTCCCTCCCGTGCTTATTTAGTTTTTATCTTAAAAGCCATAATCATCCCACTCGAAGCCTATTTTATCAAGTCTTTTTATATGGTAAGCGCTTAACCTAGTACCCTTATTTATTCTTTGTCGACTTACCCATCTTCCAAGTGTCTTGTTTGTTTTAGTTCGGTATTCAAAAGGAACATTGCAATTACCATGTTCTTCTTTATATTTTTTTAAGGTATCAAACATTTCTTCCCAATATAATTCATGTAAATCAAAAACAAAACCAAGTTGCTTTAAGCGTTCGCTTTGATTAGCACTAATCCTTTCGTCGCGATAACGAAAGCGTTGTTGATGTATCCAATCCGCAAGTCTGGGGGTTTCTGACCAGTTCTGAGGCACATTACAGTGTCCATAGTTCTCCTTAAATTTTTTTAGTGTATTAAACATTTCTTGCCACTCATATTCTAGCTTATCCCATATAAATCCGATATTTTCAAGGCGTTTGAATCTTTCATCATTAAGCCTTTTAGAGTAGTAGTTCTGACGCTGTGTACTTACCCAGCTACCAAGATGTATGTTATCTGTCCATTTAGTGGGAACGTTACAGTTTCCAAATCGCTCTTTATATTTTATTAACTCCCCATATCTTATATCCCAAGTACAGCCTAACTTATCTACACACACTGCCGATATTGATTCCTGAAGAGACTTGAGTGAAATGTCTACGCCACAAATGTCTATAATATCACTAAAACCCTCGCAATTTTGTTCTGTGCCCTTTCCCTGATTCTGATGAATTTGTCTGATAATATCAGCCAATACTTCATCCTGCTCCTGCAGTGCTTGTAGCACATTCCACACTTCTCCGAAATCAGCTTTATTTACTGCATCTTCTATGCCTTCACCTGTTGTTAATTCCAGATAAAGCGGAACGAGTATATAACCGCATGCTTTAGCTGGATTCTGCGGGTCTTTTCTCATTGCCCTTCCTGTAGCCTGTATAATATCAACCTTGCTCTTTTTCGGTGACATGAAGGCTACCATGTCAACCGCAGGCAAGTCTACCCCTTCAGTAAGGCAGCGCGCATTGGAGATAACCGAAAAAACAGTGTTTTTAAATTCATGCATAACTCCCTCACGCACTGCGGTGGTCATAGTTCCATTTACATGAAATGCTTTAAACTCAGGTAATTGTGTTTGGATTCCTTCAGGACCATTTCCAGTAAACGATCTTGCGATGCTTACTGTTTTGTGAAATGTAAATATGCGCTTGATACCATACTTGCTTATAGCCTCCTTAAAGGCAATCTGGTTTGCAACCTGCTGGGCGTTCAGCACATCGCCATTGATTAGTACTTCGCCTCTCTTTAGCATATCTTTGCTTACCTGCTCCGAGGTAACTACTGATATAATTACCTTGTAGTTACAGATTATATTCTGACGAGCAGCTTTGGCAAAAGATAATTGGTGTGCTACCTTTCCATAGACATTAGGGTTGTCCATAGAGTATACCAGATCATAATCCCCTTCTTCGTTTTTCCTGTTTATATTGTAGTGCCTGGGAGTTGCCGTAAGAAACAGGCGCTTCTTAATGCATAAATTATCATCTTTCAGTGAAAAACCAAATTTTTTGTCTTCTCTTCCTGCTGTTTTATGTGCTTCATCAAATATACCAAGATCAAACTGATAATTATTTTCCATACCTTCTGCTACAATGTGAGCAGACTGATATGTGGAGAAAACTATTTTGACAGTTTTAGCATTTTGGGAAAGAAACTGTTTTACAGTACTGCTTTCAGTAGAGACTGCAAAATCCAGATCAGACTGGTTGACCTTTATACTATCAAGTTCCCTGCCTGCAACAGTAGGGTCAGAACAAACACATAAATACGATAGATGTGACCATTCTGTTTCTTTAAGCCATTCATGAAGAGTCTGTCTTACCAGTGACAGTGATGGGAGTAATACTAAGATATGCTGACAATCCATTTGTTCTGACACCCATAAAGCGACAAGTGTCTTGCCAGTGCCACAGGCCATCAGGGCTGTAGCACGGTTATCATCCTTTAATGCAGTAAGTATGCCTTTAATAGCATCATCTTGATGAGGCAAAGGTGTCTTTCTCTCTACTTCTACATTACCACTTTGTAGCCATTTAAAAATAGTTTCTAAATCGTTCTTGTCCAGCCGATCAAGGTCATTACCTCGTATGCAATGAAATCCAGAGCGTTCATTAATTACTGACGTAATATCGTTACTATTTGTAAATAGGACACGTTGATTAACCTTATCAGTGAGTCCCATAAAGGTTGATATCTCTCTCCAGGTAAGTGATTTACGATTTGTACGAAATTTGGATTGATATGCATTGAACTTGCCTGATGTGGTCTTGCACACACCGTCAACACCCATATCTTTTTGTGTAGTACCTAAAGACAGGTCTTTTTTTATATCGGAAGGGATTGATTTAAACGGCCATACATCCTGTGTCTGTTCAATTTTTTGAGTGAAGAAATATGCTTCAGCAAAAACCTCAAAAGCATCACCTTCATCAACTGTTGTTGGTAGCTCTGATATGCGCTTTTCCAGTTCTGCAAAACTTGAGAGATTTTCAAACAACCCTGCTTTAAGAAAGAAATTGGTTTTGTGATGCTTTGGCAACATAGTATCGCATATAAACTTAAATAAAAAACCAGAACTGCTCTCCAAAGCATTCATCTCACTGCTCAATTTTACAAACCAACTCGTAACCGGTACTTAACCTTAACCTCTGTATCTTTGGGCACAGCCACATCAAACTTTATTGTAAAGGCATCTTTTTTAGTGTACGGATGACTGCTGTCTATTATCGACCAGTTTCCAAATATGGGTTCTATGATATTGACTACCACATCCTCATCTTTGTGGTTTTTTAAAGTTATTTCCCATTCAGATTCATGAAGTCCTTTCGTTATCTGTTTGTAATCAGTTTGTACTCTTTCTGCAACTACATCAAAAGCCTCGCCTATTTTAAGACTGATCTCTTCATCTACAGACGTATGATCAATCCTATCCTCACCAATGAATAGCAGACTCCCCTCAGTGTCCATTTTATATAACCTCATAATACCTTCCGGGATTGGTTTCCCAAGGTTATTGCCTTCATTGTTCATAAATTTGATATAGACGTTTACAGGTTGCTTAGGATTGTTTCTCTGATAACGTCTTGTAAAAATATTCTGAGAGCCTTCAACCAGAAACTCTTTCTGTATCTTTACGCCTGTAGCCTCAAGTAAACTAACCTGTTTCGTCTGTTTATCCTTGATGGTGGTTTGTCTTTGCAAGTCATATATATGATATTCAAAGAATAGTTTTTCTTCAAACTGCGGGGTTGCACGTCTCTCCATACGATTCATCACAACTGCTTTGTCTCTA
>JAJFGV010000064.1 GCA_021775965.1 Alphaproteobacteria bacterium
CGGAGGGGAGAGGGGGCAGTATGGAGAGGAAAATATTTATCGCCGCTTATAGTGAAGGTGCGGCGGTGCGTTTGAAGGGGTTGATGGAGGTGGCTTCTATTGGTCCGCTTGTTGATTGCGCTGACTTTAGTGGCATTAAAAAATTAAAGCCGGAGCAGATTGGTATTGGCGTTCTGGCGCTGGAGCACGGCTTTGTCGCGCCGGATTTGGCGGTGGTTACAGAGCAGGACATCCTTGGTGACCGCCTCGCGCGGCGCAGTCAGAAAAAGCGTCAGGCTGATAATTTCCTGACCGAAATATCATCGTTATCCGAAGGCGATTTGGTTGTTCATGTCGATCACGGGGTTGGAAAGTTTGTTGAGCTGGAGACAGTTAAAGCAGCAAAGACGCTGCATGATTGTCTCAAGATTGAATATCATGATGGTGACCGGTTGTTTGTGCCGGTGGAAAATATTGATGTGCTGACGCGTTTTGGTGGCGATGAAGGCACGGTGCAGCTGGATAGGCTGGGTGGCGCGGGATGGCAGGCACGCAAGGCGCGGGTCAAAAAAGATTTGATGGAGATGGCAGAGCATCTTTTGCAAATTGCTGCCGCCCGCCTGTTACGCAAAGCAGACAAGTTGGAAATCAGTGAAGGGCTCTATAACGAATTTGCGGCGCGGTTCCCGTATGCGGAGACCGATGATCAGGAACGTGCGATCACGGATGTGCTGAAGGATATCAGCGGTGATCATCCGATGGACCGTTTGGTTTGTGGTGATGTTGGCTTTGGTAAGACGGAAGTGGCGCTGCGTGCGGCTTATGTGGCGGCGATGGCGGGGGCGCAGGTGGCGGTGGTGGTGCCGACCACGTTGCTGGCGCGGCAACATTACCAGAATTTTACCGCACGTTTTAGTGGTACGGGTTTGCGGATCGGGCAGCTTTCACGGTTGGTGAGCGCGAAGGATACGAAATCGGTTAAAGAAGGTCTGGCCGATGGCAGCGTTAATATTGTCATTGGCACGCATGCGTTGTTTGGTAAAGCGATTGAGTTTTCCAATCTTGGTTTGTTGGTGGTGGATGAGGAGCAGAAATTTGGAGTGAAACAAAAAGAGCGCCTGAAAGAGCTGAAGAACAATGTTCATATTCTGACCCTGACGGCGACGCCAATCCCGCGCACATTACAGATGTCACTGACCGGTGTGAAAGAGATGAGTTTGATTGCAACGCCGCCGGTTGATCGGTTGGCAGTGCGGAGTTTTGTTTTGCCGTTTGATGATGTTGTTATTCGTGATGCGCTGATGCGCGAGCATTACCGCGGCGGGCAGAGCTTTTATGTGTGTCCGCGGATTAAGGATATTGAGCAGGTTGAGGAAACATTGAAAGAGCTGGTGCCGGAGCTGAAGTTGATTACGGCGCATGGGCAGATGACTCCGGATATGCTGGAAGATCGGATGAGTGCGTTCTATGAGGGTAAATATGATGTGTTGCTGGCGACCAATATCATTGAAAGCGGGTTGGATATTCCGAGTGCGAATACATTGGTGGTTCATCGCTCTGATTTGTTTGGTTTGTCGCAGCTTTATCAGATCCGCGGGCGGGTCGGGCGTTCAAAAGTGCGGGCTTATGCGTATCTGACTTATACGCCGGGAGTGAAGTTGAATCCGCAGGCGCAAAAGCGGCTGGAAGTGATTGAGACACTGGATACGTTGGGTGCAGGTTTTCAGCTCGCTAGTCATGACATGGATATTCGTGGCGCCGGGAATTTACTGGGGGATCAGCAATCGGGGCATGTGCGCGAGGTCGGCGTGGAGTTGTACCAGCAGATGTTAGAAGAAGCGGTGGCGGCGGCGCGCGAGGGAACCGATATCGGCGCTGGGGTTGAGGAACGCTGGTCACCGCAGATTAATGTCGGCACGTCGGTTTTAATTCCGGAGACTTATATCGAGGATTTGAATGTACGGATGAGTTTGTATCGCCGCTTGTCGGAGCTGGAAGGCAGTGATGATATTGAATCTTTTGCGGCAGAGTTGATTGATCGGTTTGGGTCTATTCCCGAAGAGGTCAATAATTTGATTGATATTGTTTCGATTAAGCAGCTGTGCCGGAAAGCGGGCGTGGGGAGTATTGAGGCGGGGCCGAAAGGGGCGGTGATTGGTTTTCACAAGGACAGCCCGCCCAATGTTGAGGGGCTTATGAAGTGGATTGGTGAAAACCGCGGCGCGATTAAGCTGCGCCCTGATCAGAAGTTGGTGGCCATTCGCCAGTGGGATAGCCCGGAAAAGCGTGTGAAGGGTGTACAGCGTTTGGTGAAGGAGTTAAGCTTGCTTGCATAAGGAGAATAACAATGTTGAACAGTTTACCTGACGATAAAGAGAAATTTTTTGCCGAACTTGCCGACCTCAAAGCGCGATTTGAGGCGATGGAGCCTGAGTTGGCCGAAACGTTGCGCGATCCCGATACGGATGTGGAAGGGTACGTCGTGGTTTGGAATACCGGAATTAGCAAGGGCGGTAAGCTTGAATATAGCGGCAAAGGCGGCACGCGAGTCACGCCAAACTTAAGCATTGATGAAGTAAAGATGTTGGCGCGGACGATGGCGCTGAAGAATGCGGCGGCGGGGTTGCCGCTGGGTGGAGCGAAGTCGGGCATGAAGGCTGTTTCCGGTGCGGACGGGTTTGAGAAACAATATCGGCGCTTTGTGTCTTTATGTAAGCCGCTCTTGTTTGAAAATGGCGGAATTTTTGGTGGCTTTGGTTTTGATATTGGTGCCTTGCCGGAGATGCCGCATTGGGCTTGTGATGAATTGGGGTCAACGCGTTCTTTCACCGGCAAGCCGGTGGAGATGGGCGGTACGGATTACGACCGGCAGGGGATTGCCGGGCTGGGTGTGGCGGTTGCGGCGAAGGCTCTGTTGGAGTGTAAGGGGGCTGCCGTTGGGAGTTTCTCTGTGCAGGGCATGGGAGCGATGGGCGCGGCGGTGTTTCGTTATTTCACAGAGTATGGCGGGGTTTTGAAATGTCTGGGTGATCCGAAATATGGCGGGAGCTGGCGGTTTGAAAACGGGGTGTCGGGAGAGCTGCAAACGGCGTTGATTGAACAGGATGTGGAGACTGCGAAGCCTTTAATTGAAAAGGAAGGCGTGAAAATTTCGGACAGTGCTGAAGACTCTCTTTACGAGGATGTTGATGTGTTGTTTCCTTGTGCTGTGCAGGATGTGATCACAGACAAGAATGCGGGAAAGATTAAGGTGCGCTTTATGGTCGAGGGGGCCAATCAGCCGACGACGGCAGAAGGGTACGCGGCCTTATTTGAACAAGGTGTTCATATTGTTCCCGACTTCATTGCCAATCCGGGTGGTATTATCGCAGCTTATGTTGAGCTGACCTCGGATGTGAGTGCAGAAGAGAATGCAAAAACAATGGCCAAGGTCAAAGAGGCCAAAGAGATGACCGAACAGAAAATATCCGAAAATGTCCAGGCTATGCTTGGTATCATGGAGCGTTATGATGCGGCCCCTGTTGATGCCGGGATGTATCTGGCTCTGAGCCGGATATTTAGTAATTAGCCTGAAAATTGTAAGAATTTGGCGTTTTTTACAGTTTATGGCATTGTGAGGGGCTAAGGAGGCCATCATGTCCAGAGAATATGCCGAAAGGCGCATCAAGGAAGCAATCAAGAAAGCGGGTGGCAATGCCGCGCGGGCCAAGCAGCAGGTCATTGCCTGGACTACTGAGGATTCAAAATTGCTGGATGCTCTGACCCGGCCGCATCTGACGGGTATCGTTGCTTATAATATTGAGCGTATCATGTCAGGGCGCAGCGCGGTAAAGGAAGAGCCGGTGGCAGACAAACCGCCAACGCAGGAAGATGAGTTTGGCATCGAAATTTTGAAGGCTGTCGCGGCGAGCGATGCGGCTTTGTTTGGGCAGGAGAGTAATTCCGTTCCCATGAAGCGGGGCCGCGCTTCCAAGCAACATATCGATGCCATCCGTCAGATGACCGGCAAAAGCAAATCCAAGAAATAAGTGAACGCGTTCGTAGATCAGCATGGGTGGAAAATAGATCATCCGGTTGTCGGTGATGTGTCACCGCGGCGTTATTTTCGCGTATCAAAAGGACAGCAGAAGGCGATTTTGATGGATGCCTCTGCGGTCGAGGACGGGCAACAAATCCATGATTTTGTGCGCATTGGTCAGTGGCTGAATGACATTGGTTTGAAGGCGCCGGAGATTTACGAGGCTGATGAGGAGGCCGGGTATCTCTTGCTCGAAGATTTTGGTGATGTTTCTTTTAGAAAGGCAATTGAGAAGGGGCAGGATGTTGGCGCGCTTTACCGTCTTGCCGATGATGTTCTAGAGCATATCAAAGCGCAGGATTGTCCTTTAGATTTGCCGGATTATTATAGCTCGGCCATCCATGAGAAGCGGCGCTTTGTGGTGGATTGGTATATCCCGGCGGTGCGTGGAGAGGAGAATCCGCAAGGCTTGGTCCAGGATTATTTATCGGTCTGGGACGAGATAGAGAAATCCCTGCCGCCTTGCCCGCGCACATTTGTGCATGCGGATTATCATCTTGAAAATATGATGTGGTTGCCGGAAGAGGCGGGGGTAAAGCGTTGTGGTTTGCTCGATTTTCAGGAGGCGTTGAGCGGGCCTGTGGCCTATGATTTGGTTAACCTTCTGGAGGATGCGCGGGTGGATGTGCCGGAAGAAATTAAAGGCGAGATACTGGGGCGGCAGGATGATCTGATTCAGAAATGGTATCGCATTTTGGGCACGCAGTTTCATTGTCGGGTCATCGGCTTGTTTATCAAGCTGGCGCAGGAAGATGGTAAGACGCAGTATCTGCAGCATGTGCCGCGGCTGGGTGCGTATATTGAAAAGGGACTGGAAGATCCGTTGCTGCAGCCGATGCAGCGCTGGTTTAAGGATCAGAAGATTTCGTTTGATGTTGATGAGGTAGCGCAAGCGCAAGGCCGAGGATAAACCACAGAAATCGCGTATAAAGAATTTCGTGGACCAAAGAGAAAACACCAAAGACCAGAAGCATAAGAAACGTGCAAATTAAGAAGGTTTGTCTTTCCGGTGGGAGGACCTGTTTTTGTTCTCGAAAATAGGGCCAGAGGGCGACCAGCATAGCGGCAAAGCAGGAGATGAAAGCTGCAAGACCTATAAGGCCCATATCGGTCAAAATCCACAGCATGGAATTGTCTATGAGATCGATCGTTTCGCCATATTTTTCTTTTTGGTAGGCTATGCCGCCGCCGATTCCAGCCCCCAGGATTGGACTTTGTTTCCATCTTTCCAGGGATGATTCAATGATTTTGAGGCGGACATTGTCGCCGTTATGGATGTTGGGCTGTTCATTTTTTGCGTCTCTTTGTTCACTGTTCTCTTCTCTGAGGCTGTGGTTGTAAAGTTTTGATGAACTTACAAAAGGTGAGAAAATTAAATTTCTCTGGCTTTCGTGCAAAACAGAGACAAAAAATATTGAGCCGAATAGTAACGGTAAAAATATGAAGCGCAGGAAGATTTGTTTGTTGGTTATACCCAGGTAGATCAGCAATAGAATTGCGGCCAGCCACATGGCACGGGAACCGTTAAGGCAGAGTAAAGCCGGGAAGAGGGACCAAAACAGGATTAGAAACCAGCGCGGTATAATTTCAGGGTGTCTTGATGAAAAGACCGTTGTAAAGACTGTAACGACTGCAAATAAAAAGGCCAGGGCGTTGCGGTTGCCCATCATGCTTTCCAATTGGTAATAATCAGGGATAACAAGGCGCGCCAGCGGTAGTGGCAAAAGGTCATAGCCTGCCATGATGATACTGGCGGCAGAGAGGCTGGTGATGAACAGGAAACAAAAAATGAGTGGTTTTATCAGGGCCTTGGTTGTTGTCTCGGCGTGGTTTGTTCCCAACCAGGCACCGGCATAAAGATAGGCCATAAGAATAAACCAGCCGGTAAATTTGTTGATCAAAGCCCAGTTCGAGAGCTCGCCGCTGAGGCGGTAGCCGTTCATCAGGGACAAAGTCATGACGACCGTCAGTGCCACCAGCCACAAAGCGCTGAACGGTTTTTGCCAATGTGGCCAGCTGGATTTTTTTAGAAGGAGGGAGGAGAGAATAAAAATGCCGACAAAGGGCAAAAGGAGATCGGCCAGATTAATGCGCAGGCCAAGATAGTCGTCCGTTTGCAAAAGAGTGATCTGAATTTGCAGGAAAATGGCAAAAGCGGCGCATAGGATAGCGGGTATTGATGCTTTGATATCAGGCATACAAGCCCTATCTAGATTTGACCGTGGCGTGGGACGCTTTCAATTTTTTGAGGCTGAGTTGCATATGGCCGTTCATTAAAGCCGGAATGCCAGCCACTAAGACGGCGATCATGCTGATGAGGCCGATCTGAACCGAGATGATAAAGGCCGTTTCAATTGGAATGTTAATCAGGCCCAGTCCGTACACAAAGGCCCCTTCGCGGATGCCCCAGCCGCCATAGCCGAGCGGCAGGCTGGCGACAATCGTAATCATCGGCAGCACGGCCATGAAATAAAGCAGAGGAAATTCGGCGCCGGTTGAGGTTGTGATGATATAGACGGCACCAAAATAGGCGATCTGTGCAAACAGGCTGGTGGTAACGATTTGTGCAATCAGGTTGTGATTGCGGCCTATGGATCGCAGGTACTTATAACCCACGGCGATTTTTCTGTGTGAAAAGATCAGGTGCCGCCGGACGTTTTTAAGAAAGATCAGGGAGAAGACACCAAAGGCCAGCACAAAGGTAAAGATGGCGGCCAGAGTGCTTTGGAAGATTTCCCGTTCAACGATACCGAATAATATAGGTAAAAATACAATGGTCAGGATTAAAAGGGCTGCTAGCGTCATCAGGCGGTCGAGCGTCGTCGCTGCGATTGACTGAACCCAGGATATGCCATGTTGGACTGCCAATGCCACACGTACAATAATGCCACCGATGGATGTGATGAATAAATAATTGGCGAGCAGACTGGCGAGGGTAATGCGGACGGAATCACCGTAATCCATTTTATGCCCGTGTACGTTAATCAGAAGCGACCAGCGCAGCGCCAATGCCAGTATTTGCAGGAACATGAGAGCAAGTGCGATCAGCCAGTATTCGACATGGACGTGGCCAATGACATCCTTGAGTGTGCTCATATCCATGCGCATCGCCAGAACGACAATGATCGCCAGCGATATTAGCGCTTTTATCAAAAATGCTCTTTTCTTTAACAGCCGGGTCATCGGATAATTTTTGCTCAGGGTTATGTTGTATATGGAAGGCAGAAAGTCTCTCTGTCCTTTGTACATCAAGTCTTGTAATTGTAACAGGGGCTGCGTACAACAAAATTGGTGTTTTTCACTGAATTTTACTTAAAAAGGAACTTTTGTTATGTCCATCATTGCCGACCGTCTGAGCCGGATTAAGCCATCCCCGACCATAGCTGTGAGCACAAAAGCCAAGGAACTCAAGGCTGCAGGCCGTGATGTGATTGGTTTGGGGGCCGGAGAACCTGATTTTGATACACCGGATTTCGTTAAAGATGGTGCGATTGCGGCGATTAAGGCTGGAGACACCAAATATACGGCTGTGGATGGAACGCCGGCGCTGAAAGACGCGATTATTGCCAAATTTAAGCGCGATAATGATTTAAGTTATGAGGCCAATCAGATCACGGTCGGTACGGGCGGCAAGCAGGTGCTTTACAATGCGTTGATGGCGTCTGTGAATCCGGGCGATGAAGTGATCATCCCGGCGCCGTATTGGGTGTCATACCCGGATATGACTCTGCTGGCCGAAGGCACACCGGTGCCGGTCGATTGTCCGAAGGAAAATGATTTCAAATTACAGCCCGCTGATCTTGAGGCGGCGATTACGCCCAAGACCAAATGGCTGATTTTAAATTCGCCGTCCAATCCGACCGGCGGGGCATATACGAAGGATGAGATGAAAGCGCTGACCGATGTGCTGATGAAGCACGAGCATGTCTGGATCATGACGGATGATATGTATGAGCATATTGTCTATGACGGGTTTGAATTTTGTACACCGGCGCAAATTGAGCCGGGGCTTTATGATCGGACGCTGACGATTAACGGTGTGTCGAAATCTTATGCGATGACCGGCTGGCGGATTGGCTATGCCGGTGGGCCGGCGGCGTTGATTAAAGCGATGGCCAAAGTGCAGAGCCAGAGCACGTCGAACCCGTCTTCGATTTCGCAGGCGGCGGCTGTGGCGGCGCTGAATGGTGATCAGTCATTTTTGCAAGAGCGTAATGATGCGTTTAAGGAACGCCGTGATGCGGTGGTGGGTATGCTGAATGATGCAGCGGGGATTGAATGTATTACGCCGGAAGGGGCGTTTTACGTGTATCCGTCCTGCGCGGGTTGTATTGGCAAGAAGACGCCGGATGGCAAGACGATTGAGAGTGATGAGGATTTTGTGACGTATTTGCTGGAGAGTGAGGGCGTGGCCTGCGTGCATGGCGAAGCGTTTGGGCTTTCGCCGTATTTCAGGATTTCCTACGCGACCTCGATGGAAAATTTGAAGGAAGCCTGTGGCCGGATACAAAAAGCGTGTGCAGCGCTGCAGGGTGAAGCGAAGGCGGCTTAGATATATATTGCGGTTAGGCTGTCTTTAGAAGGTGAGGGTGCAAATAAATCAAATGTTTGTTTGTCTTTTGCCTTATCTTGCGCGGTGGCAATTGCCTCTTCATAGTCCTTTTCACGAATATGTATTTTTGCTTTTAGCGTCCCCATGCGTAGAATCACGGTTCCCACGCCATCATCCTTCACTGTATCCAGGATATCATCTGATTGACCAAGAACATTAATTTTCCAGCCTATATCTTCAACATATTGTGCTGTCAGATTATCAAGATATACTCTTCCATAGTGATTGTGCCAAGCAGCTTTCATAAATGGTAAAGCCAAGGACAGTTTGGCCATCTGTCTAATTACATCGTTTATGTCACCGGAAAAAGATTCGTAATTGGGAAAAATAGAAAGAGGATCATCAATAGGTGAAATATCCCATGTATTCTTTTTTGTTCCTGAAGCGGCAAAAATATCCTTAACAATAACTCTTGCTCCAGAGCTTGTTACAACTTTTGCTTCGTCTATGAGTCCAATCATTTGTTTGGCGTATGGCGCGGTAAATATATGCATTAAAGTACCTCTTGGCTTATAACTTTATATTAGAGCGCAATATTTATACCATTAACCATATTAAGTCAAATGGTTTTGTTTGCCCCCTCACTGTCATCCCGAGCGTAGCCGAGGGATCTCGTTAGTTAATTCAGAAGATCCCTCCACTCGCTAACGCTCGGTCGGGATGACAGTGAGGGTAAGGGGGCGATGACGGGGGGCTTAAGCCCGTTTCTCGCCACGGGAGATGTAGTGGCGGAGGACTTTGCCGAGGCTGGTGCCGCGTTCTTCACGCTGTTTCTTTTCTTCCTTGCGGTCGCGGTTGGACACCAAAAGGTGACAGACATCATCGAACTGCTTTTTGTTGTCCTCGAGCATTTCTTCGAAGAAAACTTTCAGGCGGGCGAGGTTTTCGGGGCTGGCGTCATCGATATCAGTACTCGGGGTGCCGGGCTTGTCCATATCAAGGACCATCGATTTGTTAAACACATAAAGATCTTCGCCCATTTCTTCGCCAAAGCTTTCCATGAGCGCCGTTTCCGAAGCATGAAACAGAATATTGATCAGCGGCAGATCATTGACCGGGTCAACCACGCCCAGCCCGCCGTAATTGTTCCAGTCCTCTTTTTTGATCGAACGCAAGGTGTGACCTGTGCCGAGCATGATCATTTTCAGCGTGCGGTCTTCGGGAATGTGCTGGCGGATCGCGCCGTGATAGCTGATGCAGGGGTTGTCAAAGATCGAGCCGTCAATGCCGGAATATTCGCGCGTATTGCGGGCATCATTGTATTTCACTTTGAAGTGGTGGCAGGGGAAATAGGTTGGCGCGGCTGTGCTGGCCTGAATGGCATCAAAGAGTTTAACATCGGGCGCGGGGCGTTTGCGCAAGTCCATCTTCATATTTTTGAGCCAGACGGCATGGCCGCCGGAATCGCTAAAGTTATTCTGGGTATGGACGGGGGTTTCGCCGGTTTCGCCCGCTTCCTCAATGATTTCAAGTTGTTCACCATCGATGTTATAGACGGGGATAATCAGGCTTTGCAGGGAATCACCGAGCTTTGTATCGCCAAACAGAGCGTTTAACGAGCGGCCAAGATGTGCCGGATCGTAATGACCTTTTTTGAACAGCGCGTTGAGCTGATTAATCTTCATGGTGCGGTTGTTGAAGTCGTGAATAAGGGCGCGGAATTCACGGAACCTGTCCTGCGGGAAAATGTTGATGCCTTCGCGTTCGTAAAACTTCACCATATGGCGCGCGCGATATTTCGGGCGGTCCGGGTGATCGGGGTGGGGGACGTTTAATGCTGCGTTTAAAATCGCGCCGGTGGACGGGCCGGTAAAGATATCGACCATATCAACCATGCGCAGGCCGGTGACGTCTTCGATCTTGGCCATGAAGTGCGCCGGGATCAAACCGCGCATGCCGCCGCCGTAATTGAAAAGGGCTATGATGTCTTTGTTGTTACTCATGAATCCTGATTTTAAGGCCGGAGGGGGCAAGAGAGAAGTGTTTGTATTTAATTATACCATAAAAAAACCAGGCTCTGCATGCGGGTTCTAGAATTCTGTGGCGTTGATGTTCTCCAGAAGGAAATCGCGGAAAGCGGCGATGCGCTGGGATTTGCGTCTTTCTTCGGGGTAGACGAAATACATCTCGACGCCGGGGCGCTCGGTTTTTGGCAAGACAATTTCGAGGTCTTTGTTTCCCTTTACGAGATAATCGGGCAGAGCGGCAATACCGGCGCCGGTCATGACGGCCCTGTGGATAGCATTGAGAGAGTTCATCATCAGCATGTTGTGGTGGTGCTCTGAATCAACGCCGGCGATTCGAAAGATCCAGTTGGGATCGGTGAAAGGTTCGGTGGTGTTTTCGGGGTAGCCAATGAGGGTATGTTCTCTGAGGTCCTTGGGCTTTTCTGGTTTCCTGTGTTTTTTGAAATAAGATTTAGAGCCACAGACATGAAAATGGATCGTCGTGAGGTGGCGTTGAACCAGGTCGGGCTGTTCGGGTTTGTAGAGACGAATCGCGGCATCGGCCTCGCGCATGCCGAGATCGAGGATGCTGTCGTCCAGTAAAGCTGTGAGTTGAATGTCGGGATGGTCTTCGCGGAATTGTTTTAGCTTTGGTGCCAGCCAACTTGAGCCGATAAATTCTGCGACGGTGATGCGCAAGGGGCCCTCGGGGAGTTTGCGTGTGTCCATGAGTTTGCCTTCGATCATTGATAGACTGGCGAAGATATCTTTGGCGGTTTTGTGGAGGAGGTCGCCCTGTTCGGTGAGGAGTAGTCCGCGCGCATGGCGGTGGAATAATTTGACGCCGAGGCTTTCTTCGAGGGTGCTGATCTGGCGGGAGACGGCGGATTGACTGAGGTTTAGGCTTTTTCCGGCATGGGTAAAGCTGCCGGCTTCGGCGACAGCGTGGAAGATTCTTAGCTTATCCCAATCCATATTTATTCTGCCGCTTCGGCCTGTTCTTCATCGCCTTGTTCAGCGAGGAAACGATCGGCCTCCAGTGCCGCCATGCAGCCCATGCCAGCGGCGGTGACAGCTTGGCGGTAAGTATGATCGGTGACATCGCCTGCTGCGTAAACGCCGGGAATGGATGTGGCGGTTGAATCGGGCGCGGTGTAGATATAGCCGTTTTCATCCATGTCGACCTGACCTTTGAATATTTCGGTGGCCGGGTCGTGACCAATGGCAACGAAAAGTCCGTGGGCTGAAATTTCGGTTATCTCATCGGTTTTAACATTTTTGATTCTGGCGCCGGTCATGCCGGTATCGTCGCCGGTGATTTCTTCGAGCCCGCTGTCCCAGATGATTTCGATTTTGTCGTTTTTGAACAGGCGGTCTTGCATGATTTTTTCGGCGCGCAATTCATCGCGGCGATGGACCAATGTGACTTTCGAGCAAATATTGGCGAGGAACAAGGCTTCTTCGACGGCTGAATTGCCACCGCCGATGACGACGACGTCTTTGCCTTTGTAAAAGAAACCATCACAGGTGGCGCAGGCCGAGACGCCGCGCCCACGGAATTTGTCTTCGGATGGTAAGCCAAGCCAGCGCGCTTTGGCACCAGTGGAAATAATGATCGTGTCGCCTGTATAGATCGTGCCGCTATCGCCTGTGGCTTTGAAGGGGCGGGATTTGAGGTCGACTTCTTTAATCTGATCCGTGGCTAGTTTCGTGCCTACATTTTCGGCCTGGCCTTTCATCTGTTCCATCAGCCACGGACCTTCGATTTGCTCGGCAAAGCCGGGGTAGTTTTCGACTTCCGTGGTGATCATGAGCTGTCCGCCAGCTTCATAGCCGGTGACCATGAGTGGTTCAAGATTGGCGCGGGCGGCATAAATGGCGGCGGTATATCCGGCCGGGCCGGAGCCGATGATGAGGACTTTGCTGTGTTGTGTGTCTGTCATAATTTATTCCTGATAATGTTGGCTGAGGACTTATATAGTGCTTTTATCACGCTTATTCAAATGCTGCCTTATGGCATCAGCGACTTTCTGTGCATCATTCAGGGGCTCATAGTCCCAGCTTTCGAGCTTTCCTTCAAAAATTCGCACCGCTTCGGTTTTTTTGAAGTTTTTGTGGAGCCTATCTAGGCGTGCGGAGCCGCCTTGCATTTCAATCATATAAACCGGTTTTCCTGTGGTGCTAGATTCGGAGAGCATCGAGGCACTGTCGGCGGTGACCAGAATAGTATCGGCCCAGGCCAGAAACCCGAAATAGGGGTTTTTGCCACTGCCGTCCCAGATATGGGCGTCAGTATCTTTTAAGGTTTCCTGCAATATCTTCTTATTTTCCTCGCCTGTGCGCCGTGAGGTGGTGATCATCAAACCGGCATCGAGGTTTTTGAGGTCTTTTGCCAGTTTCTTCATGGTGTCGGTGGTTAGTGTATGGGCTTTGCTGTTGCCGCCAATCAGAACAGCAACGCGTGGTTTTTTGATTTTTTTAAATTCAGGGAAGTCTTTTTTGGCTTGTGACAGGCGCTCTGGTGTTATCCGGTTGGGGGTCGCCGTTGTCACAATCACATTATCCCCGCGCGTTGGATCATGAGCGGGCAGGGCAACGAGGTCGAATTGTTCAGGGGGAACGCGGGGGTCCTGAATCTGCACGGTAAAAGTTTTGCCTGCGCTGATTTTTTTGATGTAGCGCGAGGCGGCGATGCTTTTGCGGCCACTGGCAATGAGAAGATCAGGAAAGGGTAGTTCCAGTGTTGGATCAAACGTCCAGAATTGCTCAATCCCCAGATAGGGAGAAAAGCTTTTCCACGGCTCGCGCAGGTGGATGCGCTTGACGGTGGGCTTGATCCCTAACGCTTCGGCAACGCCCAGGCACTGGTTTTCCGTTCCGGCGATACCTTCGGTTATTATCCAGCAGTTTAAGTCCTGTAGAGAGAAAGAGTCGTCGGTCATTAAATTATCAATTCCTAAAACTGTTAGTTGTGCTACGAAAGTGCTTGCCAGAGCCCTCGCGCAACTTTATATCAAACCGTTATAACTTCATGAGTCAAATTACACACCCAAAATCATCCATGCGCCGTTCAAAACTAGATAAAATCGATAGAAAGATCCTAAGGGATATGCAGGCTGATGGCCGCATTACCAATGTGGAGCTGGCCAGAAATGTGGGTATTTCCGCGCCGCCTTGTTTGCGGCGGGTCAGGGGGCTGGAAGAGTCCGGCTATATTAAGGGCTATCACGCGAGAATCGACCCTTCTGCGCTGGGTTATAGCGTGGTTGTGTTTGCGATGGTCAAACTGACCTCCCAGGCGGAAAAAGACCTGCTGGCGTTTGAAACCCGCATTGGTGAGCTGGAGATGGTGCGCGAGTGCCATATGCTGGCCGGTGAGACCGATTTCATCCTGAAGGTGGTGGCCAAGGATTGGGACAGCTATCAGGAGTTTTTGACTAATAAACTGACCACAGCGCCCAATGTCACGTCGGTGAAATCATCGCTGGCTATTCGATCCGCCAAGGATATTCCCGGTGTGCCGATTGATGAGGTTTAGCTTAAAGCTGCAGAAAACCTAGCTTGAATGTTAATGTTTTATTGTGGCGTCGAAGCTCTCAACTCCAAAAAGTTTTACTTTGATAGAGGCCTTAGCCGTACTAGGGTCGCAGAGTTCAAAAATTGTTTTAAGATGGTTGATAACCACACTCTTGTTTGGCATTTTCATATTTTTATTAAATTCAAGTCGGCAAGTATAATAGGAGTTATTACCTGATGTCCATTCAGTGAGTTTACTTTGATTTGACAAAGATCTTCTGAACTTTTGAGCCTTAAAATATAATTGCCAAGCTTCGTCACCTACTGATTCAGTATATTCGTCACGTATAATGTTTTGGGTGGTAAATTCAACAGCGCTTAGCACATCGTTGCTACTATGAAACTTTTCTAGAGGTCTATTGCGTTTGTGCTCTATCGTTTTATCTACTCTATTAACAATGTCTTGAGGCATTGGGTTTCCTTTCATATTTAGCAGCCTTTTAAAGGAAGATAAGCAATATGTCAAGTTATTTATGAAAAAATCTACTGGAAGGCGACTTTCAGGATTTCGTAATTGCGCACGCCTTTGGGCGTTTTTACTGCAACAGAATCACCGACTGACTTGCCGATTAAGGCACGGGCGACAGGGGCGCTTATCGAAAGACGGCGCTTATCGGTGTTGGCTTCAAAATCACCAACAATCTGCCAGGTTTCTTCTTCATCGGTTTCTTCATCGACGATTGTGACGGTGCCGCCAAATTTGACCGTGTCACCGCTTAAGGTGGAGGGGTCAATGATCTGGGCTTTGCCGACAGCGGATTCGAGCTGCAGGATACGGCCTTCGATGAAGCTTTGTTGTTCACGGGCGGCGTGGTATTCGGCGTTTTCCTTTAAATCACCATGCTCGCGCGCTGTTGCAATATCCTGAATCACGGCAGGGCGTTGTACGCTTTTGAGGTCTTTGAGTTCCTCTACCAGCGTTTCATATCCAGTTTTTGTCACAGGGACTTGTTCCACAGTCTTCTTCCTTATCTAGTAATCAAAAAAACAATGCCCGCCTCACGGGGCGGGACATAATTACAAACATTAAGTAGAGGAGCTAAATATAGGACTTTTCAGGATTTTCGTCAATCCTAAACCGCTTTGCGCTGCTTAACCTCTTGATCTTGTTCGAAATAGCTCTGAAGTGGGGCGACTTCGATATCCTTGGCTTTGATGGCGCGGATGGCTTGTACGGTGGCTGAGGCTGCGGTCAAAAGGGTGTAATAGGGGATTTTATGCATCAGGGCTTTGCGCCGGATCGATGTGGAATCGGCGACGGCTTGTGAGCTTTTGGTGGTGGTATTGATCATCAGGGCAATATCGCCGTTGATAATCGCATCGACGATATGCGGTTGGCCTTCCATGACTTTGTTGATGCGGGTCACATCAAGCCCCTTTTCCTGGAGGAAGGCGCAAGTGCCGCCGGTTGCGATGAGATCAAAGCCCATCTCCGAGAGATCACTTGCAATCGAAAGCAAGTCTTCCTTGTCATTGTCTTTCACCGATAAAAATACTTTTCCTTCTTTGGGAAGTTTTGTTCCGGCGGCCAGTTGTGATTTGGCGAGCGCGTGAGCCAGGTCTTTGTCGAGGCCCATGACTTCGCCGGTGGATTTCATTTCAGGTCCAAGGAGCGGTTCGACGCCGGGGAAGCGGTTGAACGGGAACACCGGCGCTTTAACGGCGTAATGATTGGGGCTCATGCCGGTCAGCATATGTTTGAAGTCGGCTAGTTTTTCTCCGGCCATGATGCGGGCGGCGATTTTGGCGACCGGCACGCCGGTGGCTTTGGCAACGAAAGGCACGGTGCGGGAAGCGCGGGGGTTGACCTCGATGATAAAAATTTCCTGCTCGCCGGTTTTCTCGTTGACCTTGGCGGCGTATTGAATATTCATCAGGCCGACGACTTTGAGGGCTTTGGCCAGCTGGATGGTTTGTTTTTCCAGCTCGACGATAATTTCGGGGGAGAGGGAATGCGGCGGCAGGACACAGGCGCTGTCGCCGGAATGAACGCCGGCTTCTTCGATATGTTCCATGATGCCGGCGACATAGACATCTTCGCCATCACATAAGGCGTCGACATCGATTTCAATGGCGCTTTTGAGGTAGCGGTCGAGCAGGACGGGCGTATCGCCGGAAACAATCACTGCGGTGCGGATATATTCTTTTAGCTCAGCCATGTTGTGCACGATCTGCATCGCCTGACCGCCGAGCACATAAGACGGACGCAGGACAAGCGGGAAGCCGATATCATCGGCCATGTCGACTGCTTCCTTTTCTGAACGGGCGAGGCCGTTGGGTGGTTGTCTGAGTTTGAGTTTTTTGATGAGTTTTTGGAAGCGTTCGCGGTCTTCGGCGAGATCAATGGCATCGGGGTCAGTACCAAGAATGGGGATGCCGGTTTTTTGTAGCGCATCAGCCAGTTTAAGCGGAGTCTGGCCGCCGAGCTGGACGATGACGCCGAGAACCTCGCCGTTTTGCTGTTCAGCCTTGATCAGTTCAACAACATCTTCTTCGGTCAGTGGTTCGAAATAGAGCCGATCAGACGTGTCGTAATCTGTGGAGACAGTTTCGGGATTGCAATTGACCATGATGGTCTCGTACCCGGCTTCTTTCAGCGCATAGGCGGCATGGACGCAGCAATAATCAAATTCAATCCCTTGCCCGATGCGGTTGGGGCCGCCACCGAGGATGATGATTTTTTTGCGGTCGCTGGCGCCGATTTCGTTTTCGGCAGGGGTGACACCGTCGCCTTCATAGCAGCTATACATGTACGGGGTTGCCGATGGGATTTCGGCGGCGCAGGTATCGACGCGTTTAAAGACCGGGTGAATGTTGTGAGCCTTACGGGCATTGCGTACGACTTTTTCTTTCACGTTCATCAGCCGTGCCAGCTGCGCATCGGAAAAGCCGAGCTTTTTAAGTTCCAGCCAGCCCTGGCCATCGACGGGTAAGCCGCTTTCAGAAATTGCGGTTTCTGTATCAACGATATTTTTAATGCGCGCCAGAAACCACGGGTCGTATTTGGAAAGGTTATGTACCTCTTCGATAGTGAAGCCCTGGCGCAGGGCTTCGGCGATATAGAGGATGCGTTGCGGCGTCGGGCGGGCGATAGCGGCCATCAGATCGTCGCGGGCGGTATCGCTGTCGCCGCTGACACTGATGGGGGTGAGGCCGTCCAGTCCCTTTTCGAGCGAGCGCATCGCTTTTTGAATTGATTCTTCAAAGCTGCGGCCAATGGCCATCACCTCGCCGACCGATTTCATCGAGGTGGTTAGGAGATTTTGCGCGCCTTTGAATTTCTCAAACGCAAAGCGTGGAACTTTGGTGACGACGTAATCGATTGTAGGCTCGAAGCTGGCGGGCGTTTTGCCGCCGGTGATGTCGTTGTCGAGCTCGTCCAGCGTATAGCCGACTGCGAGCTTGGCGGCGATTTTTGCGATGGGGAAGCCGGTGGCCTTGGAAGCCAGCGCGGAGGAACGAGAGACGCGCGGGTTCATCTCGATAACCACCATGCGGCCATCTTCGGGGTTGAGGCCAAACTGCACATTCGAGCCGCCGGTTTCAACGCCGATGCCGCGCAGCACAGCAATCGAGGCATTGCGCATGATCTGGTATTCTTTATCGGTGAGGGTGAGGGCGGGGGCGACTGTGATCGAGTCGCCGGTATGCACGCCCATCGGGTCGATATTTTCGATGGAGCAAATGATGATGCAGTTGTCGTTTTTATCGCGCACCACTTCCATCTCATATTCTTTCCAGCCGAGAACCGATTCCTCGACCAGAACTTCGGTGGTGGGAGAGGCGTCAAGGCCTTCGCGGACGATCAGTTCGTATTCTTCGCGGTTATAGGCAATGCCGCCGCCGGTGCCGCCGAGCGTGAAGGAGGGGCGGATAATGGCGGGTAGGCCGATGTCTTCCATGACCTCGCGGGCCTCAGACAGTGTGTTGACGACGGCGCTTTTGGGTGTTTCCAAACCAAGCTCGGCCATACATTTTTTGAACTTATCGCGGTCTTCGGCTTTTTCGATGGCTTCCTGGTCGGCACCGATGAGTTCAATGTTCAGTCTGTCGAGTGTGCCGTCTTCGGCCAGAGCAAGCGCGGTGTTGAGGGCTGTCTGTCCGCCCATGGTCGGCAGCAGGGCATCGGGCCGTTCTTTTTCGAGAATTTTGGCAACGACTTTGGGCTCAATCGGTTCGATATAGGTGGCATCGGCCATATCCGGGTCGGTCATGATGGTGGCCGGGTTGGAGTTGATGAGGACAATGCGGTAGCCCTCTTCGCGCAGGGCTTTGCAGGCTTGCGCGCCGGAATAGTCAAACTCGCAGGCCTGGCCGATAATAATAGGGCCCGCGCCGATGATGGCGATGGATTTTATGTCAGTACGCTTTGGCATGAAAACTCGGCTTCCAGTGTTAGGGTCCGAGGATGATTATGTACCGAATTATGTGTGGTAATTCAATGATTATTTAGTTTTATGAAGTGAAAGTACCAGTTTTTTTGATCTGGTCAGCTTCGTCTCTTTTTTGGACATTAAATTCGCCTGTATCGACATCGAGTTCGAGGATTTGACCTTGTTCCATATCAAACAGCCAGCCACTCATACTTATTTTGCCAAGGTTATCCTCCACGGCCGGGTATTCCATCAGGTTGTGAAGGCCGGTGACGACAATCTGTTTTTCCGTCTCGCGGGCCAGGGCTTCGGTGTCGCCCCCGGGCGTTTTGGCCTGGGCTCTTTTTAGGGCGGATTTTCCGACTTCCAGCCAGGGTTTGATGTGTGGGTCATCGGCGTTGGATGCCAAACCTATAGCAGCACCGCAATGAGTATGGCCGAGAACAATGATGTCTCGCACGCCTTGTTGAATGGAAAAAGTCAGCTTGGCATCGATTTCTCTCGATGACCTTGAATCCGGGACATAGGGTTGAATGAGGGCTCCCATGGGTCTGTGCGTAAAACAGCTGCCGGGCTTCAGGTTGAACAGAGTTTCCGGTGCGGCGCGTGAATCCATGCAGGAAATGATCAGAAAGTCAGGGTTTTGACCGTCTCGGGTTAAAGTTTGCATGAGGCCGCCTTCACCATAATTTTCATCATGAAAGCGGTCGAATCCTTTGAGTAGGGTGTCTTTATTGGGCATATTTTTTTTCGTAGCGTTTGTGTTTATGGCTCGCACCATATAGAAATTTTCATAAAAATTCAAGAGAATTCTGCAGGTCTTAGCGGCTTTTGATGTTCTCGACAAAGCGCTCAAACAGGTAATGGCTATCCTGTGGGCCGGGGGAGGATTCGGGGTGATATTGTACTGAAAACACGGGCTTACCATTTACTTTTAAACCTTCATTGGAGCCATCGAAGAGGCTGACATGGCTGGCTTCAACGCCGTCGGGCAAGCTTTCGCTCACCACTTCGAAGCCGTGATTTTGTGAGGTGATTTCAACTTTGCCGGTTTGTAAGTCTTTGACCGGATGATTGGCACCACGATGACCGAGATGCATCTTTTGCGTTTTGGCTCCCAAGGCGCGGGCGAGAATTTGGTGGCCGAGGCATATTCCGAATATGGGTACGTTCTTTTCCAGCAAAGCCTGAACGGTTGGTACGGCGTATTGGCCGGTGGCCTCCGGGTCGCCGGGACCGTTGGAGAGAAACACCCCATCGGGCTTGTGGGCGAGAATGTCTTCGGCGCTCGCATTGGCTGGGACGACGGTGACGTTGCAGCCGGCGCTGGCCAGACAGCGCAGGATATTTCTTTTCGCCCCGAAATCGACGGCGACGACGTTGTGTTTGGCATTGGTCTGCTTGCTGTAGCCTTTGTCCAGCTCCCATGTGGTTTCATCCCACTGATAGCTTCCTTTGCAAGTGACTTCTTTCGCCAGATCCATGCCTGTGAGGCCGGCCCAGTTCGCGGCTTCTTCGCGCAGGGCGTCTAGATCAAAGTCACCGGATGGGTCATAGCAAATCACACCATTCGGCGCACCGTTGTCGCGGATGTAGCGGGTAAGGGCACGGGTGTCGATGCCGCTGATGCCCGGTAGATTATGGTTTTTGAGCCACGCATCAAAATGTTTGGTGGAGCGCCAGTTGGAGGGCTGCGTGATATCTTCACGCACAATCAGCCCGCGCGCTGCAGGATTGATGGTCTCGTTGTCTTCGTCATTGGCGCCGGTATTGCCGATATGGGGGAAGGTGAAGTTGATAATTTGCCCCGCATAGCTGGGATCAGTCAGAATCTCCTGATAGCCGGTCATTGAGGTATTGAAACAAATCTCGCCAACAGTGCGGGTTTCAGAGCCGAATCCGTGGCCCCAAAACAGCGTTCCATCAGCCATAACAATCACAGCCGTTGCATTTTGGGGTCGTTTTAGATTAGAAGTTTGAGCCATATGGATGATACTTTCTAGCAATGTGCCGCTAGAAACAAAGTTATTAATGAGTTTTGCGATAAAAGAAAATGGAAAAACGTGGATATGCGCTCAGAATTTCAAATAAAGCTGAAAGAATCTCTCAAAGCCAAGGAAGAGGTGGCTACGGCAACGATCCGTTTGATTCTGGCGGCGCTGAAGGATCGGGATATTAGCGCGCGTGGCAACGGCAAGGTTGATGGGGTGGATGAGAACGAGATTCTTTCAATGTTGGGGTCGATGATCAAACAGCGCAAAGAGTCAGGGCAAACCTATGCCGATGCGGGGCGTGATGATTTGGCCAATCGTGAGCAGGCCGAGATTGAAGTGATTCAGGGCTTTATGCCGGCGCAGCTTGGCGATGATGAGGTTGCTAAAGTGATTGAAGAACTGGTGAGCGAAACCGGCGCCGCCGATATCAAGGATATGGGCAAGGTCATGGGCGCGCTTAAAGAGCGTTACGCCGGACAGATTGATATGGGCAAGGCAGGCGGGTTGGTGAAGCAGAAATTAGCCGGGTAAGCTTAGCTTCTAGACCAAACGGCTTCAGGGAGGCCGTAAGTTTTTGTGTATCTATTATTGTCTGCAAGAAGGCTCTGTATAGTGGAGCGCATGTGTAGAGGTGCACTTTCTGTCGCGGCTTGAATTTCTTCAGGTGTATATGGTTCCTGACGCTTTGTATCCAGAAGCATTAAACTCATGGCAGCGGAATAAAACGCTACGCAGCAAAGCCTCTCTAGATTTGGATGGTTTTCATCATCTTCTGAATCTGTTAATTTGCCTGCATTAATCAGAAAGCTGGTGGCGAAACTAGTGGCTTGAACCATTTTCTGAGTTATTTCGTTAGCCAGATTATCATTTGCCTTTTTTAGATGTTCAAAAACGAAATTTCGTGTGAATTCAGGGCATTTCTGTACTTCGTACCCAATAATCTTTTCAAGATAAGGAGCTGGTGGATAGCTTGTCTGAAGACGGCCAGCTGTTGCAACAAGCTCTTCGGCCCATGATGTGTCGAGCTCCAAATTTAACATCTCCTGTTCTAGGAGTTGATTAAATCGTTTGTCGTTTCTGTCTATATCCATGTTGCGCAGGCCTCATTGTTGTACAATGACGGGACATTAGCATTCTTTATTCGGGAAAGTAAGAAAAATATTATGAGAAGGGGGCTGGATTAGGCTTTTGCAGGAAAAAGCAGGCGGCTTAGATAGGTTTTGAAGGTGTTCCAAACCGAGGAATCATTTTGCGCACGGCCATATTCGATGACGTTAATCTTACAATTCTTTGAAAAAACCTTTGGCATCTGTGCGTTTCCGTGAGGTGTGCATAAAATATAGACGGATGTATAGTTATTATTCTGCTGCATTGCAAATGGTTTGTGTAATTTTTTTAAGTTTTACAGAGCTCCGACTCTCTATATTGTGGCTTTATGACGATTCCCCCGCGTTTTCTGGATGAGATCCGTAACAGACTCTCGTTGTCCGATGTTATCGGCAAGCGGGTCAGGGTCACGCGTGCAGGTCGCGAATTCAAGGCGTGCTGCCCGTTTCACAAGGAAAAGACGCCGTCCTTTACCATCAATGACGACAAGCAGTTTTACCATTGCTTTGGATGTGGTGCGCATGGCGATGTCATCGGTTTTGTCATGCAGCACGATAATCGCAGCTTTATCGAGGCGATAGAAATGTTGGCGGCAGAAGCGGGATTGCAGGTGCCAGAGCAAACGCCACAGGATATTGAAAAGGCCAAAAAGCAAAAGAATCTTTATAGTTTGATGGAAGAGGCAACATCATGGATGGAAGAACAGCTTTACACCCCTGGGAACAAAGAAATTTTAACGTATTTGGATGAGCGGGGATTAAAGCGTGAAACACTGGCATCTTTTCGTGTTGGTTATGCTCCCGCGGATCGGCAGGCACTGCGCAGTTACCTCAAGGCCGAAGGTTATGACGACAAGGACATGATTGACGCGGGCCTGCTAAAGCCATCGGATCGCGGCGGTAGCCCTTATGTTTTCTTCCGTGATCGGATTATGTTTCCGGTGTCTGATCGGCGTGGGCGGATCGTGGCGTTTGGTGGTCGCGCTATACCGGATCATATGCGTCCGCCGGAAAAGGATGGTTATAAGCCGGCCAAATATATCAATTCGCCCGATACGGCGCTGTTTGATAAAGGCCGCATGTTGTACGGAGAATCACTGGCGCGGCAAGCGGCGATGGATGGCCATAGCGTGGTGGTGACCGAAGGCTATATGGATGTGATTGCCTGTCATCAGGGCGGATTTAAAGGCGCGGTTGCGGGGATGGGCACGGCTCTGACTGAGCAGCAAATCTTGTCATTGTGGAAGATGGTTTCAGATGAGGAAAAAGTCCCAATCCTTTGTTTTGATGGTGATAATGCCGGGCGCCGTGCGGCCGAGCGCGCGTGCGAACGGATCATGCCGATGCTGGCGCCCAATCAAAGCGCGCAGTTTGCGTTTTTGCCCGATGGTGAAGATCCGGATTCGCTTTTGCGTTCTGGCGGCAAGGATGCGTTTAAGAATGTTTTGTCTGGCGCGATGCCTTTGCTGGAGTTTATCTGGGCCAAACATACCGGTGGACGGGAATTTAAGACGCCGGAAGCACGCGCCGGGGTCATCAAAGCCCTGCAAAATGAGATCAAAGAGATTGCTGACCGTGATGTTCAGATCCATTATCAGAGGCTTATTCAGGATAAAATCTCCGAAACCTTCTTTGCGCGGCGCTATGCCAAAGGTGGCCAAAACCGCCAAAACAAGCCTGTCGTTCCAGGAATGAAGCTGCGCAGTCCGGCGATGCGCGGCGGTGATATTTATGCCCGCATTCTGGTGGCTTGTGTCCTTAATCATCCCCATATCTATGATCAAGTGGAGGAATCCTTTGGTGGGCTTGAAATTAGGGACATATCTTTGGGCCGTTTGCGGCAAGCTTCTATTGAGGTTTTGGAGGAAAACCCGGTCCTTGACAGAGGCGCTTTGCATACCCATTTGAAAGAAAAGGGGCTTGAGAGAGAAATGGGTGACATCCTTAACGAATCCGTCTATGTTCACGCAGCTTTTTCAGGGCCGCGCGCTGATCCAGACGAAGTGGGTCGTAAATGGCTTGCATTTTGGGGTGATATTCAGGGCAAAGCGTCCGAAAATGAGGAGCAGGGCAACTGGAAGAAAGCCTTTTATGCCTCCAATGAGGCCGAAGAAGAAAAGCTGCGGAATATGGTACGGGTGCGTGCTTCCGAAAAAGGGTCATAAGGATTGGGGTAAGTTTATCTTATCTCTTTGAATTTATAGGGAATCAGGATCTAATCGCGAGATTGGGTTAGGGACAAAGTGAGTAAGAATTTGGCTGTGAGCAAAAAGAAAACAGAAGAAAATCAGGAAACCGATACAAAAAAAGGATCGTTGGCGGCAACGGTCAAGAAGCTTCTTACCCAGGGCAAGGAGAAGGGTTTTCTGACCTATGAGGAAATTAACAAGGCGCTTCCGGCCGAGGATTTTTCATCAGAGCAGATCGAGGATGCGATGGCGACATTTTCGGATGTTGGCGTGCAGCTTGTCGAGAAAGAGGACGATGTTGCCGAGGACGAGTCTGACGACAAGAAGAAGGATAAAGATAAGGATTACGAAGCCGGCGGGAATATAGCCGATGACGATACCGGTCGCACGGATGATCCGGTTCGGATGTATCTGCGTGAGATGGGTGCGGTTGAGCTGTTGTCCCGCGAAGGCGAGATTGCGATTGCCAAACGGATTGAGGCCGGACGCGAATTAATGATCGGCGGGATTTGTGAATCTCCGCTGGCGATTGAATCTATTATTGCCTGGTATGACGCGCTTCAGAAGGGCGATATTCTTCTTCGCGAAGTTATTGACCTTGATGCCACTTATACTGGCGGACCGGAAGCGGCCATTGATATGACGCAGGCTATTAATCAGCCTAAGCCTGAGGACAAAGAAGACGAGAAGAAGGTCGACGGCAAAGACAAAAAGGACGGCGAGAAGAAAGACGGCGAAGAAGGCAAGGACGGCGAGAAGAAAGACGGCGACAGCAAAGAGGCTGACGAAGAAGAAGACAATTCAATATCGCTGGCTGCGATGGAAGAAGAATTAACGCCGCAAGTTTTTGAGATGTTCGGCAAGATTCAAAAGACCTATAAGAAGATGCAAAAAGTGCAGCTGGAGCGTCTGGATTTCCTACAGCAAGGGAAAGAGCCGCCGCCAGCCACGAATAAGAAGTACCACAAGCTGACAGCCGATATGGTTGTTCTGATGAACGAAGTGCGGCTTAACAATGCGCGGATCGAACAGCTTATTGACCGTCTTTATGGCGTGAACCGTGAACTGGTCAGCATCGAGGGTAAGATGCTGCGTATGGCTATGGAGTCTGGCGTCAAGCGCGAAAATTTCCTCGAAGAATATTACGGCAACGAGCTAGATGCCAAATGGCTGGCACGGGTGAAGAAGCTCAAAGCCAAAGGCTGGACCAAATTCGCCGACAAGAATGTAGCCGAAATCAAAGCTATGCGGGAGAAGGTTGGTGCAATTTCCGATGAAGCCATGTTGCCGATTTCTGAATTTCGCCGCATCGTTTCCACCGTGCAAAAAGGTGAGAAAGAAGCCGGGCGCGCGAAGAAGGAAATGGTCGAAGCGAATTTACGTCTTGTGATTTCAATTGCCAAAAAATACACTAATCGCGGTTTGCAATTCCTTGATCTGATTCAGGAGGGTAATATCGGCCTGATGAAAGCCGTTGATAAATTCGAATATCGCCGCGGTTATAAATTTTCTACTTACGCAACATGGTGGATTCGTCAGGCGATCACCCGCTCGATTGCCGACCAGGCGCGGACGATTAGAATTCCTGTGCATATGATCGAAACCATTAACAAGCTGGTGCGTACATCACGGCAGATGATGCACGAAATTGGCCGCGAGCCAATCCCGGAAGAGCTGGCCGAGCGTTTGCACATGCCTTTGGATAAAGTGCGCAAGGTTTTAAAAATTGCCAAGGAGCCGGTCTCGTTAGAGACGCCAATTGGTGATGAAGAAGATTCATCGCTCGGTGATTTCATCGAGGACAAAAACGCGATCCTGCCGATTGATAGCGCCATTCATTCCAATTTGCGTGAAACCACGACGCGGGTGCTGGCATCATTAACGCCACGCGAAGAACGGGTGCTACGTATGCGTTTTGGGATTGGGATGAACACCGATCACACGCTGGAAGAAGTTGGACAGCAATTCAACGTGACCCGCGAGCGTATCCGGCAGATCGAAGCGAAAGCGCTGCGCAAATTGAAGCACCCAAGTCGTAGCCGCAAGCTGCGCAGCTTTTTGGATACTTAAACGCTTTATCAATCTATTTGTTCGTATTAAAAAACCGCTTGTTAAAATTTCCCTGGGGGCCTGTAGCTCAGTTGGTTAGAGCAGTCCGCTCATAACGGATTGGTCGGGGGTTCAAATCCCTCCGGGCCCACCATCTCTCGCTGGTTATTTATGCCGTGAGTGCTGCCCCTTTAAGTTTTATCCTACGCGCTTCGGGACGGGTCCCTCCGGGCCCACCTTAGGTCTTATCCATAAAAGAAACCCATTATTTCATTGAACTTATTTAAAAATCCAAGCATTCTTGAAGCTGTAAGAATCTTTACAAAAGCAAGGCCGCAAAAGCCAAGCCGTAGACATTGGAAAATATGAATATCAATGCCCTATAAAAAACGTACAGCCCTGTCATTATTCTCAATCCTATTGGCTTCGGCGTCTCCGATGGCTATGGCGCAGGAAACCCAACCGGGAGATGCGTGTCTGGTTGGGGAGACCGGGTTTTTCCGGCGCTCGCGCGATGATAATCCCGGCCCGGCCATAACAGGCCAGAATTTCATGTTTTGTGACGGCACCAACTGGCTCGGTTTTATCCAATATGATGATCCGACGGACAGCGTGCTTTTCCGTGCTCCCGCAGCAGTCCCTGCTGACGCTACTTTTGGTAATTCACAATGGTCACTCTGGCTGGATGAAGCCAGTGATGAATTTGAGCTCAAGGGTAAAAAATCCGACGGCACTGTGATCAGCGCAACTGTTGGGGGAGGGGGAGGCTCAGGCCTCTGGACCGACAACACGACTTACATCAGCTTTAACAGCGCCCATATGATCCAAAGCGGGCAAACGCTTCCGGCGGTGATGGATGATAACGGCACCCGCATGTTTTTCTATCCCGACAAAGCCGCCTTCCGCGGTGGGGCAATTTCAGGCGGAGATACTGCCTGGCAGGACGGGAATATCGGCACCGGTAGCTTTGCATGGGGACTTAATGCGGAGGCCAGTAGCACTCAAAGTGTGGCGATGGGGCAGGGCAACACAGCCAGCGGCTATTACAGCGTTGCCATGGGCCTTAACAACACAGCCAGCCATCGCGCCAGCGTTGCCCTGGGGCAGGGCAACACATCCAGTTCCTATTACGCCTTTACCATGGGGCAGGGCAACACAGCCAGTGCCTACCACACCATTGCCATGGGCTATGCCAACACAGCCAGCGGCACCAGCAGTGTTGCCATAGGGGGCGGGGCCAGGGCCACTGGCCAAGACAGTATAGCTCTAGGAGGCTATTACACCGTGGCCAGCGGCTATCGTAGCGTTGCCATGGGGAGCCAGTACGCCTATGCCAGTGGCAGTTACAGTATTGTCCTCGGGCATGACGTAATAGCCGGAAACGGCGTATATGGCAGTGGGGATGGCGACTACTCCATGGCAATCGGTCTGGGCGCCTCTACAGGAGCATATCCGCAAGTCACGGGAGACAACTCACTCGGGATTTTCATGGGTGATCAGGTGGGTGTTGATATCACGACATCGAATCTCATGGCGGTCATGGGTGGGAAATTAATTATTGATCCGGATACCACCGCGGCCGCAAACTCGGTGCCAAGCGGCACGCTGACGGTTGATGTCGAAGGTGATATTGGCGCCGTCAATTTCTGTGATGAAGATGGCGGCAATTGTTTCGCGGCGTCCGCTGTCGGTGGTGGCGGCGGACTCTGGACAGCCGGCGCCGGCGACATTATTCATTACAATTCCGGGTCGCCCTTGGTTGGGATCGGCACAACAACGCCGGATACACTTCTTCATGCAGAAGCAGACAATGCGGCAGCAACTGCCGTCACCAATGTTCTCCGTTTAACACACACGACAAGCGGCACACCGAACAACGGTATTGGAGTCGGGATAGAGTTTGAAGTCGAGACAAGCGCCTCCAACAATGAAGTTGGTGCAACGATAGAAGCTGTGGTAAGCGATGATACCTCCTCCAACGAGGATTTTGAGCTGACCTTTAACACTATGGATAACGGCACTCTTGCAGAAAGAGTGCGGATCGAGTCGGATGGAACGTTTGGGATCGGTACATCGAATCCTTCCGGCCTGCTGACTGTCAGTACAGATAGTGATGACGCCGAAGTTTATATCGATGCCGATACCGACAATAATAATGAAAACCAGAACCCTATATTAACGCTGCGTCAGGACAATGGAGCTAATACCGGTTTTATGAGACTGAATGGCGATGCTGATGATTTTGCGACCGACGCCCTCAAAGATGCCCTGCTGATTGGAACCGGCGATGAAGCCATACAGTTTTTTCCAAACGACACCCATGCCGCAACCTTTACCGACACCGGGCTATTCGGGATTAACATGACCAATCCAAGTGTTGAACTGGATGTCACCGGTGATATTGAATATACGGGTACGATTGCCGATGTGTCCGACCGGCGTTTGAAAACCAACATCCAAGATTTGTCCGAAGGGCAGCTTGACAAGATTCTTCAACTTGCAGGCGTGTCATTTAGAATGAAAGACAATATCGAAGGTCATTTGGAATATGGTTTCATTGCGCAAGATGTGCAGCCAATTTTTGGCTCGCTGGTCTATGACCGGAGCGAAGACGGCATGCTTTCGCTGAATTATGTTGGCTTGATTGCGCCGATGGTTGAGGCGATCAAGGAACAAAACGCGCTGATTGAACAACAAGCCACAGTCATCGAGCAGCTTGAAGAACGGCTGAAAGCACTCGAAGACGCGCAATCACCGCAATAGCTTATGAACACCCCAGCCCCCATTCAGCGCATTGGTGATACGCCGGTCAAAGAAGAAGATATTCTCAATCGCTTTGACGTTCATTTCACACCCGAGTTTAGGGCATGGCTTTCTGAGGAAAGCATAAGCCTTGCCTTAACCACATATGAAGGTGGAAAGCTGATTATTGTGGGGCCGGGTTTGAACGGTGAAACAATCGTCAATGAACGTAATTTTGAACGTTGTATGGCGCTGCACGTAGAAAAAGATCGCAATATATGGATCTCTACGCATCATAATATTTGGCAGCTGGAAAATGCATTAGAGCCTGGAAAACATTTAAACGACCAATGGGATCGCGCATACTTCCCGCGCTCCTCGCATATTACAGGTGGCGTTGATATGCATGAAATAATGAAAGCCAATGATGGTCATCTTTATGGGGTGGTAACCGGTCATAATTGCATTGCACGGATCACCCATGAAGAAAAAGGCAGTTTTTCGCCCTATTGGAAACCTCCTTTTATAGATGTTGTCCTCCCCGAGGATCGTTGCCATCTGAACGGTATGTGTCTGGAAAATGGTGAATTGGCTTATGCTTCGATGGTATCCACATCAAATAAGGCTGGGGAATGGCGCAAAGATCGGGAAGCGGGCGGCCTTATCATGGATATGCGTACCGATGAAATTGTCGCCGAAGGGCTTTGTATGCCGCACACGCCGCGCATGTATAATGGCGGCCTCTGGTTCCTGGAAGCGGGCAAGGGGTATCTATGCAAGCTTGATGTTAAAACAGGAGAAGTAGAGCGCGTGTTATGGCGGCCAGGTTTTTTACGCGGTCTTCATTTTTATAAGGACTACGCTTTTATCTGTTGTTCCTGTCCGCGCGATAAACATTTTGAAGGCTTGCCACTCGACCAAGAGCTAAAAGACCGCGATCAAGAGGCGCAATGCTCAATGGATATTATTGATCTTAAAAAAATGGAGTGCCTTCATTCCATTACAATTACTGGGCATGTTAAAGAAATTTACGATGTCGCCATTCTTGAAAACTGTCGTCAGCCCTTGCTTTACGGTATTTTCGGTGAAGACATTCGTAAAATTGTCGTTTACGGAGAAAATCAAACAGAGCAGGGAGCTTTGGGTAAGCGCTCTACCGCTGTAAACTAAGTTTCTTAAGGAGAAGACCATGAAAAAATATTTTGGCACTTTTATTGTAATCGGCATTATCGCTGTTTTGCTGACGCCCGCCACTATTAACGCCGCTCCTTATTTAGCAGGCATAGCGCAACAAGATAATGGACTGGCTCTTCATGTGAGTGACGTTGTGAAGAAGGAGAAATTGAAAGAAGATAAAATACTTCCTGAGAAAGAACCCGGAAAAGCAAGGCAAGAAAGTCGTAAGAAGCTTAGAGAAGAACTCAAGAATCTTCCCCCAGAAGAGCGCCAGGCTCGGAGAAAGAAAATGCGTGAAGAGCAAAAAAAGAACGCAAAAAATAAGCCAAGTGAGCCTGTAAAAAAAATAACAGCTGCTGAAAGGGAGCAGAGAAAAAAAGCAAGGCAGGAAAGGCGCGCAAAGCATAAAAAAGAAACTGTTCAGCTTTCCCCTGAGGAACTTGAAAAGAAAAACGAAGAGCAATTGAAGAAACGTTTGGAGAACTCTTCACCTGAAGAAAAAGCTAGAGTTTGCAAAAGAAGGCTGGAGCGCTGCAATAAAGCTGCAAAAAATGATGTGGTACGTCCTATATGCGAAACTGTACAAAAGTTGTGCTCCGTCTAAAAAATATAGCCCTATATTAGAACGTCTGCAAACAAAGCGATGTTTTGTCCCCCTTTATAGAATGCGAACAACGCGATGCGTTGCTTGTGCCCATTGGGGTGCTTGTGCCCATTGGGGTGCTTCGCGGCTTTTCTAAAATCTTGAAATTTCATTGCTGCACTGCGGGACTTGCGCGCAAGATTCTCTCTTTCTTTGAAAATGGCCAAAATTAGTCAATTGTGGAATGCGACTCTCAGAGTCGATTTGCGGGCTATGGGGGTATTTTTTAGGCATTTTTTGCTATAAATGTCGTATTTTTACAGTTGACTTCCGTTTAAAAGTGTAAACTTGCGCGAAATCCCAAATAGTGCTAATAATACTTCAATTATATGGCCAATGAGCCGCCCCCAGACTGCATTGCAGCAATATTCAAACAAGGGCGACCCGTTAACGGAAGGATTGAGCCATGATGAAACCACTAACAGGAATAAACAAATTATTTGGCGCTGCTGTTATCGGCGCACTGTCGTTCATGCCTGGATTAACCGGAGATTTTGCAAAAGCGCAAGATATGGTGGCGAAGGCTGATACGAGTGCGGTAACACCAGTTTCCCTGCCGCAGAAAGGGCCTGCTCTTGAAAGGCAGATGACCGCCTTGGAAAAAGGTGATGCCGCTCAAAACTATTCAATTAACAATGACGGAGTTGGTGTGTTTATAAATCTGGCGAAAGATCCAGAATTTCCACCCGAACAGCTTATCAGAGCCATAAAGGCCAACTTTGTACAGCAGGGAATAGATATTGATCTGCATACCAATAACTCAAACGGGGATTTAACCACCGTAACGTTTTTTGTGGATGGAGTTCCGTTTGCGGATGAAGATGGAAATGGAAATGGCTACACGCTCAGCAAAGTTGAGGCAGGCTTTAATAGAGTCGTAAGCGCCTTTAAACAACACCACGCCAAAGTGCCACTTCAAGAGCCTCCTGCCTCGGTTATCCGGTAGATTAAAAAGAAGTCTGCAAGGTTGTGTTTTCTGTCTGTGGAGCTGTATTTTCTTTTTCCAAATCAATGTTCATCTGCTCTGTTGGGGCTGGGTCTGCACAAGCACCAGAGCAGGCATTAAAAGTGTCTTTTGATGATAGCCCTTCTTTCCCAATGCCTTCCCCGTAGGTCCCTTCACCCTTCATACTCATTGCCAGAAAGTTTGAAGAGGCGAACCCACTTGACTCTGCTGCACGGATTTCTTGCCCAACTGCCGCGTCACCTTCAACCACCGCACCTTCTTGCAGTTTCTCCTGTAAAGGGCTGCTTGATTCATTCAGTGGAACACCGGAAGAATTGGGGCCTTCGATTTTTTCTATGGCTCGCGCACTCCAAAGAGTAGTTTCTTTGGCCTCAACAAGAAGTTTATGTTTTTTCTCCAATTTTTCCTGGCCGGACAAAGTTTGATCATTATCAATTTTTTCATTTGATGCTGATAAATCTTCAACCTTTTTCCCCAACTTGTCTCGTAGCTGTTGTAATTCGCTCAATTGCTGTTGCTGCATGAGCCATTGCATGTAAAGCGGATGATTGCTGTCGACTTCGCCTTTTTTAAATTTCTCTTTCCAGTCCGGTCCAAATTCTTCTTGGAGAGTCTTCTCTGTTTCAGAAATTTCTTCTTCCAAAACTTCAATTTTTTCGGTTAAGGCAGCAATTTGCTTGTTTAGCTCCTCTAACTGCTGCTCTAATAGTTGCTGAACCTGTTTCAGTGCAGAGCGCATCGCCCTTTCTTCTTTTTCTTTTTTGTTTTCGAGATTGACGGTTTCCGCAATGAGATCCTGGGCGCGGTTCATGACGCCATTGCTTTGTTCGGTGGTGCCGCCTTTTTGGCCAAGCCTCAGCGTGTTTTGCTCTTGTTCCTGAGCGGCGCGCGTGACTTTATTGACCTCATCCTTCTCGGGATTGATCAGGGCCGATAGGGTCGCGCTGTCTAAAGAGACAGGCTGTTTCGGTTGTTCGAATGTTGTGTCTTTATTTAGTCCCATCACACACCTTCTTATTTCCCCCACGGAGCGCGTTTTTCGCGCCTTATTCTTTGGGATAGATAGTTTCCACTAGGATACTGCCTATTTATTAATTATACGTTATGGAAAGGTAAAATTTTAGTAAAAATTGATGTATTTAAGCGGTTGATATGTTTCCATAATTGCAAAAGGAGGGCGGAAGCAACCTATGATAGTAATATGTAAGTGCGCGCCAAGTTTTGTTAAGAAAGCGTTAACCTTTGCGGCCCGGATACTATCCTTAGGTTGTGGATACTGTTGGAGCCACAACCTGTATATCAAGGCTTTAGGGGCCAAAACCGGAGTGCAAAATGCAACGCAATTTCTGCATATTTCCGGTTTGGCATTGATCACTCCGGCTTCAATGTCGGTGCCCGTAACATCCACCTGTAGGATCGGGGATAAAATCTCGGTTTTTCTTGTGAGCCACCCCCGACTCATAAATACTTTTTAAGTCTGCGTTTGTTTCCAATTTTTTTGTGATTTATTCAGCTCCGAGGGGAAAATAATATGCGTCGTCCTTACACCAAGTTATTAAACAGCCTTACACTGCCTGTCGTTGCGACGGCTTGTTGCCTTGCCGTGAGTGCGCCAGCCCATGCGGTGGATGGTTGGGATGCCGAGAAGGCGTTGATCGAGGACGGAAAATTTTATGCGAATATGCGCTATCGCTATGAGATGGTAGAGCAGGATAGCTTAACCCAGGATGCAAAAGCGTCGACAGTGAGAACGCGCTTTGGTTATGAGACCGGCGTGTTCGAAGGCTTTCAGGCTTTGGGAGAGATTGAGGCTGTTGGGAAGCTTGGCTCAGAGAAATACAATGACACGGTGAACGGCAAGACAAGTTATCCAACGGTGGCGGACCCGCATGGGGTTGAGCTGAACCAGGCGTGGATTTCCTGGTCAGGCCTGCCGGATACAAAGATTAAGGCCGGACGCCAGCGCGTCAATATAGACAATCAACGCTTTGTTGGTGCGGTCGGTTGGCGCCAGAATGAGCAGACTTTTGATGCTGCCTTTATCGAGAATTCCAGCATTCCAGATTTGGATTTGCAATATGGTTATATTCGCAATGTGAACAGGATTTTCGGAAGTGACCATCCGCTCGGTGATTTATCATCTGATAGCCATATTTTACATGCGGCCTATACGGTCGATGACTGGTTGAAGGTTGCTGCCTATGGCTACTTCCTCGATTTTGATTTGCCGGCGGCGAGTGGTTTGTCAAACCAGACCTATGGTGTACGCGCGACGGGTTCTCATTCGTTTAATGATGTGAAGTTTGCCTATCAGGCGGAATACGCCATGCAGGAAGATTACGGCAGCAGCATGCTTAATTATGATGCTGATTACTTCCATGTGTCGCCGTCTGTTTCGTGGGGTGGTTTGACCATTGCGGCGGGTTTCGAATCTCTTGAAGGTGATGGCACCAATGCCTTTAGAACACCGCTGGCGACTTTGCATGCCTTTAATGGCTGGGCTGATAAATTCCTGGCGACACCGGCTATGGGTCTGGAAGACAGTTATGTGAAGGTTGTATACAAAGCTGATGGTATTCATGAGTGGATAGACAGTACCAAATTCATTGCCGTTTATCATGACTTTGAATCGGAGCAAGGTAGCACCGACTACGGTACGGAATGGGACTTCAAGGTGGCGCGCAAATTGCCACACCCGGATTTTCTCAAAGGGGCCTCTGCAGAAATAAAGTATGTGAACTATGATGCAGGGACAATTTCTTCGGACACGCAGAAATATGTGTTTGTTCTGAATGTGAACTTCTAAGGGGCTAAACTTTTATTTAATCATACTCATGTATCTTATACTTAAGAGGTATAATTTTCAGCGTTATTTAATGTTACCATTAGGCTCTCTTTACGAGATTGAACTTGATCACTTCGGTGTGAGTTTGTGAAGATTTCTAAGTGTTTAGTGTGGTAGACAATTCTTATTTTGAGTATAATATTGAGGCAGTGCTTTCAGTGTTGCGTCATTCTAGAAGATTTTAACATGCAGGAGGCATATCCTAATGAAGCTCAGTAATTTCAAAATCCAAGCCCGTATTTTTATGGCGTTGATCATTCCGGTTGTCGGGATGTTGGTATTTTCCGGCTATCTTACGCTTGAACAAAAGAAAATAGCCGGTGAGAATGCAAAACTGGCTGAGCTTATTCATTTTGCACCTGTTATTAGCGGACTTGTGCATGAGCTGCAAAAGGAGCGGGGGGCATCAGCCGTTTACATTAGCTCAGGTGGTGCTGGTGAGGCCAAGTCCACTATGGGAAAAATACGTTCCGAGACAGACTCGGCATTTAAGCATTTTGAGGAGAGCTTAGAGGAACTTGATCTTTCTCATTTCGATTCAGAAATGGCAAATAGAATTGGGCAAGCGGAATCGGCGCTGAAAAACCTTTCTTCGTCGCGCTCTAGTGTGGGCTCCCTTCAATGGAAGGTGCCTGATATGGCGAAGTATTACACCGGTACGATCAACCAAATGTTGGCGGTTGTTTCTTATGCTGTGGTTCTTAGCACAGATGCGGAGACAACGAAGCAGCTATCGGCTTATAATAACTTTCTGGAGGCCAAAGAAAAGTCCGGAATTGAGCGGGCGATGGGTGCTGGCGGGTTTGGTGGCGGTGTTTTTGCGCCGCTTGTATATCAGAAATTTATCTCTCTGATTGCTCAACAGGATGCTTTTCTGTTTCGTTTTGACACACTTGCCGGCGAAGAGTGGAAAAGCTTTTACAGACAAACCGTCTCCGGGGCTGCCGTTAAGGAAGTTGAGCGTATGCGGCAGGTGGCAAGAGATGTCGGGCCGGGCGTGCTCATGGATAATGGGATTACCGGTAAGCAATGGTTCGGCACTATTACCAAGAAAATTGATCTGATGAAAACGGTGGAAGACCGGATTGCACAGGATATCGAGCATGAGGTTGTAGAGCTTAAGGATCGTGCAACACAGATGTTTATATTAACCGCGGGTGTTTCTGCTGTTCTTTTGGGGGTTGTTGGGGTTTTTGGCTTTGTGATCGTGCGCTCTATCACGCGTCCGGTTGCAGATATTACAGCAGGCTTACAGGAGCTGGCCGATAACAATCTCGAATTTGAGGTGACAGGTACAGAGCGTAAGGATGAGATCGGTGACATTGCCAAGACCATGCTGGTCTTCAAAGAAAATGCGATTGCGCGCGCAAAGAGTGCAGAAGAGGAAGAAGTGCGCAACAAAGAGCGAATGGCGCGTACGGAGCGCATTGAGGCCCTCATTGAAAGCTTTGATGAAAAGACAGGAGATCTTTTGAATGGCTTGGCTGCGGCTGCGACCGAGATGGAAGCAACATCACAGTCCATGAGCACGATTGCCAATCAAACCAATGAGCAGGCGACAATTGTTGCTGCGGCGGCCAATGAGGCGGGGGCCAATGTTCAGAATGTAGCGTCGGCGACTGAAGAGCTGACAGCGTCTATTCAGGGCATCGCGTCACAGGTGACACAGTCGACGAAAAATGCGCAGACAGCGGCAACGTCAGTGGCGGAGACGCAAGAAACCATGCAGCGTCTATCTGATGCGGCGGGCCGGATTGGTGAGGTCATTGGGCTGATTACCGATATCGCCGAGCAAACCAATTTGCTGGCGCTGAATGCAACGATTGAATCGGCGCGTGCCGGGGAGGCTGGTAAGGGCTTTGCAGTTGTGGCCAATGAGGTGAAATCTCTGGCTGCCCAAACCCAAAAAGCAACCGACGAAATTGCCGGTATGATCAACAGCGTTCAAACTGAAACCAACGATGCTGTTGCTGCGATTGCCAATGTCTCGAAGTTGATCGATGAGTTGAATGATACCGCAACCTCGATTGCTTCGGCGATGGAAGAGCAGACCACAGCGACGATGGAAATCTCCCGCAACGTGCAGGAGGCGTCAACCGGGACCAATGAGGTGACCGGCACGATTACCGGGGTTAGTGATGCCGCCGGTGAATCCGGGCGTAGTGCCGGCGAGGTTCTGGGCGTGGCCAAGGAGCTTTCCGAGCGTTCCGAGACTATGAAGGTTGAGGTTGAAGGCTTCCTGAAGAACATCAGAGCCGCATAGGCTGAGGTTTATAGCTTATTATAGGTGAGAGGCCCCTTGCGGGGCCTTTTTCTTGACATTTTCTGGTTTTTCCGTATATTTCGTTCACTTCCCAAGAAAGTGGGGTCAGGTGACCCCCGTTGATTGGCCACAATAAGGGACAATCAAACCATAATGGTCTGTTGGGACAAAAAAGGAGAAAAGCAATGAGTGGTAAGCGTCAAAGCGCCAAACACAAGATTGACCGCCGCGTTGGCGGCAATATGTGGGGGCGTCCCAAATCACCCTATAACACTCGTCAAACTGCCCCCGGTATGCACGGCCAGCGCCGTAGCAAGCCAACCGATTACGGTACGCAGTTGATGGCCAAGCAAAAACTAAAGGGCTATTACGGCTCTATTGGTGAAAAACAATTCCGCCGTTACTATCATGAGGCCGACCGCCTGCGTGGCGATACTGGTCAGAATCTGGTGGGGCTGCTTGAGCGTCGTCTTGATGCCGTTATATACCGTGCGTCTTTTGTGCCGACCGTTTTTGCAGCGCGCCAGTTCATCAACCACAAACATATTTTGGTGAATGGCAAGATCGTCAATATTCCGTCTTATCAGTTAAAAGAAGGCGATGTCGTTGAGATCAAGGAAGGCTCGCACCAGCTGCCGATGGTAATCCAGGCGACACAAACGCCAGAGCGTGACATTCCGGACTATGTTGATTCCGATCTGAAAAAGATGAAAGCGACGTTCTTGCGCATTCCACAGCTGGAAGAAATTCCATACGCGGTGCAGATGGAACCGAATCTGGTCGTGGAATTTTATTCACGTTAGATTTGTTAAAAGAATTATTAGGAAGCCGCCCTTACTTAGGTTCGGGCGGTTTTCTTTGTTCTATGAGGGCTGAAACCATGCCGTGGAGTGTCCGCACCTCCTGATCGGTGAGATCGGCGCGGGTGAACATGTTTCTGATATTACGTTTCATCGTCGGACGGATTTCTTCGGTGCGGAAGAAACGCTTTGTTTCAAGCTCGTCTTCCAGCCTTGTTAGAAATTCTTCGAGTTTTTTCTGTTCCACAGGAAAGCTGTCGCCGGGGTCTAAAACTTTATCCGGTATATCGTCGTCACCACGCAGCCATTCATAAGCCAGCAACGCCACCGATTGCGCAAGATTGAGGGAGCTGAAATCCGGATTGGTGGGGATGGTAATCACGCCATGAGATTTGGCGATAGCATCATTGATCAGGCCCATACGTTCGGGGCCGAATATCCAGCCGATTTTCTGACCCTCAGCGGCGCGGGTGCGGCATTCTTCAATGCCGGATTTGGGGGTGTAGACAGGTTTCAACATATCGCGTGGGCGGGCGGTGGCGGCCATGACGTAATGCAGGTCGGCAATCGCCTCGGCTAATGTTTCAAAAACCTGCACAGGTTGCATTTGCGCCAGCGCACCAGCGGAATTTTTATCAGCCGCCAGGCTCGGCCATCCATCACGGGGTTTTACAAGGCGCAATTCATCAAGGCCGAGATTAAACATCGCCCGCGCCGCCGCGCCGATATTTTCACCAAGCTGGGGATCGACGAGGATTATGATGGGGTTTGTTGGCTGTGTGGTCATGGTGACCTAAGCCGCTTTTTTATGGCTTTGCAGGCGCTCGCGGGTTTTGTCGGGGCCGATGAGCAGAAGGAGGTTGGCCAGTTCGGGGCCGTGTTCCATCCCGGTGAGCGCCTGACGCAGCGGCATAAACAGCTCTTTGCCCTTGCGGCCGGTTTTGTCTTTGACGGCGGCGGTCCATTCGCTCCATGTGTTTTCACTCCATGGCGCTTCGGGCAACAACGTCGCGGCTTGTTCGATAAAATCAGGGTCATTAATCACGGGATCGACCGGACCTTTGGCAACATTCCACCAGTCCTTGATGTCGGAGAGTTTTTCTAAATTGGCGCGGACGGCATTCCAGAATTCTTCATCAAGGTTTTCAAGCCCCATTTGCGCCAGTCGGACATTGATGCTTTCAAACGGTGTGTCGTGCAGGATTTTGGCATTGAGGCGCAGTAATTCATCAGGGTCGAATTTCGGCGTGCCGCGGGAAAATTTAGAAAAATCAAAGCTCTCAATAATAGGTTTGACAGACTGAAAGGCCTCAATCGGATCAGAGGTGCCAAGACGCGCAAGCAGGCTAACCAGTGCCATTGGCTCCAGTTCTTCTTCATCGCGTAAATCCTTGATGCTCATCGAGCCGAGGCGTTTGGACAGCTTGCCGCCTTCAGCATCGGATATCAGTGATAGATGCACGAATTCCGGCGGTGTCGCACCAAGGGCAACAAACATTTGCACATGGGCGGCGGTGTTGGAGACATGGTCTTCGCCGCGCACCACGTGGGTGATGTTAAAGTCGATGTCATCAATGACCGAGCAAAGATGATAAAGCGGGTTGCCATTTTCACGGATGACGACGGGATCGGACAGATCGGCGCCGTTGAATTTAACGGACCCGCGGATCAGGTCATTCCATTCGATCGGTTCATGTTCGAGCTTGAACCGCCAGTGCGGCGTGCGGCCTTCGTCTTCGTAGGATTTTTTTTGCTCGTTCGTGAGGTCCAGCGCAGAGCGGTCATAAATTGGTGGCTTGCCACTGGATAGCTGCGTTTTTCGTTTCAGTGATAATTCCTCGGGTGTTTCATAGCAGGCATAAAGACGGCCATCAGATTTCAGCTTTTCGATTTGTTCCTGATAGCGAGATGTGCGGGTTTTTTGATTGGCCTTTTCATCCCACTGCATACCCAGCCAGATCAGGGCGGATTCAATGTCTTCTTCATATTCGGGTTTGGAGCGCTCCTGGTCGGTGTCATCAATGCGCAGCAGGAAATGGCCGTTTTGCGCACGGGCGAACAGCCACGTGATAAACGCCGTGCGGGCATTGCCGACATGGAGATGGCCAGTGGGCGAGGGGGCAAATCGTACTTTTACGGTCATGAGTTTTTCCTGTTAAACCAGTAGTCCCCGCCGCTTATAGCGGAGATTTAGGCAAAAATAAAGCGTTGTGTGGGTGTTAGTGGATGTGTAGTTCGTTAGGCGGAAGCGGATGAAGCTTTGAATGATTGAGAGCCAAGTATATCTGAAAGTCTTCAGGAAGTTGCTTTATGAGGGAAACGGGCCTTTCTGTTGTATCTCTTCTACCTTGACCTGCAATACGAGGATCGGAGGCCTTAAGGCAGGTTTGGATTTCCTGATGAAGCTGCTGCTTTATCAGGATTTCCTCAGGCCGATTTTCAATCTCCAAAACCCTTGCCATGACTTTTTCTGCCAGATACAGGTAATCAAAAACCTTATAAGTTCCTTTTCTTTTCTTCCATTCATCGCGGGCATTTTTCTCCAGAATAGCTCCTTTGGTGCTATGGACGAGTTGCTGTGCCGTAATAACTCCGTTATCAACAATATGCTCAATATATTTGTCAAAGCTGTCAGTTAAGAGCGTGCTGCTGTTCGGTAAGTATGGACCTTCTGCGGCCCGGGCCAGTTTTCGTGGATCAAGATCATGTGGGATATGATGAACAGACTGTACCAGGTACTTGTAGGAGTTCAGAAGGTAGCAAAGCTTATAAAATCCTTTTTCTTTTGTGGCTTCGGCAGCGTCCAAAAAATCCTTTGCCCGTAGCAGATGATCCACTTTCGGTGTGAACCAACTTTGCTCGTTAAACGTCTCAGCCGTTCCTTGTGTTTCTACCCCTTGATTATTTGGCTCTATTGCCCACAGGGGTGTGACCAGAACATTTTCATCTAAATTTACTAAAGCTACGCCCATAGATACTCCTTATGACAACAGAGTGTAGGGAATGTAGCTATGCATGTCAAACAGGGCGGCTATGAGCCGGCTTTATTGATGTTGGTAAAATGATTGGTGATCGGATATCTGCGGTCACGGCCAAAGGCGCGGGCGGTGATTTTGATGCCTGGTGGTGATTGCCAGCGCTTATATTCGGCGCGGCCCAGCATTTGCCAGATTTTTTCAACCATCTCGCGCTCATGGCCGCGCCCCGCGATGTCATCAATGCCCATATCCTGTTCGATCAAACAAGTCAGGATATCATCCAGCGTGTCGTAAGGCGGCAATGTATCCTGATCACTTTGATTGTCTTTTAACTCGGCGGTCGGAATTTTTGTAATGACACGTTCGGGTATCACTTCGCCTTGTTCGTTGCGCCATTTTGCCAGTTCGTAGACTTGCGTTTTATAGATGTCTTTCAGCACATTAAAGCCGCCGCACATATCGCCGTAAAGCGTTGCGTAACCGACTGCCATTTCTGATTTATTGCCCGTCGAGAGCACCATTTTTCCAGTGGCGTTGGACAGAGCCATCAAAATGACAGCGCGGGTGCGGGATTGAATATTTTCAAACGTGACGGAGGAATCTTTATGATCGCTCATGATGGTATTGAATTGCTCAACCACCGGTTCGATGGGAATGGTATCAAGTTTAATGTCGAGCGTATCGGCTTGTTCCTGCGCATCGTCGAGGCTGTCTTGTGATGTATAGCGCGAGGGCATCATGACGCAATGGACGCGTTCCGGTCCCAGCGCATCCACGGCCACTGCGGCGGACAGGGCGCTATCAATACCGCCCGAGAGGCCAATGAGAACGCCGGGGAAGTTATTTTTCTCGATGTAGTCATGCAGGCCAAGCGTGAGTGCCTTGTAAATTTCACTCTTGCTGTCCTGACCAGATCCTTCCGCGCGTTGTACCTGCTCAGAAGGATAGGAAAGGATATCTTCTTCAAAAACTTTTGCCTTGGCAATAACAGAACCCTGTTCATCGAGAATAAAAGATCCACCATCAAAAACCAATTCATCCTGTCCGCCGACTTGATTAACGTAGAGGAGCGGTAGTTTGGTTTCATCGGTGCGCGCTTGCGCGAGGTGGAGGCGTATGTCATGTTTTTTTGAATCAAACGGGCTGGCATTGATAACGATTAAAATCTCCGCGCCTTGTTGTTTGAGGTGGCTGGCAGCGTCAGGGTGCCACATGTCTTCGCAGATCATGATGCCGAGCTGTACGCCTTTGAACTCAACGGGTTCAGGCAAAGGGCCAGGGGTAAATAGGCGTTGTTCATCAAACACACCGTAATTGGGCAAATGACGTTTGGTGCGTGTGGCCAGAATTTTTCCTTTGTGAACAAGATGAACGGCATTAAAGGTTTCTCCATCAATCCGCCATGGCGTGGAAAGCAGGATGGCGGCGCTATGATTTGTGCTTTCTTTTACGAGCGTATTCACGGCCTGTTCGACGCTGTCCATGAAGAATGGTTTGAGGACCAAATCTTCGGGCGGGTAGCCGCAGATGACCATTTCGGGAAAGACGATGAGGTCGGTATTTTGCGGCGTATCTTTCCAGGCGGCGTGGATTTTATCCATGTTATGAGCCAGATCCCCGACGATGGGGTTGATTTGGGCCAGAACGATGTTGATATTTTTAGGCATTTTACTCCGCGGCGGCGGCCGCCAAGGGTTGTGATTTTGTATTGCTGCGCAGGGCTTTGAGCTCATCGGCGATCAGGAAAGCCAGCTCCAGCGCCTGATTGGCGTTAAGGCGCGGGTCGCATGCGGTGTGGTAGCGGCTGGACAGATCTTCGTCGCCGATATCCTGGGCGCCGCCGACGCATTCAGTGACATCCTGGCCGGTCATTTCAAAATGAACGCCGCCGGGATGAGTACCTTCGGTTTTGTGGGCAGCAAAAAAGCCTTTTACTTCCGCAAGGATATTGTCAAAGCGGCGGGTTTTGTAACCGTTGGATGATTTTTCTGTGTTGCCGTGCATCGGATCGCAGGACCAGACAACGTTGCGCCCTTCTTTTTTGATGGCACGTAGCAGCGGCGGCAGTTTATCTTCAACTTTATCATGGCCCATGCGTGCAATCAGTGTCAGGCGGCCAGGAATATTGTCGGGGTTTAAAATATCAATCAGGCGTAGCAATTCATCCGGATCAAGATCAGGTGAACATTTCAAGCCGAGCGGATTTTTAATGCCGCGTAAGTATTCAACCTGCGCATGGTCTTCCTGATGGGTGCGGGCACCGATCCACAGCAGATGCGCGGAAGTATCGTACCAGTCGCCTGTGAGGCTGTCCGTGCGGGTTAGCGCTTGCTCATAGGGCAGAAGCAGGGCTTCGTGTGAGGTGTAAAAGCTGGTTTCGCGGATGGCCGGAACCGTATCACCGGTTACGCCGCAAGCGGCCATAAAACCAAGCGCTTCTTCAATGCGATTGGCGAGGTCTTCATAGCGCTCACCCAGCGGACTGTCGGCAACAAAGCCCAAGTTCCAGCCATGGACACGTTGCAAATCAGCATAGCCGCCTTTGGCAAAAGCGCGCAGCAGGTTGAGCGTTGAGGCGGCCTGATGATAGGCCTTCAACATGCGTTGCGGGTCTGGCACTCTGGATTCGGCTGTGAAATCAAAACCGTTGATATTGTCGCCGCGATAACTCGGCAGGGTTACATCTCCTTGGGTCTCGGTATCGCTGGAGCGTGGCTTGGCAAATTGTCCGGCAATCCGTCCAACCTTGATAACAGGAACTGCGCCGGCATAGGTCAGAACCACCGCCATTTGCAAAATAACCTGAAACGTGTCGCGGATTTTATTGGCGTTGAATTCGGCAAAACTTTCAGCGCAATCGCCACCCTGGAGGAGGAACGCTTCGCCATTCGCAGCTTTGCCCAAATTTTCCAGCAAATTGCGGGCTTCACCGGCAAAAACCAGCGGCGGTTGACCGGCCAGTTCGGCTTCAATGGCTTTCAGCGCCTGTTCGTCCTGATAGGCGGGCTGCTGCAAAACCGGCTTTGTGCGCCAGCTATCGGGGGTCCATTTCTCTGTGCCGTTTTTGGCCATTATTTTATCCTTACTTATGGCTTATTGTTATGCCCTAAATCCTGTATAATAGGCAACTGGAATAGTTTTTTGGCCTCGATTTCATATGCTTTCATTAAAACCTCTCAAAGATACGATATTATCGCAAACGCCGGATGCGTCGTGGGCGACGTATGAAGCGGTGCTTGAGGCGCTTGGTAAGGTTACAGTACATCTGGAGCCGGATTTGCTCGATGTAAAGAACAGTACCCGATTTGTTTTTGCTGAGGACTGGGATTTGCAAAGACATACACGCAGCATGGTTGATTTGTTCCGGTCCTGGCATAACGACAAAGTACCGTCTCTGACGGCTATTTGTATTTTCGCGGTTGATCATTTTGGCTTGAATGATGAGGTGATGAAGAATTGCGTGCTGGTGGCCAGTATTCTCGCTGAGGTCGAGAATAGAGTGCCGTATCACAATAATATGCACTATAGAAATGTAACCTTTCAGCTCATCAATGTGATCGTTCATCATAATAAAATTTATGAGGGTAGTGATGATGCGCTGACCAAAAAGCAGATTGCAATTCTATTGATGGCGGCCTGCGTTCATGATCTCGGTCATGATGGGCGGGGCAATACCGATGGCGAGGGCGTGCATCACCCTAGCCGCGTGGAAAAGATATCTTTTGAGCTGGCGCGACCTTATTTGTGTGAGGCCGGGTGCGGAAATGAAGGCGACCTTTCTGATATTCAGACGCTGCTTTTGTGTACGGATGCTTCGCCGTTGATGGACCCGGATAACCCGGTGTCGCAGATGAAAACGGCGTATCACTATCATTTTATAGATGGTAAGGAGCCGCAGCTGAAGGATGATTTGGCGGTTCTTAAGGACAGGCGGGACCTGACGCTTATGGGGTTGCTTTTGCATGAGGCGGATATCGCCACATCAGCGGGGCTGCATTATAATGTGACCAAGTTTGAAACGCAGCTCTATCGTGATGAGGTTGGGCCGGACAAAGCGCGGCCAACGCATGTGATCGAGTTTTTGGATCGTATCTGTCAGAAGCAGATGTTGTCGGAAGCGGGCAAGAAATTATATGCCCGAAATCTTGAGGCCATTTATTTTCGTACAAAAGAGGCGATTGAAGAGGGTGATCTTCCTTACAAGCGGCCGGAGAATTCTGATTTTCTAAACAATGTTAATTCTTAAGCTTATCTTTTATGAAGGCAATGACGGCGGATTCATCTTCCCAGACCAGTTGTATTGGTAGCTGCAAAATATCCACGCCCCAGTCTTCTTCCGGCAGGCGCAGGAAATCTTTTTCTGTGGTAATCAACGTGGCGTTTTTGGTTTTGGCCTCTTCGATCAATTTATAAATATCATCGGGCTTGTAAGCGTAATGATCCGGAAATGGATGCCAGCTGGCGATATCGTAATTGAGCTTTTGCAAAAGATGATAGAATTTTTCCGGTCGTCCCAGCCCGGCAAAGGCAAGGTAGGGCTTTGTTGTCGGTGGTTTGTGATCGTCCGGCACTTCGACATGGGCATTAAAGAGCGGCTTATCTTCAGGCAGCTTATGTACCGCGCCGGTTTTATCTTTACCGATGAGAACGAAAGCGTCGGCCTTATCAAAGCCGGATGGCAGGGTTTCACGCAATGGCCCGGCAGGGAGTAATTTTCCGTTGCCGAAACCTGACGCGCCATCAATCACGACAAGAGAAATATCTTTGTGTAGTGAGGGGTTTTGTAGCCCGTCATCCATGATCAAAAGATCGGCGTTTTTTTCTTTGGCAAAACGGGCACCGGCAGGGCGGTCGGCAGAGAGAATGGTGAAAGCCGTTTTGGCAAGCAAAAGACTTTCGTCTCCAACTTCCCTGGCATTGCTTTCAAAATAATCAACCAGCAGCGGGCCTTTTTCACGGCCCCCATAACCCCGGGTAAGAAAATGCGGGCTGTCGGCAAGCTTGCTGCCGGTTATCAGTTGCATCAAGCTGAGGGCGACAGGGGTTTTACCGCTGCCGCCGGCGACAAGATTGCCGACACAAATGACAGGCATGGCGGCTTTTTCAGTGCTATGGCAGGTGGTGTTAATGCGGTGGCCGGTGCCATAGACCCAACTCAGCGGTGTCAGGGCCAGTTCCTGTGGCGGCGGTTTGCTATCCGGGCGGCGGTACCAGAAAGAAGGTGTTTTTAATTTTAACGGGAAACACATTGTTACGCGGCCCTCTTTGTGATGCCGGATTGTTCAAGCAAAGGATCGAGCGCTTGCATGACGCGGTCCAGGACATTGGCTTTGTCCTGCGCAAAAATGAGGGCTTTGCTTTGGATGTCATGCAGGGCTTTCGGGTTTTCCAGCAGATAACGTAGCGTTTCGATGAGTTCGGTTTCATTTGCAACGGGCAGGGCGGATTGGGACAGATTAATTTCATCATAGATTTCCTGCAGGTTTTGGACGTTGGGTCCAAACAAAACGGCGCAGTTAAGCTGCATCGCCTCAATCGGATTGTGGCCACCACCGCCATCATTGCTAAAGCAGCGGCCGATACAGGCGATGGGCGCAAGTCGGTAGAACAGGCCGAGCTCACCCAGCGTATCAGCGATATAAATCTCATCATCTGGATTGGGAAGGTTGTGATTGTCACCGCGCAGGCAGGCTTGTAGTTTGTTTTCTTCACATACAGTCATGATATCGCCGCGGCGCTCAGGATGGCGCGGAACGATAATGGTCAGCAGCTCGGGCATTGTATGTTTGAGTATCTGATGAATGCGGCAGGCCATGTCTTCTTCGCCGTCATGAGTGCTGGCGTATAGCCACACGGGCCGTCGGCCACACATAGAGGAGAGGTTTGTTAGAGATTGTTCGTCAAAGGGTAGGGCAGCAGCGCTGTATTTTATGTTGTCTGTGGTGATGACGTTATGAGCCTTTAGGGATTGATAGCGCCGCGCATCTTTTTCGGTTTGGGCTAGGACAAGAGAAAAGGTATTCAGTATTTTGCGTGTGCTGCCACCGGCCATCTTCCAGAACCTGTAAGATTTACTCGATAGTCGGGCATTGACGAGGGCGGCAGGAATGTTGCGCTCTTTAATCTCGGCCAGCATGTTCGGCCATAGCTCGGATTCCATCCAGAGCACCAGATCGGGGTGCCAGTGGTTCATAAAATTTGCAACCCAGTCCGGATGGTCGAGGGGGTAGAATTGATGAAAGGCACGCTCTGGTAAATTTTTGGCCATCATTTTGGCCGATGTGACAGTGCCGGTTGTGACCAGAGCATGCATCGATGTGTTTTTGGCGAGCAACTCTTCGATCAAAATCAGGGCCGATTGGGCTTCGCCGACACTGGCGGCGTGGAGCCAGACAAGCTGACCATCGGGGCGTTCCAGGCCCGGCTTGCCCTTTCGCTCGCCCATGCGCGTTTCGTCCTCTTTGCCTTTAAGGCTGCGGCGTTCCAATATACGGGTTAAAACCGGTTCCCCGGCTGCCATGAGCGTGCGGTACATTTTTAGCATTTTTCCCTTTTGGTAACTATTTAACGTTATTCTTGGGTAGTATATTGCATATGGCAGGAGAGTGCATTTGAAACGAATTTACCGTAAAAAAGAGAAAAAGCAAGTGCGGGATAAGGCTTTGGAGCAATTCCGTGAGACCCGGGACAAGCTGGAAGGCGATCACCCGGAGCTTTTGGGTAGTATAAGAGACAAGCTTGTTGAGGTGGAGCAGGGAGGCCAGATTATGCATGACAATCCTGGGACCGTGCCGATTGATCGCAAGAAAAACATGGATACGGTGCTGCGTTTTCTTGAAACCAATCCTGAGTTTCTTGAGGGTGACTTTAAAGGCCTTTTGTCAGGTAAATACCATTAGGGTATTAATTTGACACACATGAGCCGTCGTTACGGCTTGTAGGGACATAAGTACAGCCAGTCTGAAAACAGACTTTTTCTTCATATTCGCGTGGTTGCTTAACGGGACGACGCACTATAATTCCTGTCGGCATAGGTGGCGTGAACCATACTCCACAATTTTCGTTGTTCATGAGGCCCTCAACCACCTTGAGTGGATCTTGAGGCCATTCAGGTCTTGATTTGTTTCCTCCTAGCGTTGTCGTGATTGCTGCACGTAACATGCCATCCCAGCGTGGTTCCGGTTGGCCTTCAAGGCAGCGCTCTGGTAAATGACGTTTATCCGGACTTTCTGCATAGTGTTCAAAAGTATAAAATCCATCTTCATTTTCATTCTCTGCGAAGTTTACACATTTAGCTCTGAACCAGACATTGTCCATGTTGCTGCAACCATAGGACCCGCCTGATATTGATCCGGGGCTATAATCTGAATCTGGGCCATCCATTCTTCCGCCCAGAAAGCTGTGACCAAAATTCAAACTGACCCAGTTGCTAATGGCGCCACCGACGAGAGCGTCTAAGGCTCTATCCATGCTTTGGTCGTCCAGGATTTCGGCGCCCCATCTCGTACTATTTTCACTAAACATTGTCAGGGCTTCTCTGGCCAGAACATTGGCAAATTTATCAAAGCAGGTGTATTCGAGGACGCTATCCGCTTTAAAGATCAGATTTTGATTTTGGGTTATTTCGCGCTGTGCTTCCAGCCATGCCCGCGCTTCGAGAGAGTCAAAATAAACTTCATCGCAGGGGGTATCCGCAATTTCCTGTGTGTTAGCCTGATGGGGGAATAGGAGCACAGCTATACAAATTGTGCTCAAAACTGCAGATTTATGCAGAATTCCTGATATTTCTCTGAATATTGCCATTATGTCTGCCTTTTCCCTCATTTTTAATTTTACTAAAATATACCCCATATACGCAAATAGCTTTTGATTTTTTATGTTTCTAATCCTCGCATATCCCTAATTCGGCGTTATAGTAACAGCCCGGACTTGAACAAATATGACCATCGTAAGAGACTTTATCTCTGCTGGTTACAATGCCGTTATCGTTTGTTTGAAATATAATTTTCGTGATCGCTACGCCGGTTGAAATTGGCTCTCCGCACTCAGCTCTAAAGTGACTGACATCGAGTGTTTTAAATTCGACATATTGAAAGTCTTGGTTGTCGGCAACATCAATGATTTCAAGTGTGATGAGTGGGGCGTCCTCCCCCGAGCATTCTCTTGGTAATAATCGTGGGTCTGTGTTGGCTATGTTATCAAAACTTAAGAGCGCATCATCCAGAGCAAAGTTGCGGCATTTGGCCAGATGCCAAACGGCATTCATGGTTGCACAGCCATATCCGCTATCTCCATTGATTCCGGCAGCGCCTCCCAGAAAATCATGACCGAAATTATCATCTGTATAAGATTCCAACGATTCCAGAACTAAATTTTCCAGGGATCTATCCAGTTTTTCGTCCCCCATATATGTGCCGAACGTTATTGAGAAGCTAGGTATCGCGGCTATCAATTGGTCAAGTAGCTCACCGATATCAGGGACAAGCCCTTCGGACTGAAAGAACGGTAGTTCAGGTAGTTGAACGCCACCTGGTAGCTTAATCTCTTGAAGTTTCGCCAAAGTTTCTGCATAGGCAAAATTAAAATCCTTAAGCACCTTGTCTTCGTACTTCTCAAAAAGATCATCAAACCCATCCGTAAAATCGTCAAATGGGATGCTTATATTAAGAGCTGGAATTGCCAGGCCAATACCGATTAATTTGTCTTCGAATTCGTCTGTTTCTGTAAAAAGTGGTCCTGCATGGTCCGCAGCCCTGCTAACGAAATCATCAAAGCAACTGTACTCCAGGATGCTGTCGGGTTTGCGAATTACAGTTTCATTGATAATGTTTTCCCGTTCGGCCTCAAGAAAAGCGCGCGCATAAATCTGGTTCATGAAATCGGCATCGCAGGTTGGGTTGGCGGTTTTGGGTGCGTTTTGGCCGCTGCCTTTTGCTACGACACAGGGTATGCCCGGTGAACAGTCGCCACGACTACGGCGAGGGGTGCTGGTAGTGCGGGCAGGCCTGAATGGCCTAGGGTTAATCCTGGGTCCTGTGGAGCCACCGCTGCTGCTGCTGCCACCACCAGCGCCCGAGGAGGGGCAGTTCACAGGCGCACCACCGGGCGCTACGAGTGCGCTGGCCGGAAGCCCGGCAATCAACGCGTCACATCCGGAAAAATTTAAATCCGTGCTGCTTTCCAGACTACGAAGGTCACTGACACCGTTACCAGAAGTAGTGTTGGGCCCAACCAGTGTTCCTGTAGTGCCTCCTTTTTGGTCGACCAGCACACCGTATTCGTCGTTGTTAGAGCTGTTGTTGCCGCAAACAGATGTATTGCTCGCGCCCCAATTAACAACAAGTCCGCTCCGGTTGCCCGAGAGCTCGTTATTGGCAACAATATTGTTATTGCCTACAGTAACGATAATCCCTTTTCCCCTGCGTCCTGCTGCAGCATTATTGTTGGCTTGGTTGTTAATGATGATGTTGTTGGACGGCTCTGTGTTTGTGCCGAATACGTGAATGCCAGTGCCAAAATTTCCATTAAACTGTGAATCTTTAATCAGGTTGTTGCTGCTGTTAACGTAGATACCATGATTAAAGTCTCGGCTTCCGGGGCTGCCGTCGCCGCCCCAATGAGGCGTCCACCCGTTGGTATGCACATTAAGATTAATAAACTCTCCGTTTCCTGATCCTGCGCCGAGAAGAATACCTTGCCCCCCTGAGTCCTTGACTTCGCTGTTCATAATCCGGATGTATTCGCTTGCGATAACGATATTGCCCCCCCCCCCGCGCTCGCCATCGAAAATAAGACCGTCAAAAGTGATGTATTCCTGATCTGGCTTTGTGTGCAGGATTGAATTCGCCCCCGATTCCCGTTTTAAAGTCACCGTTGCACCGGGCGCCGCGGCAATGGTGGTGGCAGCGTCCCATGAGGTTCCGCCCGGCAGATTATTAAAAGCTGAGGAGCCGGTATAGGTTCCGCTGTTGAGATAAAGCGTGTCGCCGGGTGAAAGATTGGCTATCCCCTCCCGCAGGGAACCAAAGGGCGAGCCTGCCGATCCATCGCCACCGCCGCCGCCCGGGGAGACATAAAAAGTTTGGCCGTTGGGGTTGGGCGTGGCGGGCGTTCCTGTCGTGCAGCTACCGCCGCTGCTGCCGCCACCGCTTGCCGGCACCGGTAAGCCTGATGGAGTGGCACCGATGTCGGGATTGCCTGAAGGGCCGGGGGTTGTAACGCCAGGGATGTTGACGCCCGCGCCGATGGCCGGGCTTCCGGCCTGAAGACTGAAATCGCCGCCGCTTGCATTGGTGAATTTCGGATCGGTGCCGAACAAATTGTTGGAGGCGGTGGCACCGCTTACAATAGGGTTACCTTCGCCATTGTTATAAGAAAGATTGTTCCGGACATCGGTTTTCGGATCGTTAACCAACAGCCCGGTTCTGCTGTTGCCGTAGAACGTGTTGTTATAAACTTTCGTGTCTGGCCCGTTGCCCTTCATTACAATAAGGCCGCGCGGGTTATTCGAGAAAACATTGTTGATTATCTGGTTGCGGGCGTTGCCGCCGCCGGTGATCATGCCGCCTCTTAAGCCGCCCGACCCCGGCCGTTCGACCCAGCCATTGTTGTGGAACCGGTTGTTGATAATAATATTGTCGTTTACGGTACCGGTCGAACTCCACAGATGCAGGCCATATCCACCATTGTCATAGAAATCATTGCCCTCTATAAGCCCGAAATTTCCATTGTGATAGATACCATAGTCCTCTTTTGAGCCGTGAATTTTCATGTTCAGGATTTGCAGATGCGATGCCTTGCCGCTTTGCATGAGTGAATTAGACGAGTTTCTCATTTCACCATTACTAAACCGGATATGGTGATTTTGAGGCTGCATGTTGATCACAGTCGATTTGCCCTGCGCATCCATAATCAGGCCGTCCATAATGACGTACTGGATGTCCGTGGCTGCAAAAGCAAAGACAGTGTTCCTGTTTGGCGTGACAATCACCTCTTCCCCCGGATAAGCGGCTATGGTTACGGCGTTGTTCCATGAGGTGCCGCTTGGCGGATTCCAGCGATCTGTGGTGCGTTGATACGTTCCGCCGCGGGCATAGAGCGTGTCGCCGGGTCTTAAAACGCTCGCGCCTTGTTCGAAGGTTTTGAAAGGAGAGTTGATAGAGCCGTTACCGGTCTGATCGTTGCCCGTTGTGGAGATGTAGTACGTTGCTGCGCTCGCTACCCCTGAACCTGCTGTGAGGCAAAACATTATCAGGAGCGCTATAAAAATGCGTTGGATCATATTTATTCTGTTTTGCATCATTGTCCCTCATCTATCATTGTATAGTGAGAGCGAGATGGTTCCCAAGTGTAGAGATTATAGTCAAAATGGTTTAGCTCGTTATCATAAGCTCGAATGTCTTTGACGCCATGTGAATAACTGTTGGCCAGAGAAATAGAGCGCGCCTTGATACTGCCCAGGAGGATCACAGACCTGCCCTTATCAGCCATGATTAAATAGGGGCATGTAATCTTTTTGCTCGATTTTTTCTGGCTCTGGCAATTTTGTGTTGTGACAATAAATTCGTTGATGCCGTCTTCATTCAGATCTGTGCCTGCGATTCTTGCTGTTTCAGGGGTAATTTCAGGCATTTTGGCTTGGTTTTTCTGTGTGTATGACTCAATGTTCTTCTGTACGCGCAGGGGTACGGTGTGATCAAATCGCACAGGCTCGGCTCCAAAAGCTGAAAAAGCCGTTGTAGAACAAAAACATAGAAGAGATGTAAAGCTCAGAAATCTGAGAAGTTTCATCAGTGGCCCACCCTTGTGCCTTTTTTTTGCACCAATACTTACAATTTTAGCAAATTTTGGGGTAGTCAGGCAAAGGGTTACTGATTTTAGGCGCTCTCATTTAGGTCAATACTCAAAATAGCCATATTGAAGTTATAGGAGGTATCGCCGTCTTCTTCGTCTTTATAGATAACACCAATAAATTCGCCATTGATGATGACTTCTACTGAATCTTCGACTTTTTCACGCATTTTGAGGGCAATGCCTTCATGCCTGAATACTTTTTGTAAATAGGCCTGGAGCTTGGAAATTTCTTCGGGTTCTATGACGGACATTGTGTTTCTCCTCTATATTTGCTGTTTAGGCTGCCTGTGTTTGTTCTTGCGTCCGGGCATGGTTGTTGTTTTCCAGCCCCTTGCTTACTTGCTCATAGCATAGTTTGGCAAGTACTTTTCGATCATTAATATCCGAAGCTTTGATCGGCGGATGGAACTTTAATACAACGCTCGCCCCTGAAGTTTTGGCAAAGCGCCAGAGGTGCTCGGGCAATTCAGTGGTCATATCCACGTGCCAAGCATAAAGATCACGATCATCCTGTGTTTCGATGGCATGACCGTCAACACTTTCGAGCTGCACGGTCACAGGTTGTACGACCATATCTTTGTTGTCACCAATATAAGCAATTGAAAAGAGACTGGACTTGAAAGGGAGTACGCTTTGGCCGTCGGTCGAAGTGCCCTCGGGGAAAATGATCAGGCTTTTGCCTTCGTTCAGCACGCTCTCCAGGGCATTGGTTCCTTTTGCAGCATCAACGCGGGAGCGGCTGATGAAAGCGGTTTGTTGTAATTTGCACAGCAGTCCAAAAAGAGGCCAACCTTCGACATCGGCTTTGGCAACGAAAGAGGCCTTGAGAACGCTGCCGATAACTTCGACATCCAGATAGGACATGTGGTTGCTCATATAGAGAGTTTGGCTATCGGTATGTGGTGTTCCTTCCACGCGATATTTGATACCAAAAGTCATGCGGACACAATTGTGCCAGAGGCGGGGAATAATATAAGAGGCCGGGCCTTTGTAAATGAGAATAAATGCGCCCTGAACGATAATAACCAATACACACAGCACGGCAAAGACGGCCAGCTTGCAGCCGGCGATAAAACTACGCATTAGACAGTTCCCCGTGCCGTTCCTCCCATGAAGGCAGCAATGTCTTGCAGGGGTTCCTTGTCTTGCGAATGGTTTTTGCCGCCCGGCATGGGCTTCTGATTTTTGCGTTCGTAATGGGCGCGGTAGCGCTGGGTCATGGTGTCGGTCGGCATGACAATGAACACATCGGTGGTATTAAACTCCGGATCGATGACAGCACCGTCACCAACTTTGGCACCAATGCGCAGGTAACCCTTCAGCAAAGGCGGCAATTCATTGAAAACCACCTTCGGGTCGAGATCATCTTTTGGAATGATATCCATGTTGATATAGCGATGCTCCAGCGCACGCACGCGGATATTATCCGGGGCCATATGGTAGTGATACATATAAGACAGCGGTCTTGAGATGTTGGTCACTTCGGTACCGTGCAGAGAGCCGCAGCCAAAGAGCAATTCAATATTGTGTTCAGTAATATAACCGCCGATACCCTGCCAGAGAAGTTGCAGGACAGGGCGGGATCTGAATTCCGGTAAGACACAAGAGCGACCAAGTTCAAGAAGCGATATGTCAGAATTGAGGATTGTGGAAAGATCGTATTCACCGCTGGAATAAAAGCCGCCATGATTGTCCGCCGCATCGCGTTGTAAAAGGCGGTATGTTCCGACAATTTTTTCCTTGCTGGATGAATTATCAATCACCACCAGATGATCGGCGATTTCATCGAGATCATCCATATCGCGGCGGCGTTTGGTCATTTCTTCGGACGGGGTGGCATCGTATTCTTCATAGAATACCTGATAGCGCAGGCGCTGGGCCTCCTCTATCTCCTCGTGAGATCTTGCCAGTCTCACAGAAACCGTTTCGATGTCAGTTTTTTCTGTCGCCATTGTATTGTTTATTTAGCCGCTTCAGCGGCATATTTTTGAGCCTGTCTCTTGTTTTGCATATGCAATCAGGCCATCCTAGGGTGCGTCACACGACAGTACAAGGGATTTATTAGATTATGTGTAACCCTGACTGTCAGCCCGTTTCGGGCAATATGTGGTTATGACGGGATTTTGAGGCAATGTATAGTATTCTTTTTGTCTGTACCGGGAATATCTGCCGCTCACCCACGGCTGAAGCGGTCTTCAGGCATTATGTGCGGGAGCAGAATTTGGATGGGCATTTTATGGCCGATTCAGCCGGGACGTATGGTTATCATGTCGGGGCGGCTCCGGATGAGCGTTCAATTCAGGTGGCGCAAGCGCAGGGTGTGACGATGGAGGGGCAGCAGGCCCGTAAAGTGAACAAGGCAGATTTTAACAAATTTGATCTGATTTTGGCGCTGGATCAGGGGCATTATGCGGAGCTGGAGGATATCGCGCCAGCCAGCGGGAAGGGGGCGGAATTGTCGCTGCTGCTCGATTACCATGACGCATATAAAGGTCAGGATGTGCCCGACCCATATTACGGCGGCGCAAAGGATTTTGAGCAGACTTATAAGTTGATCGCCGAAGGCGTTGACGGATTGCTCAGTTTTCTGATTAAAGAACTAGGTCTGAAGTCCCCGTAGCTCAGTAGGATAGAGCACCAGATTCCTAATCTGGGGGTCGTGGGTTCGAATCCCGCCGGGGACACCATTTTTCGTTAGCAAGCGAAGCGAGCTTAAGAAAAGTGAGTGTGCTGGGAGGCGAAGCCGAGCAGTGCACCATTCAAATAAGCCCGCTTTATGCGGGCTTTATTTTGATGGTGTTTTGGGTGAGGGTTTGAATTCACTGTTCGACAAGAAGCTTAATGAGGGCAAGCGAACGCGCAGGCCGAATTTAGCGATTGCCACTTTGGCAGGGGCAAAGCCCCGCACCAAAGAAATCCCGCCGGGGACACCACTAATTATAGTGTTTATTATAAGGAGTTATTGTGAGGTTCTTCAGCCTGTATTTCTGTAGGTTCGGGTAGGGCTACCACCATCAGTTCATCGTGCGCTTCTTGAAGGTGTGCTATCTCCTCAAGAACTTCCTTTTCATTTTCCTTTACTGCCTGCATTCTTGCTGCAGCTTCTTTCATTTGTGTGGCTATATCAGTTTCCTGCGCCAACGTACTGTCCACTACCTGATCCACATCTTCATTAAAAATTCTTGCCATTGTTTGTACAGCAACAGTTGCAGACGCGGCCCCAATAAAATTCCCGAGCCCCCATAAGCCCTCAAGAGAAGCGTCAGCAATAGAAGTAGAAGAGCCGCTTACAGCCTTGTTGAAAGCGCTGTATAGATGCTCAAAACTTTGTAGAACTTCATTAATGACAAACCCACCATCCAGCAGGGTCATGCTTTGTGTGCTTGAAGATCGTCCAACCTCATCTGATTTAGCTCTTCTGAGGAGAGAGGTTCTGTCCTCATTTTTTATTTTAGGTGTTGTGAGGTCGTATTTTAAATGGCCAAACATTTCAGGGGTTTTTTGAAAAAACTTACCCATATTGGCGACACTTAAGAAAACATCGTACCAAAGTCCACCAGCCCCGTGCCAAGTACTATATGCCCTTATTCTCCCTGCAGTATCACCCATAGATTCTTTGGTTGTGTGCCAGCCCCTTTGAACTTTTCGCCCAAACTTTTTTAAGGCATTACCAGTGGTCATTTCCAATTCTTTGGTAAAGGGTTTTTTGGGGTCCATTGTAAGATAGCGCTCTTTATTGACTGCTCTTGTCAAAAGTTCATCCGGTAACATTTCGTTTCGGAAGCCAAAGCTATTCAGGCTGTTGTTCAATCTTGCTTTGTCTTCTAAACCCCGGGGTGATTTTTCGAATGTTTGGAGTACAACCAGTTTATTTGTGAATTCCTTTTTTAAACGTCCTAATTCCTTAAGGCAGACTGTTACTACACCGGCCCCTAGAGTAAGAGATATTCCTGCCCTTGAGATGTAGTACAGTTCGATGTCATTGAGGGGGTCCACAGGTGCGACTCCAAAGAGTGGTGCTGTTATATTCCATCCAGCTTTGGCACCTCCATATAGTACTGTAGCAAGAGGAAGTAGGTTCGAAAGGACTTCGCCAGTTAGGCCTAGTTTTGCCTCAACCATTTCATCTTCATCGTGTACCATGCCTAGTGTAAGGGCTTTGTACGAAGGAAGCCGTTTGCCACTTTTGGTCGTGCCAAAGTAGAGTCCTTTTTCAAACTGTTTCTGAAGCAGTGACTGCGTACTTTCTTGCTCTTCCATGAAGAATTTGCCTTTGTAATTTTTGCTGTTAACCATTTAAATGTGCGTGATTTAAACACAAATCGCTGCAAATTACAAATTATGGGAAAGATTGTATATGGCAAGTGCACAAAAAGCCATTATTTACCCACCGTCTCGTTTCACGTGAAACAAAAGGGGAACAAAATATACTGCTGATTTTGCAGGGTAATTACCGGATATACAGGTGGACTTCGTTGGTCGTCGCCTGTGGATTATCAGTATAGGACAGATCAACCCGCTCGAGCGGTAGGCCCATCTGGGTCAGCGTCCGCAAAACACGCTCGGCATTGCGGCGGGCGCGGGTGCTTTCAATCGCCACCTGGGCGGCATTTCCTTGCGTTGGATTAACCGCGACAAGTTCAAAACGGGCATTGGGGTAGCGGTCCAGCGCCTCATTCACGGCCATATAAACGGCTTGTTCGTATTCAACATCTGGACGATCGAAGCGAATTTTAACCAGAGGTCGCGCAGTCGCCAGGCCGGTACTTGTGGGTTGCGGCGATGGTGTGAGGGCTGCGTTGGTATTGCTTGGGGCCGGAACGGCGCGGGTGCTTTGGCCCGATGCGCTTGGCTCGAACGGTGTCACACTGGAGAATGGACGGTTGGCCAGACTTTTGCCGTAGAGATCGCCATTGGTCACGGCCAATCCCAGCGTGCGTAAATTGTGACGCTCGGAACCAAGATAAGCGGTGGTGCGGGTAATATCGTCGTTCACATTATTAAGGACGCGCTCGATCAAAACCAGCGTGTTATTAATTTGATCTTCAAGCTGTGCCAGTTCGACATGATCTTCTTCAATCGCGCCCGATAGACTATAAGCGGCGCGGGTGCTCTCCAATAGGTAAGAGGCTTCCGATGCGACTTGCGCGGCTTCGACGGCCAGATCATTGAGGCGTGCGACATTGCCGCCCAAATCTTCGAGATTGCGTTCCGCCGCTGCAATTTTCTGCACAAGGCGTGGGTTGCCGGGGGTTGTGCCGGACTGAAGCTGTGTATTGATGGTGGCGATATTGGCATAATACTCGGCTGCTCTGCCTTCACCTGTTTTTTCAAGGCCGCGCAAGTTACCGGAAATACCGGTGATGTTGCCTTGCAGCTTGGACAGGTCACTTTTTAACTGTGTCACTTTGCCGCTGACGACCGTTTGCGTTGGCTTGAAATAGGAGCCGCCCGTGATGTCCTGGGGCCTGATATCCCGGGTTTTGACCGGCTTGGTGTATATCTGGTCTTTGACATCATTGGGGAACGGATCAATAAAGACCGGGGCGCCAGAGGCTCTTTGAGCCTGCGCATCTGCCGGGGTTAAAGCGATAACTGCGCCGCAAAACACTGCGCCGGACAAAAGCAGGGCAGAATTCCGGAAGAACCTATTTTTTCGGGATGTATTCATCATATAGTTTTTAGAATGCCTGTTTCGATCTTTAGACCAGTGAGATGTAACAGTATTTGAACCACGCAAAACGATTACTCTTCTTGCCTAGCATTACCTTTCAGTTTTGTTCTGTCAAGCAGATAGAGCGTTTTAATTGGGAAAAAGAGAGGATGGGCTTTTGGCGGCCCGTATGCTTGCATTCATTTACCATTTGGCGTAGTGTCTGCGGCACTTTGAAGCCAAAAATGCGCCCGTAGCTCAGCTGGATAGAGTACTTGACTACGAATCAAGGGGTCGGAGGTTCGAATCCTTCCGGGCGCACCACTGCTTCGCTTCCTGCTACGCCAAGGCTTCGCAGGACAGGAAAGCTACGCAGTGCTGCGCGTAGCGGAGCGCGCTTAAGAAAAGTGAGTGTGCTGGGAGGCGAAGCCGAGCAGTGCGCCATCCGCTTTCGTCCTTTCAGGACTGCGGCGTGACAAGTCCGCTTTCGCAGGATTTTTTAGAAAATCGTTAGACTTTTGAAAAAACGGGAATGTTCAACTCTTCTCAAGACCATAGTATGTCTATTAATTATCACGAATATATGCATAAATTATTCATTTTTATAAGTAAAAAGGCAGGTTTTATTGAATTCTTGAATAGTATTCAGAGCGCCTTGTCTTAACTATTTATAAACTACTTGCGCTCATACTGTAGCTAGGGTTAACCTACAGATAACACAGCCGCCACGCCTCTTTACAATGCGCAACCTTGGCGGCTTTCTTCTGTCTAGAGAACAAATACGTTGCCTGAAAATTATACAAAACCTGCATTAACTTTCGAAGAGCAATTACTGCTTCTGCACGAACGCGGTCTTTCTGTACCAAATAAAGATGAGGCGCTGAAAAATCTAGAGTGTAATAGTTATTACCGACTAAGTGGATACTGGTACCCATTCAGAGTCAAGCGAGACAACGTCATCACAGATCAACTTCGACCAGGAACAACCTGGGAGCAAATAATTGAGTTATACGAGTTTGATAGACGTTTGCGTTTATTACTGATTGACGCCATTGATCGAGTGGAAATTGCGATTAGGACACAAGTTATTACTACACTCGCGCACTCATACGGAGCATTCGCGCATACAGATCCCGCAAACTTTCATGGTAGCTTTTTACATGTAAAATGGCTGAAAACAATTGAAGTTGAAGTAGGGCGTTCAAAAGAAGAATTTATTCAACATTATCAGAGGAAATATAATGGCTTCCCTACCATCCCAATCTGGATGCTAACAGAGGTGATGAGTCTTGGATTGCTCTCCAGACTTTATAAGGGGCTAGCGAATGATGATAAAAAGCAAGTTTCTGAGTACTTCAAACTGCACCACAAGCGCCTAACCGGTTGGCTACACACTCTCACATATGTGCGTAATATTTGTGCTCATCACAGTAGACTTTGGAACAGAGAATTATCTATCAAACCGGAGGAATCTAAAGATCCGGACTGGACATCACCGACGACGCCTACGAATAAGCGTCTATTCTTCATATTATTAATGCTGAGACACTTACTTAAACAAATTGGATGTGGCGATGCTTGGTACCAATCGTGCAATGAGCTGCTGGAACCTGTTGCAAACAATGAGCTCTGGAGAAATGCTATGGGTATGCCGCCAGATTGGAAAAATCATCCTATATGGCGTTAATGCCGCCTCATTTTTTAAGCCGCTTTTTTCTGTTTGGTTTCCTGCGCTTTTAGCTTCTGCTCCGTTTCAAAAATATAATCACGGCTGAGGCCGGCGGCATCGCGGGTGCGGGCGAGTTGCATTTGAAATACCATTTGCGGGCCGGTTCTAAAGGTCATTTCACAGGTGGTCAGGTAAAATTCCCACATCCGGCAAAAACGTTCATCATAAAGGTCGGTGATTTTGTCACGGTTTTTCTGAAAGCGTTTGTTCCATTCAGCCAGCGTATCGGCGTAATGCACGCGCAGCACTTCGACGTCGCTCACCCAAAGACGCTGGCGTTCGGTGGCGCCGAAAACTTCCGACATGGCCGGAGAGTAACCGCCGGGGAAAATATATTTTCTAATCCACGGGCTGGTAGTTGATGGCGGACTCATGTGACCGATGGAGTGGAGCAGGGCAATACCATCATCAGTGAGCAGATCATAAACATGTTTGAAAAATTCATCATAACGTGTGGTGCCAACATGTTCGAACATGCCGACGGAAATGATACGATCGAACGGTCCTTTGACTTTGCGGTAGTCGAGCAGTTCGAATTTTACGCGGTCCGACAGGCCTTCGGCTTCGGCGCGTTCCACGGCGATCTTGTGTTGCTCTTCCGATAGGGTGACGCCGAGAATTTCGACATTGGCGCGCTTGGCCAGATCAAGCGCCATCCCGCCCCAGCCGCAGCCAATATCAAGAATGCGCTGGCCGTCTTCGAGTTTTAGTTTGGCGGCGAGGTGGCGTTTCTTTTTCTCTTGTGCCTGCTCCAGCGTTTCGTTGCCGTCTTCGAAATAGGCGCAGGAATATTGCATGTCTTCATCAAGGAAAAGTTTGTAGAGCTCGGCGGAGAGATCATAGTGATGCGCGACATTTTTCTGGGCTTTGCCAATCGGATTATGTTGTTGAATGCCACGCAAGATACGCCATGTTTTGCGCAACACTTGTTGTAGCGGATAAGAAGCCATCGAGCGGCGGTTAAGTGAAAACAGCCCGAGGAAATCTTTGAGGGTCGAGCCTTCTTCAAAGATCATGGTGCCGTCCATGTAGGATTCGCCGGCGTAAAGGTCGGGGTTGCGGAAAAGTTTCAGAGGCAGGTTTGGGTCGGTCATGCGCACGGTAACGACGGGTTCTTCGGTTCCCTTGAATTCGGTAATTTCTTCATTGGAGTCAATCAGGCGCAATGTGCCGACTTGTATAAAGCGTGTCAGCATATTCGAGAGCAGGGTTTTTCCCAGCTTCTGTAGAGGGGTGAGTGTTGTTTCGGTCATGTTTCTTCTCCTGATTGATGGGCATTCATAGCAGGGTGGTGGCTTAAGACCCAGCAAAATGTGGCTTTACAGCCAAGGCATGCAAAAAACACATACCTCATATATTATATTTGCAAAGCTTGTAACATATGTTTAGGGTGTAAGTGTTTTTTATTACTTAACCCAAGCTCCAAAGGAGAGCGTTACTATGTCTAAATTTAAGATGGCTGAATATATCTGGCTTGATGGTGCGACGCCGACGCGTTATGTGCGGTCGAAAGCGCGCGTTGTTGATGTTGGCAGCAAACCTTCTATCGAAGATTTCCCGGAATGGAGCTTTGACGGCTCCTCGACCAATCAGGCCGAAGGGCATGATTCCGATTGTATTTTAAAGCCGGTCTCTTTTATTGCCGATCCCATCCGTGGCGAAGGCAATTTCCTGGTGATGACCGAGGTTTATACACCGGATGATCAGCCGCATGAATCCAATTCACGCGCGCAGTTGCGGGCTGTTTTGGATGCGGGCGCAGCGGCGCAGGAGCCATGGGCCGGATTTGAGCAGGAATACACATTATTTGCCAACCGCACACCGCTGGGCTGGCCGGAAAGTGGTTTCCCGGGACCGCAGGGACCTTATTACTGCGGAGTCGGTGCCGATGAAGTGCATGGCCGCGAGATTGCCGAGCATCATGCGAGGGTCTGTCTTGAGGCCGGGCTGATCTATTACGGTCTGAATGCCGAGGTGATGCCTGGTCAGTGGGAGTTTCAGATTGGCTTCCGTGGTGATCCGAAGGAAGCATGTGATGTGCTGAACATTTCCGATCATGTGTGGTTCGGGCGCTGGTTGCTTTACCGCGTGGCCGAAGAATATGGCGTTTCAGTTTCCACGCACAACAAGCCGGTCAGAGGCGACTGGAACGGTGCGGGGATGCATACCAACTTCTCGACCAAAGACACGCGTGACCCGAAAAAGGGGCGGGCGGCTATTGATGCAGCTGTTGAAGCGTTGGCGGGCAAACATCAGGAGCATATTGTTCTTTATGGTGCCGGGTTGGAGCGGCGTTTGACCGGGCTGCATGAAACCTGCGACATCAATACGTTCAGAGCCGGTGCGGCGGACCGTGGCGCGTCGATCCGTATTCCGAAGCCGGTTGATCAGAAAGGTTACGGTTATTTTGAAGACCGCAGGCCTGGGGCCAATGCTGACCCGTATCTGGTGGCGGCACGGCTGTGCACAACGGTTTGTGGTGTTGATGAATCGGTTATGCAGTTTACCAGCTGGCCGCGCGAGGAAACGCTTTTGGCGGTTGCTGCTGAGTAAATTTTTTCATTTTATCTCTGGAGAAGGGCGCCCTTATGCAGGGTGCCCTTTTTCTATTAAAATCAATAAATTAGAAAACTTTGTGAATGCTGGGCCTTAGTTTATTCAGGGCGGGTTTTGTGGTAATCTCTATAGGTGTGCTATTCTTAAAGTTATGAAAATCCAATATAATCAATTTGTTAACCTTTATCGCGTAAAAATAACTTTGAGCAAAAGATCCTAAATTTCACTGTGTATCTCAAGATCATATTAATCATCAGGTTAAGAGCAAAACATGAGTAAAGATGAAGTAAGCAACATGGGTGAATCTCCAGACGGTAAGCTGGAGAAGGGCGATTTTGTATCGCAGGATATGAGCGCGTTGGATATTGATATGGAAGGTGAAGACATCAAGCCTGAACAGGACGGTGGTCAACTTCCCGTTAAATATAAAAAACCCAAAGCATCCAAAGATCGTGGCGCGATTCAAAAAGCCTATACCGATATACAGGCAAAAGCCGGCGCCGGCGATGAAAGTGAAGACGGACGCCATAAGGGACGTATTGGTGATCGTCTGGTTTCGATGGGCATTATTACAGAAGACCAGTTAAACGTCGCCATTCAGGAAAAGAAAATTTCCGGCAAGATGCTAGGAACCGTTATGGTCGATCTTGGTTTTATTGATCAGGAAACTCTGACGGCATTTTTGGCTGAATCTTCAGGCTTTGATGTATTCGATCCCAAACACACGATTGTTGATGGTGATGCCCTAAACCTTCTTGAGAAGGACGTGGCAATTAAACATCAGGTTCTTCCGATTTCTGTGACGGATGAAGAAGTTCGTGTGGCAATGGAAGATCCTTATGATGTGGTGGCGCTTGATATATTGCGCCGTTATTTCCCCAAAGGCGCTCAGATTACACCCCTTGTTACAACGTCTAAAGTTTTGGCGGATGCGATTGATGCCGCTTATGGTTATGCCAGTTCTATCAATGCGATATTGAAAGAACTTGAAGAAAACAAAGAGCAAGTGGATATTGCCACGCTGGATGAAAACAAGGCGTTTACACATCCTATTGTTCGTCTTGTGAATGCTCTCGTTTTTGATGCTGTGAAAATCGGTGCGTCCGATCTTCACTTTGAACCGGAGGATAATTTTGTTCGCGTGCGTTATCGTCTGGATGGTGTTCTTTTTACAGCCCAAATTTTGCACAAACAGCACTGGAGTGGCGTTTCTCAGCGCATAAAAATTATGTCGGAGATGAATATTGCTGACAAACTGACGGCGCAAGATGGTCGTTTTAGTATGAATGTCGGTGGCCGTGAGGCTGATTTCCGTGTGTCTTCACTGCCGACTGTTCACGGCGAAAATATTGTTCTGCGGGTGTTGGATAAAAGCGCCAGTATTATGCCGCTCGAAAAGCTGGGCTTTAGCGAGACCAATATGACGCTCATCAGGACAGCGCAAAGCACACCTGAGGGAAATATTATCGTGACGGGTCCGCCGGGTAGCGGTAAGACCACATCGCTTTATTCGATGCTCAATGAAATTAACGATGTCGAAGTTAACATCCAGACCCTGGAAGATCCGGTTGAATATTCTCTGCCAATGATCCGCCAGACGCATGTGCGCGAGGGTGTTTTAGAATTCGCTGACGGTATCAAGGCGTTGTTACGTCAGGATCCGGATATCATCTTTATTGGTGAGATTCGTGACAAAACCACGGCTGAAATGGCACTAAAGGCTGCGATGACGGGTCACCAGGTCTATACAACACTACACACCAATGATTCTTTCGGTGCTATTCCGCGTTTGCTTGATCTTGGTTTGAAGCCGGGCATGATTGCCGGGGCCATTGTTTCTGTTTTTGCGCAACGTTTGACGCGGGTTTTGTGCCCCAACTGTAAAGAAGAATATCGCCCTGATGCTCAGGACTGTGAAATTCTGGGTGTTAGCCCGGATAACGCGCCTGCTATTTACCGGGCAAAACAGGGCGGCTGCGAAATGTGCGCCGGCCAGGGATATAAGGGGCGTGTGGCCGTTGCCGAGATTCTTAGCTTCGATGAAGAAATGGACGATATTATTGCCAAAAACGAAACAAAGGCCGATCTAAAAGATGCTGCCATAAAAAAAGGCTTCAAAAGTATGAAAGACGATGGCATTCTTAAGGTGCTTGAAGGAGTCACAAGCCTTGAGGCCCTCGCCAAAGTCGTCGACGTCAAAAAGTAGTCTGGAAAAAGTAGTCTAAAAAATAGTCTTTAGGGGTTTTTCACCATCGAACGTTATAAGTACAGAGCTATTAACACCAAGGGTCGGCCTATACGCGGCACAGTTTCTGCTGCCAACGAGGTGGATCTTTACAATCAGTTGCAATCGGCTGGGCTGGAGCTTATCAACTGTACACTCCTTAGCAAGACGACGGGTGGGCGTTTTTCTATCAAATTAAAAAGGATCAAGATCCGTGATCTGATCCAGTTTTTTATTCACATGGAGCAAATGCAGGGGGCTGGCGTGCCTTTGCTCGATGGTTTGGCCGATATCAGGGATACGACTGATAATGACCAGATGCGCGACATTATGTCGGAAGTTTATCGTGACGTTTCGGAAGGGAGCTCGCTTTCCGAAGGCATGGAGAAACACCCCAAGGTTTTTAATAATCTTTATATTTCGTTGATTAAGGCTGGTGAAGACACTGGTGACCTTACGGCATCGTACCGGCAGCTTGTGAAGTATTTGAAGTGGGTTGATGCCATGCAATCCATGATCCGTAAGGCAACGCGTTATCCGATCGTTGTGACTGTTGTTGTTCTTCTGACTGTTGTCGTGATGATGGGTTTTGTTGTGCCCGAAATTGTTGGTTTTATAGAGAATCTCGATCAGGAGTTGCCGTTTTATACGACCTCTCTGGTGGCAACTTCGAATTTTTTCAGGAGTTATTGGTGGGCAGTTTTGGCTGCTCCTATTGTTATTTTCATCGTTCTTAAAATTCTCATGAATCTTTCTGATGAATTTGCTTATCGTGTGGATTTGGCGCTGTTGAGTACGCCTGTTGCGGGCCCGTTGATTCGAAAAATCACCATTGCGCGCTACGCACAGACTTTTAGTGCGCTCTTTGCCGCCGGTATTGACGTTATCAACAGTTTAAAGTCGGCGCGGAACACAGTGAACAATCGAGCGCTGATTGATGCGCTGGAAAGCGTTGAAAACTATGTGCAGGCGGGGAGTCCGCTTTCCGAGTCATTTAATGCTTGTGGTGAGTTTCCCAGCATGGTTGTTAGAATGCTCAAGATCGGTGAAGAGACGGGGAATCTCTCGGTTGTTCTCGATCAGGTTTCTGAATTTTACACCCGAGATGTTGATGAGGCCGTGCAGGGGCTTATTGCCATGATTGAACCAGCGCTAACAGGTTTGCTCGGAGGTATGATATTATGGATTGCAGTGGCGGTCTTCGGGCCGATCTATTCAAGTTTTGAAAATATTGATTTCTAGGGTTCTCAGATGTCTCTTTCGTTTTTCACACCGACCCAGACCGTTTTGCTCATAGCTGATGAGGCTTTGTACATATACGCCACCAGCTACAAGGGTGTTCGTCTTGTGGAAACTGTTCCATGGGCGGCAGAGAATTTTGAAAAGAATGTATCCACTATTCTAACCAAGGATTGTGGTAACAAGCCGGTTGTGATTGTCAACGACATGGTGGAACAGCATTATCGTAAGGAACGCGTTCCTGTTGTTAGTGCGATGGACAAGGCCAATGTTTTACAAAGAAAACTGGTTGTTGCCTTTCCAAATTACCCCATCAGAGCGGCTTTGCCTCTCAAGGAAAAAGTAGCAAAGACGGATAAGGGGGGCGCTGCCTCTATTTATATTTTTGCGGCTGTCCCCAATTCTGAGCCTTTTGTGAAAACAATGGGTGCGGCGCGTGCAGCTTTGGTTCCGATTGTGGGTTTTGGTCTTTTGCCTGTAGAGGCATCGGATATGGTCAAGGTTCTGGCGGCCAAAATTTCAAGAAAAGCAAAAAGTAAATCTACGTGGACGGTTTTTATTGGCCAGCATCACAATGGCGGTCTTCGTCAAATCGTCACAAGGAACGGTGAAATTGCCCTGACGCGTATGACTCCTATTGTTGATAAAGATGTGGACCCTGAACAGTGGGTTGGCGAAGTTAACCAGGAATTTAAAGCGACGATGAGTTATCTCTCCCGCTTTGGTTATGCCGAAGATGACGGTCTGGATGTCATTGCTGTGACCAATCCGGCGACTGGTGAATTGCTTGAAAATACAATTGATACGCCTTGTAACTTTAAGGCGCTGACCGTTGTTGAGGCGGCGCAGCTTCTTGGTATTCCACTGGGCAGGCAGGATGATTTGCGCCATGCTGATATTCTCCATGCTGCTTGGGTAGGTCGCAAGAGAGCGATGCTTTTGCCAATGAAGGCAAAGGAAATTGATGCGATATCACGGCCCCGGCGGGCAGCCGTTGCGGCCTCGGCACTTCTTATACTGGGAGCAGGCTTTTTGGGCTATCAGATGCTGGATCAATATCAGGATGTGAGCATGCTTCATGAGGATCTTGATGAAGCAAATCAGAGAAAAGCTCAGTTGGACGTTCAGTACCAAATTGAAATTAAACGCAAGGAAGAACTCGGTTTTGACGTGAGGCTTGTTCAAAGTTCCCTGTCGGTACATGAGGAGCTTGAAAAGGAAAATATAAAAACTTTGTCCCTGTTTAACGGGATCGGACATGCTTTGGGCAGAGATCTTCGTCTCGATCAAATTATCGTAACGAAAGACAAACCGGATCTGGCGGAAAAAATTCTTAACCCGGCTGAGATGTTTTCTCAATCTCTCTATCAGGCCAAGATGCATATGACGTATCCGAGCACAACAAATATTGACAAAGGAAATCAGGAAGTCCGGGATCTCAGGGATCGTCTTCAGGTGACGTTTCCTGCTCATACGATCGAGGTTACAAAGTTTTTGAAAGATTACGAGTATACGGAGCAAATTGTGGTTGAGACTGGCGATCTGGGTAAAAATGATGTTGCGCAGGATTTTGTTGCTGAAGTTTCTATCAAAGGTCCCCAGCTATGATTAAGATTTTAGGTGTAAAACGTGTGTTATTGTTGGTGGCTTTGGTTGCTGTGAACGCTTTGTTTGCCGCGGCGGTCTATGGCTACATGATGCCTGAGAAGATAAAGGGTGAGCGGAATTTACGTGCCTTAAGGGGGCAGATTTCTACAGTTCAGGAAGACATTGAGCGTTTTCAGGTGGAGTTTGAACAGCTTGAGGAGCAGCAGGCGCGTTATCAGGCGTTGGAAAAAGATGGTTTCTTTCGTTTGCAAAGCCGGCGAGCTGCACAGGATTTATTTGAGCGTATTCAAAATAGTTCCAAAGTGGTTTCTGCTGCTGCCCTTATCAAGTCAGGGAAAATTGAAAATCATGTGGAAGCACAAAAGGCTGCGCATAAATTGTTGGTTAGTCCGGTTGAGCTTAGAATTGAAGCCCTCAGCGATACGGAAGTTTTTCGCTACCTTTATTTGCTCGAAAAAACATTTCCAGGGCATATTTCTGTTAATGAGATTGATTTGAAACGCACGCAGAATTTGAACGCCGCTGTTTTGCGTTCAATTGCGACGGGCATTAACCCGCCTTTGGTTGAGGCTAATATTAATTTAGTGTGGCGGACCATGATACCGGAATCGCAAGTCCGTGCAATAAGTGAACCGTGAGTATATTTAGAATGAACGTAAACGTAGATAGCAAAAAGATGGCAATGGAATTTACAAGTAGGGCTTTGGAAAGATTTTTCTATGCCGGCTGTTCTGTTTTGGTTGCCGTGGTTCTGGCCGTCGTGGTTTTACCTGTTAGTGTTTATGCGCAGAAAGAGGTTCAGGCAGAGGTCGCGGGCACTTCAGCTATGGAAGGTGAGCAGGCAGGCGAGGCAGAGGTTAAAAAGGACAAAAGGGGACCGACTGAGATTAAGCCGAATGAAATGCCTTCGTTGCTTTTTACTTATTGGGAGCATACGGCCATTGAAGAAGCAAAAAGGGCGCGTGGTACCGTTCGCCCACCAACGGATGCCGAGCTGAATGCGGCCATGCCTGATGAAGAAGGCAGGCCCAAGCCACCGCCCGAGGAAAGAGAGCTCAGGTTGGCCGGTATTGTGTATGTCGCCAATGATGACTGGACGATCTGGCTGAATGAAAAGCGTGTGACGCCGACGGCTGTTCCACCAGAAGCAATTGACCTTGAGGTCTATAAGGAATTTATTGAACTCAAATGGCATGATGACTATACAAATCAGATTTTCCCCATCCGTTTGCGCCCTCATCAGCGTTTTAATCTTGATGCGCGCATATTCCTTCCCTGATTTAATAGACAGTTAGAAGATAAGATGAGTACAAAGGACAGCACGCTTGTCATTGATAACGTCAATGTTTCTTACGGAGCGGAGCCGGTCATCCGTGATATTTCATTGCAGGTTAAGGCTGGTGAATCTTTTGGTCTTATGGGGCTTAACGGCGCCGGAAAAACAACACTGATAAAATCCGTGCTCGGTTTGCGTGAGCAGGATAGCGGTGAGATCAGCATTTATGGCGCGCCCTGTACCAGCCGTGAAAGCAAGGCCCGGCTTGCCTATTTGCCCGAGCGTTTTGAGCCGCCATGGTTTTTGAGCGGGTTTGAATTTTTACGTTTTTCACTGAGGCTGTATGGCCAGGAATTTGATAAGGATCAGGTCGCGGAGGCGGCAGAAAAACTGGCGTTGGACAAGGATGCTTTGAAGCGGCGCGTCCAGACCTACTCGAAAGGTATGCGGCAGAAGCTGGGATTGTTGGGTACAATTTTAACCAATTGTTCGTTGCTGATACTTGATGAGCCGATGAGCGGGCTTGATCCGCGAGCTCGTTCTCTGGTCAAGGATATGCTTGCAGAGGCTCAGACCAAAGATCGTACGATTTTTTTGAGTTCTCACATTCTTGCTGATATGGAGGAGATATGTGACAGGGTGGCCGTGTTGCACGATAGTGTTATTATGTACACTGGAACGCCTGCTGAACTGAAGAAAAAGACAGATTCAAAAAATCTTGAGCGCGCCTTCTTACATTTCATTGAGAAAAAGGATGTAGCGTGATAGAATCATTCAATGTTCTGCGCCGATTCGCGAGCGCATCATAAATCAAAGGGTCCCTAAATGTTATCACCAGATTTTTTTCGGCAATTCTTTTTAAGGCCCAAAAGCGGTTCTGTTTTTAATCGAGTTGTGTATATGGCCCTTGGCACAGTGGCGGCGGGAGTGCTTTTGATTGCCACGGCAACACATATGGCCAGTGCACAAGAACAGGTTATTAAAGATTTGTTGATTGAGGGGGAGCCTAAAGGCGAGCTCATGCTAGAGGAAGTTGGGGAGGGAATATCTGCTCCGAGCGCAAACTCTTTGGAGAGCCCACTTGATCAAAATTCTCCTGAGCAGAGTAGCGAGGCTATTGATATGCCATCTATAGAAGCGCCGGACGATGTTGACGATAACGTATTTTTCGATGCCGAAGCTCTTGTGCCCACCGGTGAGATGAGGTCGAGCACGCCACGGAAAGTGAACCCAAGATTGCAGCCGGCTTCCAAGTTGGTCGTTGTCACAAAAAATGCCGGCTCAAGCAGCAGGAAGGCGCAACTTGTTGCCGCTTCCAGAGCAATGAAGCTTGGTCGTTATGAAGCCGCACTTGATATGTATGACAGGCTGTACGAGAAGAGCAAACGCGATCCGCGCATATTGATGGGGCGTGCTGTTTCCCTCCAGCATTTGGGGCGTTTCGATGCAGCCATTGGTACCTATGAACAATTGTCGGAAGTTGATCCGCATAATGTCGAGGCCAAAATTAATATGCTGGGTCTTTTGGGGACGAAATATCCTTCCGTAGCGCTGCGCCGTTTGCTGGATTTAAGGGATGAGAATTCAAGCAACCCAGGCATTGCCGCGCAGATTGCGGTTGTCCAGGCCAAGCTTGGTAACTTTCAGGAAGCGATTCATTATCTGGGCATTGCCGCGAGCATGGAGCCGGATAATGCCGGTCATGTTTATAATATGGCTGTCATTGCCGATCGTGCCGGCTCTAAAAAGCAGGCCGTTAAATATTACGAGCAGGCACTTGAACTTGATTCCATATATGGGCGCGGGGAAACAATCCCGCGTGAATCCGTATATGAAAGACTTGCCAACATCCGTTAGCAGCCGTTAACAAATTTTGATAAATGGTCTGCCTATATGAACTTTCTTCCTATGGAACTGTTGATCGTTATTGCAGCCGGGCTGGCTTTGGGCAGTTTTGCGACAGCTATAATTTACCGTGTGCCGCGGAATATTCCATGGGCCTTTGGCGCTTCTAAAAAAGGAGAGCCAACGGCTGATCGCTCCGTGTGCCCCTCCTGTAAGTCTATTCTTTCGCCGTTGGATTTGTTTCCTGTTTTTTCCTGGCTTTTTTTGAGAGGAAAATGTCGCCAGTGTGAGGTGCCTATACCCGCGCGTTACCCGCTAACGGAGCTTGGTGTGGTTTTGGCGTGTCTGGGTGCGTATGCCGTTTTTGGTTTTAATATCCAATTGGTTTTCATTATGGCGGCGGTTCCTTTTCTGGCGGCGCTGCTGGTTATTGATCTCGATCATATGATTTTACCCAATCAGCTTGTTTTTATTACAGGTGCAATTGGTTTGGCGCGGCTTCTTTTCGTTTTTTTTCAGGATCATTTTACATCAGCTAGCGTTGAGTTTGTGGCCATGCATATCGCTGCGGCATTTTTTTATGCTGCATTGTCATGGTTTCTGGGGTGGTTCTTAACCAAAATGCTCAAAAAAGATTCATTGGGGTTCGGGGATGTTAAATTTTTTGCTGTAGCGGGGCTATGGCTTGGGTTTTCAAATATCGCCTCATTTTTAATTTTGTCGGGTTTATTGGGAATTGTTTTTTCTGTGATCTGGCAAAAAGTTAAAAAAGAAGCTGTTTTTCCCTTCGGCCCGGCCTTAATTACATCACTTTACGTCGTTTTGCTTCTTCAAGGTTCTCTTTTGCTCTAAAAACCAGTAAAATCAATACAAGGTAACGGTTCTTTACCTTCCCTTTATAAAATTGCGTTAATACTAGTACTTAGGCACTTACTTCAAAAAGGATATGACTCGTGGATCTGACACAGCTTCTTGCTTTTACCATGCAAAACAACGCCTCTGACTTGCACTTAAGTGCGGGCAGTCCGGCTATTATTCGCGTCGATGGATTAATGAAACGGGTTAAGGGTGATTCGCTTAGCAGTGATGACATCAGGACCATGCTTTATTCGGTGATGTCGGAAGACCAGCGTTCAGAGTATGAGAAAAATATGGAGCTCGACTTTGCTATAGCTCTTGGTGAGAAGGCCAGATTTCGTGTAAACGGCTTTACTACGCGTTTGGGTTCTTCTGCTGTTTTTAGAACAATTCCTTCCGTGGTTCCAACGATGGATGAGCTGGAGCTTCCGGCTGTTATGAGCCGGTTTGCCGAACTTGAAAAAGGTATTATTTTGATTACTGGTCCAACCGGTAGTGGTAAGTCGACAACTCTGGCTTCAATGGTGAATCATATAAATCTTCATCACTCGAAGCATATTTTGACTATTGAAGATCCGGTTGAATTTTTTCACAGTTCCAAGAAAAGCCTTGTCAATCACCGGGAGGTTGGCACGGATACAAATTCCTTTGCCCGCGCGTTGAAAAGCGCCTTGCGTGAGGATCCTGATGTGATTCTCGTTGGTGAGATGCGCGATTACGAAACGATTTCTTTGGCGCTGACGGCGGCCGAAACAGGTCACCTCGTCTTTGCCACTTTGCATGCTAGTTCTGCTGCCAAGACCATTGACCGTGTTATTGACGTGTTCCCGAGTGGAGACAAGGAAATGGTGCGGGCAATGCTTGCCAGTTCAATACAAGGCGTTGTTGCGCAAACCCTTTTGCGCCGCGTTGATGGCGGGCGCGTTGGAGCATTTGAAATTCTGGTTGGAACCAATGCTGTCAGAAACCTGATCCGTGAAAACCAGATCGCCCAGATGTATTCTATGATGCAGACCGGTTCGCGCTATGGAATGATTACAATGGAGGAGGCTGTCTCCAACTTGCTTGAAGGCGGCGTGATCGATAAGGACGAAGCTCGGCGGACACTTCTTAGAACATCCGATGAAAGTGACGGGGAGGACGACGAATATGCATCGGCCTCTCTTGGTGGCGCGAAGATGGGGGATGATGACATGGGTAGTGTTGATATGGATGGAGGAAGCAGTAAAAAAGGTTCCGGTGGCGAAGGATACTCGTTTTGACCGCCCCAATTATTTTCACATATCTTAATGCAATGAACGAACATAAGGCCAGTGACCTTTACCTTACGGTTGGTCACGCGCCCTGTCTGCGTACGGATAATGATATGGTCAACATTACCGATACGGCGCTTACTCCCGAAAGTATAGAAGAGTTACTGAATTCCATGCTGACCACGCGTCAAAGGCGGGATTTCGATGCGCATATGGAGCTCAACACAGCTCTGGATATGGGGCAGTATGGCCGTTTTCGTGTCAATGTTATGCGTCAGCGGCAATTCCCGGCTCTGGTCATCAGACGAATTGTTTCGCAGATTCCCAGCTTTTCTGATCTGAAGCTTCCTAAAATCCTGGAAAAACTTGCGATGGAAAGGCGGGGACTCATTCTGGTGACCGGGATGACAGGGTCAGGAAAATCAACAACCCTGGCGGCGATGATTGACAATAGAAATATGAAAGAAAAGGGTCACATCATTACGATTGAAGATCCGATTGAATATTTTCATGAGCATAAAAAATCTGTTGTCACACAAAGAGAAGTTGGCGTCGATACAGAAAGTTTTGCCCTGGCCATGAAAAACTCATTGCGGCAACGTCCGGATGTTATTCTGGTCGGAGAAATTCGTGACAGAGAGGTGATGGAGCAGGCGCTTACGATTGCAGAAACAGGGCATTTATGTCTTGCCACGATTCATACCAACAATTCCTATCAGGCGATTGAGCGTATTGTGAACATGTTCCCGGAAGACTATCATAACCAGATACGGCTTAATCTCTCGATGAATTTAAGGGGTATTATTTCTCAGCGCTTGTTGCCTTCTCTTGAGGGCGGAATGGCGCCGGTCATTGAAATTATGCTGAACCAGGGCCTTGTGAGGGAGCTTATCCTCACCGGCAAAATTTCGAAAATTGCCGATGTTATGGAGGCAAACAATCCCCTGGGCATGTGCACCTTCGATCAGTCTCTTTTACGGTTATATATAGATGGTTTGATTTCAGAAGACGCCGCTGTCAGCAATTCTGATAAACCCTCTGATATGAAGATGAAGCTCCAGCAAGCCAAGCTCTCTGGTGAAGCTGGCGGGGCGAGTGATACATTACAGGCCGTTGATACATCGCTTTTGTCTTTTTCTGATTAATTCTCTGGCTATCTCGCGCCAGGCCATTTCTTTCTAAATAATGCAGGGGCTTATTTCATAAGGCGTCTATCTGCTATTGCCTGAAAGGGGTTGTTATGGTGTAATAGTACCAGTGAAACCATTCACTGATTCGCGGCTGTCCATGCCACAATTCTACATTTCCGGAGTGTTGTTCCAATGTCTAAGCATCAAGTTCTCAAAACTTTGAAATCAGGTGGGGTTTTAAACCTGTGTTGTCTTGTGGTCGTGGGGTTGTCTGTTGCAAGCTGCGATTTGGCAACCAATTATTTGAAGCCAGACCGCGGCGCCAATATGGAGATACAGGATTATCGGGACGGTCTTGCTGAACGCCTGCCGGCTGTAGATGACGACGAAAGTGGCGGCTCAATACCATCTTTGCAGCCTTATATTTCTTCTGTGCCGGATAATCTGAAACCTATGCCGTTGGTTTCTGTTTCTGTGAACCAGTCTGTTCCTGTACGCGACGTGTTGTTTGAGTTGGCGGAGCAGGCGGAATACGATTTGGAGCTTGATCCACGCATACGCGGCTCTGTTATTTTTACGGCGCGGAACAAACCATTTGATTTGGTTGTGCAGCGTATTTCAGAAATTGCCGGTCTACGGTATCAGTTTAAAGATGATATTCTCCGGGTTGAGGTGGATACGCCGTATAACAAGACCTATAAAATCGATTACCTTAGCTATGTTCGTACCAATTCCGGCAATGTCAGAAACAACATCGGTGTTGTCTCTGGAGAGGGTACTGACACAGGTTCAAGTTTTGAGGCGACGTCCGCGAGTGAGGCAAATTTCTGGGGTGAGGTTGAGGTTAGCCTGCAGCAGTTATTGGGTAGGGGTACTCAGGCAAGCGCTCTTAAAACGTCAAGGGATCCCAGGATTGTTGCGACAGAACAAAATCCGGAAGCGACAACACTTATGCCGGAGGCTGTTGAAGGCGAGGATGGCGAGACAACAATTAATGCCGCGCCACCACCGGATGTTGTTCTAAATGTTGAATCTCTTCCTTTGGATGATGAAGAGGACCCTTTCTCTGGTGAGGGGTCTGATGGTAATGCTGCGACTTTCAGTATGAACAAGCAGGCTGGTATTATTAATGTTTTTGCCAACGAGAAATCCCAAAAAGAGGTTAATGATTTTCTTAATCTTTTGCGACGCTCGGTCACGGCTCAGGTTCTCATCGAGGCCAAGATTCTTGAGGTCACGCTTAATGATGAATATATTGCCGGGATTGACTGGCGCTATCTAGGAGGTTTGGGTGGACAGGGGAGTATTAGTTTCCTCTCGGATGGATTTGGAACCCTAGACACGCTTAATGCGGGAGGATTTCCTGCGCCGGCGCCAATAGGAGAGTCAATTGTAGCCAATAATTCTAACTTCGTTCTCGGTTTTGCGGGCGACGATGTTCAGAGTTTTATTCAAGCAGTTTCAGGCTTTGGTACGGTGCGCGCACTGGCCAGTCCGCGTTTGACGGTTCTGAATAACCAGTCGGCTGTGTTGAATGTGGCAACAAACAGAGTTTTCTTTGAAGTTGATATTGATGTTACGACTGATACTGGCGTGACCCAAACGGATATCGATAGTGATATCAGGAATGTGCCGGAAGGTGTGCTGGTTAACGTTCAGCCTTCGATTAACCTGGATAACGGCACGATTTCTATGGCTGTGCGGCCGACGATCACCAATATTGTTAATCAGGTGCCTGATCCGGCTATTCAGTTTGTTACGGCTTCTGCGACACCGCCAATTACGGGCGTGGTGTCTAATATTCCCGAAGTGAATGTGCAGGAAATTGATTCTGTTATCCAGGTGCGAACAGGTCAGCCTATCGTAATGGGTGGCTTGTTACAGGATCGGGCTGTGGCCACAAATAGCGGCGTTCCAGGTCTTGGCGAGGTGCCTATGATGGGATCATTGTTCCGCAAACAGTCTGATTTGATTCAAAAGACTGAGCTGGTTATCTTTCTGAAAGCCACTATTCTTGAAGCTCCTGGTGATACGATTCACGATACCGATCGGGATCTGTACAGAATGTTCTCTGGCGATCGTCGTCCCCTGAAGCTTTAAATGTTAAAGAGGCTTTAAGATAAAGAAATGTCCTGGCCTCTCATCACATATGTTCTGACCGCGGCGTTGCGGGACAGACTTTTGCTTTCTCTTATCATTCTATTGGTTCTGGGTGCCAGTCTATCCGTTTTCATGGGCTCTTCTGCCGTTGTTGAGCAGGACAGGTTTGCGGTTGTCTTCGCTGGTGGCGGTTTGCGTCTGGCGAGTGTTTTGGGGCTTGTGCTTTTTGTCGTGTTTTTCGTGCGGCGTTCTTTTGAGAGCAAGGATGTGGAATTTCTTCTTTCCCGTCCGGTCAGTCGCGTTCAATTTCTTTTATCTTTTTCTGCTGCCTTTTCTCTGCTGGGGATATTGATGGGTGCCGCCGTTGGGGCCACGTTATATGCTCTTGGCCCGCATTTATTCGGTGAAGGACATATTCTCTGGGTGGTGAGCTTGATGGTCGAGAATGTGATCATGGTCAATGCGGCTTTATTTTTCTCGATGTTCTTATCAAGCGCGGCCACGGCGTCAATGGTGGCGTTTACATTTTATGTGCTGGCAAGAATGATGGGGCAGATTTTGGGTATTATTGATGCCGGTGGTCGGCTTTTTGAATTTGGGCCTATGTCTGTCGCTATACAGATGATATCTGCTGTCACGCCGCGGCTGGATCTTATGGCCCAGACGTCATGGCTGGTTTATGGTGCGGGCGATGAGGTCGGCTTTTCCTATATTATTATACAGGGGCTTGTCTTTAGCATTTTGATTATTCTGGCTTCGCTTCTTGATCTGGTGTTCAGAAAATTCTGATGTCTCAGTCTATACGCAAAGAAAAAATAATAAAAATTATGTTGGGTGTTGCCGTTTTGGTTAATACGCTGACCTGGTTTTATGCGCGCGACGTTCAGGCGCGCTGGGCCAATGTTCCGCCAGTGCCAGATGAAATTGGTGCGACGAGTTTTGCGCTTGGTGACAAACAGTTTGCGTATCGCACTTTGGGGCTCATGTTGCAAAATATGGGTGATGCCGGTGGGCGTAGCACACCTTTGCAAGACTATGATTATGATGAGCTAACAAAGTGGTTGTTTTTGATGGATCGGCTGGATCCCAAATCAGATCATATTCCCTATCTTGCGTCCTATTATTTTGGTGGTGTGCAAAAGCCGGAAATGTTACGCCCGATGATGGATTACTTTGTTGCGGTTGGAAATACGTCTTACGGAGAAAAATGGCGTTGGCTGGCGCAAGGCGCATATTTGGCGCGGTTTCGTATGAATGATCTCGATAAGGCTCTGGAGATGGCAAATACATTGGCAAAAATTGAAAAAGATGACATGCCTTTTTGGGCCCGGCAGATGCCAGCTTTTATTTTAACGGCCAAGGGTGAAAAAGAAGCCGCCTATGCGATTATGCTGGAGACCTTGAAAAGTAGCGCTGAAAAACTTCATCCCAATGAGGTGAATGCGATGCGGGCCTATATTTGCACGCGGATATTGGATATAACGGAGGCGCGGGCCAATCCTTTGTGTGAAGATATTTCCGAGGTACAACAATAGAGCATGGATAAATTAACGTTCACAGTGCCCGAAATTGTTTCGCTGATTGGCGTGGTCCAGTGCGTGTATATACTTGTCTATATCCTGTTCCGCTCAGGTCGCCTGTCGCATGCGGGTTTGCCGTTTTTATATTTTCTGGTTTTGGGCACGGCTTTCTTTCTGGATTTAGGCCGCGCTTATATCGCAGACATTACCCCCCATTACGATATGATCCAGTGGTTTATGTGGTTTTCTGGCCCGCCGCTGAGTGCTCTTTTGGTGATACAGGTCGTGCAAATCACAAAATTACCGGCATTACATCATTATTGGGTGTTGTTTTTAGTACCCGTGGCGTTGGGCGCTTCTGTTTTTCTATCAACCACATATGGCGGTTGTGAAGCCGTCTCAGTTGATGCCTGTTCATCGCTCAGAGAATGGCTGATTGTGTGTGGTTTGGTTGCGGGCGCGATAAGTTTGCTTGTGATATGGGCGCAGCGTGGGTTGTTTGATGCTCTGTTTGCACAAAAAACCGGTAAGGATCGTTACTGGCTGATTTTGGCGCTGATTTTTGCCAATATTTTCTTTTTAGGGGCGATGTTTGTGAGCTTAACCCCAGCCATATCGCCAGCGGATATTGGCTTGATCCGTAGCGTTTTGGGTTTGGCCTTTGTTTATCTGGTGACCACCAGCCTGTTTCGTATCTATCCGCAGGCTGTGCGGGTGGTCCCCCGTGGTGATCGGGATGATATTTTGTCGCATAAGGAGCTGGATGTGGCCCTACAGATCGAAAAACTGATGGAGCTGGACAAGGTTTATCACGAAACAGGGTATTCCCGGACGGATTTGGCCCGCGAATTAGACCAATCAGAGACTGCAATTTCAAAGATTATTAACCTTCATTTTGGCAAGTCCTTTCCGCAGCTGGTGAATGAGCGTCGGATAGAGGATGCGAAGCGATTATTGGCCGAAACGGACGCTTCTGTGAAGGTTGTCGCAGAGGAAGTCGGGTTTAACTCTCTGGCCTCTTTTAACCGTGTTTTCAAGGATTTAGCTGGTGAAGCGCCGAGCACGTACAGGAAAAACCAAATTGCCTGACTCCTCAATTTGTTATTGTGAGTAATCACCCTGTCAGAACGCCCAAAACCGGGTGAAATTTTAAGGACTTGTTTAGAAAAATAGCCCATGATTAAACAACTAGGGACTGTTTTTAACGGGCAAAAATGTGTATACTTTTCATGCTTGTCTAAATCACGGGTTCCCGTGTTTTTTTATTTTAAAGGAGATACCAATGTATACGAATGAAACCAAAATTCGTAAGGGAGAAAAGGGTTTTACCCTGGTCGAACTTGCGATTGTGATGATCATTATCGGCCTGCTGATCACAGGAATTCTTAAAGGGCAGGAAATGATTGCGAATGCTCAAATTACAGCAACAATTTCAGGTATGAAGGGTCTTGATGCTGCAGCCAATACATTCAGGGACAGCTATAACTCATTCCCTGGCGATATGGCGAATGCTAGTGGCGCTAATGCGCGTTTGCCAAACTGTCTGGCACCTTGTGGCAATGGTGATGGTGATGGTCGTCTTGATACAAACCCCGGTGCTTTACCGGTTGCAGGTGGTGAAATGGTCTTTTTCTTCACCCAGCTTAGTGCCGCAGATTTGATCTCGGGCCTAACTGCTGATGGTTCTGGTGGTGGTGGTGTTGAATTTGGAGATGAACTGCCAACGGCACCAATTGGTGGCGGCTTTTCTGCCGGACATACAAACCCTAACGGTGGTCCAACCGCTGCAACGGGCTTTAATGCTGCTACTTTACGCACGGGGCATTATTTGACTCTTAATGGAGCGGTTGCCGCTGTAGGAGCAACCACGGGTTCCTTATCGCCAACACAGGCGGCGCGCATCGATCGTAAGATGGATGATGGTGTGCCCGGAGCCGGTAGTATTCAGGGTAGCGCTGGCGGTACTTGTATAGCTGGTGGGCTTTATGCTGAAGGCGATTCAGATGCCTTGTGCGCTATCATGTCGCGTATCGGTGGCTAATCTGATTTAGTCTTTATAATCGAATTCAAAAGGGCCCTTCGCGGGGCCCTTTTTTTGTTGCCTGCCGTCATTGCGAGCGCCAGCGAAGCAATCCAGTAACTGTAAGAAAGATTCTGGATTGCCGCGTCGCTACCGCTCCTCGCAATGACGACGATGGGAGAAGAGGCGCTAAGCCGCTTTCTTACCCAGAGCCGCCGCCAGCAGATCCATCGGCATGGGCAGGACGATTGTGGAGGCTTTGGAGTTGGTGAACTCGCCCAGCGTGCCCAGATAACGTAGCTGCATTGTCTCGGGACGTTTGGCCAAAATAGCGGCGGCTTCATCGAGTTTCTGTGCGGCCTGTAATTCGCCTTCGGCGTTGATGACTTTGGCGCGGCGTTCGCGTTCGGCTTCGGCCTGCTTGGCAATGGCGCGGACCATGGTCGGGTCGATATCGACATGCTTGATCTCGACATTGGCGACCTTAACGCCCCAGCCATCGGTGCGGCTGTCGAGAATATCTTGAACATCTTTGTTCAGCTGATCACGTTTGGAGAGCATATCATCGAGGTCATGTTTGCCGAGCACAGAACGCAACGTTGTTTGTGCGAGTTGTGATGTGGCGTTGCGGAAATCCTCCACACGGTTGATGGCATGGGAGGGCTCAACAATGCGGTAATAAACCACTGCGTTTACTTTCACCGAGACATTATCCTTTGAAATCACATCCTGCGTCGGGATGTCTTCGGTACGAATGCGCATATCGACCTGCACCATTTGCTGGATGCCGGGAATAACAAGCTGTAGCCCGGGGTTGCGGGTGCCGGAATATTTCCCGAAGGTATAAACAATGCCGCGGTCATATTCCTTGATGATGCGCACCGAGGCAAAAACAAGCACCAGAATGGCAACAAGTATAGGGGCAAAAAATGTCATGGTATTTTCTCCTTTAAACTTTCACTTTGAGTGTTAAATTATCGACAGCATCTACTGTAACTTTTTCGTCTTTTTTAAGGTCCATTTCCTTATCGGATTCTGCTTGCCAGGTTTCACCCTGAATTTGTACGCGGCCGTTTTGGCCTTTCCATTCAATAACGACAGCTTTTTGTCCGATCATGCTTTCGGTGCCGGTGCTGACGCCGTGGCGACGATAACGGATAATCAGGAAGATGGCGGCGATCAGGATGGCGAGCTCAACAAATGAAATGCCAAAGAACAGCCCCCAATCGATATCAATGCCAAAAATTTCATTGGTGCCCGAGCGAATGGCATAACCAACAACCAATGCAATGAGGCCATTGAAAGCCAAAATGCCGACACCAAGAAGGAGTTCGGAGGCAATCAGCAGCCCGCCGGTTACAAACAGGAAGGTTGCGGCGCTTTCGGCATCAACGATACCAAAGAGATAAAGCCCAAGGATAATACTGGCGATCATGTCTAGTCATCCATCTATTCATCTGGACTGCGTTATTCGTTCCTAGCGTATGTCTATACGCGTCGGTCACTCATGCCTTGTCCAGATAAAGATATGAATGACTATAAAGTTTTCTCTAATGCCCTGATTAAAGCATCACCCATGGCTGATGTCGAGACTTCGCTGCATCCCGGTGCCATAATGTCAGGGGTGCGCGTGCCGTTATTTAATACACCCTGGACAGCTTGTTCCAGCTGGTTTGCAGTTTGGCCTTCATTTAAGGAGTATCTGAGCGCCATGGCCAAACTCAAAATTGTGGCCAGTGGGTTGGCTTTGCCTTGCCCGGCAATATCAGGGGCGGAGCCGTGCACAGGCTCGTACAGGCCTGGAGAGCCAGGATTGCCTAAAGAGGCCGATGGCAGCATGCCCAGCGAGCCGGTCAGCATTGCAGCTTCATCAGACAAGATATCACCGAATAAATTATCGGTGACGATGACATCGAATTGCGAAGGATTGCGCAGGAGCTGCATAGCGCAGTTATCTGCATACATATGTTCGAGTTCGACATCACTGAATTCGGCTTTGTGCAGCGCGGTTATTTCCTCTCGCCAGAGTTTGCCGCTTTCCATGACGTTGGCTTTTTCGCAGGATGTCACTTTATTATCCCGCTTGCGTGCGAGGTCAAAGGCCACACGGCCGACGCGTTGGATTTCAGATGTGGTGTAGGTTTGCGTATTGAATCCGCGGCGCTGGCCATTGCCTAAATCTTCAATTCCGCGTGGTTCCCCGAAATAAACGCCGCCGGTGAGTTCGCGTACGATCAGGATATCCAGTCCCTTGACGATTTCCGGCTTCAAAGAAGACGCATCGACCAGAGCATCGAACACGATGGCTGGGCGTAAGTTTGCAAAGAGGTCGAGTTCCTTGCGTAGCTTGAGCAAGCCTGCCTCGGGGCGGATATTGTAGTCAACATCGGCCCATTTCGGGCCGCCGACAGCGCCGAGTAAAATCGCATCGGCTTTGCGGCATTGGTCCAGCGTATCATCGGTGAGAGGATCATTGTGTGCATCAATCGAAGCACCGCCGATCAGGCCATCCTCAATTTCAAAAGCGATCCCAGCGTCATTTTCCAGCCAGCTTAAAACCTTGCGGACTTCCGCCATGACCTCCGGGCCGATACCGTCGCCGGGCAATATCATTAATTTATGTGTCATGACTTCGTCCCACTCATCAGCCAGGGTTTATCTGTGTTCATCTTGCCCTCATAAGTATCAATGTGATTTCCTTTTTCCATCGTCAGGCCGATATCGTCCAGCCCGCCCAGTAGGCAATGTTTGCGGAATGGATCAATATCAAAGCTGAAAGAAAACTTGTTCCCGCGCGTGATTGTTTGTTTTTCAAGGTCAATCTCGAGAAGGGCGTCGGGGTTTTCCTGCGCTTCTTTCATGAGTTCATCAACTTGGCCCTGCGGTAACTGCACGGGTAAAATGCCGTTCTTGAAACAGTTGTTATAGAAGATATCGGCAAAGCTTGGCCCGATAACACAGCGCAGTCCCATATCCAGCAAAGCCCAGGGTGCGTGCTCTCGCGAAGAGCCACAGCCGAAATTTTCGCCGGTGATTAAAATCTCTGCGTTTTTATAGTCGTCCTTGTTTAGGATAAAGTCAGGGTTTTCACTGCCGTCTTCATTATAGCGAATATCATGGAAGGCATGCACGCCCAGCCCTGTGCGCTTGATGGTACGCAGGAATTGCTTGGGGATGATCACATCTGTATCGACATTGATCATCGGCAGGGGGGCGGCTATTGCGCTTAGTTTGGTAAAAGGTTCCATTGTCTTGTCCTATTCCTTCAAGCCGCTGTTATACGCATTCATTTTCATTTCTGCAAAGGATTCGAACAGCTCCATATCAAAGATATCCGGGCCTTTTTCCTCGCGCATACGGGTGAGGACGCCGGGAATGGAAATATCGCGGTCACCGTAATGGGGTCGCCAGATGCGCCAGCCGTCATAGGCCTCGACAATCGCGACCAGTCGCACGGGTTTTGATAGCTGCGCGCCGGACAGGCCCTGATAGCCGCCACCATCCATCTGTTCGTGGTGGTTCAACATGATGTCAGTCATGAGGTCTATAAAGGGGTGGGCGAGATCGTTCAGTTTTTCTTTCACGATTTCAGCACCTAAATCCGTGTGACTACGGCGTCTTTGTTTTAATTCATCAGTCGGCTGTTCGACTCTGTCCCATATCGTGGCGGGTAGTTTACGTTTGCCGATATCATGGGGCAGGGTGGCCCAGTACATATTCTCGGCGACCAGATCACCAAGCCCTATATGTAAGCATGTCTTTTTGATGTTCTGTGCGACGCGATCGGCATGTTCATGGAAGATGTATTTTGAATCGGAGGGGCGTTGCTCGCCATAGGTTTTGAGCTTTGCCATTTCATCTGTGATAAAGGCATGAATCTTTTCGCCGATGTCCGGCGTTTCACGCAAATCAAACTCGTCCGGCCACGCATTCATTTTATTGCCATAATCATTTCATAAAATTTTATCTATCCTGTATTACTATAGGTATCGAGAAGCACAAAAAAGAAACGACCATAAATGGGAGATAGAGGATGTGTAAGAAGCTTATAGCGAGCTTTGTGGCGGTGGCGTTGTGCCCTATGGCGGGTCCCTCGATAGACGCGCAGGAGCTAACGGGCTATCACGAAGCGGCAAATATTGAAGGTAATGCATTGCTTTATGATGTTGATTATCTTTTTCAGCCTGATTTCTTTGAAAACGATAGTGATGTTTATAGCATTAATGATGGGCGCGGTTTTGCCTATAGACTGGCGCAATCGCGCGAAGGGGCCTCTCTGGGCTTGTTTGTGAAGAATAGCGCCTCGGAATCCTTTGATATTACAGGCGCTGAGCTGAACGCCATTGCCCCGGCGGCAGGCATCCAGCTGACCTTTGATTTGAGCCTGTAGCTATAAAATATAGAATTTTCTACCAAATATATTAAAAAAGCTTGCAAAAGGCTTTTTATTGTCATATAACGATCTCCTGATTTTAAATAATACGATTAAGGAGAATATTGATATGAGTTCTGATTTAACAACCATGTTTGGTAAAAATAAAGGCACCACACTTGCAACTTCAGTTTTGGGTCTGGTCCTGCTGACACAGTCAGGATGTGGCATGTTCGGTGGCGGTGGTACAAATGTTTTGGACATGTTGCCAGCGGTCGAAACTGTTAAGAGTAAGTTCAGACATCCGACACAGGATCGGACTAAGGAGTTAATGGAGGTCTTAAAACAATGCGGATATACGGATGACGACGGGAATTTTCCTTATTCTGTTGTTAATCTGATGAATCCTTCGGTGGAGCAGGCTTGTCGCAATTTTTATGAGGATCATGGAGGTGAGGTGGCCAATGGTATCAAGAAAGATGCAGAGGGCAAATATATATATAATACTGATAGCTCAATTAGAAACATAAAGACTGCAATTGAGGCAAAAAACTGTTTTGTTGAAATACACAGCCCAGCTACTCCAGGCCCAGTTGTTCCAGGTCCAACTGCTCCAGGCAAAAATTAAAACAAACAATAAATTTAGAAAAACCGGGCCTAGTGTCCGGTTTTTTTTATGAGAGATCGCGCACATCGGTCAGGCGGCCTGTGATGGCGGCGGCGGCGGCCATGGCGGGGCTCAGAAGATGCGTGCGGCCACCGCGGCCCTGACGGCCTTCGAAATTGCGATTGGAGGTTGAGGCGCAGCGCTCTCCGGGCTCCAATTTATCGGCATTCATGGCCAGGCACATAGAGCAACCGGGTTCGCGCCATTCAAAACCGGACTCCAGAAAGATTTTATCAAGCCCTTCGTCTTCGGCCTGTGCTTTTACGAGGCCGGAGCCGGGGACGATTAATGCGCGGATATTGTTAGCGACTTTTTTGCCTTCGGCGACTTTGGCGGCTTCGCGTAAATCTTCGATCCGTGAATTGGTACAGGAGCCGATAAAGACGGCGTCAATTTCAATGTCCTGCATTTTTGTGCCGGGTTTGAGATCCATATAATTCAGAGCGCGTTCAATTGCAGCTTTGCGGTTTGCGTCATTATAATCGGCCGGATTGGGAACAACGCCGGTAATCGGCACGATGTCTTGTGGCGATGTGCCCCAGGTAACAATTGGTGGAATGTCGTCGCCGTTAATCGTGATTTCTTTATCGTAGCTCGCGCCATCATCGGAAGGGAGTGTTTGCCAATAGGCCACGGCCTTTTCCCAGTTATCGTTTTGGGGGGCCATCGGGCGGCCTTTGATATAGGCGAATGTCGTTTCATCCGGTGCGACCAGCCCGGCGCGTGCACCGGCCTCGATCGACATGTTACAGACGCTCATGCGGCCTTCCATGCTCATATTGTTGAAAACATCACCGGCATATTCGATGACATACCCCGTCCCGCCAGCGGTGCCGATTTCACCGATGATGGTGAGTGCTACGTCTTTGGGCGTGATGCCAATGCCGAGTTCACCATTCACAGTGATGCGCATTGATTTTGCCGGTTTTTGAATGAGCGTTTGTGTCGCCAGCACATGTTCGACTTCTGACGTGCCGATGCCGAACGCGAGTGCACCGAAAGCGCCGTGGGTGGATGTATGGCTGTCGCCGCAGACAATTGTCATGCCGGGTTGGGTGAAACCTTGCTCGGGTCCGATAACATGAACAATGCCCTGACGTTTGTCATCCATATCAAATAGCGTCACGCCAAACTCATCACAGTTCTTGCGCAGGGTTTCGACCTGGATGCGGCTGTCTTCTTCCTTGATGCCGGCGGAGCGGTCGGTGGTGGGGACGTTGTGATCGGCCACGGCCAGGGTGGCGTCTGTGCGCCGTACATCGCGTTTTGAAAGCCGCAAGCCTTCAAAAGCCTGCGGTGAGGTCACCTCGTGCACCAGATGGCGGTCGATATATATCAGGCAGGTGCCGTCATCCTGTTTATGGACGACATGCTGGTTCCAGATTTTTTCAAATAATGTGCGTGGTTTGGTCATGTTTCTTAATAAAATATTAATATTTACGGAATATCCTACAATAGCAGAATTGGCATTAAACAGATAACAAAAAACACAGTCAATTCAAGAGGTAATAAAAAAGAGGGTGTAGTTATGGCTGATGAGTTAAATCTAGAGTTCAATAGTGCTGGTGTATGTGATGAGGCTTGTCTTGTTGCTGCAGAAATTGTTGTTCCTTTAAAGCATGGCAGGCACCAATATGCTTATGTAGGAAATAATGGACAGGGTAGAATTGTACCAGTTTATAAAGATGATCTTGACGCAGCACGTAAGAATCCTGATGCCAGCATTGTTGAGAGTGGTAATATGCATGAGGGTTACTTTATGGATTATGATGAGAAACAGACAGTGATTGCCGTAGGTTTTTATTCTAAAGTTCTTGAAGAAGCAAAGGTACTTAACCTTGATGCATCGGGAGAAAAAAAGCCTCTGGAGCATGACCATACAAAATGGACAAAGGGTGAGATGCCTAATTCTTCAGAAGTCAGAAAGTCTCTTGAGGAGCTCTTTAATATATTCGACAAAGCACTCATAGGCAAAGATTCGAAAGACAAAGATTATTCCAGTATAGAAGAGCATAAAGAGCGGACAGGGGTCATGATCAAAAAACTGGATCTATCTCTAGACTCAACAACTTACCATTTTGATCTGAGAAATAAGAGGCCTGCTTTTGAAGACAACCCCCCAAAGCCTTTAATTCCCCCGGTAATTGCTAGCGTTGAAACTATTGATGTTGAGATACCTAAAATCTCATAAGAGGTAAAAGGAATGCCTGTTAACGCTTTGGCAATCTTTGAGAGATATACTTATTGCAGTGCAATAGGAGGAATTTATGGCTAAGTCACCTTTGAATGATTTTAAGATAGTAAGTGTCGGCGGCGTTAACCCTATAGCGGGTTCTCCTGGCGGCTGTGTTGTGTGCCCAGATGTGATCCACATGGGCAAGCCAGAGACTTCGCAACCTTAAAGCGTTTTATTTATCAGGTTTATCTTTTTTCGCGGCAGTCTTTTTGGCTGCTGTTTTCTTTGCTGGTTTTTCAGTAGCATCAGCCGGTTTGGCTTTTGCCTTCTTAGACTCTTTTTTCGGCTTGGCTTCTCTGGCTTCGATGTCATGGCCTGTGGTGCGTTCGGAAATACGCGCTTTTTTACCACGGAGATCACGAAGGTAGTAAAGCTTGGCACGACGAACAGAACCGCGTCTTACCAGCTCAATTGAATCAATCCGTGAACTCCAAAGAGGGAACACACGTTCAACACCTTCGCCGGCGCTGATTTTACGAACGGTAAAGTTTTCATTGATGCCGCCACCTTCGCGGGAGATGCAAACGCCTTCATAGGCCTGGATACGTTCACGCGTTCCTTCCTTCACACGGACATTTACTTTGACGGTATCACCGGCCCCGAAGCTGGGAACCTGTTTGGCTTCCTGAAGTTTTTCGAGCTGTTTGGCTTCGAATTTCTGTACTGTATTCATCGTTTTCTTCCCTTATCAGGTCCCGATATCAGGCATAAACCCGGCGGACCATTTGTGTTTTTGTGGGTTTTTATTCAAATTCTGGGCGTTTTATACCGCCTAAAGCCGCAAAAAACAAGAAAATACGTCACTTTTTCTGTGATAAATCAGGACGGCGTTTTTGGGTGATTTCCTGGGCTTGTTCCTGCCGCCAGGATTTGATCTTGCCATGGTCGCCAGATTGTAGGATTTCGGGCACATCATAGGTTTTTCCGCTCGAGGCGCTCCAGCTGGCGGGCTTGGTATAATGCGGGTATTCCAGCAGGTTAGGGTCCGAAAAGCTTTCTTCTGTCGGGGTTTCCGCGTTACCGAGCACGCCGGGCAGCAGGCGGATACAGGCGTCCATCAGGGTCAATGCCGCTGGCTCACCGCCCGAGAGCACATAATCGCCGATAGAGACTTCCTCGAAGTCATGAGCATCCAATATGCGCTGGTCTACGCCTTCATAGCGACCACAGAGGAGGGTGATTGCGGGTGTTTGTGACAAGGTTTGGGCCATTTCCTGGTCCAGAACCCGGCCTGTGGGGCTGAGGAATATCTTTTTGCCCGGGTTTTCGATGGATAGCAGGGCTTTTTCGATGATGTCGGCGCGCATTACCATGCCTGCGCCGCCGCCATAAGGCGTATCATCGACGGATTTGTGCACGCCCTCGGCGAAATCGCGAATATTGATGGCTTCGTATGACCATATATTTTTGTCCAGTGCTTTGCCACTGAGCGATTGCCCAAGGCTGCCGGGGAACATATCGGGGAAGAGGGTGAGGATGTTGATGTGCCAGCTCATGGCATTTCTTCTTTAATCTCTGGCGGTAAATTGACGGTGATAGTGCCCGCTTCGATATTAACGTCGGTTACGTTTTCTTTTGTGAAGATCAGGAAAAAGCTTTCGCCACCTTCTTGTGGTTTTATTTCCAGCAAATCACCCGCGCCAAAATTTTGAACGGACGTGACGGTGCCAATTTTATTGCCCTCTTTGTCTTCGGCTTTGAGGCCGGCAAGGTCTTCGATATAAAATTCGCCGTCTTCCGGTTCAGGGAGTTTGTTTCGCTCAAGCCAGAGTTCGGTGCCGTTTAGGGCGTCGGCTTTTGTTTTGTCATCGATGCCGTCAATTTCCGCCAGCCAGTTTTTACCGACAATATTTTTAAGCTTAATAGAAATTTGATCCGAGCCGGTATCGGATGTGTAAAGCGGCCCGTATTGCTCGAGCGCCTTCGGGTCTTCACCAAAACAGAAGACTTTGACCAGACCCTTTACACCGTGCGCGCCGTTGATTTTCCCAAGGCATACACGTTTCGGGGTCTGGTCATTATCCTGAAATGACGTAGTGGAGGACATTTAGTCCTCTTTCTTTTCTTCTTCTTTAGGCTCTTCAGCCGGAGCGTCCTCAGCTTTAGCTTCCTCAGCAGGTTTTTCCTCAGCAGGAGCAGTTTCTTCTGCTTTAGGTTCCTCTTTGGCTTCCTCGGCCGGTTTCTCTTCAGCGGCGGGAGCTTCTTCAGCGGGTGCTTCAGCTTCAGCCGGAGCCTCTTCTGCAGGTGCTTCAGGTTCTGGTGCCGGTGCTGCGGTTGCGGCCTCAGCTGCTTTGGCTAGTCTCTCCTTTTTGTCCTCAATACGCTGCACTGTTTTTTCACTTGGTTTGGCTTTGTTTGGACGGTTTGGCTGCGCAGGCACTTCTGCAAGGCCGGCTTTGCCAAGAAAGATTGCGACGCGCTCGGATGGTTTTGCGCCCTGGCTGAGCCAGTATTTGATGCGGTCTTCCACGAGTTTTACGCGTTCCTGATCATCAGGGAGCAGGGGATTATAAGTCCCAAGTCTTTCGATGTAGCGCCCGTCGCGCGGCATGCGTTTATCCGCAACCACGATGCGGTAGAACGGACGGTTTCTCCGCCCCTGTCTTGATAGTCTGATTGATAGTGCCATTTCAGTAGTCTCCTTTTGGTTTCAGTTAAAGTTTATCGCTTTTTCTTTTTGCGATTTTTTTTCTTGCCGCCGTGTGGCTGGCTAGAATTTCCGAGTAAGTTTTCTAAATCACCGGGCATGGCGTTTCCAGCCAGGGCACCGCTGGGCGCGAAGGGGTTGGGGCCTAAGCCACCATCATCGATACCCGCCATATCTTCAGCGAGGCCCTCAGGGGTCATGGCATCAGCCATTCCCGCCATATCGCCGCCCATCATATCTTTCATCATGCCCATCATTTTGCCGGTGCCCATTTTCTTCATGCGCTTCATCATGGTTTGCATTTGTTTGAGCTGCTTCACGATCTGATTAATCTCCTGCACGGTTGTACCCGAACCGGCGGCGATGCGTTTTTTGCGTGAGGCGTTCAGCAGGTCCGGTTTTTCGCGCTCTTTATTCGTCATCGAGTAAATAATGGCTTCCTGTTTTTTTGTCATCGAGTCATCAACGCCGGCTTCGTCCAGTTGCGAGGCCATCTTTCCAAGGCCGGGCATCATTTTCATCATCGCGCCCATGCCGCCCATTTTTTTCATCTGTTGCATCTGGGACAGAAGATCGTTGAAATCAAATTTGCCCTTTTTGAATTTAGCGGCCATCTTCTTGGCTTCGTCCTGGTCGACAGTTTCCACCGCCTTTTCAACCAGAGAGACCACATCGCCCATACCAAGGATGCGTCCGGCGATCCGGTCGGGATGGAATGCCTCGAGCGCATCTATTTTTTCGCCGGTTCCAAGCAATTTGATCGGTTTGCCGGTTACGGCTCTCATGCTCATCGCCGCGCCACCACGGGCGTCACCATCTATGCGAGTCAGCATGATACCGCTGATATCAACGCTGGCATCAAAGGCCGTGGCGGTTTGCACGGCGTCTTGTCCGGTCATCGCATCGGCGACGAGGAGGGTTTCTGTCGGGCTTGTGGCTTTCTTGATTGTAGCAATTTCATCCATGAGGGCTTCGTCAATGGACAGGCGACCGGCGGTATCGAGGATTACAACGTCATAGCCTTCCTTGCGTCCCATTTCCATGGCGCGCTTGGCAATATCAAGTGGTTTTTGTTTCTCAACGATAGGCAGCGTTGCAATGTCGGTTTGTTCACCGAGTTGTCTCAATTGTTCCTGTGCCGCCGGGCGATAAACATCGAGGCTGGCCATCAGGACTTTTTTATTGTGTTTGCCGGTGAGGTGTTTGGCGATTTTGGCGGTTGAGGTTGTTTTACCCGAGCCCTGCAGCCCAACCATAAGATAGGCACAAGGAGGCGTTCCAAATTGCATAGGATCTTTTTCAGAGCCCAAAAGTTCAATGATTGCGTCATGGACGATTTTGATGACTTGCTGGCCAGGATTGACGCCTTTGACGATTTCCTGGCCGGTGGCCTTTTGTTTGATCGTTTCGATGAAGTCTTTAACGACGGGCAGGGCGACATCGGCCTCAAGCAGCGCCACGCGGATTTCCCGCGCTGCGGCCATGACATCGTTTTCCGACAGGGTGCCTTTGCCCCTCAGACTATCGAATACACCACCAAGCTTTTCACTCAAAGATTCAAACATTTAAAGCCTTTTGTTCACAAAGCATTTCAGCCCCGGTGAGCGTCAATTCGCCGACCGGGGGGTACCTGGTATTTATTACCTTGGGCACTAACATTTAGTCATGTCAGTGAAATTTGAAGGAAAACTACGGTGAAACTGGTTTAATGTCAAGAAAATGGTATATAACTTGCTCTTCTGAAGCTGTGTTTATGAAGGTTTAGGCAATGAATTTTATAAAAATGCATGGATTGGGCAATGATTTTGTCATTCTCGATCACCGGAGCAAGGCTGATGATCTAAGCCCTGAGCTGATCCGCCACATCGCGGATCGGCAATTTGGCGTGGGCTGTGACCAGCTTATCGTGCTGGAGCCGACCAATGAGGCCGATTTGTTCATGCGTATTTTTAATCCCGATGGTGGTGAGGCTGAGAGCTGCGGCAATGCGACAAGATGTGTGGCTGACCTTTATATGCGGGAAAAAGACGTACAGGAATGTGTTATTGAGACAAAAGCGGGGCTTTTGCCGTGCCGGATGGTGCAAAACGGCACGCTGGTTGAGGTTGATATGGGCCCGCCGCAGACGGAGTGGGCCGATATCCCGCTTAGCAAAGAAAAAGACACGCTGCATCTGGGGATCGGACAGGGCGCGGCGCGTGATCCGGTGGCGGTGGGTATGGGCAATCCGCATTGTGTGTTCTTTGTGGAAAACCTTGAGAGTATCTCTGTGGAAGATATGGGGCCAATTTTTGAAAACCATGAGCTGTACCCGGAGCGCGCCAATGTCGAATTTGCGCAAGTATTAGGGGATAACCAGATTAGATTGCGGGTTTGGGAGCGCGGCGCAGGGATTACGCTGGCTTGTGGCTCCGGGGCCTGTGCAACGGCTGTGGCGGCGGTGCAGCGAGGGTTAACCGGGCGCAATGTCGAGATTATCATGGATGGCGGGTCACTGATGCTCGAATGGCGTGAGGAAGACGACCGTGTCCTGATGACCGGGCCTGTATCTTATGTATTTGACGGTACTCTGAAAGAGCTGTAAAACCGCGCCATGAGCAAAGAACCCAACATTGTGACCTTTGGCTGCCGCCTCAACACCTATGAGTCGGAAGTGATGCGCGACCATGCCAAGGGAGCGGGGCTGGAGGATGCTATTATCTTCAATACCTGCGCCGTGACCAAGGAAGCCGAGCGTCAGGCGCGTCAGGCTATTCGGAAGGCGCGGCGCGATAATCCACAGGCTGAAATCATTGTGACCGGCTGTAGCGCACAGATTGATCCCCAGAAGTACGCACAGATGGAGGAGGTCGATCGTGTGATCGGTAATGATCTCAAATTAAAGGCTGAAACCTGGCATGGGCTGAACGGTGAGAAGGTTCTGGTCAATGACATTATGTCGGTCAAGGAAACCGCCAGCCATATGCTGGAGGGTTTTGAAGAGCGGGCGCGGGCAATTTTACAGGTCCAGCAGGGCTGCGATCACCGCTGTACGTTTTGTATCATCCCCTATGGCCGTGGCAATGCGCGCTCTGTGCCGATTGGGGTGATCGCCGAGCAGGTGAAGAAGCTGGTGGAAGGCGGATATAACGAGATTGTCTTTACCGGCGTTGATATTACTTCTTATGGGCCCGATTTGCCCGGTACGCCGAGTTTGGGTCAAATGATCCGCCGGGTTTTGGCGTTGGTGCCAGAGTTGAAGCGTTTGCGCCTATCTTCACTCGATCCGGTGGAAATTGATGATGACATGTGGGAGCTGATTAAAAATGAACCGCGCTTGATGCCGTATTTACATTTATCGCTGCAATCGGGCGATGACATGATCCTAAAACGGATGAAAAGACGGCATTTACGGCAAGATGTGATTGATATGTGCCACAAAGCGCGTGAATATCGCCCGGATATATCCTTTGGTGCCGATATTATCGCTGGGTTCCCGACTGAAACCGAGGAAATGTTCCAAAATACTATGAATATCGTCGAAGAATGCGATTTGACGTTCCTGCATGTGTTTCCTTATTCAGAGCGCGAGGGTACACCCGCAGCGAGAATGCCGCAGGTTGATAAGGTTGTTCGTAAGGAAAGGGCGGCGCGTTTGCGGGCTCTGGGCGAAAAACAGACTAAAAAGTTTCTCAATAATAATATCAACAAAGAAATGGAAGTCATTGTTGAAAAAGGAAATATTGGACGCACAGAAAACTTTGCTGCTGTGCAGTTGGATCAGGAATTACCGGTAGGCTCCCTGACACAAATTAAAACCATCGGAGTTGCTAACAATCAGCTTTTAGGGCAGTCTCTCCTCCAAGCAGCCTAGGAGAAATTTAATGGTTTTCTGGCGTAAGAAAAAGAACATCGCCGAACAGGATAAGCAGGATCATGATGATCGGTTTATCCATCGTCCCAGCGATCCGGCGCTTGAGCCGCCGACTGAATATGATCCCGAAATAGGTCCTGAATTAAAACATGAGATCGAAGATCCGGTTGCTGATATTGATGAGCTGGAGGAAACTCCGGTGCCCGAGCATACGCCCGAAGATGATGCCAAAGAGTCTGAGGATTTAAGCGATCACACGGAAGAGGGCGGTTGGCTTTCGCGTTTGACCAAAGGTCTGGCCAAATCAACCAACAAAATCTCGCAAGGCATTACCGATGTCCTGACCAAGAAAAAGCTGGATCAGGATATGCTGGATAGCCTTGAGGAGGTGCTGATTGGTGCCGATCTTGGGCCGAAGACGGCGGCGGCTTTGGTGGCGGATTTTGCCAAGGATCGTTTTGGTAAGGATATAAGCGAAGACGAGGTCAAAGAGGCACTGGCGGGCAGTATTTCCGCCATGCTGGCCCCGGTGGCTCAGCCGCTTGAGATTACGCCGCCGGCCAATGGTGGTCCTTACGTTATTCTGGTTTGCGGGGTGAATGGCGTTGGTAAAACTACGACGATTGGTAAGCTGGCTCAGCATTTAAAACAAAAAGAGGGGCGCAGCGTTATGATGGCCGCCGGTGATACGTTCCGTGCGGCGGCGATTGAACAGCTTCAGATTTGGGCCGAGCGTACGGGTTCGCCGCTGGTAACCAAGGAAGTTGGTGCCGATGCCGCGGCTGTGGCGTATGAGGCTTACGAGAAAGCCAAAGAAGCGGGCAGTGATGTCTTGTTGATCGATACGGCCGGGCGGTTGCAGAACAAGGCCAATTTGATGGCCGAGCTGGAAAAGATTGTCCGTGTGCTCAAGAAACAGGATGAAAGCCTGCCGCATGCGACGTTGCTGGTGCTTGATGCTACCACCGGGCAAAATGCCTATTCGCAGCTCGAGAGCTTTAAATCGATGGTTAATGTTACTGGTCTGGTGGTCACCAAGCTTGATGGTTCAGCCAAAGGTGGCGTGTTGGTGGGTCTTGCCGATCAGTTCGGCGTGCCGGTTCATGCGATTGGAATTGGCGAGAAGATGGAGGATATGCAGCCTTTTAATGCCGATGAATATGCAAGGTCACTAACGGGATTGAATGCGGCCTGAGCCGTGTTATGATGTTTCAATGTCAAAGCCACCCAAATCATTCAAGCCCCGACAATTCAAAGATCCTGAAAAGGCTCTTGCGGCCATACAGGAAATCTACAACACGCATACCGAATATCTGCAGGATAGCTTTCGTCAGTTTGGCGACGGTACGTTAAAGGCAGAAAAAATTTCGGCCTGCTATCCGTATATTTCACTAACAACAGAAATGGCACGGCGTTCAGATTCGCGGCTTTCGTATGGTTTTGCGCCAAGGCCTGGTACTTATAGTACGACATTAACGCGGCCGGATATTTTTGATCGTTATTACCACAAGCAAATTGAACTGTTGATCCATAACCATGATGTGCCGGTTGAAATTGGTGTCAGTGACACAGCCATTCCTATTCATTTTGCGCTGGGTGAAAACTTTCATCTTGAGCGGGATTTAAGTCCTGAGCAAATACAGGATATGCCGCAATATTTTGATGTGCCCAATCTGGATATCATGGATGACGAGATTTCCAATTCGACGTTCATACAGGAAGAAGGCAAGCCGGGGCCGCTTTCCTTGTTCCCGGCGCCGCGCGCCGATCTTAGTTTGCAGCGTTTAAAGCATTATTGTGGCAGTGATGCTCATCACTTTCAAAATTATGTAATTTTTACCAACTATCAATTTTATATTGATGAATTCATTACGATCGGCCGGACCAAGGCCAAGAAATCAGACTATACGGGTTTTGTTGAGCCGAGCGAAAAGCGTACACCACAGATGCCGGCTTATCATCTACAACGGGAGGATGGCTCGGGCATTACTATGATTAATATTGGCGTGGGACCGTCGAATGCCAAAACTATTACAGATCATATCGCAGTGCTGCGGCCACATGCTTGGTTGATGTTGGGCCACTGCGCGGGTCTGCGCAGCTCACAGAATTTGGGTGACTATGTTCTGGCGCACGGTTATCTGCGTGAAGATAATATCCTGGATCAGGATTTGCCGCCGAGCATTCCTATTCCGGCGCTGGCTGAAATTCAGGTGGCACTGGAAGATGCGGTGGCGCAGGTGACGGGTGAAAGTGGCTACGATCTTAAAAAAGTGATGCGCACGGGAACCGTGGCAACGACGGATGACCGGAACTGGGAGTTGCGCTCTTCCATTAGGCAGAACAAAAGATTGTCGCAAAGCCGCGCCATTGCTATGGATATGGAATCAGGCACAATTGCAGCCAATGGTTTTCGTTTCCGTGTGCCTTACGGGACGCTTTTATGTGTGTCGGATAAACCGCTCCACGGGAATTTGAAGCTTCCCGGCATGGCCGATAGTTTTTATCGTGAGCGGGTCGAGCAGCATTTAAAGATTGGTTTGCTGACGATGGAAATGCTGCGAGATCTTTCGCCAGAGAAGCTCCACAGTCGAAAACTTAGAAGTTTTAATGAAGCGGCGTTCCAATAGGTCATTAAAAAAGGCGCCACAAGGCGCCTGATTTTTTAGATATAAAATCCTTTTTAAACGACAATATCAACCAGCGAGCCAGGCCGTTCTGCTTCACTGCCATCGTCTATGTTGAAAGCTTCTTCGCGTAGTGCCTGCAAGGATGGATCAGCATTGTTCTCTGTTTCTGGCGCTTGTGTCTCTACTGTGGATTCAGTGGTGCGCGTTCCTTCGGCAGAAGCAACGTTGTTTTCTTCCGGCTCGTTCTCGTTGCTTTCACGTAATTGATCATTGCCGGAATTTTGTTGCAATGACTGTGTCAGAGGAACTTGTTGTTGTACGCCTATACCACTAATTGGTCCTGCCATGATTTTTATCCCTTAATAATAAACCCGTGTCTTTATAGTTTACTACCAAAGACTTAACAAAAGCTTTCGACGCACATCCTGTGCTACAGTATTCATACAGTAAATCGAGTTTTTTCGCAAACGCATCATAAAAAATGTATACAATTTTAACTTAATTTAAATAAATTGCGGTGTATAAGCATAGGCAGGGTGGGGAAATACTGCGTAAAACAACACTTCAATACATGTTTTCGTGTTTTTTCATCTAGATAATAAGATGATCCAAAAAACGTCAATAATAAGACGTTAAGGGTTTTAAGGGTAAAATAAAAAAGAGTATGCGGGGATTCTATAATGGATTTAGGTTTTTTAGACAAATCATCTGATGTGACACCGCTTCTGGTGCGCTTATATGACAGCAGTAAATTGTACTCACTCGCCAAAGACGGACAACCTCTGGCACGCGCCGAGCTGACATCTGCGGTCAGTGAATTGCTGGAGCTTGATGTTTCACCAAAAGAAAATGAATTGATTGCCGATGTGTTGATTGAGCTGATGCGTCAGGCTGAAACTGATTTGCGTCAGGCTGTGGCCGAGCGCGTGTCTGTCATGGATAATGCACCGTTGCGTTTGGTACTTCAGATGTCGAACGATGACATTGAAGTATCTGATCCAGTTCTACGCCATTCATTGGTTTTAAAGGACCTTGATCTTATTTACATCGTTAAATCCCAGAGCCCCGAGCATTGGCAGGCGATAGCTTCACGCAAGGTTTTGAGCGATCAGGTCATGAATATCCTGGCCGATACCGGTGATTTTGGTACGGCCTCAGCTCTGGCCGAAAATATGAATATTAAGCTGAGCAAACATACGGTGGTTACACTTTCCGATCTGGCCCAGCAAAGCGAGAAAGTGGCAAGGCCGCTTTTGCGTCGTGAAGAGGTTTCACATGATATAGCCGCCATAATTTATCAATTTGTCGGCGAAGAGCTAAAGCAATATATCGTCAAGAATTACGAAGTTGATTCAGATATTCTTATCGACTCCGTTGATGGGGTTATTCTTGAGTTTGTGGACGCTGAAGACAGTGAGTTTACACCAACGGCGACTATGCTCAGTGCTGCGGATCGGTTTAAAGAAAAAGGGCTGCTAACAATAAAGCTAATGCTTGGGACTTTAAGGCGCGGGCAGATACAATCCTTTGTTGCTCAGTTTTCAAGATTTACAGATTTGGATCCTAAGACCATTGAAGAGATTCTGGTGCAGCCAAATGGTCAGGGATTGGCGGTTGCGTGCCGTGCCTTTGATGTGGTGAAAGCAGATTTCGTTTCCATTTTCCTGCTGACGAACAGGGTGCGGGCGCAAGGTCGGATGGTTGACCTTAAGGATATGACCAAGGCCATTAACTACTTTAACCGTATCAAGCCCGATGTTGCCAGAAACATCATGCAAAGCTCGATCACAAACGAATTTAATCCTTCTCAAGTTGATATAGATTAGGCAGCTTTGCTGTTTGCGTTTAAGGCGGCAATGCCAGGCAGAGCTTTGCCTTCCAGCCATTCTAAAAACGCGCCGCCGGCCGTTGAGATGTAGCTGAAATCACTGGCTACGCCTGCGTTTTCAAGGGCTGCGACGGTGTCACCGCCACCGGCAACACTTACAATTTCACCGGCTTTTGTTTTCTCTGTAACCGCTTTGGCCAACGCATTCGTGCTTTCGTCAAAAGGTCTAATTTCAAAAACACCCATCGGTCCGTTCCAGACAATGGTTTTGCAATTTTCAATTTCGCTCATGATATGTTTGATGGTTTCCGGCCCGGCGTCTACGGCCATCGCATCGGCCGGGATGTTGTCTATAGACACAGTTTTATAATCGGCGTTTTCGTGTAGATCGGTTACGGTCACAAGATCAACAGGCAGAATAATTTTGCAGCCTGACTTTTTGGCATGCGCCATAATTTTTTGGGCTTCATCGGCCATGTCTTTTTCGCAGAGTGATTTGCCGATATCGATCCCCTTCGCATGCAAAAACGTATTGGCCATGCCGCCGCCAAGAATGAGGAAATCCACGCGCTCTGATAAATTGTAAAGAACACTGAGCTTGGTTGATATTTTAGAACCGCCAGCCACCGCAGCCAGCGGTTTTTGCGGGTTTTCAAGGGCGGAATCGAGGGCGTTTAATTCTTCTTCCATCAATAGCCCCGCAGCCGTAGGGAGTAAGTGGGCCAAGCCTTCGGTCGAGGCATGGGCGCGGTGTGAGCAGGAAAACGCATCGTTGACGTAGATGTCGCCAAGCTTTGCTAGCGATGCTACGAATTCTGGATTGTTTTCTTTTTCACCTTTGTGGAAGCGTAAATTTTCTAGCAAACCGATTTCACCGTCCTGGAGATTGGCGGCAAAAGTTTCAGCCTGTTCCCCGATTGTGCTCTGGCAGAATTTTACATCGGCGCCCCATTGTTGTTGCAAAGCAGGGACAAGAAAGGCGAGCGACAGGCCGGAATTGTTTTCACCATCGGGACGGCCAAAATGCGACAGGATTAAAATTTTAGCGCCAGCCTTGCGCAAATAATCAATGCTCGATTTGAGGCGGTCAATGCGGGTGGTGTCGGTGACCTTGCCGCTTTCGGTGGGAACGTTAAGATCGGCGCGCAGCAGGACTGTTTTGCCTTTAACGTCTATATCTTTAATTGATTTGAAATTCATTGTCGCTCCTTTTAGTGAATGTTCTTTGCGTTTTCTAAAGCCTGTATCAATTGCGATCTGATTGGTGGATCGAGGGCAGAATGTCCGGCATCGGGTACGACGATATAATCGGCTTCGGGCCAGAGGTGGTGTAGTTTATAGGCGCTGCGGATCGGGCAGATAATATCGTAGCGGCCCTGAATGATGGATGTAGGAATTTTTTTAAGTTTGTCTATTTGACTCAAAATCGATTTTCCCGGCGGGAGAAGTTCATGTTTAAAATAATGGGCCTCGATGCGGGCAAGTGCCAGTGCATGTTGTTTTTGTTCTGTTGTTGTGATGGTTTCGTAATTGGGTAAAAGCGAAGAGCAGGCGCCTTCATAAAGGCTCCAGCGGATAGCGGCTTCCAGTTGTGTGGCCGGGTCGTCGTCGGTGAGGCGGCGGTAATAGCCGTTTAGCAAGTCGCTTTGTTCATCTTCGGGTAAAAACCCGGCGAATTGTTCCCAGGCTTCGGGGAAGACGGTTTTCATGCCATAGAGAAACCAGTCAATCTCTTCCTGTTCGCACAAAAATATTCCGCGCAGGATGAGGCTGATGCATTGTGCAGGGTAGCGAATGGCATAAAGCATGGCCAAAGTGCTGCCCCAGGAGCCACCAAAAAGATGCCAGCGATTGACATGTAAATGTTTGCGCAAGAATTCTATGTCGCGAATAAGGTTTTCAGTGTTGTTGTTTTTAAGTTCGCCGAGTGGCGTGGAGCGCCCGGCACCGCGCTGATCGACAATAATGATGCGGTAATGATCCGGATCAAAAAACCGGCGATGGGTTGGTGTGGCACCCGCACCGGGACCGCCATGAAGCAGAAGTATAGGGATGCCATCGGGATTACCGCTTTGTTCCCAATATAGATTATGCACGTCATCAACGGCCAAAAAACCGCTGGAATAGGGGGGCAGGGCTGGGAAAAGGTCAAGAAGAGGCTGGCGCCGCGATGCGCTTTTATCTTTTGTAGCTTGAGTGGCGAGGTCTTTTTTGAGCATGGCTGGCAAAACCACTGGTTAAAATATTAAGGATTGGGTTCAATTGTCCTCACCATAGGGGGTTCAGGTGGCTCTGGCAATGTTTGGTCTTCAGCTGCTTTTTCTGCGGGGTTGCGGGCGGTTATTTCAACCGCGCGCGGGTGATTGATCTCCATATAGGCGCCATTATAGGATTCAAGCCAGCCGCGGACTCTGATGGTTTTGCCATTCCATTGCAGCGGATCAAGGCCTTCTTTTGTGAAGCTGCGCTTGTCGGTGGGCGCAATCGAGACGGTAAAATCGTCACGCCAGTTCTTGCCGAAATTCAGATAGATGCGGTTTTTTCTAAGTGCTGCGCTTTCTATGGTGCCTTCGACGATCTGAAAACTGCCGATATGGTTTTCAGTGTCTTCGGGCATGAGAATGCCGAATCCTTCTGCCGCCCACAGCCCTAGTTTTTCTGCGCGCGCTTTTGTCTCCAGAGCATACAAGGCCGCGGCCATTTCCGGGTTGCGCTTTGTGGTGCGTACGCGGGCCAGTCCAAGGGATACGAGGCTGCCCTGTATCCATGCGCCATCATCTTTACGTTCCAGATGCGCAATGTGGTGGCCCATACGGTTCAGGCGGCCGGAATCTTTCTTTTTGGTCTGGTGGGTATTGACGCTCTGGCCCTCCAACATATCGCGCAGGATTTTGACTGCCGTGAGCGAAACATCGCCGGGCTCGTGCGTTTTGTAATCTGGAAAATCTATGCCAGTGAGGCGTATCAGCCGGCCATCTTCAAGCTGAATCGTATGTGGATCAATGACTTGCAGGACGGCTGATGTGCCTGTTTGTTTGAGTTCGGCGAAATCAGCTTGCGGAAGACTCTTGTCTTGAGCACTGGCAGGCGCTACATAAAGACAGACAACCAGACTGGCGATAATAAGGAAAGAAAAGAAGGTTTTTATCATGGCATTACATTGGACAGATTCACGCATGAATTTCAAGAGCTTGTTTGTGGTTCTTGTCTTGCCACTTATGGCGGCATGCAGCACCAACCCGGCGACGGGCGAACAACAATTCGCGGCGCTGATGTCACCACAGCAGGAAGTGAAAGTCGGCGCGCAGGAACATCAAAATGTGGTCAAGCAATTTGGTATCTACGACAATCCGGCTTTGACCGGCTATGTGAACCAGGTTGGGCAGAAGGTTGCGCAATATACCGAGCGCCCGGATGTTAAGTATCAGTTCTTTGTTGTTGATTCACCGATCACCAATGCGTTTGCTTTGCCGGGTGGATATATATATGTCTCGCGCGGCTTGTTATCGTTGGCCAATAGCGAGGCAGAATTGGCGGCGGTTTTGGGTCATGAAGCTGGGCATATCACCGGGCGTCATTCGGCCGAGCGTTATTCGACCGGTGTTGTGACGTCATTGGGCGCGGCGGTATTGGCTGCGGCACTTGGTAATGACAGTGCGTCGCAGGCTTTGGGTGTCGGTTCTGATTTGTTGTTGAAATCCTATTCACGCGGGCAAGAGCATGAGGCCGACAGTCTCGGCATTCGTTATCTGGCGCGCTCAGGCTATGACACCAAAGCGATGACATGGTTTTTAAGCAATTTGCAGGCTGACTCGGCGTTGCAGGGCAAATTGGCCGGACGGGATTCACAAGGGGCGGGTTATTTCTCGACCCACCCGGCAACATCAGAACGCATTGCGAAGACTGTTTCGGAAGCAAACAGGCATCAGGGGCAGGGACGCGTGAACCGTGATGGCTATCTTAAAATGATTAAAGGAATGCCTTTTGGTGATAGCGAGGCGCAGGGTTTTGTGCGCGGGCAGGATTTTTACCACACGAAAATGGGTTTTACTTTCAAAGTGCCCGATGGGTTTAACCTGGTGAACCAGCCCAATGCTGTTGTGGCGACATCAAAATCTGGCGCGGTTGTTCTGTTTGATATGGCGGGCAACAAGGGGGGCGTTGATGCGGCGACCTATCTGGGTCAGACATGGATGAAGGACCAGCCGATCAACGGGATCGAACGCGTTAAGATCGGTGGCATGAACGCTGCGTCTGCCGGGTTTCAGGGCCGGGTGAACGGTCAGCCGATGAATATTCGTCTGGTGGCGATTGAATGGAAGCCCGATACGATTGCGCGGTTCCAGATTGCCATGCCAGCCAATGCATCGCAGCCGCTGGTTGAAGGTCTGAAACGCACGACGTATAGCTTCCGCAATTTGAGTGCGAGCGAGCGGCAATCGATCCAGCCGTATAAGGTGCGGATTGTGACGGCAGCGGTCAGTGATAGTGTGGCTTCACTTGCGCGTAAGATGCCGTTTGATGATTATCAGGAAGAACGTTTCCGTGTTTTGAATGGTTTGAATCCCAATGAAGGTGTGCAGCCCGGACGGCAATATAAGATTGTTTCGAGCAGGTAGGTTTTTAACCGCGGATCAACGCCGATTGCCGCAGATCGTCATTGCGAGGAGCGATAGCGACGTGGCAATCCAGAGGATACAGCGGTAAGACTGGATTGCTTCGCTGACGCTCGCAATGACGGAGTAGGGGAAGTTTTCCCTTGTGCCCACCTAAAAGTTATGGCAAGAGTGTGTAACTCTGAGTAAAGAAAGGTAAGAAAATGGGACAAGGTATAAAGACATTCATGGGGTCAGGTGACGGCAGCAAACTGATGCTAGTTCCCCAAGATAAATTAGCCGAGGACTTAGAAGAAGAATCTTATCAAAAGCTGGTTCGATTAAATCGTGCCATTTTCATGGTGTACGATACTATGTTCGACTTTTATCGATATTTGCAGAAACCTTGGTCAGCTGAAAGAGCAGGGTTGGTTCAGTCTTCTATGGATGACTTTGCAGGAGCTGTTGAAGCTGCCGAAGTTCTTTTTGAAAACCCCGAAGAATATGCGGAGCTCAATAGATTAGTGCAAGAAATGAAGGATTGTGGCGCTTGGGATGAGGTTAAGCAACTGGTTGAAGAAGGCTTAACCCTAAAGGCAACGCCTGATCCAATGCCTGCCTAACCCTCCAAAAACAAATCGCCTTTGTCTTCGACCATATCGTTGATGGATGTTTTTAGTTTGTCGAGCGCGCGGGCTTCTAACTGACGCACGCGTTCCTTGCTGATGCCAAGACCTTTGCCCAGCGTTTCCAGCGTTACGACTTCATCGCCAAGATGACGTTCACGGATAATGGTTTGCTCCCGATCGCTAAGGCTACCGAGGGCCTGGTTCAGCCAGGCTGAGCGTGTTTGTGCGTCTTTGGTGCCGACGACGACTTCTTCGGGGTTGGGGCGCTCGTCTGCCAGAAAGCTCTGCCATTCTTCATCGCCCTCTTCACTGAGGCGGGCATTGAGGGAGCTGTCGCCACCGGACAAGCGCCGTTCCATCGCTTCGACCTCTTTGGTTTTAACGCCGAGGTCATTGGCAATAAATTCCCGGCCTTCATCGTTGAGGCTTTGGCCGTTCTTTTCGATCTGCGCGCGGAGGCGGCGCAGGTTGAAAAAGAGCGATTTCTGGGCTGCGGTTGTACCGGTCCTTACAATCGACCAGTTGCGCAGCACGTAATCCTGGATTGCGGCGCGGATCCACCATGATGCATAGGTTGAAAAGCGCAGATCGCGTTCGGGATCGAAGCGCTCGGCGGCCTGCATCAGGCCGATATTGCCTTCCTGGATCAGGTCGCCCAAGGGCAGGCCGTAATTTCTGAATTTCGAGGCCATGGCTATAACCAGCCGTGTGTAAGAGCTTACCATCTCATGCAGGGCTTTTTCGTCGCGCTCATCACGCCAGCGCCGGGCCAGGTCCAGCTCGTGATGTTTTTCCAGCATGGGGGCATCCATCGCCGTTTTGATATAGGCGGTGTTGGCTCTTTGGGTCTGTGGGTCGTCAATATGTGCCATGTCAATTCTCCTTTTCGACTCGATACTGTACTGATTGGTACAACACTAGCTTATTCGTAGCGAGAATGCAAATTGGTTACAAAGTTCTAAAATTTATACGTGTCATAGCGACAATCCCTGCGAAAACAGAGGGGGCGGTTATAGAAAATATTGGAGTGTTCTAAGCTTCGAGCATTTCGAAGGTTTCGCCGGCGCTGTCAAAACCGGCACAGACGAGCGGGCCGCCAAAGCCGCAGCCGCCATCTATCGTGGCGGTGACGCAGTTCATTTTAATGCCGTTATGATCGGGGTCGTATCCGCGCACGACTTTTTCAAAAGGCGCGTAGGGCGCATCGATGGCTTCAAATTCTTTGCCGGCCCACCAGAAATTGTCATTTTGGTCGCCGAGGCTTTTTTGTCCGTCAATGCCGGCATGCACGAACAGCATCGGGTAGTTTGCTCCTTCGTCCGTATGGGCGGCGCGCAGCAGCTGGGTGCCGAATATTTCGTGTCCGGGGTGGTTTCTGACGGTTTCGCGGATTTTCCCTGTCCATTTGGTCAGGCCCATCACCCCGGCGCGGCAGGCCTCAATCCCGTCATGTGGCGATAGGCCATAGGCATAGAGCGTGCTGGATAGGCCGTTGCCGAGCATCCACAGCAAGACATCGGCGGGGTTGGGGGCGAATTGTATCTGGAGCAGTTTTTGCCACATTTCTTCCTGTGTGCCGCGCAGGTAAATGAGGTCATGGGCCATCATGCCCGGCCCGGCCAGAACCAGCCGCCGGAAGGCCAGAATTTCATCAATGCTTTCAACAGCGCTTTCGCCATAGCCTATGTAATTGCCGAGATAGACGATTTTATCGCCGGGCTTTATATGTTCGAGCAGGGTGTCATGAAGGGCGGTCAGCCGCTCGACGTCACCATGAATAGCCGATATGGCCCATATCCGTTCGGGAGAGCCAAGGGTGGTAAAGCGGTTGTCTTTAATGGTTTTGCACACTGTGGATATTGGGTTTCAATAAAGGGGCAAAAAATAAGAGGTAGGAGACTCTGGAAAGAATAGTTGCCAGAATCATATCAAGTGTACAATAAAATCAGGCGCATAGAAACCCCTATGCGCCTGATTTGGAATAATAGTCGTAATATCTTAGAGAGAATTAAGCCGCTTGTTTGGCCTTCACTTCCTTCTGGAGCATTTTTTCCAGACGCTCTGTGGCTTTTTCGTCCGTGATTTTTTCAACGGCTGCCACTTCGCGGGCCAGTCTTTCCAGTGCGGACTGGTAAATCTGGCGTTCTGAATAGGATTGCTCTGTGTCGTCATTGCTGCGTTTAAGGTCACGAAGAACCTCGGCAATTGATACAGGGTCACCTGAATTGATCTTTGTTTCGTATTCCTGAGCACGGCGGCTCCACATGGTGCGGCGGATGCGGGAGCGGCCCTTGAGTGTTGTAAGGGCATCTTTCAGGCGGTCTGTGGTGCTGAGCTTGCGTAAACCTGAGGATTCAGCCTTCATCACAGGAATTTTGAGGCGCATACGCTCTTTTTCAAAGCTGACAACATAAAGGTTAACGTTCATACCGGCGATGGTTTGTGTTTCCAAGCCTTCGATTTGTCCGACCCCATGGGCCGCATAAACAACATAGTCACCTTTTGAGAAATCAATATTATCATTGTCAGCCATGTTTTTTCACCTTTGTTCGTTAGAGTTTTTATTAAGCGCCGGGATCATAATACGGCGCCGGTTTTTTTAATCCCGTAAAACGAAGTAAGCAATGCCTGTGCCATATCCTGAGGATAGTGGCAGCGCCGCTTAAAACCGTTGATAATTGGGCTTACGGGAAGGGAGTGTACTCGAAATTTCGTAAAATTTCAACAAATAAGTGCAGGGGGACCGAATCTTATCCTTTTAGTCCTTTAAGCCTAGAGGGCAAGCCCTAATCTTTATGCCTGTTTTTAATCTCTTCGGCGCTTTCCCTGATACCCCCTAGTTTGTGGATGGGAATGAAGCTTTTATCAAGAATGCGCGATGTTGTGGATAATTTGAAAGAGGCACCCAGTAGATTATGTGCGGTGCGGCGGTGATTTCCTCCAAACTCCAGCGCAATCAAATCCTGGACAATTTTTTCAGACAAATGGGTTAGCACATCGGCAAGGCTTGCGCCGTCTGCAGAAACAGCATTTCCGCGTTTTGTTTTTACAAAGCCCTTGAACAATTCGGTATCAGGGCCCTGTTTGTGCAGGTTGTCGATATAAACCTCTTCGAGTGAGCAGCTTTCTCTAAAGCCACGGGAAAAACGGTGAAAATGATGCTGTTCAAGATTGAGGGCATAACCGGCAAAAATAGCCGCACTCCTGACGATCGCTGTCAGTTTTTGTGTGTCGAATGTTTCGGTTAAATCAATCGTGGTACAGCCACTAAACATCAGCGCTTTGATCTGTGTGGTTTTTTCAAGATGTGTTGTATAGGCCAGTGCATCGCCGGAAAAGCCGTCCAGATCGACGCTCAGAAGCCGAGCATCTTCCTTCGTTCGGATGATACTCAGTTTGTTCGTGCAGGCATCGTATTTGTAACTAAAACCAGTGCCCCACGCATCGAAACTGCCCAGTGGGCCCGTTTCATGGTGCAGTAATGTAAAACTCATAACCCCGATACTTTTTTATTTGATTGGCCCAGTGTACCACAGGCATATATGTACTCGTCAAATTTCTACATTAGATCGTTGTAAAGTAAGGGAGTTTTGAGTCCGGGGTTTGTTATGTCTGAACAGCGGAGTCGAGCAGTTCTAATGAAATAGAATTATTTTGTGCTTTTAGTGCCGCTTTTGTGCCGATAGGGAAGGTGTAGAGCGTTTTTCCGTGGCCGAAAGGGGCGTTCATGATGACGGGAATGTTTAAATCCTGGGTATGTTCCCTGATTATATTCTCGAGCGTGAAGCCAAATGGTGTACCGCTGTCCTGGGTTTTGTGGAAGTCGCCGAGGATGAGGCCGGTGATTTTTTCAAAAATTCCGAGGCGTTTTAAGTGAAGAAACATTCTATCAAAACGACTGAGTTCTTCGTGGCAGTCTTCGAGAAACAGGATTGCGCCGTCAGTGAAATCATCGGGTAAGGTTTGTGGAAGGTATTGGAAGACGCTGAGATTGCCGCCGACCAGTGGCCCTTGCGCTTCGCCTTCATTGAGGATGGTGACTTTGTCCATGGGGTAGTCGGCGGGTTGGCCGGTTAGTAGGCCATTTAGGTGATCGAATTCCTTATATTTATGCAGGCTCTTAAACACCGGACCGTGGAAGGTGGTGAGGCCGGTATGGGCGTAGACAGTATTCAGTAAGCTTGTGACGTCACTAAAGCCGATGAAGATTTTTGGTTTCTCCTTCAGAGCGTCATAGTTGATCGAGTCTATGATATGCAGGCTGCGATTGCCGCCGCCAGCCGCCCAGATGGCCTGGATGTCATCGCGTTGCCAGAGGCCTTGTAGCGCCAAAGTTTTTTGGAGGTGTGTGCCAGCGGATTGGTTTTCGCGCTCATAAGTTTGCGGGTGGACAAAAACTTTGTAGCCTTTGCCTTCCAGAAATGCCGTCGATTTTTCGATGTCTGCTTTTTCGACGACACTGGATGGGGCCATCACGCCGATGGTATCGCCGGGTTTTAGAGGAGGTGGTTTCATGAGGTTTAGTTTAGGTGGCTTTCTGCCTGTTTTCAAATACTACGTGTATGCTTGTTTAATTAAGGTCGTTTTCCGGAATTTTTTCGCTCCAACGAGTTGGTTCTTTGCCTTGGTATAGAGGCTCGTCACCATGAAAGCTCATAACGCCGCTTTCAAGTGAGATGCGCATCCCTTTATTTTTGGCATATTCGGCAACTGCATGTGTCGTCCATGTGCTTCCCCATTGATCCCATTCTTTGGCCGTTCCACTTACCATTAGCTCTGCCCACGGTTTTGAGGTTTTCATGACATGGTGCCCGACGCTTTCAGAGTGTTCTGCGGAAACTTTTTCCATTTCAAATTCTAACCCATCAGCCGTAAGCGGAAGTATGCATGCTTCAGGCTGTAGCGGACCTTTAGGGTGAGGGACGTGCGGTCTTTGGGCTTTGAAATGTTCTGCAACGTTTTCGTCATCTGTGATATGGGCGTGCGGATATGGCTGCGGAGCAACGATATGAGAAGAATCTTTCATTCTGATATTTATGATGATAACCGCTCTATTTAAAGACAGTCCTGTTTTGTTCATTCCCTGGGCAATGGCATTGAAGAAATCTTTGATCTTTGCACCGGAACCGGAGGCCTTTTGAAAAAATTCAAAGCTTAAGATTTTCTGATCAAGGGCCGAAGCAATAAGGGCGCTTTTGCCGTCTTTCGCAATTTCCTTTGCATTGGCGTGAGGGACAACAACAGCAACATCATTTTCAAACGTAATAGGTTGTTGCGCTCTTAAATCAAGAAGATCTTCTGGAAAGCAGCAGTCAAGGTAGTCAGCAAGAGAAAAGGGGGCAGCAAGTTTTTGCAGTTTATCGACAGGCAGTCGAATGGCATTAACGGTAACGGTTTCCTTGCGGCTTGGTAGCTGTTCTACCGTAACAGTTTTCCGGCCGCCTTTAATCGTGACGGTGATATTATCTTTCGAGTCCATAACTCAGTCCTCCTTGGTGTAAGGAGAGAATTAATAAACGAATTGTATGATTATGTCAAGTTTAGCCGTCTTTGGTGATCTGCTCGATCAATTCCTGTAGCACTTCTTCGGCCTTGAGGTTTTCGATTTGGCAGGTTCCCGCCGCTGCGTGCCCGCCGCCGCCATATTTTAGAGCCAAATCACCGATATTGGTTTTGCTGGTGCGGTTGAGGATTGATTTTCCCATGGCAAGAACAGTGTTTTGCTTGTTTTTCCCCCAGAGGACATGGGTAGAAATATTGGCCTGTGGGAAGAGGGCGTAAATGATAAAGCGATTGGCGGCCCAGATGGTTTCTTCCTTGCGCAAATCAAGAACAACCAGATTTTTGTGTATGCTGGCGCAACGCTCGATCTGTTCGCGTGATTTCATTTGATGTTCAAAGTATAAATCAGCGCGCTCTTTCACATCGGTAAGCTCAAGAATTTCTTTGATGTCATGATGTTCGCGGCAAAAATCAATCAGCTTCATCATGAGTTGATAGTTTGAGATGTTGAAATCACGAAAACGGCCAAGGCCTGTGCGAGCATCCATGATAAAGCTCAGTAGAACCCAGTCTGCAGGATTTAAAATTTCTTCTTTGGTAAAATCGGCGGAATCCGCTTTGTCGACAGCGTCCATCATATCATCAGAAATATTGGGAAATTCTACAGCGCCGCCGAAATAGTGATAAACAACGCGGGCGGCAGAAGGCGCATCCGGGTCAATCACGTGATTGTAGGGGCAGTCATCCAGGCGTGTGACTTCGCTGGAGTGGTGGTCGAAAGCGAGGTAGACGCCTTCAACGTAAGGTAAATTGGTTGTGATATCGTCCGGGCCTACTTCGATCAGGCCGTCCTGCATGTCTTTGGGGTGGGCGAAGGTAATGTCTTCGATTAGGCCCATTTCCTTTAGAAGAATACCGCAAACAAGGCCGTCCATATCGCTGCGTGTAATAAGGCGGTACTTCTTGCCGCTTTCGGGCATAATTTTGGCTTCTTGTGACATGATGTGTTTCACTCCTCGTATTTTAAGTATGTACCGGGATGATGTCCGGCTCCAGAGTTACAGATTATTTTGCGGCGGCTTCTTTATCTTTACCTTTGTCCTTTGCTTTGGCGGATTTCTTCTTCTTGTCAGAAAACACATAGACCGGGGTTTTGCTGTCATTCACCGTATCGCCATTCACGACGACTTCCTCTATGTCTTCCATATCAGGGAGCTCGAACATTGTATCCAGAAGCAGTCCTTCGAGGATGGAGCGCAGACCGCGCGCACCGGTTTTGCGCTCGATCGCTTTTTGGGCGATGGCCGTAAGGGCGTCATCGGTAAAGTTCAGATCGGCGCCTTCCATCTCAAAAAGTTTGTGGTATTGCTTGACCAGCGCGTTTTTCGGCTGGGTCAGGATGGTCACCAGCGCATCTTCGTCGAGATTTTCCAGCGACGCGATGACCGGCAGGCGACCGACAAATTCAGGGATTAGCCCGTATTTCAAAAGATCCTCAGGTTCAACTTCCTGGAAGACTTCGCCAACGCTTCTGTCTTCAACGGTTTTAATGTCAGCGCCGAAGCCGATTGTTGTGCCTTTACCGCGATTGGAAATAATTTTTTCGAGGCCGGCAAACGCGCCGCCACAGATAAAGAGAATGTCACTGGTGTCGACTTGTAAGAATTCCTGTTGCGGATGTTTACGGCCGCCTTGTGGGGGAACGCTGGCAACGGTTCCTTCCATCAGTTTTAGCAAGGCTTGCTGAACACCTTCGCCGGATACATCGCGGGTGATGGAGGGGTTATCAGATTTGCGACTGATTTTATCAATCTCATCAATATAGACGATACCCTTTTGCGCGCGTTCGACGTTGTAATCGGAGGCCTGCAGCAGTTTCAGGACGATATTTTCAACATCTTCACCAACATAACCGGCTTCGGTCAGGGTCGTGGCATCAGCCATGGTAAAGGGAACATCAATAATGCGGGCCAGAGTTTGTGCCAGCAGCGTTTTACCGCAACCGGTTGGGCCGATCAGCATGATGTTCGATTTGGCCAGTTCGATATCGTTGTTGTTCGCGCTGTGCTCTAGTCGTTTATAATGGTTGTGAACAGCCACAGATAGAACGCGCTTGGCGCTTTCCTGGCCAATCACGTAATCATCAAGAACCGCTTTGATTTCACTTGGTGGCGGGACGCCTTCGCCGGGACGGACAAGCTGCGTCTTGTCTTCTTCACGGATAATATCCATGCAAAGCTCGACGCATTCATTGCAGATAAACACATTGGGGCCGGCAATCAGCTTGCGCACTTCATGCTGGCTCTTTCCGCAGAAGGAGCAGTACAGAGTATTTTTTGAATCGCCGCTTCCCGATTTGCTCATTTTTTTTGACTTTCCCGTCCGTTTCAAAAGTATTACTTACTTCAATCTGCCAACTGCCACCACACTGCGCAAGCCCCTATCTTAACTTTCGTACCAATAAACAAGCTTTTATTCACAGATAGGTCTATTGCCCTACATCACCATTATAATATAAGAAGAGTATTCAAGACCTTAATGGAGTATGGTAAATGGATCTACAGAGCAGTATAGAAGAGATGACGGAGAATTTTTCCCTGTTTGATGACTGGGAGGAACGCTATCGGTATTTGATTGATCTGGGTCGGGAACTGCCTGCCATGGACGAATCCCTGAAGACGGAAAAGAATTTTGTACAAGGCTGCACATCACGCGTATGGATGCAGGCGGATGTAAAAGATGATGTGTTTCACTTTGTCGCCGATAGCGATGCGCATATTGTGCGGGGGTTGATTGCTCTGTTGGTGATTGCTTATCAGGGCAAAAAGCTGGCGGAGATTCCGGCTATTGATATTGAGGGTATGTTTAAAGAGATTGGGTTGGATCAGCATTTAAGTCCCAATCGTCGCAGCGGATTTTTTGCGATGGTCGAGCGGATTAAATCTCTGGCTGGTAAAAAACTCTAATCGTTTCCTATTTTCTTAGGCTCTTTAGGTTCCGCAGGTTTTTCTTCTTCAGCGGCCGCAGCCTCTTCCCTCGCTTTTCTTTCTTCTTCGGTGACAAAGCGCACGCTCTTAAGGACGGAGCCAAATAATGTATCGGCGGTTTCGTCTGCCTCGCCGATCAGCTCGGCTTCGACGGATAAAATCGAATTGTGTCCGATCCAGAGCTGGGCGATGTATATGGTTGGCGTGACGCCAACTTTGCCTTCGCCGACCAGGCCGGCCTGTTTGTAGCCTTCTTCCTCACGAAAGGAAGTATCAAAGGTTTTGACAACGCTGCGCTTGGTCATCGCTTTCAATGTCGATTCCATCACCTTGCCGCTATATTGGCTAAAAAGATCCTCGCCGGAGGGGTTGCAGATAACGCGGAAATTGACGGTTGAAGATAGTTGTTGGACTTGTGTGTAGGTCGCCAAATCATAGCAGCGATCTTTGCTGTCATCTTCGCAGCGCTGCTTGACGGAAGGCTCTTCCGGGAAGTCCACCGCGAATTCGCAATGCTCGGGTGAATAGGTGACGGGCTCTTCTGCTATGGCCAGAGAAGGGAGCATCGTCATTGCGAGGAATGAAATGACGAAGCAATCCAAAGCAACCAGCATAAAGGTTGGATTGCTTCGCTGCGCTCGCAATGACGGGTTAGTTTTATTCATCTGTTGTCCAGTTTTCAGGGTCGGCTTTTGATTGCTCGCCGCTCTCCATACATTTTACCTCATGTTCACTGTTGTCTTCAAATGGCGGGAACCAGACATAGGGAATTTTCTTCTTTTCGGCATAGGCCATCTGGCGTTTTAATTTCGAGCCGCTGTGGAAAAGTTCGACTTTAAACCCGCGTTTGCGCAGGGTTTGGGCTGTTTGCGTGGCGACTTCGCGGCGCTCGTCACTGGGCAGAACCATGAGGATATCGGCGGGCGATTTTGGTCCAACGGGGAGTTTTCCTTGTTCGTGCAGGCGGGCGAAGAGGCGTGAAAAGCCAATCGAGATGCCGACACCGGGCAGGGCTTTGTTGATGTAGGAGCTAGCGAGATCATCATAACGCCCGCCCGCGCAAATCGTGCCATAGCCGGGGTCATCAACGAATGTGGTTTCATAGACCGTGCCGGTGTAGTAATCGAGCCCGCGAACGATAGAGAGGTCGGCGACGACAGCACCAACAGGTAAGTGCTTTAAAGATTCTAAAACTATGCAGAGATCCCGCAAGCCTTCAATTGTAAGGGGGTTTCTTTCTGCCTGCTCTATAAGTGCGTACAAAACCTTAAGCTGGGTGTCTATGCTCTCGTCGCTCAAGTTTTTTAGACGCGCTAAAAGCTCAACAAATCGTTCTATTTGTTTTGGCAGACAGTTTGGGTTATGCGCCAGAATTTCGTTGTTTAGATTTTTTAAAAATTCTTCAAGTTCCACTTTTTCAAGTTTATCAACAATCCTAAATATATTAGCAACACCATCATCATCAGGAATTTCTAGTTCATTTTGTATTACGCCCATCAAAATCTTCCGGTTGCTAATCCGTATCTGAATCTTTTCATTCTCCATGCCGGGCAGGGAGGAGAGCGTTTCCCAGATGATCGCCGGCATTTCGGCGTCAAAATGCAGCGGCAATGTATCTTGTGCGATCACGTCGATATCGCATTGCGTGAATTCGCGGAAGCGTCCGGCTTGTGGCCTCTCACCACGCCAGACGCGTTGCATCTGGTAGCGTTTGAAGGGGAAGACCAGATCGTTGAAGTGCTGGGCGACGTAGCGCGCCAGCGGCACGGTTTGGTCGAAATGCAGGGCTAAACGTGCTTCTTTGCCGCCGTCTTCTTTGTGCAGGCGCTCGAGCACATAGATTTCCTTGTCGACTTCGCCTTTGGCGGTGATGACGTCGAGCTCTTCCACGGACGGGGTTTCGATTGAGCAAAAGCCGTAGGATTCAAACACCTTGCGGATATGATCCAGCCATTGCTGCTCAACCAGCCGTGTTTCGGGCAGCCATTCGGGAAAGCCGCTAATCGCCTTTGGTTTGTATATTTTATTACCGCTCATGGGCTTGTTTTAGGGGATTGCGCGCGGCAGGACAAGAAATTTCCCATTCTGGCGTTGCTTGACTTATGAATAAAAACGCCTTAATCACAAAGGCGCGTTTTAAACCCCGATCATGAAGGAGATATCCATGTCTATTGCAAAAGTAACCGAGATTATTAGCGCTTCCCCGAAAAGCTTTGATGATGCTATCGAGCAGGGCATCAAGCGTGCCAATGAAACGCTGAAGAACGTTTCCGGCGCCTGGGTCAAGGATCAGAATGTTGTGATTGAGGGCGGTTCTATTAAAGAATACCGCGTTGCTCTGAAGATTACTTTCGTTTTGACGGATTAGAATCTTCTTCGAACAAATCAGCCAGTTGTGAGGCGAGGGCGTTGGCCAGCTCGTCCGCGTCCGCGATTGTTAGCGCTTTGCGGTAGTAGCGGGTGACGTCATGGCCGATGCCGATGGCGGTGAGCTCGACGTCTGAGGCGGTTTCAATCCATTCAATTACATTGCGAAGATCAAGCTCCAAGATATTGGAAGGATTGACGGAAAGTGTTGAGTCGTCCACCGGCGCGCCATCGGAAATCACCAGCAGGATTTTGCGGGCTTCGGGGCGTTTGGCGAGGCGGTTGTGGGCCCAGACCAGGGCTTCGCCGTCGATATTTTCCTTTAGAATGCCCTCTTTGAGCATAAGCCCCAAATTACGGCGCGTGCGGCGCATCGGCGCATCGGCGGCTTTATATATGATGTGGCGCACATCATTGAGACGGCCCGGATGAAGTGTGCGTCCGTTTTCCATCCAGTGATCGCGGGCGCGGCCACCTTTCCAGGCGCGGGTGGTGAAGCCGAGGATTTCACTTTTAACGCCGCAGCGTTCCAATGTGCGGGCGACAATATCGGTGGCCATGGCCGCGATTGCGATAGGGCGTCCGCGCATCGAGCCGGAATTATCAATCAGGATTGTCACAATCGTATCGCGGAACTCGGTGGATTTTTCCTGCTTGAAGCTCAGCGGCACATTTGGGTTGGCAATCATGCTGGCGAGGCGGGCGGTGTTTAGGATTCCTTCTTCAGTATCGAATTGCCAGCTGCGTTGTTGTTGCGCCATCAGTTTTCGCTGCAAACGGTTGGCAAGCTTGGTGATGATGGTTTGATGGTTGAAAAGTTGTTTGTCGAGCATGGAGCGCAGGCGGGTGAGCTCTTCGGGGTCGGCGAGATCGGTGGCGTTGACCTCTTCGTCAAACGCATCGGTGTAAATCTTATAGGAGCCATCGGGGCCGGGGATAAAACCTTCGGGGCGGTTGCTCATGGGGTTGGTGGGCATGTCGCCTTCGCCTTCGCTTTGCATGTCGTCTAGCGCGTCGTCGCTGCCGGTTTCCATGTCGCCGCCTTCGCCATCGTCAAAACCGTCCATGTCCGGGGCCGTGTCGTTGTCGGTTTGTTGGTCGTCGCTTTCGGTGGTGTCGTCGGTTTCCTGTTGCTCGCTTTCGTCTTCGCCGTGGTCCGTTTCATCGGAGCTGCGCGTTTCCATGTCGAGCGCTTCGATGAGTTTACGGACCATGTCGGCGTAGGATTTTTGGTCGTTGATAAGCGGTTTGAGATCGTCAAAGCCGAGGGTTTTCAGTTTTTTATCCAGCCATGGCTGCCAGAGTTTTGTGAGTTTTTTGGCGGCTTTCGGCGGGGTTTTTCCGGTGAGGGCGCAGCGGGTAAGAATGTGTAGCGCGTCGGCAAGATGCGCGTCCTCGCGCTCTGAAATGTCAGTCAGACCCTGACGGGTGTAGCGCTCGGCCAGCACCGCATCGAGATTGCTGGCGACGCCATGCATGGCTGTGACACCGAGGGCTTCGCAGCGTGCCTGTTCGAGCGCATCAAAAACGGCGAGTGCTTCGGACGCGCGGGGGCGGGCGGCGGCGTGGAGCTTTTTATTATGGTGGGCGATGAACAGCGCATGCGCATCGGCGCAGCCACGGATTAAGCGGCGGCTTTTTTGGTTCATATTGTGTTCGGGAACGGGCAAACGCGGGTTTGTTTCGGATGTGACTTTGCCGATCGGTGGTTCGGCGGCGGAGAAGGTGACCTCGAGTTCCTTGCGGCCGGCGATGGTGCGCAAAGTGACAGCGGTGGTGTTTTTGAATTCTTCTATGTTTCGATTGGGGGAATCTTTGTTCATAAAATTTTTTACCACAGATGAACACAGATAAACACAGATCGTCATTGCGAGGAATGAAATGACGCGGCAATCCAGAGGCAAAAGCAAAAAGACTGGATTGCTTCAGCCTAAAGGCTTCGCAATGACGGAAAGGGAGAAATTTGGGAAGTAAGCATCTGATTTAATGAATAAATCACGATCCTTCTTTTCGTTCCGCAGAAAACGTATTTCCGTAACGTTTTTAGCTAAAAATTTGCAGTTATTTCAGTATGTTAATAGCACACAATCATGGGTTTTGCAAGTTATTTGACATTATTTACATATTGTTATATGTTTTGCGTCAGATCAAGGATTAGGAGCAATAAAATGAGTCAATCTATGGATGATGCCACAACACTTTCGCAGCGTTTTGAAAACGGCCTTGAGCGCAGGGCCAATGATTTTGAGAGGATAATTTTTAAGCATCCTTATATTTCCGGATATATATATTCAATGCTTTGCATAGGTGGTGCGGCTTATTGGTTTTCTCCATCTCCGGGTAATGTTACGCAACTTGATATAGCAGCAGGGCAGGAAAAAGCCGTAATCCGGCCACTTGCTAATCAAAATTTATGTAACGAGTATATCAAAGTTAAAGACGGTGTTGCCGCCAAGGTTGTACCGATGGACTTCCCCGATGGCAGCAAAGGCTGTGAGGTTCATATTGCGGAGCCACCAGCACCGTTAGTGCCTTAATTAAAAGTCTCCACAGAGCTTCACAAAAGTTTGCACGTGAATCCCGAAATGTGGTAAGTTTCCATAGTTTTTAACACATTAGAAAGATTAGAGATATGAGTAGTTTTGGACAGGGCTTTGGCTGGGTAACCGGTGGGGGGTTGGCATATAAGTTTTGGCAAACAACGCTGGGCGCTTTAAGTGTTGTGGCGCTGACGGGTGCCCTTCGTGCCGGATGGGTGGAATTTGAGGAGTGGCAGGGTGCTAGAGAAGATGGCATAAATCTGCCCTATAGCGTTCTTCATTATAGTGGGAAGAACATTAGTTATGTTTGGGAGCGTGCTGCTTATGTGATCGAAATTACAAAAGATAGCGTGCCAGGTAATAACGGGATATCTGGGGATTATAACGCCCTCTCAGATGCAGAAAAAGAGTGCTTGCGGCTATATAAAAAACAAGACAATGGCGTGTTAACAAATGCTGAATCTCTAAAACTTTATGATTGCCCTTGATCCACTCCGCCGCGCGGGATTGTTTTTACAAAGCGCTTGCCTTGATTTTCATATCGTATAATAGTGCAGCCTCAATGAATTTGACGAGGAGTTATAAAGATGGATTTTAAGGACCGTATTGGCGATATGGTTAGTGGCTTGAGTGGTAAAAAGATTCTTTTTAGAGGAGGGCCAGCTGTTATATGCCTTTTTCTTGTGGCCGTTGGAGTTTTTAATGGGTTTTTTGGCCCAGAGGAAAAAGAAGAAAAGACAGAAACGGAAGACGTCCTTGAACAGGTCGCAATCCCTGCGCCAGCAAAGCAAATTTTATGTAGTGAGGAGGCTTTGCTTGCAGGGCCGTTTCAAGAGAAGCAAGAGCTAGGGAAGGAATTCCTGAAGGGCGTTACTCCCGATCAGATCAAACTGGTAAAACTCCCTGATGGTAGCCAGGAGTGTCATCTGGGCAATGTTAAAATTATCGTGCCAACACCTCTGGAATTTCATTAGTTTAGTATTTTACTCCGCCGCGATGGCTTGTTTGCGGATCGCGCTTTCGGGGAGTTCGACGTCGAAGCAGCGCTGGTAATATTCGGCGATAATCGGACGCTCGGTTTCATCACATTTGTTGAGGAATGAAAGCTGGAACGCGACTTCGCGGTTGTTAAAGATCATCATGTTTTCAATCCAGGTCATCACTGTGCGCGGGGACATTAATGTTGAAAGATCGCCATTGATGAATCCTTCGCGGGTGAGATCGGCGAGGCGTACCATTTTGTCGATATTGTCTTTGCCTTCGTCGTCCGTCATCTCCGGGAATTTGGCGAACATGATATTCATTTCATCGATGTGCGAAAGATAGTTCAGCGTCACGACGATGTTCCATCTGTCCATTTGGCCCTGATTGATGGCTTGGGTGCCGTGGTATAGCCCTGTGGTGTCGCCAAGGCCGATGGTGTTGGTGGTGGAGAACAAACGAAAAGCCGGGTGCGGGCGGATGATCATGTTTTGATCGAGCAGGGTCAGGCGGCCCTCGGATTCCAGCACGCGTTGAATGACGAACATCACATCGGGGCGGCCGGCATCATATTCATCGAAGACCAGCGCCACCGGGTTTTGAATCGCCCAGGGCAGGAGGCCTTCCTGCCATTTGGTGATTTGTTTGCCTTCTTGCAGCGTGATGACGTCCTTGCCGACGAGATCGACGCGGCTGACATGGCTGTCGAGATTGATGCGCACACAGGGCCAGTTGAGGCGCGCGGCGACTTGTTCGATATGGGTGGATTTACCGGTGCCGTGATAACCCTGGACCATCACGCGGCGGTTATGCGCAAAGCCGGCGAGGATCGCCATCGTTGTGTCGTGATCGAATTGATAGGTCTTGTCGACTTCCGGCACGTTGGGATGATCGTCAACAAAGCCCGGCACTTCCCAGTCGACATCCAGCCCGAAGGTTTCGCGTACATTATATTTGGTGTCGGGAATGGAGGTGTATTTGCCGCTATTGGGTGTGAGCGAGGTGACGTCAAAAGACATCGCCATTGGTTCTTTGTTTCTGTCTATATCCTCGGGCATTTAATTCCGTTCCGGCAATTGTGCGAACTGCTCATAAGCGAGCTTTAGAATGGTATAAGCCATATTAATGTGCTTGAGAAGCTCTTCCGACTTTTCACAGCCCATATTCAGATCCGGGTGATGTTTTTTGGCCAGCTCCTTGTAGCGTTTTTTGACCACTTCAAGGGTGACAGGCGGCTCCAGCCCCATCAGCGCCATGGCCTCGAATTCGGGGGTGTTTTGTTTTGCGGCAAAACCGTTTGTTTTTCCGTTGTTGGCGTTTTCATGTGGCGGGCCTTCGTCGCTACCGCTGTAGCTTTGCCAGATTCTGTCTCGTAATTTGTCTTCCGCATCGCCTTCGACGCCGTATTTCCACGTGGGGCGATCGCCGTAAATGCTGCTCATCATATGATCTTCAACTTCCTTGCCGGACATGCCGGAAAAGAAATCCCAGGCTCGATTGTATTCGCGCACATGATCGACACAGAATCGGTAATAATCATCGAGCCCTCTATGCTTGGGGGCTTTGTGTTCGGCAAGTGATTCGCAGCCGGGCATCTCACAATGATGGATTTGCGGCTTTTTTTTCTCTTCAAATTCAGGAGATTTTGGTTTTAGCTTAATTCTAGGCATAACTTACATTATAAACGATTCTAATAGGAGGGGGCTAAATTATGTCTTTGGCAGAACAAATCAAGCAGAAATTAGAGGACGCGTTAGCACCGGAATTCCTTGAGATTATCAATGAAAGTGATATGCACAAAGGACATGCTGGCCATGATGGCAGCGGAGAGAGTCACTATAGACTAAAGATAGTATCCCATGAATTTACAACCTGTGGACGAATTGAGCGTCAGAGGATGGTTTATAAAATTTTAGATCATGAAATCAAAGAGTTAATACATGCTTTGTCGATTGAGGCTCTCGCGCCTGATGAGTTTTACAGCCTTTAATTTATTTTTTTACAACGCTATAGTTGAATCTAAAGCCTGTGTACCATAGGGTGTTTTTAATACGAGAACACAATTTATAGTTGTATGTAAATAAAGTAACTTCATTGGAGGATCACAATGAGCAATACACAAGAACGTGAAGTAGAGTTACTGTCTGAAGATATTAAAAGTACACTGGTGAGTAGAAATATTACAGTTTTTGGCCGCCGAACTTCGGTCAGGTTGGAGCCTGAAATGTGGATGGCGCTGCGTGAAATTGCAAAACGAGAGGAATGCAGTATCCATGATATTTGTTCCTTGATCGGTGTTCGCAAAAACGAAAACACGTCTTTGACCGCCGCTATTCGTGTCTTTTTGATGTTGTATTTTCGTTCAGCAACGACAGAAATTGGTCATCGCAATGCCGGACATGGCAGCTTTGAAAACATGAAGAAAAGAGCGCGTATTCCGAGCGAGTATTTAGGCTTTTTTAAACCCGGGAAAGAAACACAGGATCTTCTGAACGGGGAAGGCGTATTCGAGCAGAGTAACGTGATGCACGGAATTCAATAAAGTTATAGATTTCGACTTTGAGCGATAAATTTGGTGCGGCGGCTTTGGATTAGGCTGGCGCGGTCCCATGGGGTGATTTCGCCCAGCGCTTTTTCGATCTGGCGGGAAACATTTTCCATTGTTTCTTCTTTTTTGCGGTGAGCACCGCCGATAGGCTCGTCAATAATACCGTCGATAATGCCGAGCTTTTCTAAATCCTGAGCAGTGAGTTTGAGAGCCGTGGCGGCTTCTTCGGCGTGTGCGCCATTGCGCCATAAAATAGAGGCGCAGCCTTCGGGTGAAATCACGGAATAGATTGAATGCTCCAGCATATAAATGCGGTCGGCCACGGCAATGGCAATCGCGCCGCCGGAGCCGCCTTCACCGATGACGACGGAGATAATTGGCACCTCTGTGCGTAGACAGGTCTCGATGGATTTTGCGATGGCTTCTGACTGGCCGCGCTCTTCGGCACCAACGCCGGGATAGGCACCGGCTGTATCGATGAGTGTGATAACGGGTAGTTGGAATTGTTGTGCCATTTTCATCAGGCGTTGTGACTTGCGGTAGCCTTCGGGGCGCGCCATGCCGAAATTGTGATAGACGCGCGTTTCGGTGTCATGGCCTTTTTCATGGCCGATAATGACGCAAGGTTCACCCTTGAAGCGTCCCAGACCGCCAATGAGGGCATGGTCCTCGGCAAAATTGCGGTCGCCAGCCAGCGGCGTAAAATCCTCTATAAGGTAATTGATGTAGTCGAGGAAATGCGGGCGCTCCTGATGGCGAGCGACCTGGACTTTTTGGGCCGGGGTGAGCTTGCCATAGGTTTGGACCAGCAGCTTATCCGCTTTGATCTGCATGCGGGTGATTTCGGAGGCGATATTGACGCGGCTGTCGCTGGTAACATTGCGCAGCTCGGCAATCTTGCCTTCGAGTTCTATGATTGGTTTTTCGAATTCCAGGCTCATTATATGTCCTTAGGGTGTAAGCTCATCCAAGCCTTCATTAGTTGGACTTTTCTTGACAGTAGTAAATGTAGAATCCTGAAAGTCACTGGGCTTGCAGCCAACTATCCTAGCTAAGTCTTGTTTAAATTCTTGCTCTTCTTTGGGTGTCAGTGGGCCACGATTCATTCTAATGAAAATGCTTGCCATTTCAGGCTCTTCTTCAGACATATTAATTTCCCCTTTTGGCCTTAAATAACAAATCAGGCAGACATGTTTAACACAGTGTCTGCCTGACTTTAATCTTATTTATAGGTTTTAAACTAGCCTTCAGTTCCGGTTTTTGACAAAGGGTGCTTGTCTTTAACCGTTTTCTTGGCCATATCACCAACGATATGCGTATAGATTTGCGTCGTTGCGATGTCAGCATGACCGAGCATTTTCTGGACAGAGCGCAGATCAGCGCCATGGCTCAGAAGATGCGTTGCAAAAGCGTGACGAAGGATATGCGGGCTAACGCGGTCTTCATCGATTACTGCTGCACGGGCCAGATCTTTCAGAAGCTGGGCAAAACGTTGACGGGTCAGGTGACCACTATCGGATGTTCTTGAAGGGAACAACCATTGTGCTTGTAAACCTGAATCATCGGAAGCAATAAACTGCTTGCGCAGATCCGTGTAGTTTTTCATAGCTTTCTGTGCTGGATCAGACAACGGAACCATACGCTCGCGTCCGGCTTTGCCGGCAATCATCAGGAACTGGTTGTCTTCACCAATTGCGGACATTGGCAGACCAACAAGTTCAGAAACGCGCAGGCCAGTGGCGTAGAGCATTTCAAGCAGACAAACGAGACGAACGCTTTCGCCGCTGGTGCCTAGACCAGCTGTTTTGATCAGCGCACTAACTTCAGCTTCACTCAAAGTTTTTGGAAGCGTACGGCCTTGCTTAGGGCTTTCAATCGTTGATGTCGGATCATCCTGACGGACATTTTCCGATACAAGGTAGCGATAGAACTGACGCAAAGCAGACAAACGACGGGCAACCGTACGGACAGCAATCTTGCCTTTGTGGTTTCCTTTGATGTGCACTTTTTCACTGAGATCTTTGAGGTACGATTTAATCTCATCTGTCGTTGCTTTATCAACATCAGTTGATTTTTTGCTACGCAGGTAAAGGCTAACATCAGCCAGATCACGCCAATAGGCATGTCTTGTGTTCATGGCTGCGCCACGCTCTGTTGTTAACATATCTAGAAATGAATCCACGAGCGGATTCAGATCCGGTTTCGGCATTGCTGGGCGACCTGGACGTGCCATAGTTTTTCTCCTTGTTATATTCCCAGAAGGGTCTCTATGACCATCTCCCTGGAAATGTTTGTTAATCCCACAGTATTAAAACTCATTAGTACGTTCTGCACGACGCCTGGATAAAATTCCTCCATAGCGGCGCCCTGCAGTGCGAATGTGCTTAACAGGATCGTTTCACCAATATTGCGATTTCGACTTACCAGAACTAATCGATCCCACACATCCACAGAAGGCATTACATAATCTTCAGCCGATGTCAAGTCAAAATCATTTTCATAAACTTTAGCGGCATTATGGTCATCTTCGTATGACTTGTCAAGATTTTCTATAATGTTTTTTAAAAAAACTGTGTATGACGATTTTTTCTGGTTTAAAAAGGCCTGGAGCCTTTCCTTTTCAATATCGGATCTCCGGTACTCAGTTTTTAGTAAAAAGGTGCTTAAATACAAGCGCTTATACTCTTTTGAGGTAGCCATATTTTTGCTGTAAAGCGCGTCTAAAACCTCGCTCCAATAGGGTGAAACGGGCAAATTTGCGACATATAAAATTCTTAAAACATGCCCGATATCGGACAGGTTTGGGGCTTCCGGTTTCAATTTTTGAATAATTTCGGCAAAAGGCACCAAAGCAGCGGCCCCATATTTATTTTGCATAGGGAAAACATTTCGACTCAAAATATTCCATTTTTCAGCATCTTTTTTGGCGTTTTTCACTTTGTAGAGGAAATGAGCCGGTTTTTGCCATTCTGCCAGGGATTCAAACGGTTTTTCACCGGCATCGGAGAGCGCGTACAGTTTGTCGAGGTCTTCTGCTTCGAGAATATTTTTATCGACGGCCTGAATGCTGAGTAAAGTTTTTTGGCTTTCTGTAATTTTTTCACTGCCAAGCAGCAACGCAAGATGCCGTGCCGGGATATCACTAAATTTCATTGTGCCGAGGCTGCCAAGCCCCAGACTTTTTTCAGCAACCAACACAGCTTGTTCAAGTTGTGAAAGCTTTTCAAATTTCTTAGGCGCGTATGTAAAATTATAACGGCCCCCGGCGGCGAGAGTCTGGAACATTTTTTTACCAGAAGACTTAAGAATTTCTATATCTCTTTTGTCCGGTTTGTCAGACAAAGAGTGGTTGCAGTAGGCTTGGAACTCCTGCCAGAAAATTTCGTCGGTAAATCTGTTGCCGAAAGTGTTGGCCTCCAAACAGGCCAGTGGTTTTTCACGGTTGTAAAGCATCGCCAGAACGCCAGCCCGGGCCAGTCTTTCGTGATAGGGTTCTTTGTTTAAAAGGCCGTAGAGTTCAAAGGCCTCGGCGTATAGGCCCATGTCGAGGAGCTTTTCGATTCTGACCGTTAGCAAATCGTGGCCGGGTTCAATTTCGATATCGTTCTGAATTAAACGTGAATTGGTTTCGGAAAGCAGTGCACGTTTGATGAGCCTGCGAAATGTTCTGGATGACATATAAGAGGGCAGACGTTCGATCAAACCGATGAGGTAGGAGCGTTGCGTGCCATCCCATAAATCTTTGCCGAGGCTGCCTTCGCGGGCATTGGAATAAAGGCCTGCCGATTCAATGTTGCCGTAATTCACTTCGAGGGTTGAAGGACGTCTGTTTTCTTCTTCCGGTTCCTGCGCATATATGTTTCCAGAAAGAAACAGACTTATGCAGGCCACAGTTAAGAACAGTGTCAGGGTGAGGGAGAATTTTTTATTTTTCATTGAAAAAGCGCTCGTTCGGAATGGTGATAATGACTTCGCTTTGCGGCGCCGGAACATCGGTTATGGCGAAATAACCAAAGCCGCCAACAAGGATAAGAGCCGCAAGGCCGAAAATAATCTTGAATAACTTCATGTTAAGGGCAATCCTTAGAGTTCTTAATGGTGCTGAAAAAATATCTTTTTCGTAACCTGCGCACCATATACAAAGCTTATTATGATTTCAACGTCTAAAGATTTGGAAGCTATGGCAAAAGCCGTAAAAGACAGGCTGGACAGGCCGGTGGTGCTGGTCGGCATGATGGGCTGTGGCAAAAGCCATGCCGGGTATTTGCTGGCGAAGGCTTTGGAGCTGAAATTCGTTGATTCTGACAAAAAGATAGAGGAAGCGGCGGGTTGCAGCGTTCAGGAGGTTTTTGCGCGCGATGGTGAGGAAAAGTTCCGTACTTCCGAAAAAAGGATTATTGCCGAGCTTTTGGGGTTTGGAGTCGTGGTTATGGCCACTGGTGGAGGCGCGATTATGAATGCAGACACTGCAGCTTTTATAAAGGATAAGGCGGTATCAATATGGATTGATGCCCCTGTTGATGAGCTGCTTGAAAGGATAGAGCATAAGGGCGACAGGCCGCTTTTGGCAAAAGGCGACCCTGGGCAGATATTGGAAGATTTGCTGGTGCAAAGACGGCCAGCCTACGAAACGGCCGATATTACGGTGAGTGGTGGCGGGCTTTCCGTTGCGGAGCTTGTTGATTCTATGGTAGATGCATTGCACCAATTCTTATGTGGGGATGAGAACGACATTTAATGGAAACCAAGATTGTTACAATTGATCTCGATACGCGCGGTTATGATATTTATATCGGGCCGGGGCTTTTGTATCGCCTGTCCGAATTTGTGCCGGTGGAAGTTGAAGGCCGTGCGATTTTTATTGTCACCGATGAAAATGTAAAATCTTACGCAAAGGCCGTGCAAAATATTATGCTTGAAGCGGGTGCGCCGCGTTGTGAAATGCTGGTTCTGCCGCCGGGTGAAAAAACCAAATCATTTAGAAAACTGGAAGAGGTTTGTGGATGGCTGCTCGATAACGGCGTGCATCGTAACTCTATTGTGATGGCGGTTGGTGGCGGTGTTATCGGTGATCTGGCAGGATTTGCGGCATCGACCATTATGCGCGGCGTATCATATATTCAGATACCAACAACTCTGTTGGCGCAGGTTGACAGCTCTGTTGGTGGTAAAACCGGAATTAATACGGCGCAGGGAAAAAATCTTGTTGGTGCGTTTTACCAGCCGATTTCTGTGGTGGCCGATATTGAAACGCTCAAGACTTTGCCGCGGCGTGAATTGCTGGCCGGTTATGCGGAAGTGGTTAAATACGGATTGATTAACGATCTCGGTTTTTTTCAGTGGCTGGAAGATAACGGCAATGACGTTTGTAATTTGAAACCAGAAGATGTCGTTTATGCTATCGAAAAAAGCGCGAAGGCCAAAGCCGAGATTGTACAGGCCGATGAAAAGGAATCCGGTCGGCGCGGGCTGTTGAATTTAGGCCATACATTTGGTCATGCGCTGGAGGCGGCGGCCAAGTATGACGGGCGGTTGTTGCATGGTGAAGCGGTGGCGATCGGCACGATGATGGCTTTTGATTTATCGGTGCGTCTTGGTCATTGCAGCCGGGAAGATTATGAGCGCGTTGAAACGCATTTTTCATCTGTCGGGTTGCCAACAAGCGTGTCCTTTATTGAGCCGGGCCTAAAAACCAGCATTGAGGCGCTGATGGAGATCATGAAAAAAGACAAGAAGGCCGCCGGTGATAAAATGACCTTTGTTGTGTCGTCTGGAATTGGTGAAGCGTTTTTAACGCAGGATGTGCCGGAGAGTGTTGTGCGCGACGTTCTGAAAGATGCGCTGGGCAAGTCAACAACGACGAAAGACGGTTTTAACAAACAAGGTAGAAAGAAGGGCATTAAAGGCTTATGGAAGTCGGCATTCTCATCCCAGTCATAGCGATTGCTATATTGATTGTTCTTTCGGCGTTTTTTTCCGGCTCGGAAACGGCGTTGACGGCGGTCTCAAAAGCGCGTCTGCATGCGCAGGAAAAAGAGGGCAATCAGCGCGCAAAGCTAGTGAATGATATCCGTGATAAAAAGGACCGGATGATCGGCGCACTTTTGCTTGGTAACAATCTCGTGAATATTTTGGCGTCGGCCATGGCGACCAGTTTGATGATTAAGCTGTTCGGTCCCAGCGGTGTGGTTTATGCGACATTGGTGATGACCATGCTGGTTCTGGTTTTTGCCGAAGTGCTACCGAAAACATATGCCTTGCATCATGCCGAAACTATGTCGATGCGCATTGCGCCGATCATCAGGGTGGTGATTATCGTGTTTGCGCCGGTGACCGAGATGGTGACCTGGATTGTGCGCGGTGTTTTAAAACTTTTTGGTGTGGATATTTCAAAGGTAGGGGCCGGGTCGCATCTGGAGCTTTTGCGCGGGGCGATTGAAATGCATGAGGGGTCGGAGCAGAAAGTGCAGGAACAGCGCGTGATGCTGCGCTCTATCCTTGATTTGTTCGAGGTTGATGTCGAAGAGATTATGATTCATCGCAAGAATATCGAGATGATCGATGCGGATATGCCGATTGATCAAATTATTGATGCGGTGATGGATAGTCCTTATACGCGGCTGCCGCTGTGGAAGGACAACAAGGACAATATTGTCGGTGTGTTGCACGCCAAATGGCTGTTGAAAGCGATGAAGGACAACCGGGCCGATATTTTTCAGATCAATGTCGAAGATGTGGCGATGGAGCCATGGTTTATTCCCGAGAGCACGAATTTGTACGATCAGTTGCAGGCGTTTCGCGCTCGCAAAGAGCATTTCGCGGTTGTGGTTGATGAATACGGCGCGTTTATGGGGGTTGTGACGCTGGAGGATATTTTGGAAGAAATCGTCGGTGAAATTGATGACGAGCATGATGAGAGCGTTGCCGGTGTACGCAAGTTACAAAACGGTAGTTATTTGATCAACGGGGAAGTGACGATCCGTGATCTGGATCGCGAATTTGACTGGGGTTTGCCGGATGAGGAATATTCAACGCTGGCCGGGCTGGTTATTCACGAGGCACAGGTTGTGCCGGAAATTGGCCAGGCGTTTACGTTCCACGATTTTCGCTTTGATATTGTTAAGCGCCAGCGCAATCAGATTACGCTTATAAGGGTAACGCCGCCACATTCTCCCGAAGATGATCAGGGTTGATCGTGCCGGTGATGACGGCGGAGGTGCCGGGGTGGACGAAGGGGAATTTTAAGTATTCCTGGACGTTGGCCGCGTAGCCACTGCCAAGGGCTTTTTTAATTAGCGCGCCTTTGTTGTTTGCGGCTGCGTAATCCAGCACTGGTTTTTCATCAATATAAGCCGGGTTATAGGCAACCATCACAACATCCAAAAGCTCTAGTGCCATGATGCCGCCTTCGACGGTTTTGGTTGAAGCACCGATGGCGCGCACGAGGCCGCGCCGTTTAAAGTCATAGAGTTTTTCGATGAGGTCTTCATTGGCGAGGATATCCATGTCGTTGCCGTCGGAATGAATGAGCAGGACATCGAGGTAATCAGTTTGCAGGTTTTTGAGGCTGCGATCGAGCGACATTTCAAAATGATCGGGTGTGAAGTTATAAGTTGATTGGCCGTCCTCAAAGTCTTCGCCGGCTTTGCCGACAATCACCCAGTCTTTACGTTGATCTTTTAGGAGGCGCCCAAGACGCTCTTCGCTGGTGCCGTAAGAGGGGGCGGTGTCGAGCAGATTGATGCCGAGGTCTTTGGCCAGGGCCAGTAAATCAGCCAGCGCCGCTTCATTCGGGATATTAAACCCTTCGGGGTATTTGACGCCCTCATTGCGGCCAAATTTCACCGTGCCGAGGCCGAGTGGCGATATGTCTATGCCCGTTTGGCCGAGCTTTCTTTTGTCCATTGTGCTTTGTCCCATGGTGATTCAGCATAATCTACTTCTGGCAGAGATGACCAGTCTGTTTGTGCGTTTGACGGTTCAATGTCCGCTTTTTTAACTTTGTGCATGATCATATCCGACAGCATCGGCGCGAAGGTTAATTTTGTTGGCCAGCAATAAAGTGTGTTGTTTGCTTCGTGGATCGTTGGCGTGTCAGGGAGCCATCGATCGGTTTTTGATTTTCCTTCGATGCGATCGATGGGAAGGGCGGACCACTCCATGTCAGACAAATCAATGCGCGGCATATATCTGGCGAAGGCTTTTTTGATGTCGCGGTACAGTTCAAAGACGCCGGCCTCTTTTGCGCGCTCGGCCACGGCGCCGCCGACATACCAGATGAGCGTGCCGTCTTTGTCTTTGTGCGTGGTGATGGTGGCGGCGGGCTTGTCGGAGGTGCCGACAAAATGCGCGTAAAGCGGGAAGGGCGCGGGTTTCAAAAGGCCCATGAGGAGGGGGCGTGTTTGTGTCTCCAGCCCGTTGTCATGGTTGTTTTGCGTGGCGATTTCGTGGTTTTCGGCGGCGGCGGTGTAGATGGTTAGTCTGGCTTCGATATTTGTGCCGTCACTTTGACGGATGGAGTCTTTATACGGTTCGGCGAGGGTGCGAATGATGGCGGGGACATCAAGGACCGGTTCGTCCATGTGAATGAGGGAGCCGTCAAAGCCGGATAATTGAATTTCGTTCGGCCATTTGGATTGTAGAACTTCTTCGGCGCCGGTGCCGAGGGCTTTTTTGCTGATCGTTTTAATGAGGCCGCCCATGAGGCCGGGGGGGATGAGTAAGTGTTGGGAAGAAATATTTTCTTTCGCGGGGGAGAGGTCGACTGCGCCGCTTCCGTTTAAACATTCGCGCCAGATGTCGGGCATGGCGCTGATGGATTTGGCGAGTTCGCTGACCTGTCCGGC
>JAJFGV010000065.1 GCA_021775965.1 Alphaproteobacteria bacterium
ATCGAACGCTGGCATCAAACGCTGAAGAACCGCATCCTGTTGGAAAACTACTTCCTGCCAGGTGATCTAAATCAGCAAATCGAAGCGTTCGTCGATCACTATAATCATCAGCGTTATCACGAGAGCCTGGGTAACGTCACACCAGCTGACGTCTACTTCGGGCGTGCACAATCAATATTAAACCGAAGAGAAAGGATCAAACGAAAGACAATCGAAACCCGGCGCTTGCAATACCGCAAAAATGCCGCTTAATATCAACAGCAAGATGAGCCAGAGTCTCTCTTATATCAGACTACCATATGTCTCAAATACCCTGACCACGGACAATATTGTTTTTCTAGAGCGCGTCTTTCACTTGCAGTAAGTTTTTTAACTTTGCTCGGTTTTGTTTTTGAGTTGCCAGCATTCGAATTTGCCCAAGTAATCAAACCTGGACTTCCAGACGCCCCACCAGTGTCAATCCCAGTCAAAAATGGGGCCAACAAACCGGAGCAAAAGGGGGCCATTTTTTCTGCAGTTGAGTTTGTCCCGGTAGTCAACAGGAGGGCCCCGCGCGCCTTGCGGAGCGCCCTTCACATTGCAGTCGGAGTTAGGCGCGTGGGAGGTGCCTGTTGGCCCACCGGGTCAAACCTGGCTCTGTGCTGATTATTTCGTAGGGTTTGTTTTTTGATGTTCCCGGCTATGTTTAAGACGAAAGCTTTCACCATTCATTTCCAGGATATTCACATGATGAGTAAGGCGATCCAGAATGGCACCGGTGAGGCGGTCGGCTCCGAATATCTCGGTCCATTCATCGAAAGGCAGGTTTGATGTGATGATGATTGAGCCTCGCTCGTAGCGCTGCGAGATGACTTCGAAGAGCAATTCGGCACCGGTTTTACTGAGCGGTACGAAGCCCAGTTCATCAATGATCAACAGGTCCTGGCTAACCAGTTGTTTCTGCAAGCGCTGCAGGCGGCGCTCATCTGCGGCCTCTATCAGTTCGTGAACCAGTGCTGACGCTGTAATAAAGCGCACTTTCTTGCCTTGCTGACAGGCTGCCAGACCCAGGCCCAGGGCAATATGGGTTTTTCCTGTACCACTTGGCCCCAATGCGATGATGTTCTCACGGCGATCGATGAATTCCCCCCGCGCCAATTCCATAGTCAGAACCTTGTTCAGCGACGGGATGACCTTGAAGTCGAAGCTGTCGAGACTTTTGCTTGTGGGGAACTTTGCCGCCTTGATGCGCCGCTCAATCATGCGTCGTTCGCGATCAATCAGTTCCAGTTCCGACAGACGCAACAAATATTGAATATGGTCCTTGTTCTCAGCAGCACATTGCCGGGCCAGTTTGGCATATTCGCTCCAGAATGTGGGAAGGCGCAGCTTTTTGAGGTGATGTTGTAACAGTACTTGTGGCGTGTCAGTCATGCGGCCTCTTTATCCCGGGCCATCAAGCTCATATAGCTGGCAGGATCAGTTGTTTCGACCAGTGCCTTTGGCAGATAGGGGTAAATCTCCAGATCGAGCCGTGGTGGGCGCTTTTCAATCCGGCATAAAACCAGGTGCTTCACCGCATCATAGCCAATGGCTCCAAGTTCAAGAGCGTGTTTAACGGCGCCATAAACAAGATCCATCTCGAACGTTTCCAGCAACCGCAAAACCTGCACGTATTCCCGCTTGCCCTTCTTGCCCATCCTTGCTTCCAGCAGGCGATGCAGAGTAGCAAATGCGTCAGGTAAATTCCAACCCTTTAGCGGTGCTGCCTGATCCAGAGCTCCGACCTTTTGTTCCAGCAGCGGCAAAAAATGCAAGGGATCAAAAATCATGTCTTCCTTGTCGTAGGATCGCTTGTGCCGGGCGATTATATCTGTTCCACAACCAATAACGACTTCGTGGATATAGCCACGCGCTTGCACGTCGTGGTGGGCATAAGCCACTGGGACAGAATAGTCATTGCAGCGATAGCGCACCATCGAGATGGAAGTGGCACGTGTACTCACCTTCTCGCATGCATCATACGCTACGGGCGGCAAATCCATCAGCGTATCCAGATCCCGCAACATCCGCTCGCCGATACTCTCACGATGACCACGCAAAATATCATCCTGGCGCCTGAGACATTGTTCCTCCAGTTGTGCGTTTACTACATCAAAGCTGGCAGCACGGGGGGCCGGAACAAGCAGGTTACGCCGGACATAGCCAATCATCCCTTCAACATTGCCTTTATCGTTCCCCTTACCGGGGCGGCCAAACTTGTCCTCAAACAGATAGTGGGATTGCAACTCGGAAAAGGTTCGGGTGCGCTCGCGCTTGCCATCTCCCAGGATCTTGACAACTGCAATTGTGGTATTGTCATAGAGGATCGATTGTGGAACACCGCCAAAGAAAGCAAATGCGGCATTATGGCCGTCACAAAAGGCTTCCGTTGTCTCTCTGGGATACGTCTTGGAAAAAACTGCATCTGAATGCGGCAAGGTCATCGCAAAATAATGCAGCTTGCACTCCACCCCATCGATAAAACCAAGCGTCTCGCCAAAATCAACCTGAGCATGGCCGGGAGCATGTGACAGGGGAACAAACACTTCCTTGTTTCGGCGTTTCTGATGCCGCACGTAATCCGTTACTATCGTGATACCACCAGAAAACCCATGCTCATCACGAATCCGTTCGTAAATCCGCTTCGCCGTATGACGCCGTTTCTTGATCCGGTGCTTATCTTCTTCCAAAATCTGGTCAATGATACCGGTAAAGGCATCCAGCTTGGGACGTGCAGCAGCTCCATCCCGGCGATAACCCGGTGGCAGACGATGCTTCAAAATCTTCGAAACCGTCTTGCGGTCTATTCCAAACCGGTGGGCCGTCTCACGTTCACTGAAACCTTCGGCATGGCAGGACCGTCTTACGCGCGCATACAAATCCACAGAATACATCTCCCGGCTCTCCGTAAATGAAAAGCCTTAAAATGGCGGAATTTTACTCCGCGACAATCAGTAAATCTGACCGTTTCTGTGGCCCAATATTGCACTGGGATTTACACACCAGCCAATACAATCTGTGGATGAAATACAAAGGTCAGCAGAATCGTAACGAATAATATTCTACTTAATAGCAACTGAAACCTCCTTCGGTTTGCGTCCCTTTTAGACGCGGGATTAATTAATTCAAATGATGGCATTGATGCAAAGCGCAAGCACGCCAACAATATTGTTATTACTACACTAGTGGCCGATGCCAATAATCCGCTCTTTTAATTTATTATCATCTACATAAATGCTGTACTTTCCAAAAAATGGCCTTACCTTTCTCCCTCCTCCCCAAGTCGTATTTAGTATTACTAATGGGCTGTATGAGGTGTCATCCTCTATGGTGTAATTAAATTCGCGTGCACGATAATACTTATCTCGTCTACCAGGTCGCCGCACTACAAATTGATGCTTGGTAAAAATTTTTGTACCAACGCGCAGTTTCTTTTTTACGACGAAAACTACAGTATATCTTTTTGTTTCATTTGGGATACCAGATAATGCGCGCCGTTTAATTGATTTGATTGCGTCGAGCCCTTGTTTTGGCGTGAGTGTTTTTAGTTTGGCAGCCAAAACACCAGCATCAGTTTTTACCACAAATATTTCAACTTGCGCAGCGTTCGTACCGGCTGGGAACCCAGTGATTATAATCAGCATTGCAATGATGAATAACCTACTTAATAGCAACGGAAACCTCCTTCATTCTGCGGCCATTCACTTCCAAACTGTAGTAAAGATTGCCGCCGCGTCCGCCTGCTTTCGACAAGTTTAAGACAACTAATGGTTTTACAGACTGCTTTTTCTTTACCGAATAGGAAAACCTATATGGGCTGAGCCTTTTTAGTTTACTG
>JAJFGV010000066.1 GCA_021775965.1 Alphaproteobacteria bacterium
CCGACATTGCACTTCTTGACGGCCGCCTTGGTGCGGGCCTTGGAAATGATGAGTTCGACCGGCTTGCGAGCCGCCTTCTTCCTTCGTACTGCCATCTGAATGAACCTCCCATGCCGAGCGAGCAACAACGGCCGCTCGGGCGTGTTCCCCCCCGTGACGTACTGCACGCCCCGGTTCGAGGCTGGGGATGGTAAGCGTTCCGCCGACGGAGTCAAAGAAAAAACTGCCCAAATCGGGCTCTGGGGGCTGTTTCCGAGGGTCTTTCCGCCAGCGCACACTGCGATACGTTGCGCGACCATGTCGAACGCCGGAAACACCGCCGAGACCGAAGCCGAAACACGAGAAGAACTCTTCACGACCGACGGTCTGGCCGGCCTCCATCTGCATGCCATTCACCGAGGAGAACCCGGCGCGCCTTGTCTCGTGCTGCTCCATGGTGCGGGCGCGAACGCCCATTGGTGGGACCATCTGGCACCCAAGCTCGCCCGGAGTTTCCACGTCGTGGCACTCGACTTCCGCGGGCACGGAGACTCGGATTTCCCGACGGAACATGCCCCAGGTGCGTTTTCGGACGATCTCGAGGCCCTTTTGGAGCATCTGGACGAGCCTGGAGCGATTCTGATGGGCCACTCCATGGGCGCCCATGTGGCCCTTTGGCACGCCGCGCAGCCTCGTAAGACACCGGCACTGGTACTGATCGATCTGGCCCGAGGCGCCTCCGCGAGCCGTCAACGCGCCACCCGTCTGGCACTGACGCTTCGTCGAACCTACACCTCCCGCGAGCAGGCGATCGACAAGTTCCGTTTCCTGCCCGGCGCGGCCCACGCAGCACCGGAGCTGCGGCGGGCGATCGCCGGGCACTCGATTTGTGTCGAGCCCGATGGTCGGTTCGGCTTCAAATTCGATCCCCGTTGGTTCGGCGTACCCGGGCGTCGCCCCCCTGATCTTTCGGCCGTGGCGTGCCGGACGCTGTTGTTGCGAGGCGCGGATAGCAACCTGCTCACACCGGAAGGCGCAGCGGACATCGCCGGGAAGATCCCAGACTGCGAGTTCATCGAGATCGCTGACGCGGGCCATCACGTCCACGTGGATCAACCGGCGGCGGTGCTCGCGGCGGCAACGCGATTCCTGGGTGCGATCTAGGAGAGCCAGGCCGACTCGCAGGGATGCAGGGCAGCAGCCGTCAGGAATCCGAGTTCATCCGCGCGACGAGATCCGGCAGGATCACCTCCAACGGGTCCGAGAATCGCCAGGTGGCCAGCTCGTCGAAGGGTGTTTCCGAGGCCGTCAGAATGGCAACCTTTGCGCCTGCATCGAGGGCCCGAGGAAGCATCTCGTTGATGGGGCTGACCACCAGAGAGGTCCCAATCGCGACGAAGAGATCGCAGTCGCGAGCCGCCGAAAACGAGCGCTCCAGATCTGCTGAAACCAGGCTCTGACCGAACGAGATCGTCGCCGGCTTCCAGGGCTCGCCACATCGACACTTCGGCACGGCTTCGCCCGCCTCCCAGGTCTGTTGCGATGCCTCTCGCGGCTCGCGCCTCCCACAAGCAAGGCAAACCACCTCAGCGTCGGTGCCGTGGATATGAATCAAACGATCGGCCGGGAAACCGCTGCGGGCGTGAAGACCGTCGACGTTCTGGGTCACCAGCAGATTCAACCGATCGTGAGCCGCGAGTTGGACGAGTGCGTGATGAGCGGGGTTGGGCTCGGCCGCCTGGATCACCTGCCAGGTTTCTCCCTTGTAGCGCCAATAGGCCTCGCGGCTGGCTCGACTCGCCATGAAGTCCTGAATCGGAACGGGTTGGTAGTTGGACCAACGGCCACCCGGCGAGCGGAAATCCGGAATGCCGGAGGCAGTCGAAATGCCAGCGCCGGTCAGCACCACGACACGCGGGCTTCGGAGCCATTCATCAGCCAACAGTTGGCGGGCGTCGTGCATGACGGCCAGTGTACCCTCGAAAACGCGCGAACCCTGCGCTTTGGAGCGATCCTGTGACCTTGCGAGCCCTCGATCTCCGTAGCGATACCGTCACTCTCCCGACCTCCGGAATGCGTGACGCCATGGCGCAGGCTGAGCTTGGCGACGATGTGTACGGCGAAGACCCGACGGTGCGGCGCCTCGAAGAACGGCTCGCGGAAGTGCTCGGGAAGGAACGAGCGATGTTCTTTCCCTCGGGCACGATGGCGAACCAGGCCTGCCTGCGGCTCCTGACCCGCACTGGCGATCTGGTGCTCGGCTCGAAGGATTGCCATATCCAGCGCTTCGAAGCAGGTGCTGCGGCGGGCTTGTCAGGGCTTCACATCGAACGCCTTGGCGACGAGGGCCATTTCGACGCGGGCCAACTGCGCGCCGCCCTGCCGCCGGACGATCCACATTTCGCTCCAGCGAGCGTCGTCGCGATCGAAAACACCCACAACGCCGCGGGTGGACGCGTGTTTCCGGCAGACACCTTGGATGGGATCGTTTCGCTCGCACGAAAGCGTGGCCTCTCCCTTCATCTTGACGGCGCCCGCCTGTTCAACGCGGCCGTCGCCAGCGGGCGGCCAGCGGCCGAGTTGGCCGCGCCCTTCGACACGGTCTCCGTATGTCTCTCCAAGGGCCTGGGGGCTCCAGTCGGATCAGTCGTGGCGACGCAGGAGTGCCGGCTGGGAGCGCTGCTGCGTATCCGGAAGATGCTCGGAGGGGGCATGCGCCAGGCCGGCATGCTCGCGGCTGCGGGCCTCTATGCCCTGGAAAACCATGTCGAACGTCTGGCCGAAGATCACACCAACGCCTCTCGGCTGGCCGAGGGGCTCGCCGACCTGGGCGCCGAGGTGACGGCACCAGAAACGAACATCGTGATGTTCAGGGTGCCGAATCTCGACGGGTTCGTGTCCGCCGCGGCAACGCTCGGAGTGAAGATCGGACGCTTCGACGCAACGCGTCTTCGGGCCGTGACCCACCTCGACATTTCGGCCACGGACATAGGCGAAGCCCTCACCCGCATGAAAGGGCTTT
>JAJFGV010000067.1 GCA_021775965.1 Alphaproteobacteria bacterium
AGCTTTTCCCGGTAGTAATCAGAACGATGCCTTAAGTGCGCACCGTGAAGAACGTGCACAGCCACCCGTGGATGCTGAGTTGTTAAAAAGACAGATAATGGAACAGATAAGGCAGGAATTTGATACAAAGCAGGAGAGACAGGATGTATCTATTGAGGATAGAATTAAAGAGGAGTTAAGAGGAGAGCTTGATGACAGAGAAAAGGAATTTGATGTAGAGAACTATGGCAGTGTAACAGGCCGTATGTTTTATAAAGGCAAGCTCCTTCCGGGTTGTCAGGTTAAAATAATAATGCTGGAAAAATGGGGAGTGTTTGGTAAACCAAAAGAAGGGTTACGGCTCGAAACAACTACAGATGAGAATGGGCGATATCTTTTTGAAAAAGTGAATCCTGGTGGATACAAAATATACTGGAAACCACCCCACGAATCTTCCTGGATACGGAGTATTAAGATGGAGCCGGATCTTTTTGTAGAGGCAGGAGAGACTTATCGCTATCGTGATAGAGAGACAAACATAAAAACGGCAAATTAGCACATTCAAGACCGACTATCCCAGCTAACTGCCAATCTAAAAGCGTAGAAGAAACTAAAACCAGGATCGGATAGAAAATGACTATCAAGGTTAAAAGTTTGTTATGGTTCTTGCTTCCTTCCATTTTAATCGCAACTACAACTGCGACATTTTGCTATTTCTACACTTACAAAACAGTTAAGAAAAATATTTTTGATCAACTGGAAATAGCCGCTGATGAATTACATAAACACGTCTGTATCTTCCTGGATGGAAAAAGAGGGAGGATCATTGATTTCAGTTCTGATGGTTTTATCAGAGATTGTACAGAAAAAATAACCAGAAGAGACGAAAGAGCTCAGCAATGTACAGATAAATTAAATGCCCATCTTACTGTCAACAAACAACCACTTGATCCTGATATTCTTATTATGTTTGTAGTTGATCTTGATGGTAGAGTGATTAGTTCAACAGAAGTAGACCAGATTGGCAGGAATGTATCTGGTGAGACATACTTTACGGAGACAATGAAAAGGGGGTTTTGCGTAAGCAATATAAAGTATTCTCAGGAATTTGAACAAAGTACATTCTTCGATGTGGCAAGGCTACTCTTGACCAACGATGGGCTGCACATAGTCGGTATTGTCGTTAATCGGTACAGTTGTAAAAGTTTTAGAAGGATTACCCACAGTGGAATGATAGGGGAATTTGGGCAGGAAAAACAACTGGAGGGGTTGGGTTCAACTGGAGAGGTGTATATTGTTAATAGAGATAAATTAATGATTACAGAGTCAAGGTTCAATAAAGATGTCATACTTAAACAGGTTGTTAATACGGAAGGTGTAAGAACCGCGTTCGATAATGAAGCGGGCATGATTGGTATATATACAGGCTATAGAGGGCGCCAGATACTTGGTGTATCAAGGTATGTTGAGGAGATGGATTGGGTTATACTGGCGGAAAAGGATATCTCCGAAGCTTTTGCTCCACTTGCAAGTTTACAAAGGTTTGCATTCATTATGGGTGTCGTAGGAGTTATGGTGATATTAACAGTTGCATTCTTTTTTGCCAAGATGATAACAAAGCCAATAACGTCATTAGCTTTGGCTGCGGGCGATATAGCAAACGGTAATTTAAAAGGCATAGTAGACATTAAATCTAAAGATGAGATAGGTGATTTAGCGGATTCGTTTAACAAGATGACCACAAATTTAAAAAAGTTCAGGGATGATCTTGAACAATCTGAAGAAGGGTACAGGGATCTGATTGAAAATTCTTCAGAAATTATTTATCGTACGGACAAAAAGAGGCTCTTTGTCGATATGAATAAAACTATGCAGGATAAACTTGGTTTTCAGTCTGAAGAACTGATGGGAATGAGAATCGATAATATTGTACCGGATAACGAGCGTGAGGAGGTGATAAATCATATTCGGAAAGTAATTAATAAGGGTAAAGATTCTATAGAAACAATATTCCTTTCAAAAAAGGGAGAGACAATAAATGTTGAAATCAATGCTAACGCCATGTATGCTGCGAATGGTGATTTCATAGCGACAAGGGCGTTTGTACGTGACATTACAGAAAGAAAGAAGGTTGTAGCGGCAGAAAAACATGGAAGAGAGCTGCAGTTGTTGACTTCGCACATAATCTCTATTCAGGAGAAAGAGAGAAGGAGGATATCCCGGGAACTTCATGATGATGCGGGACAGGCTCTGACGGCCATGAAAATTAATGTCGAAATGATGGAGAAGGAGCTTCCTGAAAACATTGTGAGTGTCAGAAAAAGACTTGCTGATACAAAGCAGCTTTTAGCACATACTTTGAAGGAAATTCGAACACTTGCATTTGAACTCAGGCCCTCATTGTTAGACCATTTTGGTGTCCAGTCAGCGATAAAAGAATATTCAAAAAGCTATTCTGAGAGAACTAATATAGATGTACAGGTCTTCGGTGAAAACATTGTTGAAAGATTTTCGCCAGAGATAGACATACTATTATATCGTTGTGCACAGGAAGCCTTGAACAACGTGGTGAAGCATTCTAAGGCAACAAGTGTGACAATAGAAATAATACATGAGGCGAGATGGGTTCATATGAGAATTAAAGACAACGGTAGTGGCTTTGATGAAAAAGGGTTTTTTGAAGAAAATAAAAATGGAACAAGTATCGGTTTATTCGGTATGAAGGAAAGGGTAACGCTAATGAACGGGAGCTTGAAAATAGATTCGGAAAGAGGCAAAGGCACCGAGTTGGAGATACTTGTACCGTTTAAAGCTAATAAAGAAAACAATTTTTTAGAGGTAGGTGGGAATGTCTAAAATTAGAGTGTTACTTGTTGACGATCATACAATAGTAAGACAGGGCTTGAGGGCTCTTCTGGATTCTCACGAAGATATAGAGGTGGTAGGAGAGGCGGAAAACGGAAGGCAGGCCTTTGAAAAGGCGGAGCAATTAATTCCGGATATAGTCGTGCTTGACATCACCATGCCAAACCTTAATGGGATTGAAGCCACACGTCAGATTAAGAAATTAAATCTGGAAATCAAGGTTATTGTTCTAACGGTACATGATAGTGAAGAGTATGTACATCAAGTTCTCCAGGCAGGAGCATCAGGATATTTACTCAAGGAGTCAGCCGTATCAGACCTGGTTTCAGCGATAAATGCAGTAAGAAAAGGAGATATCTTCTTAAGTCCCACAATTTCTAAGGTAGTTGTTAAAGATTATATAAGACACACTGAGGGAGAATCAAAGGCATTTGATAGTCTGGATATACTTACTGGTCGCGAACGTGAGGTATTACAGTTAATTGCGGAAGGTCACACAAATAGAGAGGTCGCTAGGCTTCTAACGTTAAGTGTAAAGACCGTTGATGTGCATAGATCTCACATAAAGGAAAAACTTCACATAAGCGACACGGCGGGTCTCATAAAATATTCAATTAGAAAAGGTCTCATTAGCGTTTAATTATCATAAGAATTATTACATATCATAATAGTACCTGCGTATTCGCATGTTAGCGATTATTGCAAATAAGCTATCTCATCTAAGCATACCATCCTCTTTTCCGTATAGACCGTTTTATCTGCAAGCTACAAATCAAATAAATTCTAATACGGACAAATCATGTCATGCCTTAGGAGACTGTCCGAGAATTGTCATTCCGGGATTGATCCGGAATCTATTACTCCTGTAAGTACATTAAACTAAAGTTTCTGAAACTGCAGGTACTGGATTTAGTTCAGGATCTATTCCGAATGGCAATAATGGTGCTTTTGCTTGTTCTTGGACAGCCTGTCTAACAATAGTAAGAATTGTTTGTTTTTATTGTCTTCCAAAGCGGAGCACGGTTTCTCTTTGTTGTTCCTCAGGCAGTTTACACGACCGACATCATTCCTGAAGTGCTCCTATACAGAGGTTCGCCTTATGCGAAAATCTCAATTCTTGTAACTAAAATGGAAAACGTAAAAAAAAATTTAAATATTTTTTAATCAAACAGGACAGTGCATGATAAATAGTACAACCTATTGAAAGTACGGTGTTTGCAATAATTGTAACATGAATGTTTTGTGCCTATAACGATTGATATTAATAATATACTGAATCCTTATAATAAAACAACGCTGATATTAGTGTCATTTTGTCAAAACAATGAACGGTTTATTTCCCTAAAAGATTAATAAAGTGGAAAGAAAAATTAGGTAGAGGAAGGTGCGTTTATAAGGGTAATTACCTACCTTCGATTATTTTGCTATTCATGATGCATTCGAAAAACCCAAAAAAGATGGCATCGTGAGATTGGTACCATAGAAATATACCAGGATTGTTTGTCATCAGGTTTCGTTAGCCTTAATATCTTAAAATTATTTACTTATATGTTTATGTGACACATTGTGTCATAGATATTACCTGGCCTATTTACTAAATGACAGCCTGTGCATTTTTAGAATCACACATTCAAGCCCTCCTATTTATGATCAACCCGGATTTTTGTCGTAACACATATGAATACATAGGCTTGTCTAGTGGGATTAATAGGAAATGGTTGTGTGTGTTAGAGATGGTACTGTGTTTGCATCTTAAGGTTTCAGTAAATTCGCTTTAGTGAACTCAATAACACAAAACAGAGAGAGACGGATTATATAAAGTTAAATTTAAGAGTTATTTCTTAATTGTATATTCGTTTAAATATTTTTAGTTTTTCATTTTTTGGTTTAAGGGAGGGGATATTTTATGAGAAAGAAATTTTTATTAGCCGGGTTTTCGGTCTTTGCTATTGTGGGGATGCTATTTGCAATGTTTCCTCAGAATTCACAGGCAATCCCGCCATTTGCGAGGAAGTACAAGACATCATGTACCACTTGCCATTGGGGTACTTACCCAAAGCTTAATGCGTTTGGTAAAGCTTTCTTTGCAAACGGTTTGAGGATGCCTGGTGGTGGTGATGAGGTTTTTGTAAAGGAGGAGCCTGTAAAGATGGGCGCTGCAGCCTGGTCAAGGCTGTTTCCCAAGGCAGTATGGCCCGGTGATATACCTATGATGCCGGCTATAGGTTTCAAAATGGTTACCAATTTTACTGTAACAAAGGAAAGAACCGGTAGTACCAGAGGATCAGTTAATGATAGGGCTGAAAGGGAGAACGATACAGAATTCAGAGGTATTGATAGTCTAGAGGTGCTTCTTGGTGGGACGTTTGGAGAGACATTGTCGTTCTTCGCTGCCGGACCTATTCAAACTTTGGAGAGGGCTTATCTTAACTATGCACCTTACATCTTTGGGGAGCAGGGCCTCCTAAATATAAGGGTGGGTAAACTTGATATACGAGGGAATCCTATATCTAATCACAGAAGGATGACTAGTTTTGGTTATATTATGAGCGTTATGCCTACAATATCGTCAGGGAATTTCTTTGGGTTTCATCCTAACCAGACCGGTATTGAGTTTTGGGGTAGTAAGAATGGGCCGGGTGGCAAGGGTGGTCTTGAATGGGCACTTGGTATAGTTAATGGTAGTACCGGTGATGGTGAGGCATGGTTCTCAGGTGGTGGAGACTTAGGGACAATACTGGGAAATATATCAGCATCTGGTACAAACGGCGGACCCGGCGGTGGTGAAACTAATAACCATAAGGACTGGTATGGTATGGTTTCTTACAAGCTATGGGGCATGGGTGTGCTTGGTGAAGAGGGTGTTGACGATTCACTGGTAGCAAAAGAGAACTGGCAGGATAACTCTGTCAGGATAAAGGGTTATTATTATAGCGGTGTAACTGGTGCGTATATTGATAGTCCGTTTGCGGGTGGTAGTATTGGAAACCCTTTGGTGGGTGGCACCTGGGACCCTGATGCTAACAGGTTCAAGAGATATGGCGTTCTGGTTGATGCCTATTGGCGAAACTTTAATTTCATGGCGGCTGCTTCGTTTATGGAGGATGACATCAGCGGTTCAATAACCTATGCGGCTAATTCTTTTGGTGCCGGCAAGCTTCAGGAGACCGGATCAAGTTTTGATACATCAATTTATACAGGGGAAGTTCAGTGGGTTGCTTTGCCGTGGCTTATACAAACAGGCAGGATTGAAAATGTGAATCCTGATTATGATGTAAGGGACTTGAAGTCGTTTACAAAGTATACGTGGGATACAACTGTAGTTTTGAGGGCGAATATGAAGCTTAAGGCTGCTGCAAATTTTTCCAATTACATGGATGACGACTCAGATGGATCTGAACCGGTTGATCTAGGAAACAGGCTTATGGATACTACGTACCAGGTTGGTTTAGATATTGCATTTTAAATAGTTGCCAATCAGCCAGACTCGAGTAACAATCTCAACAGACTGGTAAAGTAATCTGATAATAATGAATGAACAGAAACCCAGGCCAGACAATAACCTCCCAGTGTTGGCTTGGGTTTCTGTTGCTTGTATATAGACATAATTATTGTTTTTCGGTTTATCAAATCCTTGAAAGGGGGTTTATATTTATGAGAAAAATCTTTTTAGTTGTATTGGCCTTTGTGGCTTTAGTGTTGATTATGCCGAGTCTCAAGGCTCAGGATCAATCTGCAAATGTGCAGGAAAAGATGCAGAAGGCTATTTCGGGATTAAAAACTGAGATCAGGTCTGACGTTAAGGTGGAAAATCCGGGAGTTATAACGGGCAAGGTAAAGTGCAGAAGGGTGAGGCACTCCGGGGATACGGTTGTTTACATAGAGAAAGTTGGAGATAACATATACGATGCGCCAATTGAGCACGGTACTATAGATCAAATGAACCTGGTTTTTATACCTCACGTAATAGCCGTCCAGAAAGGAACAACGGTTGATTTTCCGAATAATGATGAGGTTCGGCATAATGTTTTCTCTCCTCCGGACTGCTGTAATCAGTTTAATTTAGGAACGTATGATGTAGGCGCCTCAAAACCAGTTACCTTTAACGAGGCATGTGATGTACCACTTTTATGTAACGTACATGCAGAGATGTCAGCATTTGTTGTAGTACTGGAGAATCCATATTTTGCGGTTACCGGTAAGGATGGAAGTTTTACGATAAATAATGTTCCTCCGGGGATTTATAAGTTGATGACATGGCACGAAAAACTCAGGTCTGAAGAGCTTGAGGTAACGGTAGAAGGCGGTAAGACTGCAGAGGTAAGCTTTATATTGAAGAAACGTAAATAGGCACTATCTTGATTGGGTACGAGAAATGTAACTGTTGAGGTGGGGAAATTTCAAACGCTGACTATAATTTAAAGAAGAAAAAGTAAAAACAAATGGGTTGTCAAACTACATCGGATGAGAAGACAATAGCAGGTGATAAGGTTGTAAATCGAAGGAGAGTGCTATATCTGCTTGGTTGGGGCTTTATTGGAATATTTCTGACTTCAGTAGTTGGTTCTGCCATCAGGTTCTTTTTTCCGCGTATTATTTATGAGCCTCCTACTAAATACAAGGTAGGTTATCCGCTTGAATATACCTTAGGAGTCAGTGAACGGTTTAAACAACAATTCAGGGTATGGATAGTTAGAGAGGCTGACAGAATATATGTGGTTCAGGCCAAATGTACCCATCTGGGTTGCACACCTAACTGGCTGGCATCCGAGGGGAAATTCAAGTGCCCGTGCCATGGGAGCGGCTTTACTC
>JAJFGV010000068.1 GCA_021775965.1 Alphaproteobacteria bacterium
AATTTTCCTCGTCACTGCAGCCATTTTATAAGTTACAGTACCGGCAACTATCATCAAGTCAGACTGCCGCGGTGAAAACCTGAATACCTCTGCCCCAAACCGGGCAAGATCATACCTGGGTGCCACTGAAGACATCATTTCTATGGCACAACATGCTAAACCAAAAGGCATAGGCCAAAGTGAATTCTTTCTGGCCCAATTAACCACCTTATCAATGTTTGTGGTAAGTATATTATCTCCAAAAACTGTCTCTATTCCCATTCAAGACCTCCTCGTTTCCAGATATAAACATAGCAAAACAGCAAAATCACAATGAATATTGCCATTTCAATTAAACCAAATATTTTCAATGACTTAAATGCAACTGCCCATGGATAAAGAAAAACCACCTCTATATCAAATACAACAAACATCATTGCAATTAGATAAAATTTTACAGAAAATCGCTCTCTTGCAGTACCTGTTGGTTCTACACCACATTCGTACGGGGAAAGCTTTTCTGCAGACGGTTTTTGGCGACCGACAGAAGCGGAGAGTATGAGGTTAGAAACGGCAAAACCCATTACTACTAAAAGCAGAATCAGAATTGGAAGGTAACTTACTAACATAAGTAGTTATTATTTCGATATATATAATTAAAATTACTTTTTTGTCGAACAATACATAGAAGCTATGCAACACGGGATTTTATCATAAATAACAGATTAGTAAACAAAATATTTTACCCGACTCCTATATATATAAGAACTTATAATATGGGAAATACACGATAGAACAACTTATGCAGGAGATGATATTTGCACCTGCCAGGAACCTAAATTCAGCTCTCAGAAAATGTCGCAAGTCCGTTTGTACAATCTATTTTACACTTACAAAGTACTTCTTAAAAAAAATTTGAAATTTTACTGTATTTTGCATTTTATTTACATAGGCAAAGAAACAATTATTTATCATCGAGGTGTTAGTATTAATGGGGAGGGGGGATAATACAAATCAGGCCTGATAATACATTGCCCTCTGGGCGTGTACTTGTTGCTTTCAGGTAGCATGGTGGCATCCAGCCATGCCAGAATGCCTATCAACTTTTTACCATTTACGACTAGTACCCTGATTAAATGTTTGTCCTCTAATAATTACATGCCTCACCTTTTGTCAGTAAGCTTATTTTATTTCGGCTTAGCATGTAAAGTCAAAGTTCTTAAAAAAGAGATGATGTTCCTGACTTTCTCTTCTTCTTTTAACGTACCCCCCCATGGTGGACAATAAGGGCTTTTTCCAAACGCAGCCGTACCTTTCCAGATAACTTCAAAAAGGTAGTCATCCTGTACCGATTCAGCAAACTCTGGATCGGCAAAATTACGTGGCTTTGGTTCAAGACCGCTTGCATAATAACTACCATCACCCTTACCGGTTGCACCGTGACACGGAGCACAATGTTCAATATAAATTATCCTGCCATTGCGGATTTCAAACGATTCTTTGGTCTTCAGTTCCATAACATGCCCTTCTGGCTTAAAATATTCTCCCGTATCCATATCCTCTTCAGAATTCGCTAAAGGCTGACAGGCAGAAACCATTAAGACTATCAGTACAGAAATAATACCTTTACAGGGTTTTCTTTGATTCAATTTGTATTTTTCCATAAAAATCCAACCTTTTTAACTCTGAGGTCTGATAAGTATTTTGTAAGGCAAGTAATCTCTTTATCCTGCAATCCATAGTTTGGAGCCACGTTTGAAGAACCCCACTTCTGAGGATCTTTTAAGTGCATATATATATATTCGGAAGTCAGTCTGTCACCTGTAGCACTTAGATTAGGTCCTACAGCTCCTCCCTCCATACCTATCTGGTGACATGCCTTACATCCTTTCTCATTGTATATTTTCTTGCCAATCTCCACATCATCACTCGTAATCTCACCCAAATCCTCCTTGGCAAGCACATGATCATCAACTAAAACAAGATTGATATAGTCCGCAACAACCTCTATTTCTTCATCCGACATGTTAAACCTTGGCATCTGCTTCAAAAGCGGCCTGAGAACATCAGGTGTCTTCAAAAAGTTTACGAGCCACTCCCTTTTCACACGACTGCCTTCATAAGTTAGTTCCGGTGCAAAGTCAGCGCCTTTGTCCTTTATCCTGTGGCAGACCAGACAATTTAAATCCTTCATAATTTTCCCAAATTTCCCCTGTGGTTCATACCCTACAGTCATCGCTTTATCAAAATATTTTACTGGTATTGATTTTTCCTTAAAACTCGCCAATAAACACACCAATGCATCGAAATCTTCATCAGATAAGGTAAACTTAGGCATTCTGCTGATCCCCTCTCTAAATTGGCGTGGATCCTTAAGCTTTGCGGTTGTCCAGCTCAGCCAGCTTTTTTCTATATCCCTAACTACTCCAAAATCTAAAAACTCTACTCCCTTGGCACCAAAACTTGTAAGCTCTGCCCCTATTTTGCTCTCATTCTCAAAACCCTTTATCTCATGACAACCAAAACAACCATAATCTTTTACCAATTTCTTCCCTTTTCCAGCAGATACATGGTCGATCTCTCTTTTAACAGCCTTAACATGTTCACCATTCTCCTCATCCTCAAGAGCATCCCAATCTATGAATTCGGCACTCATAAAAGCAACTAATTCCTCTACCTCCTTATCCGTAAATCGAAAATGTGGCATCTTTGTTTTCGGATGATAAGACCTTGGATTTTTTATCCAGCGGAACAACCAATCCTTACTTATCTTACTCGCTATTGTAGTATGATCAGGTGCATAAACATACTTTACCGCTCCGCCCCTACCTTCTCTTGGATGACAAATAACGCACCTGGAACTATTATACAAAGCCTTACCTCTCTGATACATTTCTTCATCTACATCAGGATCAGCTGCTATCATTACCCCCAACTCACTTTTGCTCAAACTCACAAAGAAATCAGCGATATTCCTGATTTCCTCATCTGAAAGCATAAAGTTGGGCATCCTTGCCTTTTCATAATAATCCTGTGGATTTTTCAACCATGTTTCCAGCCATTTGTAACTGACTTTCTCACCAACAAACGTAAGAGGAGGACCAATCTTGACCGTTGGAAAACCCTCCACATCATGACACCCAATACAACCTCTTTCAACAAACAACTTTTGGCCGATAGAAACCGTTTCAGCGCCAGGTAAGTTATCTGTCCTCTCATGACACTTTTTGCAACTCGCCTGAGCTAAACTTCCTCTCAACATCGGTTTCAACCAATACTCAACTTCACCATGTGCCTTCTTTACGGACGTTGTCGCCCTTCCCTGACCTTCATGACATACAGTACAACCAAAATCCTTGAGAGAGTGGTTCTTTAGAAATATGAAACTTCCGGGATGTTTCTTAAATGGCTGCTCATCTACAACACGCTCCTCCTTATCAATTCCCAAATGGCAGCTCATGCATCTATCCACTCTTTCCAGATCCGGTATATGCAGCTGATATTCCTGAAGGCTTGGCCTTCTCTTCTTTAAAGAAGCATATTTTTCCTTTATCTTATTGAGTGGAGCGGCAAACACCAATAGTTCACTTTCATATTTATCTATGTCAGCAGTTAGTGCAGACTTTTTCTTCTGTTCTTCCTCTAACCGCTCCTTTATTTTATCAACTATCGCAAGCAGCTCTTTAGACTCCTCTTTCAGTTTCTCTAATTTTAGACGGTCCTCTTCTTTTTGAGATTTTGTATAATTATACTCAGCCTCCATGACCTTATTTCGAACATCTGTCAGTTGCAGATTTAAGGAAGCAAGTTCTTTGTCCCTGATATCATGTATTACCGAACCTAATCTATTAAACTCATTTTGATTCCTTTTCAAATCAAACTCTTTGCGTGCATTTTCAAGTTTTCTCTTAACAACCTGATAGTCATCCTGTTTCTTTATAATCTCAAACCTAGTCTTTTCTTTTTCCAGTTCTTTGCTAACGTTCTTCTCTATTATTGAATAAAACTTCCTCTGATAATCCTTCCACAGTCTTTTGCCCACAACTTCATTCCAAATACCCCATCCCATTACCAGGACTAAAACAACACTGCAGATTAGATACATCAGCGCAAATGATTTTTGCTCTTCTCTTTTCATAATAAACCTATTTTGATTGCTTGTTGTACCTGTACCATATTAAATCGTTTATATATTAAACCACGGAGTAACCCAAATGTATTTCAGATGGAATACCAGCTTCAGAAATACCTTGATAGGCAATCCCATCATAGATAGGAACAAGAATGCTACCAGTGAATATCTTACTATTCCTAATTTCTCAAGCGTCCGGTTCTCTGTTACTTTCAG
>JAJFGV010000069.1 GCA_021775965.1 Alphaproteobacteria bacterium
AGCACAAGAGAATCAGTGATTGTTGCTAACTCCAGTCGGGCTACGCCCTCCTTGCGTTAGCAACAATCATCAAACAGTAACAGACTAAAATATGTTATAAAAGCACTTGACTAGAATAAACCAGGCGCGAAGAGCGCAAAGGGTAAAAACTATTATTTTCTGTTATACTTTGCGTCCTTAGCGCCTTTGCGGTGAATAGTCTTTTGTCTTTTTACCTATGTTATTTTATCAGTGTTTATCTGTGTAAATCCGTGTCCTATTATCTTTTCTTTGCGCCCTTTGCGTCTTCGCGGTGAATAATCAAAAAGATGGTATTTTGTAATAAATATGTGGTGATGACGAGTCAAATGTCCCAAGAATAGAATTGTTTCCACTCATCGATAGATACCCATCAATCAACAAGAACGCAATACCAATAACAACTGAAATAATTGCTGATACCATTACTATCTTTGAGGTACTGTTAATATCATCAGGGCAGACACTTTTTTGCGGATCTCCGATAAAGGGTTTGTATGAGGCTATATCATTGTATACGCTGGGCCCTCCCAGCCTGATCCTTAATGCACCGGCGATAGCCGCCTCGGGTATTCCGCTGTTAGGACTTGGATGTTTGTGTCCGTCTCTCTTCAATATTTTCACTGAATTTGAATAATCCGCACCGCAGAGATATGAAGCTATGGGAAGTACTACGGCTGCAATCCTTGCCGGGATATAATTTGCTATATCGTCAAGCTTGGCTGATGCCCGGCCAAAATCAATGTACTTCTCGTTTTTATATCCAACCATGGAGTCCAGTGTATTAATCGACTTATATGCCATAGCAAGTGCCGGTCCTCCTATAAAAGCATATAACAGCGGAGCAATTATACCGTCAACGATGTTTTCCGCTGAGGTCTCAATACAACCAGTTGCAATCTGTTGTTCACTAAGATTCTGTGTATCCCTGCCGACAATCCTTGAAAGATTTATGCGCGCCTTTTTCAAGTTGCCAGATTTTAGTGCATTCAATACATTGCCAGTCTCCCTTAACAGATCACGTGTGGAAAGCGAAAAGAAGATAATAATAATGCTGGCAAGAATTCCGAGAGACCATCTTATTTCATAAAAGAAGATCAAAAGTTGATAAGTGACCAGGTACGTACCGATAACAATAATAAAGGTGAGGAATATACCCGCCACCTGCTCTGAAGGCACCAATTTACGCAGTATCCTCTCAGCATATTCTATGCACACGCCAATCATTCTGACAGGATGCGGAAACCACCTCGGGTCCCCGATCATTATGTCCAGGAGAAAAGCAATACCAATTTGTACAGGCAAATAATCATTCATAACTTTTAGCCACAGACTTACACAGACTTAAAAAACCCTTCTTTTAAATTCCAGTTTCTCACCAAAATTCACTAACAGTCCTAATTTTATATCAGTTGCTTTAAGATAATTAATGAGTTGTGCTTCATGCTGAGGTATTAATTTTGTTACAGCTTTAATTTCAATTATAATCTTATCCTCGACAATAATATCTGCTTTAAAATCCCCTACTAATTGCTTTTTATAATATACGTCCAGACTCTTTTGATTAAGAGCTTTTAGCCCTTTATCATTAAACTCTATCATCAATGAACGTTCATATACACTCTCTAAGAAACCAGATCCTAATTCATCGTAAACACTATAAAAACATTTAATAATTTTTTCAGTTACATCCTCATATAGATACTCTTTCGCCATTATTATTTTTGTTCTCTTTTGCCTGTTTTTAAGTCTGTGGCTAATGTCTGTTTATGCCTGTGACCATTCTTTTCAGTTGTATCATTATATAGATATTTTTATCATAATTCTATTTAGTCCGTTTTTGTCTGTGTAAGTCTGTGGCTAATTTTTTCATAAATCAAGTCCATATTTATATGCTCCCGAAACCAATCCGCAAGTTTGTCATACTGCTTTTCTTTGTCTACCGTACTCAGCTCTTCAGCCAGCATGGGAGAAAGGCCTTTGTTCTTTCCTAAACGGTTAATAAGTCCCAGTCGGAACTCATCGTTATCGAAAATTCCGTGCAGGTAGGATCCAATTACATTTCCGTCACTGGAGACCGCCCCGTCATTCATGCACACTTGTTTGTCGGATCTTTCGGTAATCTTCAGGAATGGAGATGTCCCGTTAAGTAGTTCGGTTTCTCCCATGTGAATCTCATAGCCGGTTATTTCACTATCTCTATTCAAACCCTTAAAGATGTCTGTTCCTCTATCATGAAGCGTTGCCTTTACCTGGTATGTACTCTTCTGTAAATTAAATAAAGTGCTTACGTCTATGAGACCAAGACCCTCTGTCTCAAGAGTTTTAGACTCTGCATTTTCAGGATCACGAATCACTCTGCCAAGCATCTGGTAACCTCCACAGATCCCGATGACCATGGTACCGGTTTTTGCGAGATTAACAACGGCATCAGCAATACCACTCTCTTTTATAGATTCCAGGTCGCCGATTGTGTTCTTGGTACCCGGTAATATAATCAGGTCCGGATTACCAATAGACCGTGCGTCTTCAACAAACCTTACACTTATATTTTTTTCTCTTATAAGTATGTCAAAGTCGGTAAAATTAGAGATCCTTGGCAATCTTACAATAACAACATCTATCTGAGCTTCTTGTCTCCCGACTGAGTCGGACCTTGAAGCTACTCCGAGGGGCGACTCGGGCGGCTTCCCTCGTCCATCTTCCCTCATCCCTCTTTTGTCCAAGCTCATAGAGTCTTCATCATCAACCTCAATGTTCGTGAAATATGGCAACACACCCAGAACAGGTTTTTTAATTCTCTCTTCCAGCATATCAATACCGGACTCTAATATTGAGAGATCGCCTCTGAATTTATTAATGATAATTCCCATCACTCTATCTCTTTCGTCACTGTCCAGCAGTTCGAGTGTGCCCACTATCCATGCGAACGAGCCCCCCTTCTCGATGTCAGTAACAAGAATTACCGGTGCATCTGCAATCTCTGCGATCTTCATATTGACGATATCGTTGTCCTTGATATTGATCTCAGCCGGACTCCCGGCACCTTCGATAACAATAACGTCGTATTCGTTACTTAATGATTCATACGCTTCCTTTGCTATATCCAGCATCGAATCCTTATTCTCATAATACTCATGAGCAGTCATATGCCTGAGCGGTCTTCCCATAGTTATTATCTGAGAGCCGTTGTTCCCGGATGGTTTTAACAGGATCGGGTTCATCTCCGCTTCCGGAAGTATCCCCGCCGCTTCCGCCTGTGCAACCTGCGCCCTGCCCATCTCTCTACCGTCTGCTGTTACGTAAGAGTTGTTAGACATGTTTTGCGCCTTGAATGGCGCAACTTTATAACCCTCCTGACGGAATATACGACATAAAGCACATACCAATATGCTTTTACCTACATCCGACCCCGTCCCCTGTACCATAATGGCCTTAGCCATAAAAGAAAACTCCTTTTGCTAACTTTAGTGTCAATTCGTGAAATTAGTGTCTGTCTTATATGCTGGTTCAACCATGTTGATTGAACCCATACGTTTAATTTGTTTATATTATGGTTTTTCTTTGCGCTCTTAGCGTCTTTGCGGTGAATGCTTTTTAAAACTTTGTATTTTATCAAAAAAGAGGTGTAAAGAGAAGGATTTTAAGGCTTTAGGGGTTAAGGAATTGACGAGTTATGAGTTGTACGATTGACTTACACGAATTTCATGAATTGACACTGAAGAATAAAATAAAAGTTGTGTTCCCATTGTTTTACTGCCATACCATTATTATGCCGGCATGGCAGCAAAACATTCTCAGATTAATTGTTAGTATCTATTTCTTTATTTTAGTAGTTGTTTTTACATCATCTGATAGCGGTGATGTAAAAAGATCCATGTCCAGATATAATATTGGAGGAGTGTCAAATGCAAGTACATCTCTAACGGCTTCCATTTGATTCCCCACGTCCTCAACAATAATACCCTTTGTTAAAAGCACCGCCTGAAAAGCTGCAGTCTCAGCAAACCCTTCAAATTCCTTTTTCTTTGCTTTTAGATTCTTTACCCAATCTTCCTGCTTTCCTATCCCTTCGAGCACTTGTCCCCATTTTCCACGGATTGCTTCTATTGATCTTAACCACCCCACTGCTTGTTTTTTCACTAGATCATTATTTCCCTCTGATTTCTTTTTAGCTATTGCTTCCATCTTGGAAAGATCTGACATTTCTTCATCATAAACTTTGCGTAAATCTGCAATATCACTTGTACTTAAGTTGTCAATCATTTGTATTACTACAGAACTAAGCTCATGTGCGAAAAGCGCTTGAGTTAAATACCAATCTAATTTTTTATCCATATTTTCTTCCCGCTCTGCTGACTCAATTAGGTTGTTATTTATTCCATATAACACTTTTATTGCCATCGCCTGGCTTTTAATGGATATATTACTACGTGTTCTAGATTCTAAATATTTTTTTCTTCTTTTTTTTGCACTTACAGGTAATCCAATTCCGCGACGATCAACTGTTACTGTAACAGAATTCCCTTGTTCAATCTCTTGAGCAGTCACAATAAAAAGGTTCTTTATATTTGTTTGAATTTCCGCAATCTTTTCTCGTGCCATTTCGGATGCTGGTATAAGTTTCTGACTTCCTTCATCTATATCCCAACCACCTTCAGCTAAATGAGTTTCTATCTCCCCCAACTTTTTCATTGTGGCATTTTTAGTTGCCTGTGTTAAATCTTCAGTTTTCTTTTCTATTTTTTTTTGTAATTCTGATATTTCTGAAGATTGATCTTGAGATAACACAATAGAATTCCCAAGAAAGCCAAAAACAATAATGCAACAAAGAATGACTATTTGATTTTTTGTTTTACTAATCACAATAGAACCTCCTCTAACTTAAAGACATAAAAGCTAAATGTAATTTCTTTTCTCATTGTGTTCTTTGATCTCTAATAATTTTTAATTCATCCTGAATCTCCTTTCTAGCTTTTTCTAGTCCTTCATCTTCTGGTGATAGCGTTTTATCTTGACCTGCTTCAACTTCATTTCTGTTGATTATAAGAATATAATCCCAGCGCCCATCTTTGCCTTTTACTCTCCTAAACAAATTGGTATTATCTGGATTGTGTGTTGGTGTGTAAATCCAATGGTTATTTTCCCAATACCTTGTAAATAAATCTTCATTTCCTTCATCTATATTTATAACATCGGGATAGATTATTCCTTCGCTTCGCTGGGTTTTTCGCACTTTATAATAATTGCTTTTCCCTGCACCTGTACCAGCGCCAATAGCTGTCCCTTGTTGTGTCGTTGTCATACATCCTGTATGGCAAAGCAATAATATTAAAATAAATGATAATATCGATAATGATAATTTGCTTTTCATCTATATATAAATCTCTCTCCTGGATTGCACATGACGATATTTCAAAATGTATTAATTAACTATTCCAGTATCAAGCTTAAGTTTCAAAGTAGAAGTGATAAATATTACCTTACTTATACTTAGAATTACAATGATTTAAGCTGTTATCAGGTGCAACTTGTGTAGTTCATATTATTTATCATTATTATTGTTTTTTTGTATAGGTGTAGAACAAAAACTGAACACTTGTACGCCATGGCACGCTTGTACAGTCTCTCAAGCAAGGTAAACAAATAGTTTCTCTGAATAATTACAATAAAGTTTTCTTTCCTCACTGTGTTCTTTTCTTTCTTATTGCCTCTAATTCATCCTGAATCTCTTTTCTCGCTTTTTCAAGACCTTCATCTTCAGATGATAGCTCCTTTTCTTGAAATGATACGAGATTTTCTTTGCTATTTAAAAGTTGTTCTCCGGCTTCTTCTCGCATTTCATTTTTAGGCAATGGATATTTCTTTTGAACTGTTACAATTTTTTTAATTAGAGGAATGAATTCCCAGCGACCATTTGCGTCTTTTATCCTTCTAAACAAATTAGGTTCACTTGTACTACGAGTTGGTGTATAAATCCAATGGTCGTTTTCCCAATGTCTCCTGAAAAAATCTTCATCCATTTCCATTGCACTGGTATATCTCATTTCTTTGTTTTCGCTTTGCAGAGAGCTTAATTCTTGATAATTGTTACCTCTCTTTGGTATTTCTCTTTCTAGTTCAATAAGCTGTCTCTGTATTTTTGGAGTTAATGCTTCATACAAAACAGGTAGGTCTGAATCATTTGTGATAACAGTTCTAGGCTTTATGTGATTGTACGCCCAATATGATCCAGCAATAAGGCCACATATCATTAATATAAATAATATTTTATTTTTTGTTGAACTCACACGCCCGCGTTTCATCCTGTGTTTCATAATAAACCACCTTACTCTATTAATACGTATGATAATTTCCTTTTTGAATATAACCACCTAAGTAGACATGGAGGTTTTAATATTAGGGACAGCGACTATTTATTCGTTTCAATGTAATCAATGACAACTTTTTTAATAACCTAATTTATGAAAAGCAAATCCATCATCTGATGGTATATCAATTTGGTAGGTCGTAAGTTATTAGCGGTATAATACTTTAGTAGATAGTAAAATCAAGAGGAAATTTAGCCACAGACTTTCACAGAGAAAACTTTGGACACAGTTAAACGCAGATAAAAACAGATTAGGGAATTTAGGTATAAAAGATAGTTTCACACAAAGACACAAAGTACACTAAGAAAACGAAATTTAAAGAAACAAAGAAAACATCAGTTTTCATTGTTTATCCCTGATCTTTAAGGTAAAAATTGACACAACTACAATTCCAGCGGTGATAATATTAATGGCAGACCATAGCTCCCTGTTGAAGTGTAATCTAAATATCGGGTTGTAAACCAGGGCCGTGATCCCTAATATCCATACCAATGGATGTCTTTTTTGACTTACGGCTCGACAGGCCTGGTAGATGAGTGTTCCGCAGCAAAACCAGTGAAGCAGGGTATAATAACCGGATGGATTGCCGGGATACAGTGCCCATAAAAGCATTCCACCTGCAATAGCTTGTGGCAACCAATTTCGCTTCATTACTTTCCCCATATATCAATTTGGCAGGTAGTAAGTTAACAGCGGTATAATACTTTAGTACATAGTAAAATCAAGAGGAAATTTAGCCACAGACTTACACAGACAAAGAATTGGACGCGGATAAACGCTCCCCGGATAAAAACAGATTGAGGAATTCCCTTCTAACAAACTGGCGGGGAGTGACTTTGTGTGATGAATAAAACTGTTAATATTATGTTTTTACAATTCTGCCTCTATTTCTATCTTCATTGCTTGACAATGTGATATCAGGGATAAGTAGCTCCTGGCCAATCTTTAATGAGTGTGGATCCAGCATTCTGTTTCTGTTTGCCTGATATATTTTATTCCATTTTGATTCATCGTTGTAATACCTCTTTGCTAATTTGGACAGACTGTCATTAGCCTTTATTCTGTGAGTAATGCGACGATTACTGTTTGCCATACTTACTTCTCTGATATCCTCCGGAATTATCATATCACATGATCCCTCTTCCTCAATTTTCAATTCGGCAGAGTCATACTCCATATCCATGTCATTCGTTAACGATAGATAAAATGATATGTAATCTTTGGGTTCATCACAGTATAGAATTGGTTTAACCTGTTTTACATTAGTAAATTCTTCTATTAATAACAGCTCTTCAATAAAATATGCAATAGGGATGATTTTATCATCCAT
>JAJFGV010000070.1 GCA_021775965.1 Alphaproteobacteria bacterium
GGTGCTAGAGATTATATGGTGAAAGACGGTAATTTCATAGACCTTTTGCCTCTGATGGTGAAACGGATATTCAAGCAGATAGCTGACGAAAGAAGATTGGTTGAGGCGGAGGAGCGTCTTCTCAAGCTGTCTCACGCCATAGAACAAAGCCCTGTTGTAGTTGTGATTACGGATACTGATGCCAACATAGAATATGTTAATCCCAGATTCACACAATTAACAGGCTATACAAGTGAAGAGGCTATCGGAATGAACCCACGTATCCTGAAATCTGATAAAACGTCTCCTGCAGTATACAAAGAACTATGGGCCGCTATTTCATCAGGCAATGCATGGCAGGGAGAATTTTGTAATAGAAATAGAGACGGTGAACTCTATTGGGAGCATGCATCTATTTCACCTGTTGTGAATCATGAAGGTGTTATTACTGATTATATTGCAGTTAAAGAAAACATAACTGAGCGCAAGAAGATTGAGAAGAGTCTTATTCAGTCGGAGAAATTGAACGCTATGGGTATAATGGCTGCTGGAATTGCTCATGACTTTAATAATGTGCTTGCAATAATTAGTGGACATGCTCAGTTATTGAATAATAGTTTTTCTGATAATGAAGAATTGGTTCATGGGCTTCATGCTATAAACAAGGCGGTAAGCGACGGTTCAGAAACAGTGCGCAGGTTGAGTGAATTTACCAGAATGGAAAAAAACACGTTAAAGCATGTCTCGGTAAATATGGTGAATATTATTAAGCAGTCAATTGATTTTTCAAAACCACGGTGGAAGGATGTCGCCCATGCCAGCGGTATAACTTATAATTTAGACATTGAACGTTTGGCGCCGGTGCATGACGTATTGGGAAATCCTTCAGAGTTAAGAGAAATTATCATAAACATGATAAACAATGCCATTGATGCAATGCCGGAAGGGGGACGTATTTCCTTTCGAACGTGGGAGAAAGACAATACTGTCTTTACGAGTATTGCCGACAACGGCTGTGGTATTTCTAAAGAAGTCCAGGAGAAGATATTTGATCCGTTTTATACCACCAAGGGTGTTGAAGGTAGCGGATTGGGTATGAGTGTTTCATACGGCATTATTGGAAAACATGGTGGTAAGATAGACATAAAAAGCCAGATTGGAAAGGGAAGTACTTTTACTATAGAATTACCTGTAGCCTCTGAAACAGTACATGCTGAAATACGTCATGAACCCGTAATTAATATAAAGGCTGAAAATTATCGTATCCTGGTGGTGGATGATGTGAAGGAAATTAGTAATTTGCTTTATATGTTATTGTCCAGACAGGGTTTTCGTGTTGATAATGTTGAAAGTGGATGTGAAGCCATTAAGCTGTTAGAAAAGGAGTGTTATGACTTGGTTATCTGTGATTTAGGCATGCCGGAAGTCTCCGGCTGGGACGTAATAAAGGTCGTAGAGTCACTTGACAAAAAGCCGAAAATTGGTTTGATTACCGGATGGGCAGATATGCTCGATTCCTTAAAAAAAGACGATATAGGCGTAGATTTTATTATCAGCAAACCCATAAATTACAAGAAACTATCGACTCTTGTAAAAGAAACACTGTTGCAAGAATCACAAGATACGGTTAACGACTAATTTAATGATGCTGTTCTAACGTACTGAGGCATATCGAGATAGAGTACAGGTTACAATGACTGATTTACGTAGATAATGATATGCTGGAATCATTAATTCCCCAAAAGCTGTGGCCTACACCAACCGATGCTGATCGGATCAAAAGCGGCCTTGAATGAAAACCGCTTATAGAGATGTATAGCTGTAATTTAACCGCATTTTTCAAATTGCCTCCACTAATATCCACTATATTCCTGACCTATCTATTGCCATATCAAGAAATATATAATTTACTAAAGTTTTAGTAAAAAGAGCCGTTAATTTATATATATAAGTGAACTTCAATTTTGCTGTTATAAATTGAAATTTCATCGTTAGAACACGGATATAATGAAAGAGAAGCAGGTAAAATGAAAGAATTTCTGGCTATTAACGAAAGCACTTTAATTGTAGACACGGAAGTAGACTGTGATTTGTATCTAAAAAGCAATGTTAATGGAGTCCCAAGATATGTCTTGTTTAGTCACGGTGGAGAAATGTTTCGCGGTGATAGACGAAAGCAATTAGTAGAGAATAATATTAAAAAGCTGTATGTCTATGCAAATAGCTATAAAACATTTAACGATTATCAGGAACAGAATTTAAAAACAATTCTTGCCGACGGTGAGAAGAGTTCAAGTGAGAAATCGAATATTGTTTATAGTGTTGCTAAAAACTTGGCTCAGGAACTTTTGAATGACACAAAGTCAGGAATCAAAATTGATAGAGTTACGTCCTGGGCAGATAGCACTGTTGATTATATATTAGGCGACGAAAATGCATTTTCTAACCTGATAAAGGTCACTTCACATGACTACCAGACATATACACACTCGGTAAATGTGTCAGTACTGGGTTTGCTTTTTGGGAAGTACCTTGGTTTTAGTCAAGATAGTCTGGGCTCCTTTGGGACAGGTCTGCTGTTGCACGACTATGGGAAAATTGAAATACCTCTCGATATTCTCAACAAACCGAGTAGTTTATCAAGTGATGAGCATAAGATAGTAGAAAAGCATCCTGAAGCAGGTATGGCCCTTTTGACAAAAGAGGGTAATATATTTAAAGACTCCCTGATTGTTGTTGCTCAACATCATGAAAATTTTGATGGAACAGGTTATCCTCATGGAATTGGAGGAGATGAAATTCAATTACTTGGAAGGGTATCAAGGATTCTAGATGCATATGATGCAATCACTACTAACAGGGCCTATAAAAATGCGCTTAAGCCATTTTCTGCTCTTTTAGAGATGCGAGAGACCATGATTAACTGCTTCGATATGGAGCTGTTTAAAGAGTTTATATGCTTCTTAGGTAATGCAAACTCTCTTATTAAATCTGGCGATAACGGTAAATATAGTGTCCAAAGCAGGAATGTTAATAATGTACAGAACCACTCTTGCATTATACCAGGTGCTTAAGATTCCTTTACAAGCGTGGATTTTTCCCTTCATCCCATCACAGAATAATTTGTATTAGAATTTTGATGCATTAATAATTAAGGACAAATATTTATGGAAAATATATCTAAGGGCTTGTCTCTAAAAAGCAAATTACTCCTTTATTCATTATGCATTTCACTTATACCGATTGCGGTAATATCATCGGTGTATTATGTGAATGCAAAGAGTTACAAAAAAAAGGAGAGACTGGACAGCTTAACGACCATTGCTTCATTTAAGAAAATGCACATAGAATCCTTTATTGATGCGAAAAAACGTCGTATCGTTGACTTCAGCTCGGATGGATTCATAAGAGATAATCTAGAAATTATAAATCAAGGGGATATGCAGAGTAATGCAGTTCATAGACTTAATAAGCATCTCAAGTTAAACAAAAAACCTTTGGACACATCTATTGATGAAATAATGATTGTTGATCTCAGCGGTAAAATTGTTGCTTCGACATGTAATACTCTAATGGGGAGAGACATATCCGGACATGATGCATTCAGTGATGTTGTAAATATAGATTATGCGGATGCGCGCGTCAGCCGCTCATTTGCTCTGCCCGGTTTGGTGAGTAAATGCATATTTATATCTGCACCACTTGTAAGCAGGTCAGATGTAGAAAAATTGGGTATTATTATTAACGCCTATGACCTGGATGCATTAGGCGGGATTATTGCTAACTATACCGGGATGGGTGAGACTGGAGAGATAATTGTTGGACAAAAAATGGAAGACAAAGTGTTATTCCTAAATCCTTTACGGTATGCATCAGGTACGGCACTCAGCTTGAGTATTCCGTTGGATAATCCGGGAGTAAAATATATGAAATTGGCTCTCGAAGGAAAGAGCGGGACTGTCATAGCCAGGGACTACAGAAATGCCAGTGTCGTGTCAGCTTATCAATCTATTCCTCAACTTAATTGGGGTCTGATTGCCAAGATTGACGAGACAGAGGCGTTTGCTTCCTTAAGGATAATCGGTATCATTGCCTTTTGCACTGCAGGTATCAGTTCTATCATCGTAATCGTCGCTGTTTATTTCTTTACCATGTCTATCTCAAGACCCATTAGTAGATTAAAGTCTGCCGCTGGCAAATTCAGGAGTGGTAACCTTAAGTATAGAGTAGAAATAAATCGTGATGATGAATTGGGTGATCTGGCGGAGAGCTTTAACATTATGGCGCATGATCTTTGCGAAGAGACTGACAAGCTGAATAAATCTCTTCTGAGGCACGAAGAGACAAACCTGCAGCTGAAGAGCGCAAATAAGGCTAGATCCGGATTTTTATCATCAATGAGTCATGAACTCCGCACCCCGCTTAACGGTATCCTGGGTTTTGCAGACTTGCTGAAAGGTCAATATTTTGGAAAGCTTAATGACAAACAGCTTGAATATGTAAATCAAATTGACTACAGCGGTACACATCTGCTGGATCTCATAAATAATCTTCTTGATATAACAAAAATAGACTCAGGAAAAGTAGATCTTGTATTTGCAGATATACCGATAAAGCAGATTCTTAAGACTTCAGTCAACATGATGAGCAAGCAATATATTATAGACGGTTTGATAAAGAGAAACCGCATAACAATGAGGATTAATGTAGATCCGAAACTTGATGTGGTCAGGGCTGATGAGAGAAAATTCAAGCAGATAATGCTAAACCTGTTATCAAACGCTGTAAAGTACTCTCCTAATGAAAGTGAAGTATTGATTAGTGCTATGAAAACCGGAGATCTTTATACCAGATTTGAAGTTCATGACAGCGGTATTGGGATCGAGGAAGATGCAATTGACAGTATATTTAATGAATTTTACCAGGTAGATCGTGTCCGCGATGAAGAGCTGGGAGGCACAGGTATTGGACTTGCCCTGACACGTAGATTAGTGGAACTACATGGAGGTAAGATCGGAGTTGAGAGTGTGTTGGGCAAAGGCAGTACTTTCTGGTTTACCGTGCCACTGGCAGAGACATGCATGAAGGAACCAGAAGGTATGAATAGAAATAAATTAATGATAAGGAACATTTCTGAAGACAAGGTTGTCCTTGCTGCTGAGGAGGTGAGTAATGATTAATTCAAAAACTATGGGACAGGAAACAGAATCTGAAAAAGCCAGAATACTTGTTGTAGACGATAACAGTGTTAATCTTCAGATCCTTAATGACCTGATTATTATTATGGGATACAATTCAGTAATGGCAGAAAACGGGCTTTACGCATTGTCCACATTGGAGAAGCAGGAGTGTGATCTTGTCCTTCTGGATATTTGCATGCCGGATATGGACGGCTACCAGGTGCTGGAATATATGAAAAATGATTCTGACTTATGTCAAATTCCTGTCATAATGATCTCTGCGCTAGACGATATGGATAGTGTTGTACGTTGTATCGAAAATGGGGCGGACGACTACATGGTCAAGCCGTTCAACCACACCATTCTTAAAGCACGAATTAATGCATGTTTGGAAAGAAAAAAACTTCATGATAGAGAATATCAGTACCAGGATCAGATTGAAAAATTCAACCTTGACCTTCAAAACCGTGTCAGTAAGCAAGTGTATGAGATTACTGCCGCACAACGATCTACGATATTCGCAATGGCAAAACTTGCAGAGTCGCGAGATCCTGAAACAGGAGAGCATCTGTTAAGGATAAGAGAATATGTTAGGATCATCTGTCAGAGGCTCTGTTTGCGTCCAGAATATGCGACCATAATTGATGATGATTATATAGAAAATATATGTGCCGCAAGTCCACTACATGATATTGGTAAAGTTGGAATTTCAGACAGTGTACTCCTCAAGCCAGGTAAGCTTACGAAAGAAGAATTTAATTCTATGAAGGTGCATACCATCATAGGGGCAGAAACACTTAGAGAAGTCAACCGGCTGCATTCTGGAAATGATTTTGTCCGAGTAGGCATAGAAATTGCCGAAAGTCATCATGAAAAATGGGATGGTACAGGCTACCCACATGGACTCGCCGGAGAAGACATTCCATTAGTCGCGCGGATCCTTGCATTGTCAGATGTATACGATGCGTTGACATCCAAGCGATGTTACAAAGAAGCATTTTCTCACACCAGGAGCCTTGAAATTATTATTGATGGTCGCGGCAAACACTTCGACCCTGATGTGGTAGATGCCTTTGTCAGCGCTGAAAAATATTTTCTACAAATTAGAGATCGTTATGTTGACGTAGAACAGGAAGTAGCTCTTTAGTGTCGAAAAGGCCAACCAATGAAAGATAGATGTATTTATCTCGCAGCATATTGTACTGATTGATCCGGGACAATTTATACTTGAAATGTTGTCAATGTCGGTGCCTTTTGCCAGTTCACTTGAAAAACATTGTTTTTCTAACATGCAATGTGACTATAATTTCCTAATAAGCTTGACTGTTAAGTACAATTCTGCTAAAAGTAACACCCATAAACAGCAGCACATACAAAGCTTACGTACACAGCGTGGGGGGATTAGCTCAGTTGGGAGAGCGTTTGAATGGCATTCAAAAGGTCAGGGGTTCGACTCCCCTATCCTCCACCATACTATGAAACGACTTACGACAAATCAAGCGTGAGTTAAGACCTCTTTTTGGTCTACCGAAGTCAATACGCAGTCAGACTCTAAAATTTCTACACCAACTCTCAAACTTTCTGGGCAATGGTGAGCATACCTTTGAGTCATTCTTATGTCCTCATGACCGAGCAATTTTGCAATCTTATAGATGTCAATTCCTTTTTGCGCAAGCCTTGAGGCAAACGTATGACGAAGATCATGAAACTTGAAATTCTCAATCTCTGCCATTTTCAACACCTTATAGAATTCTCTTCTTAAGTTTGATGGGTTAATTTTTGTTCCTACACTACTTACAAAAACAAGATCTTTGATGTTTCTAACCTTTTCTTCAAACTTATCATTAAGCACACCGAATGCAAACCGATTTAGAGGAATAGTTCTAGGTCTTCCACTTTTGGTTTTTTGAATAAGAATAGTTTTTCGGGCTATACTTACTCTCGACCATTCAAGCGAAAGTAATTCATCCTGCCGAAGACCAGTATTTAGTGCAAAGATAACAATTTCACGTAACCAATCAGGACAAAACTCAAGAAGCCTTTTTTCTTCATCACCACTAAGCCATCTGTCCCTTTTATTATTCTCTTTTTCAAAAGGCACTTTTGAGACAGGATTATCCTTTATCCATTCCCATTCTCGAATAGATAAATTAAAGGCTTTAAGTAGCATTGCCATTTCTCTATTAATTGTTGCAGGTTTTGCACCTTCCTGACGCCTTAACACCTTATACCGTGTAACTTTTTTTGGAGATATTAATGTTAACTTTATATTTCCAAAGATTCGTATAAGATGCTTTAGGTATGACGAATAAGATCTTTGCATGCTTTTTGAATTTTTTGGAGCATGCTCTTTTATGAACTTATCCATCATTTGCCTTAATGTCTTAGTACAGGCTATTGGCTTGTCAAAGAATGTATCTTCAATAAGCTGAACTCTAATCTTTGACTCCATGTCTTTGGCAATCTTCTTATGTTCTTTTTTGCCAGCAGGGATATTAAGGCTTCTTTGAATCTTTTTACCATTGTGACGAATACATATATGCCAGACACCATTACGTACGAACATTATTCACCTCCTTTCTCGTACTCCATCGTGCCTGCATGGTCGCTATCAGGCATATTATATTTAGTATCAGACGTATCCGCAATGATATTATTAACGGTTTTCTCTTCGTTTACAGTATTACGTTTAAGGTTTAGCATCACTCTGTCTATATCAAAAATGTCAAACAGGATTTTTCTTCCAATTTTAATTGATGGAATTCTCCCAATCCTTGACCATTCATATAATGTTTTTATTGGTAGGGAGGTGTATTCAGATGTTTCTTTAATGTTTAAGTATCTTTTAGTTGTATTCATTGTATGTATAAATCTCTCTCACACACTCTGTTCATTCCAATAAACGTAATCAGGTAAAAGCCCGAGTGAAAATCTATATCCAAGGATTTGACGGTATTCTTCAATAGACAATCTTTCTTTCTTACCTTTTTGTTCTAATGCCTTTAGAGCATCTATGTCATTTTTGCAAATAATTTCCATAATCATGGTATTCTCCTTTATTCTTTGTTCTTTGTTCTTTGATAGAACTGTTGACAGAAGATTATTCGCTTGAATAATCCCAAAGATTCCTATGCCTTGAAACAGAATCAATGTATTTCCAGATTATGTCTTCATAATTTCCTGCCATTTGCTGTGCAGAAATATAATTAAAAGATTCAGGTGCGTATGCGCCAATCTTCTGCTTTAATTCAGTCATTAATTCAACAGTTTCAGAAAAATTCATGGGATCTAGAACCTGGTGAAGAAAATACGTAAAATAGCTTTGCTTACTTTCCTGTTTAAAGCTGTCATTGAGTTCATTTAATATTTGCGGAACACCTCCCTCTGCTCCAGACATTGCAATATATACCGCATTGTCCCAACCAATTGATGAGTCAAGGAACCTGCGTGCTTTACTAAGGCACAAATCAGGTGGCAAAGGCATACCTAATACCTTTTGCGTATGGTGAGCAACATATGCAATAATTGTCTTTTCAAATTCAGCATAATTCCGAACAGTAGAGCTTTGCAGTGTCACACTAGCCCTTGCATTGTCGTGAGGTATCTGTGTTTTTTTGATTATTTCCTTTGGATTAAGGTATTGCATCATTTGATTATATTTAGACATCTTTATCACCATCCTTTCTTATAGCTTGTCGAATTCTAGTTTTTTATTTTTAGGAATAATGTTATTTTTATCATGCTTGAGATAGTATTTATCTAAGCAGTTTTGCAATATTTCTTCTGAGTGGTCATCTTTTGGGAAATTTGGTCTTTTGGTGTCTACCTTAATGGTCTCCCCATCTGAATGGAAAAAAGCCTGAAACTTGCGTAGAGATGTAATATCTTCAGGGTCAATTCCAAAGTCTTTTGCTAACGTTTCAGCGTCTTTCCTTCGTGTTTTGAATACTAGTCTGCTTCCTGCTGTTGCCATAACTTCACGAGTGTTTCCCTCTACCTGATCCAAATACTGATGAGCAAAGATAACTGACAGGCCGTACTTAGCAAGTCCAGTAAGTTGCGAATCTAAATCTCCTGGGCCAAGATAAAATTCATCTTTTATAAGAGTACATGGCTTTCGTTGCTCATAAGGAATATTAACTCTTGCAAGGCTATTGTTATTTAATAGGCTATCCATTAAGCCACTCAGTACGCCAGAACGTTGCTTGCCAAGTATACCTACTGACAAATTAATTAGGCAAAGCATCCCATTCTCCATCATGTATTTAAAATTAATTTTATTCTCTTTAATTGTGAAAAGCCTTAATGACTTATCAGGTAAAAGGAGGTGGCTTAACCTCTGTAGTACTGGCATTATTGATTCTGGCGATGTATATGCAAGCTCTTCTAAAAAATCTTTGATAATAGGATGTTTTATTTTAGCTTTTACTTTTTCGCGCAAGACTTTTCCTTTGCTAGAACGTGGAGAAGCTAGCTGTCGAATATGAGTCAGATTTAATTCAGGAAGCACACAATAAATGTAGTATAAAGACGAGAAAAAGTATGACATCTTTGGGCCCCAGAAGCCTTGATCTCTGGTAGTACCTACATCTTGCATTGCCTCGGTCATGTCATCTGATACCTTAGAGGGGTCACTTAAATCTACATTGCCTCTTATTGTTATTAATGGAGTGAAGTCATTTAGCCCAAAATCGATGACAACAACCTTATCAACTAATTCTCTTGGAACCATTTTCAGGATGCTTGTGACAAGATCACCATGCGGGTCAAGCACAAATACTGATTCACCTCTCAGAAATTTATTTTTGGCGAGAAAAGACAGAGAAACACTCTTGCCTTGCCTTGACTTTCCAATTACATGCATGTGTGGAATTTCTTTCTGTATTGGCAGATGTATTTGTTTAGAACTATCTCCACATGCCCAAGTACCTATACGTATATCTTCATTTTGGGAAATTATTAATGGCTTATCACCGGCAGGAACAGCCTTAAATATATCAGTGAACTCATTGTCTGAAATAATCTGATAGGGGATATGTAGTAAACTTGTTAACTCATGAGCATTAGCAAGGAAACCAGTATTGTAGCTTACTCGATTATTCAGCATTTCACCTATTTGCTCTTGTGTATAATGCTGATTATCATATATTGTAAAACCATGCTGTCCGTACGTAAAGTTGGCAACGAAGGATTTAATCATTGGAGTAAGGGCATCAGTTGGAAGAATAATTCGTACAGATACACTATAGTATTGTCTAAATTCAGGTGACTTATATGTTAGTCTTTCTCCAACAATACTAGACTGTAACGACGGTAATACCTTGTTTTGTCCGGCCTCGCCTTGCAAGGCTGTCCACTCTGTGTCAATTGCTTCGGACACCAACGAATGAACATGGCCTCCAAGAGGTTTTATTAATACTTGATAGACACCGATTTGACCTTTATCGAGCTTAAGCAATATTTGCGGAATCATATTGAGCGGGGAAGCAACAATGAAGTCATGGAAAGTGGACAGACTTCTATAAAATGGTGCTCTCGGGAATAACACGTAAACAAAAAAGTTGCCTGGATACTCTTGCGGTTTGTGCAATTCCAGATATGAATTCGGATAATAGTTTCTTACCGCAGAGCTAACGATTTCCAGATCGGTACACTCACCGTAAAATCCACAAGTAATTGCCTCCTTATTGCCTTTAATCTCAAAGACGACCTGGTTAGTTATCCTATGAATTGAACCGTTTAATAACTCACCTTTCTTAAGGTACTCTTCTACATCAATCTTGCTAGGATATACATTAAGTATTTGTGGATTTTGGTATGGTATGAAGGAATGGTTGTCACCTAATCCTTTGGGTGTAATATCTATCGGCTTGTCATATATCTTACTGCAACATTTATTGAAGTCTTGATCTAGTAAGATGTGATGAGAATTCTTAGCGACAGACTCCTCAATAAATCTATTCAGAAATGGCACCATTACGCTCATTGATTTCCCCTTATACTATTTTTTGATTAAGCTCTCCGGTTGCTGGCACGAACCAAATATCCTTATCAACACCATGCTTCTTTAGTTTTAGTAATGTGGTAAGTAAGATAAAACCGTGTTTATCGTGTTCTGCTACTATTTTGCTAATTGATTCTAAACGCTTTTCATTATTAGTTAGGTAGAGCAATCTGAAACGTTTGAAGGATGATTCAAAGTAATTTGAATAGAACTGAATACCATTATTGTTTTCAAATATTTCTACATATCTTATTATTTTGCTTTCTATATCTTCATTGTATGTCGGCGAACGAACAATTTCCGTTCCTGAGCAGTTTTCGAGTAAGTAAAGAACTGACTTGTTGTCTCTTTGTAAATTAAAAGAACCGTCCGGTATAACACCATTATGCTGGTTTGCCGTACGGATGATATGCTCTGGTAGTAATCTAAATTCAATATCAGCTGCCTTCTGAAACTTTAAAAATATATCTGTCATGATATCTGTATTCTTTTGTTGGTGGTTGAGCTGTCTTGTATACCTTGGAGTAGATATTGGAACGCCTAAAAGAGATGCTCCTTGCTGTCCAAGATAATAAAGAAGAGGACTAGCCCCAGGCATAGTGCTTGGGACTAGTCTCTTTTGTATGTAGCCAGAGGCATAAAGCTTTCTGAGCCTTCTTTGGCATACTTTTATATTCATGCGAAACAACCTAGCTATTTGATTCACCTGTAGGCACTGAAAGAGATATAAAAGCTCGAATATTTTGATGTCACGTTTAGTAATTAGCATGGTTCATGTCCTTAACACAAAGTTTGGCACATACATTCAGGATTAATTTCAGTCTCTGCCCATACCTCTTGAAAAGGCCTCTCAAAAATAAAAAAATCCTTTTCATTACCTATTAAAAGAAGTGTGCAATCATCTTCAGTAATTTTATCTATAAATGAATCTTTACCTTCGGCAAGAAATCCTAAGGCAAGTTTTACTGTACGAGAAACAACTATTCGAATGTCAGAAACAAGTCCAGCCATCGGTTTTACTTCACCAGTTTCATAATCCCAGTCACCCTTCTTTACCTCAAGCATTTCAGGAAGGATTGAACCAAATACGCACTCAAAACATGGCGCGCCGGGTGTAGTAAAAAAGAGTTCTCCTCCCTTACCAGAATCATAAACAGAAGGGTATAAAACAATCGTATTATCGTGCGCTAACCCATTTATGACCAACTTAGTCTTTACAGTATCAGTTCCTTCAATGACCAAAGCAGATTGTTCTATTATTTCTCTCAATTTATTTATGTCACACTTCAACACGTCCATGTCGAAGGTTTCTATCTCTGCAAGAGGATTTATTCTTAAAAGATTTTCGTATAAAGCATCTGTTTTTTTCTTCCCTAAATCACTTAAACTGTATGCACTGCGACACAGATTTGAAATATTAACAGTGTCAAAATCAATTAATATTAATTTAGTTACACCTGACCGCATCAAATCCTGTGCAACCATAGAGCCGCCACTGCCAAGGCCAATAATTGTCACAGTTTTTTGTTGTAGAACTGAAGGGTCTATTAACCCTTGATTCCTTGATGCATAATCAGTCACATAGTTAAAAGTCTGTAATTCAACCACTTTTTTACTTCCATCGCTACTTAGATAGAAACAATCCAGATCTCCATTGTTCATAGAGTAAATAAAATTATCCTTCCAGTTCTCTAACTGATGCTCATCTTGATCTTTAAAAAACACCCCTGTACAATCAAGAGTATCTTTCTTATCAAAAGACAAAACAATTACCCCTCGTTCATCTCGATAACCGTAAAGGATTGCCTTTTCTTTATCTTTTAGTTCCATTATCATCGTGTCTAATATTGTTACATTCATGATTGCCTCCTTCGAAGTTTAAAAAATATTAAATACATTCCAAACATTCTGTGATGCAATGTTTAGGTAACATTCTTGACGCCATACGCTTTACGACAGAATTATTGTTATCATCTTCACTCACGATGTATGAAAAGATAGGTATATCAGCATGATGGTTTGATTCTGTTACAATGCACATAATAAGATTATTATTTAACTTGTAGCTCGGACTCCTAAGCATGTTCAGGCTAGTATCAATGTCACCTTGTGAAAGATTAATCATTCCGGTTGGATGGCTGTGAAAATTCCCTTTATGTTCGTATCCTTTCAACTGGTACGCTCTTAATTCTTGGTTTAAGAACTTTACGTCCATTTCATTCTGATAGTAAAATGAAGATTCTCTATCTGCATGAATTGAGGACACAACAACATCTGTAATGATATTTTTATGACTTTTTGGACCTATTAGAATCCCTCCTGTTTCTAAACCCCTGCCTCTTTTATAGCACTCAACTAAAATTGAGCCTACTGCATTAGAAGAAAATAGAATTTTTTCCATGTGAACTCCTTTATCTAATTAATGGGGGCAATTACCTATAGCAATTACCCCCATAGTGGATTACGATACAAAATGTTTTTGTGGTAACAGAGTCGTGTGGCCTTGCTTACTGTCATTAGTTCCATCATTTCTTGGATTCTCTTCGGTAAGCTTTCCGTCAAGCGAAACTCCCATTGGTTGTTGTTTCCTTAATTTGCTCTTTGCTTTCTTTAAATCAAGTGCCATTTTTATCACCCCCTTTTCAATTTACATATAAACTTGAATTATTATTAATGTGCTTCTCCGCATGTCCATTCACCAGTATTAAGAAAATTTTCGTAAGAATGAATCCAGGATGCGCAAATATTCCTAATATCGAGAATTGACAAGTTGGATGAATAAACTTCTGGTCTAAATAAACAAAGACTTTTATCAGAATACACATGTTTGTCGTAATCTTCTTCAAGCTCAGGGTCTTTCATGAAGACTTTTGGAGCAGTAAATGGATATCTTGAATCTGTTTCAATGGAGATTAAAAATAAAGATTCAAATTCATTGATCATCTCTACTTCCCAAATAAGCTTTTCACCTTTACAAAAGAATGTACTATGTGTGTTTTCTTGCATCTTGTAAATTTCTTCAACTGCCCTTTTCGGGTAATTTCGCCACCAAAAATCATAGCTAGTTAACGGCAATCCACATTCTTCTAAAATTTCTAGGTACTCATTTTCTTGATTTTCAAAAAACAAATTTCCAAACATTTTTCATCTCCTTTCACCTTTTCCTATAGATTAAAAGAAATAATATTAAGACTAACATTAGAGAAATAATTAGGTTTTGCTCAAAGAACCTTATGATATTGTGAAATGATCCCCAGAATGACCTGTTCAGGTTTTGTAGCCAGCCTAAAATCCCTGGGATTAAGAGCAAGGGCAGTGGTAATAAGATGAGTCTCTTTTTGTTCAGCAATGATGTCCTCCTTTCTGCATTCTCTGTTCAGGTTAATTTAGTTAGTTTTAAATTGCTCTTCTCTCTTTACCCTATTCCAAAATGTGCATTTACACATTGCAAAAAGCCATGTAAATGTTGATTGGCAAATTACTTTAAAGAAATTCTGTAGTTGCACATTGCACATTCAGATGTAGAATAAAAAAATGGAATCAGAATCGATATTTGAAAACTTGATTAAAGGGAGTTTACAACCATTCAGATGATGTGATAGTATTGTGTACCTCCCTACTCTTTAGACAATAAGCAGGGAAGCACACAAATTAATGCTGAAAACTAATAAAAGACAATCAGAGAGGAAGGGGTAATAGCCTAGCTAATGAGAAGAAACTGCTCGAATAGGATTTTCTCATTACTGTCATAATTACCCTTTCCTCACTTTGAAACATGATGGCATTGCAAGTGATAAAAGCATTTACTATCATTTTCTCACTCATCCAAGTTACCACCACTTAACCGATAATCATCTGCTCTCTTGATGCTTGTCATTCGTACCGAATTACTTGGATTTGCCTGCTTATGACCTTCTATGTTCTCAATGTCGCTTGAACCTCCGACACTAACCAGCTTTGCTTTCTTCTTGCTAAAGAGATGTATAAGCCCCATATAGTCAAGTGTCTTAGATACACTTTTAATGTACAAGGCTATGGTTGAGCGAGAAGTTGGTATCTTCATTTTCCTAATCTCTTCCTCTGTATATCCTTGTGCCTTAAGGATAAGGAAGAACAATCCCATTAATTCTTTTAGGTCTTTTATTCTACTTAACATAGCTTTTGCTCCTTTCTTGTTTAAATTTTTATAGATGCTTAAAAGTAAGTCTGTTGGATAACGACTGATCAATTGTTAGACGATAACGCTTAGGATAACTCAGATTCTTTAAATGACTCGCTAGCTTCTTTAAGAATAGAGCACTCTATACACAGAAAATATTTTGCTGTCTCTTCATCTGAAATAACAACTTCATGAATGAAAAACTCCATCTCTTTAGAGACGGTACGTCCATCGATAACTACAACAGACTCGTCTTCAGTCGTTCGACCACAGTTCATGCACTTGGCATGCTGAACTCCGTCTTGTAGCATTTTAAGATACTCACGTTTACTAAATCCTGTAAATACAATTTCGCTTTTACTCATATTAAGTCTCCTTTCTAAAATTAATGTTGTTTAATTATTGCTAAATGATGATTGTTGGAGTTTCTGCAAAAGATTTCCAGATGCCATTTTGGAAATGTAGGTGAGAAGGTTTAAGCACTCCTTGCAAAGAGGGTAAAAGTGAGTCTGCTCATCACTTACCTCCACAGGCAAATTTATGATTTTTATTCGTCCTGCAAATGCATCTCCATTTTCATCAATGACTACTCCCTTGTCATATTCAGATCTTTTGCATACATAGCACTTCTCTTTTGTTTCTCCATTTTCCATCATTTCAACTAAATCGCTTTCTGACAAACCGATAATAATAAATTTCTCATTAGACATTTTGCTCCTCCTTTAAAAATATTAAAAAAGTTACCATTGTTAAGGCACAACAAACCGAAAGGTTTAAATACTAGAAGCATCTCCATTGTTTTATTGACTATGCAATACAAAGGTGTAAAATCATGGGACGTAAATATTTAGGCAAACATAACGGCAAAACACGTGAACCTTATGAAAAAGCTCTGTTATGCTATGAACCAAAAAACCATAAGGAAACATTAAGATTAGATCGACAAGTAACTGATTACCTAGGCGAAATTGGCTACCAAATGCTTGCTACATTTTCTGAAGATGCCTGGGATAATCATATGTATAGAGCTTTTCACGTAGCTGGTACAACTATTGGAGTCTCTTCAAAATTCAAAAACAGACAACCTTCCGCACGTCTTCCAAAGGATTCTATTAATGCCTTAATGAGCAGAAAGCCTTATGTACAGTTGCAATGCTGCTCAAACCAAGGGTTAGACGATGTTGTCAAAAAGATAAAAGATAAATTTCCTGTTTTCATTCAAGAATATAAAAACCCAAGACCTTGAAATACTGACTCAAATGGCTCTTTTTAAGAGATTTAAATTCTTGTTGCTTATTGCTCTACATTTTGCCAAAGAACAGATAGGAGTTTTCATCGTAATCCAACAGAACCGATCCTAGAAAATTAAAGCCACTAGTTAAATTACAATTTAAAATCAAAAACTATTTCTTAACAGGTAAGGACAGAACTAATTATAATTCAAACACTTAGACAAGCAGAGTTGCAAAGTTGCGTGAAAATAGTTTCATCTTGCAACTCTCGCAACTGTAAATCCAAGATATGAAGATAAAAGTATTCTCACGTAATAAGAAAATTGAGGTGATAAACAACGAACAGGAAAGCTACATAATTGAAATTTCTGAGGATAAAAAAGGACTTAGATTTAAGATGGTAGAAGCTATTGCAGAATGGATGAAGAGACGGAATAAATTAAAGCCTGGTATGAAAATGATGCCCGCCAAACATTTCTTTGAACATATTGAAGAAATCAATGAAGACAACTATGAAGGCTTATATAATTTATGGCGTGATTTTCTAAACGTAAATCGATATGGAGAAAATACTCCCTTTATAATTAAGCATAAATATGGTGTAGAAATTACAACAGTTGCAGATAATGATAGTAAACATAGGATTGCTAATTTAATCTTTCATAATTGTAAAAAAAACTGTAATGAAGCGAAATATCACTTAGGTGATATAGAGAATATTAGAATAGAATATGCTACAAAAAAAGAGGAAGAAAAGGATACACGAATTGAAAAACTATTTTCAAAACCAATCTTAAACGAAGTTATCAGGTTTGCTTCAGAAACAGAACAACTAGACCATCAGCTTTTGACTAGCTTTAATGGTTTTAATGTGATTCCTCCAAAAGATACAAAATCTTATGTGCATTTCTATCATCAAAGAAATGAACATAACGAATTTTTAGATTTATTGAAGCAGGAAACAAATCTTTTAGTAGTTGGGCAAACAAAGGTTGGCAAAACGAGACTCGTCTATGAGGTACTTAAAGGAATGAAAGGCTACTTTATGTTCTCTCTATACCAAAATTCCTTTAATAATTTAAAAGATTTAAGCAT
>JAJFGV010000008.1 GCA_021775965.1 Alphaproteobacteria bacterium
TCCTGGGTATAGTATTTATGGCACGAGGAATCATTTTCATCGGGGTCAGGTATTTTTCCCATTTCATCTAGAGAATAGGCCATGCGGTATCCTATAATCAGTTCGTTTTCCTCAGTCTCCTGAGCTGCAACCCAAAAATGATTAGAGACTTTTATTCTATTTTTGTATTTTTCTAAAGTTTTAGGAAAGAGAATGAAGCCATAAGAGCTAAGATGATCATCTGTTGCTCCGTGTTCTTTCATCGCGACCCTTGCACGGTTTTCTGCAACGGCTAAGATACCTAGCGCATCTTTTTCTTCCGCAGGTCTAATAATAATACTCATGGCTAATCCTTTGTCTTTTACACGAAAGTACATGTTTTACCCTATTTTCCAGATTATTGTCAAATTTGGCAGTTATTGCCGTTTGACACCCCCCCTGAAAGCCCGTAAGACATTGGTATGATTAACTATATTTCTACGCGTGGTGGGGTTCATTCAAAGGAGGGGCCCCAGAGTTTTGAGCAGGTTTTGCTGGCCGGGTTGGCGCCTGATGGCGGGCTGTATGTGCCGGAAAGCTGGCCGCAGCTTGATCTGGCGGCGCTCAGGGGCAAATCCTATATTGAGGTGGCCGAGGCCGTGATGTTCCCTTTTGTTGAAGGAAGTATAGAGCGCGCGGATTTTCGTGGCATTCTTGAAGAAACTTACAGCGCCGATATCTTTCGCCATCCGGACGTTGTGCCGTTGCACAAGCTTCGTGACGATCTTTATGTGCTCGAATTATTTTATGGTCCAACGATTGCGTTTAAGGATGTGGCGTTGCAATTGCTGGGACGTTTGTTTGATCATGTGCTGATAAAGCGTAATGAGCGCGTGACGATTGTTGGTGCGACGTCGGGTGATACCGGATCGGCGGCAATTGAAGGCTGTCGCCACTCTGACCATGTCGATATTTTTATCCTGCATCCCAAAGGTCGGGTGTCGGATGTGCAGCGCAAACAGATGACCAGTGTTAATGCACCGAACGTGCACAACATCGCGCTGGACGGGACATTTGATGATTGCCAGAACATGGTGAAGGCGATGTTTAATGATGCCGAGTTCCGCGCCGAAATGAATCTCTCGGCGGTGAATTCAATCAACTGGGCGCGGATTATGGCGCAGATTGTTTATTACGTGAGTACGACGCTGGCGCTTGGCGAGGAAGTTTCTTTCGTCGTGCCAACCGGGAATTTTGGCAATGTGTTTGCAGCTTATGCAGCGCGGCAGATGGGGCTACCTATAAAGTCGCTTACGGTTGCTACCAATGCGAATGATATCCTGGCACGGTTTTTTGAAAGTGGTGAGATGGTGGCCAAAGACGTGCATCCGACTTTAAGCCCATCGATGGATATTCAGATCTCAAGCAATTTTGAGCGGTATTTATTTGATGCGCTCGGGCGGGATGCAGAAAAACTAAATGCATTTATGAATGAATTTAAGGATAGCGGAAAATTTTCTATTCCTGACTTTGACGGAGATTTCACGGCCCATCGCTGTGATGACGTCGGGACGCTGGAGATCATTAAGAAAATCCATGGTGAAACGGGATATGTTCTTGATCCGCATTCTGCGGTCGGGATGGCTGCGGCGCTGGAAGTGAAGGATGGCGGGCCGGTTGTGACATTGGCCACCGCCCACCCGGCCAAGTTCCCCGATGCGGTGGAAAAGGCGATTGGCGAGCGGCCTAAGCTGCCTGATCACCTGTCCGATCTTATGGATCGGGAGGAATTCGTTACCGATCAGCCCAATGATTTGGAGGCCGTACAGGATTTTATTCGCTCGACTTCCTAAAGCCGTTGCTATCCTCTCTCACCTATATTATCACTGCCTTATGAGTGAAATTAAAATGACAAGATTACCCGGGGGCTTGCGCGTTATCACCGATAGCGTGCCGGGGGTGCATACGGTGGCCGTTGGTGTCTGGGTTGGGGTCGGTACGCGCCATGAAGACATGATTAATAACGGCGTGGCCCATCTTACCGAGCATATGCTCTTTAAGGGCACCGAAAAACGTGATGCTCAGAAAATTGTTGAGGTGATCGAAAATGTCGGCGGCAATGTTAATGCCTATACCAGCCGTGAGGTCACCAGCTATCACATTCATCTTTTGAAAAATGATTTGCCCCTCGCGCTGGAGGTTCTGGCAGATATTGTTCAGAATTCGATCATGCCCGAGGACGAGCTGGAGAAAGAGCGCCATGTTGTTTTGCAGGAAATTGGTATGTGCAATGATACGCCTGATGACGTAATTTTCGACAATTATTATGAGACGGCGTATCCGGATCAGGCGATTGGTGCGCCGATCCTGGGCAAGTCCGATATTGTTGGTTCGATGAGCCGTGAAGTATTGATGGATTATGTGCGGCGCTTTTATACGCCGGGGCGGATGGTAATCTCGGCCGCCGGGGCCGTGGATCATGATGAATTCGCTGCGCAGGTTGGGGAATTGTTTGGCGGTATGCCGCCCGATATTCGCCAGGGCAAGGTGGCGGCCTTTTACGAAGGCGGCGAAGACCGCAAGGAAAAAGAGCTTGAGCAAAGCCATGTAATCCTTGGTTTTAAGGGAATTGGCCGGCTTGATGATGATTACCCAGCGGTGCAGGCGCTGTCGACTTTGCTGGGTGGTGGTATGTCGTCACGGCTGTTTCAGGAAATTCGTGAAAAGCGCGGGTTGGTTTATTCGATCTTCAGTTTTCATTCAGCGTGGCTTGATGACGGGCAGTTTGGAATTTATGCCGGGACCGGGCCGAATGATCTGACGAAAATGATGCCGGTGATGTGTGATGAAATTAAAGGCGTGATGGATGGGGTTACATCTGAGGAGCTGGAGCGGGCGAAGGCACAGATGCGCGCCGGGATGTTGATGGGACGGGAATCGATGATGAGCCGTGCCGATCACCAGGCTAAGTATCTTTTGTACAGAGACAAGGTTCTGGATGTTGAAGAGATCGTTAGTAAGATTGATGCGGTCAGTGAAAAAGACATATCACGCGTAGCCCAACAGATTTTTGCCGGAAAGCCAACACTGGCCGGGCTGGGGCCGATGGCTAAATTAGAAGCTTACGAGAAAATTTCCGAGCGTCTTGCAGCTTAACAGCGGCTTGTGATACTTCTTATCTATGCTGTTTTTACAAAAAAAGAATGAAATCGAATTGCCGGATGTTTCTCTGGACGGTTCTCGCGTGCATTTAAGGCCGCCGCGGCTGGAAGACTGGCCGTACTGGGTTGAAGTTCGCTTGCGTAATCATAAGCATCTTAAGCCTTTTGAGCCGACCTGGCCGAAGAGTTGCCTCAGTGAAGATTTTTTCAAACGTCGTTTGCTACGCCAGTTCTATGAATGGGAATCTGATCGCGGGCGCTTTTTTCTTATTTTCAAAGAGGGAGAGGAAAGTTTAATTGGTGGAATCAACATCAATAATATTTTCCGCGGGGCCGCGCAATACGCCTCGCTTGGTTATTGGATTGACGAGCGTTATGAGGGGCAGGGTTATATGGGCGAGGCTTTGCGCTTGTCCATTCAATATTGTTTTGAAGAGATAGGGTTGGAGCGTCTCAATGCCGCCTGTCTTGATCACAACAAACGCAGCCGAAAATTATTGCTACGCGCTGGTTTTGAAGAAGAAGGCCGCGCCAAAAAATACATGCAGATCGACGGGCGACGTCAGGATCATGTGCTTTATGGTTTGGCGGCGGAGGACTGGGAAAAGGGTTAGGCGCGGCCGGCTTCTCCAGAGAGCATAGCCGGGTCGACGCCAAGTTTTTTAACCGCCATATGCCATTTTTCATCCGGGCTGTCATGGAAAATAATCGACGGGTCGGGATCAACCACCAGCCAGGAATTTTGCTGTAGCTCAGCATCTAGCTGCCCGCCGCCCCAGCCCGCATAGCCAAGGATGAACAGCATTTTATCTGGACCGTTGCCGGTGGCGACCTCTTTCAGCGCATCAACCGTGCCGGTAATACTATAAAGATCATCAATCTTAATCGTATCGTTTTGATTGAAATCGCCCGAGTGTAGTAAAAATCCGCGTGCGGCCTCGACGGGCCCGCCGCTCATGATTGGCATGGAAAGGTCTTTGAGGTCTACTTCGATATTTGATGTGATGTTCAGCTGTGTTAAAAGTTGATCAAAATCCAGACCGGGTAAAGTGTGGTTAATCACCAGCCCCATCGCGCCGTTTTCATCATGGGCGCAGACAAAGATTACCGCGCGGTGAAAACGCGGATCGCCCATCGCCGGCATCGCGAGTAGCAGCTTGCCGGTGAGGTAAGCGCTGTTTTCATCTTTGGGTGTTGGGTCTTTTGTTGCCATTTGTTTAGCTTAACGACACGCGTTGTAAACTGCCAATGTTTTTTTAACGATTGAGTTTATATCAAATTCGTTTTCCGCACGGGCGCGGCTGTTTTTGCCCATGGAATGGCGTTTGTTTTCGTTGTTTAATAGCTCTTCGATGGCTTCGGCGGTGGCCTGTGGATTTTTAATCGGAACCAGAATGCCGTTTTCGTTATGGTTGACGGCTTCGCGGCAACCGGGGTGATCGGTGGTGACAATCGCACGACCGGCGGCGCAGGATTCGAGCAACACACGGGGGATTCCTTCGCCGTAATGTGAGGGGTAAATAATGAGGTTGGCTTTGCTAAGCAGGGCCGGCATGTCGTCAACGCGGCCGAGCCACTCAACGGGGTTGTCTTTGACCATCGTTTCCATTTTCTGTGCGGAGATTGCTTTCGGGTTGTGCGTGGTTTCACCGCCGGCGATCTGGAATTTTGCATTTATTTTTTTGTTTTTGAGTATACGTGCTGCTTCGATAAAAATATCGATGCCTTTTTCCTGTACCAGCCGTGTTGGCATGAGGATAAGCGGAATTTCATTTTTTGGTTCGGGTGTATATTGGAATTTCTTCAGATCAACGCCGGATCCGCGCACCAGAAACGCGTTGTTTTCTTTGACGTAACCTTGTCTGCGCATAAGCTCTAGATCATCGGGGTTTTGGAAGATAAGACTGGTGTTTTTCCCCCGTAAAACCAGGATAAGAAGCGGGCTGAGCAGCATTTGCAGTAGGGCGGCTTTGATGCCGGTTCCATAGAACAAATAACCAAGACCAGCCATGGTGTATATTTTCTTGTGGTGTAAGAACAACGATGCCAGGCCGCAGATGAAAGCATATTTTATTGTGACGGTGTGGAGGAGGTCTGGTTTTTCAGCTTTGATGGCTTTGCGTGCGACGTTAATCAGTGAAAATGAATTGAGTGTGCCGGACGGTTTGGGCAGGTTGACGGTTTTGAAATCGCCTAATGTTTCGCCCCCGCCAATCAAACCAATGGTGACGTCATAACCTTGTTCTTTGGCGCCATAGGCCAGCGGCAGGCGGCTTTGTATGTCGGCAGCGTCGAAGATGTAAAGAATTTTGCTCATGGCTTCACAATATGAGTTTCAGGGAAACAATCAACAAGAATACAGCCAATATGCGTCTAAACCAAAGCTCAGGGATTTTGTAGTGAGCCTTATTGCCCAGATAAATACCGATACTCAGACCGGGTAAAAGGCAGAGACCATAAATCAGGATTTGGGCTGTAAATAGTCCGTTTGCAACATAAGTCAGAGTCTGGGCGATTGCAGCGGGCAGATATGCCAACACAAAAAAGCGCCGCAGATATTGTTTGTTTAAAAACCGACCGAAATATGTGGCCATGATTGGCACGTTGATTCCAATAAATCCGCCAGCCAGTCCGGCAACCCCGCCGGTGAATATATCTGTGGCGCGTGCTTTGTCGGGTGTGCCGTCTTTGATTTGGCCGGGTTTTGGTGTTCTTAAAATAAACCATAGGGCGAGCACAATGAAGACGCAGCCCAATAACAATGAAAAGACATCGCTATCGACTATTTTCAAGGCCATAGCCCCAAAGATAGAGCCAATAAGCATGAGTGCGGCAATAGGTATCCAGAATGTTTTACTGATGGGAGCTGGGTCAATTTTTAACATTGCCATGCCGCCAAAAATATTTGCAAAAGCGGTTAGAACAATTGCAAGCTTAGGGTCTATAACGAGTGCGGTTATTGATAGTAAAACGGTTGTTGTGCCAATGCCCATCAGGCCTTTAATGTAAAAAGCCAAAAACCCGGCGATGGTAATGACAAGGTATTCAAATTCCATGAATGGAGTTTAAAGGGTTTTTGAGGTTAAAAGTATAAAAAACCCAGAGTTGTTTATCCTATTTAAATATAGGGTCTTGATTTGGGCTTTGGGGGACAGGTTCTTCAGAAGTTGGAGCGACTTCAGGTGCCGGACCTTCAGGTTGTTGTTGATCCATGCTATTAAATTTTTTGGACCATTCACCTTTTTTGCCGGAAGATAGCCCTTTTTCAATATCCATGCTGTGAGGATCTTGTGGCTCTTCAGTTTCAGCGAGTGGTACAACGGGATTTTCAGATTTTGAATCGCTTTGGAGCACACCGTCAATAGCTTGATATGCGTTACGAACACCGTCCAAGATAGACTCACCTATGTACCAAAACGGGCCCTTACTCGGTTTGATTATCTTTTGGTCTTGTCCCTGTTCTTCCTCTGCCATAGCCACACCCTTTTTTACTTATAAAAACTTATGACCATGATACGGAAATTTAATTAACAATTTGTTAAGAAGTTAGAGCCACCTCTCCTGCCAGGCCTGGAACATCAGCACGGTCCAGAGTTGTCCGGCGTGGTTGCTATGGCCGTCCAGATAATGTGCCCAGATATCGCGGATGATTTTGGTGTTTAGATAGCCTTCTTCATCCAGACGTTTTTCATCGAGTAAATTTTCTGCCCAGTCGCGTAAATCGCCGCGCAGCCATGTTTCAATTGGCACGGAAAATCCCTGTTTCGGGCGATCAGTAAGCTCTTTGGGGACATGGCGATTTAGCACCTGGCGCAGCAGCCATTTGCCCTGACCGTTTCTGATCTTCATGTTTTCGGGCAGGGTCCAGACGTAATCATAGATGCGCCGATCAAGAAGCGGCGCACGTGTTTCCAGTGAAGTGGCCATGCTCGCGCGATCGACTTTCACCAATATATCATTCGACAAATAAGACAGGGCATCCCAATACATCATCCGCTCCGCAAAACTTATACCCTCCGGTTGCCATTCGGGATCGGTGAGAGGGGTGTGCACTTCACCGCCGCCAATGACCAGATCGGCAGGCGCGTCCCACTGGCTGATCAGTTTTTGATAAATTTCTTCTTGTGAATTCATGCCGAGGATGCTGGCGACTTTGTGCATACGTTCGCCAAATTGTGGCTTTGAGGGTGCCAGGGCGTTCCATTTTTCTATGGACGTATTGCCCAGAATGCCGGCCAGCATGCGGCGCACGGGTTGTGGCATGAAACGCATACTGCGCCAGAGTTTTGGGCCGATAAAGTGACGGTTATAACCGCCGAGCATTTCATCGCCGCCATCTCCGGATAAAGCCACAGTGACATTTTCACGCGCGTATTTTGAGATTAGATAGGTTGGTATTTGCGAAATATCGGCAAAGGGTTCGTCATAAATATCAGGCAACTGCGGAATAATATTCAACGCGTCTTTCGGCCCCAGATAATGTTCATGATGTTCAGTGCCGAGATGTGCGGCAATTTTTTTGGCGTGACCTGCTTCGTTATATCCGGGTTCTTCAAAACCGATGGAATATGTTTTGACCGGTGTGGTTGATATTTTTTGCATGAGGGCAACGATTGAAGAGCTGTCTACACCGCCGGATAAAAACGCGCCCAGTGGTACATCGGAAATCATCCGATCTTTAACGCATGTGGTTAATAGTTCTTCAAATTCATTGATGGTTTCCTTGTCAGATTTTTTGACGTATTTTTGTTGTTGTTCTTCCAGTGCGCGCAAGTGATGCCAGTAGCTTTCCATGAAGTTTTCAAGATCAGAGCCGGGGGAGATGAGATCGGCGCAAATGCTCATTCTAAACCCAGCCGGCAGGCTCCAGACACCTTCATAAATACACAAAGGCGCGGGCATGTAGCCATAGCGCATAAAGGATGTTAGCGCTTTGCGGTTAACGATGGGTTTGAAATCAGGATGAGCCTGAAAGGCTTTGAGCTCTGATGCGAAAACCAGAGACTGTCCTGCCCAGCCGACATAAAGTGGTTTTTTACCAAGACGGTCGCGTACCAAATGCAGTTGTTTTTCTTTGCGGTCCCAGAGAGCAAAAGCAAACATGCCTTCGATTTTTTGTAGTGCAAGATTCAAACCCCAGTGATCGATCGCCGCTAAAATAACTTCGGTATCGGAGCGGCCACGAAAGGTGACGTGCGCTTTTTCCAGCTCTGCCCTGATTTCAAGATAGCGAAAAATTTCACCGTTATAACAGATGACATAGCGCCCGGACTCTGATTCCATCGGCTGGTGTCCGAGCTCGGAAAGGTCAAGAACGGCGAGGCGGCGATGACCGAAGACAAGCGGCAAATCCGGGTCCTGCCATGTGCCTGTGCCGTCGGGGCCGCGATGGGATAAGGTGGCTGTCATCGCGCCTGCCAGCCTGTCCAGGGCCTGCCGGTCCGATACATCTTTCGCGCTGTAAATGCCTATTATTCCACACATGAGCTTAAATAGTTTTCTTTCTTTATCGACGTTCTGGTAGAATAAGGTTTATACCGGAAAACGGTAGGTTTGAGGAAATAATTAATGGATATTGATCTTCTTTTTACGCCCGAGGGTGAAAGCGGGCTTATTTCAGGCGGTAATCTCGTTCAGAAAGTGGCCGGGGTTATTTTCAGTCTTGAGATGGGCACTCTCTCGCTGGAATTTGTTGATATGGATTATATCGATCTCAATATTCCGGTGGAAAAAGATTTCCACGACGCGCTGGATTTTAGTCATTTGATCCATATCGGCGCCTATAGCAAAGACCATATCGCCCAAGCCTATCAGGTGCCTTTTATGATTGCCGATGATCCTTACCGCGTTGAAAATGCTGGCGCGGCGGCGGCTGGTAATCCGCTCTTGGCGTTTGAGGCGTTTATCAAGCGTTGTAAGTTCGGCCAGCCTGTCCATCGTGAAGACCTTGGTGATGAAGATAAGATGGGCTGTATTCTTGGTGATGCTGTGCCTTCAAGCTTGGAATTTGCACCGCATCTGGCAAGACGGCGGAACTTTGAGGCCGCACCGAAACTGGCGCCAAGTGCACCCGGTATGGGGCTTGGTACGTCAGGCGGTGGGGGTGGCACGGTTTCGCGTGGCACGCGCAAGGATCCGAAGGATACGGAGTAAAACTTATTTTCCCTGACTACGCCTGATCTTCCGCCACTCAGCCACGTTGCGGTTATGTTCTGCTAACGTTTTTGCAAAGATATGGCCGCCGCTGCCGTCTGCGACGAAGAAGATATATTCATGCTCTTCGGGATCCAGCACGGCTTCGATGGAGGCGCGGCCGGGATTGGCGATTGGGCCGGGTGGTAGGCCGGGATATTTATAGGTGTTGTACGGGCTGTCGATTTGGAGGTCTTTTCTCAGCAGGCGCCGCCCGAGTGGTCCCTTGCCTTCGTTCTTATGTTTGCCTTTGGTGATGGCGTAAATCACAGTCGGATCGGTTTGCAGTGCGATGCTGCGGTTCAGGCGGTTGATGAATACACCGGCAACGCGTTTGCGCTCTCCGGCGACGCCGGTTTCTTTTTCAACAATGGAGGCCAACGTTAAAACATCGCGAACGGTTTTAAGCGGCGCGGGCGCGGGTGCGCACTCCATATCCATCATATCTTTGAGGGTTGAACCTGCCACTCTTTCCAGCAAAATACGGCAAGCGGGCAGTACGGTTTTTTCCATTTCGTTTTCCAGGCGTGTCAGGATTTCGCTGCGGTCTTCGCTGCGGCGGTAATCATAGGTGTTGGGCAGGAGAATGCCTTCTGTCGGAATGTTGGTGACTTCGCCGCTCAGCTCTTTAATGCCGTTTAAGATTTGTACGACTTCATAGCTGGTCAGCCCTTCGCGGATGGTAAAGCGCCGGCCAAAGGTGGTGCCTTTGCGCAAGTTGTTCATAATTTGCTGTGCGCTCATGCCGGGCTGTAATTCATATTCACCGGCTTTGAGATGGCCCTGCGCACCCGAAACCATGGTGCCGATGATGAAGATGAAAGGATCGTGGACGGTTTTTTCGTCGTAGAGCGAATAGCCAATGTCGTTGAGGGGCATGCCGCGTTCGACTTCAAACAGATGTGCCTGTGTCAGTGGGCCGGGCCGCGTGAACTCATGATTTAACCACACTATAATGATAAGCGCGAGCAGAACCGCCAGCGTAAAAGAGTAAACGAGGAAGCCGAGAATCAGTTTTCCAGCTTTGGAAGACATGTCTCAAACAGCCTGCATAATTAGTGACGCATTGGTGCCACCGAAGCCGAAGGAATTTGTCAGGACGGTTTTGATCTTTTTCTCGCGCGCTTCGCCGGGAATGAGGTCGATACCGGCGCATTGCTCTGACGGGTTTTCGAGGTTCAGCGTTGGCGGCAACATGCCGGTCTCCAAAGCTTTCATTACGAAGATGGCTTCAACCGCGCCGGCTGCGCCGAGCAAATGGCCGATGGCCGATTTGGTAGAAGACATGCATATTTTATCCAGAGAATTACCGAATAGTTTTTTCACGGCGATACATTCAATGCCGTCACCGACGGGTGTCGATGTGCCGTGGGCGTTGATGTAATCGATATCTTCGGGATTGAGTTTGGCACGTTTAAGTGCGGCCTCAACCGCACGACGACCACCGGAGCCGTCTTGTGCCGGGGCAGTGATGTGATTGGCATCACCCGACATGCCGTAGCCGGTAATTTCGCCGTATATTTTTGCACCACGTTTTTTCGCGTGCTCGTATTCTTCCAAAATGACAACGCCGGCGCCTTCGGCAATGACAAAGCCGTCACGGTCCATATCGAAGGGACGAGATGCCTCAGTGGGATTATCGTTAAAGCCGGTTGATAGCGCGCGCACGGCGGCAAAGCTGGCCACGCCCAAACGATTGACCCCGGCTTCTGCGCCGCCGGCGACCATGACATCAGCATCATCCAGCGCGATCATGCGGCTTGCATCGCCAATGGCATGCGTTCCCGTTGCGCATGCGGTCACAACAGCGTGATTGGGGCCACGAAAACCGTATTTAATCGAGACATGACCAGAGGCGATATTGATCAGCATCGCCGGGTTGGCAAAAGGCGATATGCGCCGCGGGCCTTCATTTGCAAGAACCATGGCTGTATTGTTCATCGTCTGCAGGCCGCCAATACCGCTGCCGATGATCACGCCGGTGCGCTCGAGATCTTCGTCTTCTGTCGGTTTCCAGCCGCTGTCTTCGACGGCCTCATGCGCGGCGGCTAGGGCAAAAATTGTGAAGTCGTCAATTTTGCGCTGTTCTTTTGGTGGAATAAAAAGATCGGCGTTGAATGCGCCGTCTTCTGGATTTTCATCTTTGCTGCGGGGAACAATTCCGGCGATTTTTGATGTGATGTCAGAGACATCGAAATGTTCGATTTTTTGAATACCGCTTTTTCCGGCGATCAGTTTTTCCCAATTGCCGGAGACCCCTGCACCCAGAGGCGAAACCATTCCCATGCCTGTGATAACAACCCTACGCATTTTTTAACCTCCAAAAACAGACAGCCGCTAACGCGGCTGACTTACTGGATCCCGTTTGTTTGTGTTCATTTTCGTTTTGCTCAAATTCACCAACGGGATGACGACGCTCTATTATTCGCCAGCGTTTTCCTTGATGAAGTTGATGGCGTCGCCAACATTTTGAATTTTTTCGGCGGCATCGTCGGGAATTTCTACGCTGAATTCCTCTTCGAAGGCCATGACTAGCTCGACCGTATCAAGCGAGTCTGCACCCAGATCATCGATAAAGCTGGCTTTCTCGGAGACTTTGTCGGCCTCGACACCAAGATGTTCAACAACGATCTTCTTTACACGTTCGGCAACGTCACTCATCACACTTCCTTTATCTTTGTTTTCGTCAAAATTATTGGTTTAAACCTTAATGGCTCAGGACTTTATCAGCCCTAAATCTTATTGCAAGTCATTTAACCCCAGCTCAGAATAGGTAGCATAGCATCACCTGTTTTTCCAGCCTTTTCCGTGCTTTAGGATGGCCGGAATGTGGATAAGGGAGTCAATAATTCCGTGGGCTCCGGCCTCATTCAGCCTCGTTTCATGGCTTTCAGGATGATGGGCTGTGCCGGTAAAGCCGGCCACATCCATTCCGGCGGCTGTGGCGGCCATAATGCCGACATGGCTGTCTTCGATCACCAGGGTGTTCTCGGGGGCGGCTTTCATGATTTCAGCGGCATGTAGGAACAGATCAGGGGCCGGTTTGGGGTTTTCGACCTGGATCCTGGTGAAAATATGCGGCTCGTGGAAGAAATCGATAATATTCGTGATTTTGAGGCTTTTGAGGACGTTGGTACGCTCGCCATTCGATGCCACGCAGATTTTTATGCTGCCCTGAATATCGGTGAGGATTTCATGCGCGCCGTGTACCACTTTTAATTCGGTGTCCATACGCTCGCGGGCGATATCGGTATAGCGCTCAATGAGGTCTTCTGGCATGGGCTGGCCGTGCTTTTCCTCCAGCCATATGCGAATCTCGGTCCAGCTTAGCCCGGCAAAAAGCGAATTGCACAGGGCCGGGGTGTATTCGGCAAAGCCGGCTTCGTTGAGAAGTTCAGAGGTGATCACGCTGTAGACGCTTTCACTGTCGACCAGTGTGCCGTCACAATCAAAGATAATGAGGTCGTAGGTCATTTAAATCATGGCCATGCCGCCATTCACATGAATGGTTTGGCCGGTGATGTAGGCGGACTCATCGCTGGCAAGGTAAATGGCGGCCGCGGCGATATCTTCGGACGTGCCCATTTTTCCGGCTGGAATTGTCGCGTTGATTTTATCTTTTTGATCATCGTTGAGCGCATCGGTCATCGCCGTGGCGATAAAGCCCGGTGCGATGCAGTTAATGGTAATGCCGCGGCTGGCGACTTCCTGCGCCATGGCTTTGCTCCAGCCGATCATACCGGCTTTGGAGGCCACGTAATTGCACTGGCCGGGATTGCCGGTGACGCCGACAATGGATGAGATGTTGATGATGCGGCCCTGGCGGCGTTTCATCATGCCGCGCTGTACCGCCTTGGCGAGTTTAAACGGTGCGGTGAGGTTTACATCTAAAACGTCCTGCCATTCCTCATCCTTCATGCGCATCGAAAGATTGTCGCGGGTGAGGCCGGCATTGTTTACTAGAATATCAATCTGACCCATAGCCTCTTCGGTGCGCTTCACCAGATCAGCAATCGCGTCGTCGCCAGATAAATCGGCCGCCAGAACGTGGACATTGTCGCCCAGCTCACCAGCCAGCGCGTTTAACTTTTCCTCATTGCGGCCAGAAATGCCGATGGTCGCGCCTTGGGCGTGCAGGGCTTTTGCGATGGCACCGCCAATACCCCCCGTCGCGCCGGTGACCAGAGCTGTTTTACCGCTTAAATCGAACATATTTTTCTTCCTTTTTGATTATCAAAGCGCCTGATTTTCGGCGCATTTGTGTCTGAATGTCAACAAGGCTGAAAAATTATTGACATATTGCGTGTGCGGAGGGTATGGTGCCGCCAATTCATAAAAAATAACGTGTGACTTAAGAAAAGTTATTGGGGACTTGTAGAAACCCTAAACGCAGTAAAAGGCGGTAAAAGCTTATGAGTGAATTATCTGAAACATTAAAAACAGCCGCAGAACTTGTGGAAGACACTCTTGTTCCAGTTACAACAGTTCCTTTAAAGGTTTTTTCTGATATCTGTGGTGTGTTTTGTGATGGCAATCCCTATGCTCCGGATCATGATGTGGCTGAATCCTGGAAACAAATGACAGGTACTATAATAGGGGGACTTAATATAAGAAATAAAAAACGCTGGGCCCATCATAAGGCGGGGCTATCGGAGATGGGTGCAGTGAGGCAACAAATTCAAGTAACTGAGGCATTGAAAAGTATTCATGCTGCACTGATTGGCCATCAATATGAATCTAATGATGTTCCTGTGATTGTTGGGAAGGATGCCCTTACCTTACTCTCAAAAAGCGATAACAAGTATTTATTGCTTGATGCTGCTTATGGCATGTCTTTAGCAAAAAGAAGCGAAGATGCTGAAAAAATTCGTGATGTTGTCATGCCCTTTATGTGCACGGCTGCCAGTAAGGGCTGGAAAGAGCCTGTAAAAAAACCGCGTGTTTTGGCTGAGCAAACTCACGGCTAATTTCTTAAGCGTTACTTCAATTTCTCAATCAAAGCCTCAATACCTTCCGGTGTTGAAACGCTTTCGCAAGTGATCTCTTTATCGATCCGGCGTGCGAGGCCGCTGAGGACTTTGCCGGCGCCGATTTCCACCATATCGCTCACGCCCTGATCGCGCATCCAGAGCACAGATTCGCGCCAGCGCACGAGGCCCGTCATCTGATCAACCAGCAAGCCACGTATACGGTCCGTATCGTTTTCACCTTGTGCGGTAACATTGCACATCACCGGAATCGGCGGCGCGATCATATCCGTTTCCGCCAGCGCCCCAGCCATAATTTCAGCGGCGGGTTGCATCAATGAAGAATGAGAGGGAACGGAGACCGGTAAAATAAGCGCGCGCTTGGCGCCTTTTTCACTGGCCAGAGCCACGGCGCGTTCAACCGCACCCTTGTGGCCGCTGACGACAATTTGACCGGGGGAATTGTCATTGGCGCATTCGCAAATCTCGTCGTCCGCCGCTTCTTTGGCAATGGCTTCGACATCATCCATCTCTAATCCCAAAATCGCCGCCATCGCACCGGTGCCGATGGGCACGGCTTTTTGCATCGTCTGACCGCGCAGTTTTAAAAGCCTCGCCGTATCGGAAAGCTTTAAAGCGCCAATTGCAGTGAGGGCCGTATATTCGCCCAGAGAATGCCCGGCAACAAAGGAACAGGTCGTAGCGATATCGATGCCGCCTTGTTTTTGCAGGACCGAGATGATCGCCATAGACACCGCCATCAAAGCCGGCTGGGTGTTTTCCGTGAGGTTGAGTTCATCCTCCGCCCCTTCAAAGATGATTTTCGACAGGTTTTGCGAAAGCGATTCGTCAATTTCCTCAAAAACCGCGCGGGCCTCGGCAAAAGCCTCAAATAAATCTTTTCCCATATTTACAGATTGAGACCCCTGGCCGGGAAAGATAAAAGCTCTGCTCATTTCATATCCAATACGTTGTTATTCCAAAAACATTAGTGAAATATTGTTTTAATCCAAAGGTCTGTAAAGACCGTCTATGTCGCGGCGCATCACAAAAACTTCGCCCAAAAGTTGCAGAGCGTTTCGAATTTATGGCACGCTGTATCTACTACTAAATAAAGAGTTCCTGAGTGGCAAGAGCGGAAGTTTACTTTCGTTCCTGCCTGAAGAGATACTTATAAAAAATGAGGCCTGATCAGGGCACTTTAAGGGGAGAAGACCGATGAGCGTTTCAGTTCATTACAGGATCAAGGAATTGATCGAGGAAACCAACGAGGCCTTTGATATTTGCGCCTCCTATGAGCACGTTAATACCGATTATGCCGAGTTTGCGGCGATGTCTATATCGGATTTCAAGCGAGCACTGGACAAGCCTGATCTGACGGACCGTCAATTGACGCAAATGTTACGAAAAGGTGGCAATAAATACAGAAAAAGCACGCCAAAGAACCATTGGGCGATGTTTTTGGCCGGTTATGTGACCAATCAGTCAAATGGCAATGATAAAGCGCTTAAAGTCAGGGATTCCTGGCTACAGGGAAATAAATAAAACCCTTGCTTTTATTGCTGTATTTCGTTAATAGTCCTCCCAACTTTGAAAAACCCTCGCCGACAGGCTTTGATTTTGTCGGCTTACACCGGGCCTAAAGGGCTTTGGTGGAAAAACCAGGAGGAGCTTAAATGCCTTTTTACGAAACCGTCTTTATTGCACGGCAGGATCTGACCGAAAAACAGGTTCAGGAACTGACCAGCCTTTTTTCCAAGATCATCACCGATCTGGATGGAAAAATTCACAAGACAGAACAATGGGGTCTGCGCAACCTGGCGTACCGGATTAAAAAGAACCGGAAAGGCCATTATACGTTGATCGAAAGCGATACGCCGGCACCGGCGATGATCGAGATGGAGCGTCAGATGCGTCTGCATGAAGATGTGCTGCGTTATCTCACGATCCGCGAAAAGGAACTGTCCAAGGGGCCGTCGATTATGGTGGAGAAAAGCGGTGGTCGTGATTCTGATGAGCGCGATTCCAAGCCTGATTTCAAATCTAGAGACGAGAAAAAAGATACCAAAGAGGAGGCTGCATAATGAGCACCGAAGCAACAACAAAACGTCCGTTTTTTCGCCGCAAAAAAACCTGCCCGTTTACCGGGCCGAATGCGCCGGCGATTGACTGGAAAGATGCGCGCACATTGGGCCGTTATATTTCCGAGCGCGGCAAGATGGTTCCCAGCCGTATTACATCGGTTTCACAAAGCAAACAACGTGAGTTGGCCCGCGCCATTAAACGCGCCCGTTTTATGGGGCTGCTGCATTATGTGCGCCATGACAACGACAATGGTGGACATGGTGGACATGGCGGACGCTAATATATAAAGAGGATTAAGATTATGGCACAGACACAGGTTATTTTACTCGAGCGTATCGAGAAGCTAGGCAAGATGGGTGACACCGTCACCGTTAAGCCGGGCTATGCACGCAATTATCTTTTGCCGGAGAAAAAAGCGCTGCGGGCGACCAAGGATAATGTTGCTTATTTCGAAGGTCAGCGTAAGAATCTGGAAGCAGAGAACGATAAGCTTAAGAAAGAAGCCGAAAAATTGGCCAAGAAGCTGGAGGGTCTCAAGATTCCTTTGATCCGTCAGGCTTCCGAAGCCGGGCAGCTTTTCGGCTCAGTCACATCACGCGATATCGCGACAGGGGCTGCGGAGCTTTCCAAGGAAACAATTACCCGCGAAATGGTTTATTTGAACCGCAATTTCAAATTAATCGGGTTGTTCCCTGTTGATGTCGTTCTTCATCCGGAAGTAAAGGTTGAGGTGACAATTAACATCGCGCGCACAGAAGAAGAGGCCGAGACTCAGGCTAGGACCGGTAAAGCTTTGATTGCTGATGGCGGCGCGGATGAGCGGGCTACGAAACAACAGGATGCTGAAAAAGAAGCCGCGTTAGAAGGGGTTCTGGAAGAAGGCGCTCTGGAAGCTGAAAAAGAAAAACAGGCGGACGCTGAAGAAGCGGCCAAAGTCAAAGAGCAGGCCGATAAGGAAAAGGCTGAAGCCAAAGCAGCTGAAGCGGCTGCCAAAGCCGCCGCTGCTGAAGAAGCTGGCGAATCTGCTGAAGAGCCTGCTGAAGAAGAGGCCGACAAAGACGCAGAGGCTAAAGACGCCGATAGCGATAAAGAGTAGTCCCCGCTATTCACAGGGGTCAGAGATCAGAAACCTAGCGAGGGCTTATAAGCTCTGCTAGGTTTTTTTATGGTTCAATACACCGCGTTAAAAGACAGGTCCGAGGCAGGGCAGGAACAGACGACCTCTCAGGAATCGACCGGGGCCGAATCGTCTTATCGTATGATGCCGCATAATCTTGAGGCTGAGCAGGGATTGCTGGGCGCTTTGTTGGTTGATAATCGTGCGTTCGAGAAAGTCGGTGATTTTCTGCGCGCCGGACATTTCTTTATGCCAGCCCACCAGCGCATTTATGAAGCAATTTTAACGCATATTGATCGCGGGCAAAGCGCCTCACCGGTCACGCTCAAAAACTTTTTTGAAAAAGATGAAGACTTATCCGATGTTGGCGGTGCCGAATATCTGGCTGATCTGGCGGGCTCGGTTGTCAGTGTCATTAATGCCGGAGATTATGGGCGCACGATTTATGACCTGCATTTACGCAGGGAGCTTATTACTCTGGGTGAAGAAATCGTCAATGAATCTTTTGATCATAATTTGGAGGCCGATGCCAAGGACACGATTGAGCAGGCCGAGTCTCGTTTGTTTACTTTGGCCGAAAGCGGCGAGGTTAAGGGCAGCTTTATCACCTTGCGCGATTCTGTTTTGACGGCGATTGAACATGCGGAGAAAGCTTTTAAAACCGATGGCCATGTGACCGGGGTGACAACGGGTCTGACCGATATGGATAAAAAGCTCGGCGGTTTGCAAAAATCTGATCTTCTTATCCTCGCTGGGCGTCCTTCGATGGGCAAGACGGCGCTGGCTACGAATATCGCTTTTAACGCCGCGAATAAATATGCAGAGAGTGGCGGCGAGGAGGGTGCGATTGTCGGGTTCTTCTCACTCGAGATGTCGGCGGACCAGCTGGCGACACGGATATTGTCTGACGTGTCGGGTGTGTCGGGTGATGATATTCGTAAAGGAAATATCAAGCAGGATGATTTCCGCCGCTTTGTTGAGGCCAGCCAGAAACTTTCACAGATCCCGCTTTATATTGATGACACTCCGGCGCTGACGATCAGTGCCGTGCGCACGCGGGCACGGCGTTTGAAGCGGCAATATGGTCTCAGCATGCTGGTGGTTGATTATCTCCAGCTTTTGCGTGGGACCGGTTCAAAACGCGGACAAGAAAACCGTGTGCAGGAAGTATCGGAAATTACGATGGGTCTGAAGGCGATTGCGAAAGAGCTTGAGATTCCTGTGTTGGCGCTGTCGCAGCTTTCGCGGCAGGTCGAGCAGCGCGAAGATAAAAAGCCGATGCTTTCTGACTTGCGTGAATCAGGTTCGATCGAGCAGGATTCTGATATTGTGATGTTTGTGTACCGCGAAGAATATTATCTCTCTCGTACCGAACCCGAAGCCGGCACCGAAAAACACATGAAATGGCAAGAGAGCATGGAAAAATCACATAATGTTGGTGAGTGTATTATTGCCAAGCAACGCCATGGCCCGATCGGCACAGTGCGTCTGCACTTTAATCCGAATCTCACGCGCTTTTCAGATCTCGATCAGCTACACGAGGGTTAGATTAACCTATTCCTGAACCGGGATCGATTTTCGGCGCTGCACTCGTACTTGTGAGCACCAGTTCTTCCGGTTCAACTTTTGTTTGTTTGTGATCATGCTCATCTTTAAATGTTTTGGCCAATCCGGTTTTGTCTTCAACGGCGACGCCGATCTGTGCCAATAACGTTGACGCTTCTGGATTGCCTTTCAACTGATCGACATAGGAGGCCATGATCAGCTCTTTATTGCTGTCCATGTCTGGCCTGTAGTCCTTGCTTAGTTCGGCTACAGCTTGCAGTCCGGCCCAATTTACGGCGGCTTCGTCGACAGTCTTTGCGTTTCCTATGCCTGTTAAAAAGCTTTGCTCTACACCCTTGTAATAATCTTCGTAGGGGTAGGTTCCGTCGCTGGAGCTATCAAACATTCCCTCTATATCGAGTTTAATTTGCACAATGTTGTCTGGATTCTTAGACCAGGAAACGGCTGCGCCTTTGCTAAAGTCTTTTGGTTCAAGGGGGTTGCCGACTGAAAATGCAACGATGCCGTATGTCTCCGGTTGTTTGGCGGTGACCACTTTCTGCGGTTCTGTTATTTTTTTCGCCTCTTCCCTAATCAATTCGGCTGGTTTTGGTAAAACTTCTTTTTCCTTGCTTACCAGTTTGGCAAGCTGAGCATCTTCTTCGAGTGTTTCGGCTTCTAATGCGAATTCTTTTTTCTCCAATGAAGCCACATATTGTGTCACCGGCGCCTCATCATTCGTACCAACAAGAATTATATTTTCCTCATTAGTATCAATCGTAGGAGGTGTGCCGGTTTTGGTCTCAGCCGCAATTTCCTCTTCGATTTTTTGCGTGTTGGCTTGAACTATGGCTGCAACTGGTTCCAAGTCGATATTAACCTCAGGGCTCCCTATTTTATTAAAATCTTTCTGAACCCTTGGGGGCATGGCTGTGGCCACTAGTGGCTCCGTATGTTGGAGAGCACCGCCAAGAGTAGAGGTGTACAGAATGGGATCGGCAACGGATTGCTGACCGGTTAATATCTCTGTAGCGGTGGTGAATTCTTGTTTTATATAACCTGCGCCAAAATTGTTAAGAATCTCTGCCGGGGTGTTGCCTGCAAAGTTTTGGTAACCCCTGTTGTCCTTTCCGGCCACTTTCGTGGGTTCGGGTGTGTTGAGATCTTCGGTTGTTTCTTTTACAAGCACAGCGGCGTCAGATCCTTCGTCCGTTGGATTTTCTTCTTTCTGTGCAAACACTGTGCTCTCGAGCAGGCCTTCCTGCGTTTCGGCAGCCGCAAAATCGGAAAAGTTGCCGCCCTCGATTTTGTTTAAAGCCAACAATACTGTAGAGCCCAACCCATTTAGTTTTTGTTTTGGTGATAAGTCATTGCCTTTAAGGCTTTCCATTGATTGGCTTAATGCCACGAAACTGGTGTCTTCCGGCGCGTTTTGAATTGCCTCGTCAAGAGCCTGATGCATCTCTTCAGGTGTCGCTTTTGCAAGAGACCCCCTCGTTTTTAAAGTGCTGTCTTCAACAAATACGTCGAAATTTAATTTTGGTTTTTCGGCCTCGGCAAACAAGATTTCTGTTTGTGTGTCACCTGGTTTGATCATTGCCAGTGCTGTGGCGTACATATTCTGGTTATCTGAGCGTTGTTTCTCCGGAGTTCCTCCAACCGCACTCTCTATGGATTTTGTAAGTTTTCCCAGATCGGTTGCGGCGGGAAGTTCCTTAAACAAGACCGCTAATTGCCGATCAATTTCATTCGGATCGGCATTGTTGAGGGAACCTTTAACGCGCAATGCACTGTCTTCGTTGACGAAGAGTTTAAATTTTGTGTTTGTCTTTTCCGCGTCGTTTTTTACGATCTCAGTTTTGGGTTCAACGGCCTTTGGCTCAACGAACACAGGTCCAGCAAACTCTCTAAGCCATTTCCAGGTCCCTGAGAAAGGTTGGAATATTTCTTCTTTTTTAGGTTTTGTTGCTGTTGGTTTTTCTTCCTCAGCCATTGGTTCCACTCCCTTTAATGTTTCTGTTTCTTGTTCTAAATTTTTTGTTGTAAATTCCCCTGTCGGTGGTTTGTCTGCTCCATACGCGGTACCTGATCCGCCTAAAGGTGCAAAAACTGTCTCCAGGGTGGTTCTCACGGTATCTTCTGCGTCAGAGCTTGGGTTTGTCTGGTTTGCGGCTTCTTCAGGTTTTTCCATTAACCCTGCCGTCTGTAATCTTTGATCAAGATCAGGAATAATTTTTTCGATATATTTAAGAGTTCTTTGGTCCCAAAGATTATGTTGGTCGTACATTTTTCTGTCGGAACCTCTAACCTCGGGCCAGTCTTTTGGATCAATCCCCTTATTCAATTCATTGTTGCGCCACTCACTGCGTTCTTTCATGAATTTAACCCATTCGAGACCGGTGATATTGTCTTTGCCAAGTTCATCTTTCACGTCGTTGATAGCGCCCTGTCCGGCGTTATAACGGACGAGTTTTAAAATCGGATCATTGTTGTTGGCTTCAAGGGCCTTAACGCTAAATTTTATATAGGCTTGGCGGGCTTGGACCGGATCGTTTAGCTCTGCAACAGAGTTCAGCCCATATTCTTTTTCCTTTGCCGTTTCCAGTGTAAATTGGTACATGCCGTAAGAATTTTTCTTCGGATCATTCTCAAAGATGTTGGCGGCTGTCGGATTAAATGTAGATTCCTTAAAAACCTGATTGGATGATATGGCGATATCTATCTGAGTTGCACCCGGATTGCTGTTATGGTCGGCAAGCGCTTCTATATGATCACGGGCATATTCGTTAATTTTCTTGTCATTGACCATGGCTTCGAGCAGATCGGTGCGCAGGCCTAGAGCGTTGACGCCAAATTCGTCCTGTAACACAAGACCCATGGCCGTGCGTTTTGTTTGCGGACCGATAATGACTTTACCGTCTTTGTCGACATCGATGTCAAAGCCAAGGCCCTGTGTATCTTTTTGGAATTTTTGGATGACATCGTCACTTAAAGAATCTCCATTGAGAATCTTCTCAGCTGTTGTCAATAATTCTATAGGAATAGCGATAGCCGCCATTGTCTACACCCTTTTTCTCTATTTTTTCGGCCCTCATCTTTTTAATTTGTGAGGTGCCGATTATTACACTACCGTTTAAAAGTGCTATTTTTTTATTTATTATTCGTTACTTTGGATTATACAGGAAAACGGCGAGTCATTGCAAAATTAATATGCTAAATACACCCTAACCAATTGGTTTTAATGGATAAATACCCCTCTACACTCGTGATTGACCTGGACAAAATCAGGCAAAATTACCGTATTTTTTGTGATTTGGCGGGGCCGGATTGCGCCGTTTCTGCGGTGGTTAAAGCCGATAGTTACGGGCTGGGTGCTGCGCCCGTTGCTGCCTCTTTATATGAGGAAGGGTGCCGCGAATTCTTTGTTGCAACGCCCGAAGAAGGCGCGGAACTAAGAGAAGTCGTGAGCGATTCCAGAGTTTTCGTTTTGAATGGCTATTATAAAGGGTATGAGGCTGATTATTCTCACTATGATTTGATTCCGGTTTTAAACTCCTTGGAAGAAATCGAGCGTTATAAGAGTGGGCCTTGTGTTGTTCATTTTAATACCGGCATGAACCGTTTGGGTTTGAGCGCTGGTGAGACGCAAAAATTGCTCGATGATAAATCGCTTTTGGATGGGCGGGATGTGCAATATGTGATGAGCCATTTTGCCTGCGCCGACGAAGCGGACAATTCGATGAACCAGGAACAATTTGAAAAGTTTTTTGAAATTGCCAGTCATTTCCCAAGCGCAAAGAAATCCATGGCCAATTCGTCGGGTAGCTTCAGAAGTTCCGATTATCATTTCGACATGATCCGCCCCGGTATGGGGATTTACGGTTTGAACCCGGTGCCGGAACAAGAAAATCCAATGTGTGATGTTGTCGGTTTGAATGCACAAATTCTTCAGATCCGTGACGCGAAGAAGGGCGAGAGCGTTGGCTATGGTGCTGCTTATACATTGGAGAAAGATTCAAATCTGGCTACAGTTTCACTTGGTTACGCCGATGGTATTTTGTGGAGCCTTGGCAATCAGGGGCAGTTGTTTTGGCAGGGGCAGGCGCTGCCGATACGGGGACGGGTGTCGATGGATTTGTTGAGTGTTGATTTAAGTGAAGTGGCTGAAAATAATTTGCCGGTGATAGGTGATGAACTGGAAGTGATTGGTCCGCATCAAAGCGCTGATGATCTTGCCAAAGCCGCCGGGACGATTGGCTATGAAATTTTAACGGCGCTGGGTTTGCGTTACGAGCGCATCTATCGCTATCAGGCCGAGGTTAAAACTTTGGCCAGCGCTTCATCAATGTCGTCGTAAATTTTTTCTTTGAGAGATTCAAAATGTGCATCGGGAAAATCTTCCGGCTCGGCAATGTTCATATAGTCGTCTGTCATGCGCATTTGAACGGGCAATTCTTCATCTGATAGTGGCGCGTAACCCTGGTATATTTTTTGCGGCAGGCGAAAGTCCCACCATTCTTGCGGGAGCGGTAAGAGTGGAGTTTTGAGACTGTTTGCTGATGTCTTCATTGCGGATTCCAGTTTTTTTCGGTTGTCTTTTATCTCGTCGCTTAAATCCGCATAGTCACGATGGGCTGCATTAAATTCTGCGCCCGGACGGGCTGCGAGATAATCAAATTCTGTACCCATCTCGACCAATTTGCCGTCCATGGTCTCCAGCGACAGATCAATGGCCATGCCGCGTGGATGCCCACCACCGCCGGGCGGGGACAACAATCTGTTTGGTTCTTCCAGCCAATTCGGATTTTTCTCAACAATTGGTGATTTTCTCATACGTTTTTGGGCCTGAGTGGTGCGCAGGCCGTCATAAAGCACGAATTGCAGCCTGTGATCCTTGAAACAGGCGGCTGAGGCCAGCAGGACGATTTTGGCCAGATGCTTATGCAGCCAGAGCCGCGCGCCTTTGCGATATATAACGCCGAATATGTTGTCAGGTGCCGGTTTACGGTAGGCTAGATCAATCCGCAGTGGAAAATCTTCTATAAAAATGTCCATCGGGACGAGATTTTCGGGTGTTATCTTCTTCATGACATAATGCATAGCATGGGTTCAAAGTTGATGCTAGACGCGTACGCCTATTTCCTTTAATCTCAGCGGAAATCCTGGCTCCGAAATAACAATAAAAAAGACATAATATGAGTGCACAATCCGAAGACGCGGTGGTAGAAGAACTGGCAGAAAGCATATCTGTTCGTAGAAAGTTACCTTTCGATTATATTCTGGATATTTTTGAGGCCGTTGGTGCCACCGTGCTTGGTTTTTTTGGTGCCGTCGGCAGGCTTTCGTCTTTTATCGGCAAGTCTGTGGCGCATTGTTTTTTGCCGCCTTTCTTCCCGGCCCAGCTTGGGCGTCAGATTATTGATATCGGTTATTATTCCCTGCCTGTCGTTGGCATGACGGCTTTGTTTACCGGCATGGTGCTGGCGCTGCAAAGCTATACTGGTTTTTCCCGCTTTAATGCGGAAGGGGCGGTTGCCGGGGTTGTTGTTTTGTCGGTGACGCGAGAGCTGGCGCCGGTGCTGGCCGGTTTGATGGTGGCTGGGCGGGTTGGTGCGTCGATTGCTGCCGAGATTGGTACGATGCGTGTGACAGAACAAATTGATGCGCTCGCGACCTTATCTGTCAATCCGTTTAAATATCTTATTGCGCCGCGCGTCATTGCCGGGACAATCATGCTGCCTTTGCTGGTGTTTGTCGGTGATATTATCGGCGTGTTTGGTGGTTATATTGTCGGGATTTATAATCTTGGTTTTTCACCGGGCAGCTATCTTTCGCAGACCTGGGACACGCTGGAAGCTATGGATGTGATTTCTGGTCTTGTAAAGGCGGGCGTGTTTGGTTTTATCGTGGCGACGATGGGGTGCTATCACGGTTTTAATTCACAGCGCGGTGCACAAGGTGTTGGCGCGGCGACGACAAACGCAGTTGTTTCGGCTTCGATTTTGATTTTGATTTTCAACTATATTCTGACCCAGGTGTTTTTCTCATGAGTGATTCCAAGCTTCAACTGATCGGCGTTAAAAAAGCTTTCGGTTCGAAGAAAGTTTTGGAGGGTGTCGACCTTGAGGTGCCGACAGGAAAGTCGCTGGTTGTGATTGGTGGCTCGGGCACAGGCAAGTCGGTCATGCTGAAATGCGTGCTCGGTCTTTTGCATCCTGATGATGGTACGATCAAGGTCGATAATCAGGATATAAGCCGTCTGGATGCCAAGGCGCGTGAGCGGATGATGCAAAAATTTGGCATGTTGTTTCAGGGTGCCGCACTGTTTGATTCTATGAAAGTTTGGGAAAATGTTGCGTTTGGCCTTGTGCAGGGACGTGGCATGGACCGTAAAAAAGCCCGTAATATTGCGATTGAAAAAATCACAGCTGTTGGCCTTAAGGCCGAAACCGGCGATCTTTATCCGGCAGAATTATCAGGCGGTATGCAAAAGCGTGTTGGGCTTGCGCGCGCTGTTGCGGCTAGCCCGGAGATTATTTTCTTTGATGAGCCGACGACGGGTTTGGACCCGATCATGGCTGATGTCATCAACAAACTGATTGTCGAGCAGGTGAAAGGTCTGGGTGCAACGGCTTTATCGATCACCCATGATATGGCGAGCGTGCGCACAATTGCTGATTACGTGGCGATGATCCATGAAGGCACAATCATCTGGACGGGGCCGGTTGAGGATCTTGATGATTCCGGCAACCCATATGTTGAACAATTTATCCATGGCCGCGCCGACGGACCGATAACGCGGCGTGTTGCTTAGATAAGACTGGCAAATGAAATATCTCTGGTATGCATTTTTGGGACTGTTTTCGCTGGGCTGCCTTGGCTTGATTGCCGGCATTGTTGGCTTCGTTTATATCATTAGTTATTACGGTCAGGACCTTCCCGATTATTCTCAGCTTAAGGACTATCAGCCGCCGATTGTCACGCGTCTTTATGCCGGTGACGGACGATTGATGACCGAGTTCGCGCAGGAAAAGCGGGTTTTTGTGCCAATTGATGCCGTGCCGGATCTGGTTAAAAATGCTTTTATTGCTGCCGAGGATAAGAATTTTTATACGCATGAAGGTGTGGATTTTTTAGCGGTCATGCGGGCGGCTCTTAGCAATGTAAAAAATATGGGCACGGGGCGTAGACCAAAAGGGGCTTCAACCATCACGCAACAGGTGGCAAAGAACTTTCTGCTGACCAATGAAGTCTCTTATGAGCGGAAAATCAAGGAAGCTATTCTGGCCTATCGTATTGAGCGGGCGCTTACGAAAGAGCGCTTGCTTGAACTTTATATGAACGAAATTTATCTGGGTCTTAACTCATATGGCGTGGCGGCGGCGGCGCTTAATTATTTCAACAAATCATTGGAGGAACTGGAGCTGCACGAAGCGGCGTTTCTCGCGGCTTTGCCGAAGGCACCGAATAACTATCATCCGGTGCGCAAGCATGATGCGGCGCTCACGCGGCGCAACTGGGTGCTGACGCGGATGCTTGAAGATGGCTATATCACCAGAGCAAAGGCCGATCTTGCGAAGCTGGCACAGCTAAAAATGTCAGAGGATCAGGACCCAGGCATTACCAATGCTGATTATTTTGCCGAGGAAGTGCGCCGGGAGCTGAAAGACCGTTATGGTGAGGAAGCCCTTTACGGCGGCGGTCTGGTGACGCGGACAAGCATTGATCCGAAAATGCAGGACATTGCCATCCGTGTTTTGCGCGAAGGGTTGATGGCATATGACCGTCGTCACGGATGGCGCGGCCCGGTAACGCATATCAAGGATGCTGAGGACTGGCAGGTGAAATTGCGCAATTACGGCCGGCCTGAATCATTGCTGCCTGAATGGGACATGGCGGTGGTTCTTAAGGTTGAAAACGTCAAAGCCGAAATTGGTTTTGTCGGTGGTGGTCGTGAGAATTTGCCGCTCAAAGGTGTTGCCTGGGCGCGTAAATGTCTGAGCGATTGTTATGCGCTGGGGCCTGAAATTATTCGGATGGACCAGGTTGTTAAAACCGGCGATGTGATTATGGTCGAAAAAGTTCCTGCCAAAGATGCAGAAGGCAACGAAACAAAAGAAAGCACATATGAGCTGCAGCAAGTGCCGAACATTCAGGGCTCTATTATTGCGCTTGATCCACATACGGGCCGTGTGCTGGCGATGCAGGGTGGCTGGCGTTATGATTCCAGTGAGTTTAACCGCGCCACACAAGCGCAGCGCCAGCCCGGTTCGGCTTTTAAGCCGTTTGTTTATCTGGCTGCGCTGGAAAACGGGTTTACGCCGGCAACGCTTGTGCTTGATGCGCCTTTCGTGATTGAGGATCGTCCGGGTAATATCTGGAAGCCAACCAATTATTCCAATGATTTTTATGGCCCGACGCCCATTCGTGTTGGCGTAGAAAAATCACGGAACCTGATGACGGTGCGCCTGGCTGATTATATCGGCATGGAAAAAATATCTGATTATGCGGAGCGCTATGGTATTACCGATGACATGCCGCCGCTATTGGCCAATGCACTCGGTTCGGGCGAGACGACGTTGCTACAGTTAACCGCGGCTTACGCAATGTTGGTCAATGGCGGTAAAAAAGTAACGCCGACTTTTATTGACCGTATCCAGGATCGTCGTGGTCTGACCGTGTTTAAACATGACAAGCGACCTTGTGAGGGTTGTGGTCATTTGGTGCGTTGGGAAGATCAGGATGTTCCTGATGTTCCTGATATTCGTGAGCAGCTGGCCGATCCGAAAACATCATACCAGATTGTTTCAATCCTTGAAGGTGTGGTCCAACGCGGTACTGGCGTTCGTATTAAATCACTGGGAAGGACGCTGGCGGGCAAGACGGGCACGACGAATGAATCCAAAGATACATGGTTTATTGGTTTTTCCCCTGATTTGGTGGTTGGCGTTTTCGCTGGTTTTGACGATCCTAAATCTTTGGGAAAACGTGAGACAGGGTCATCGGTTTCTGTGCCGATTTTTAAAGCCTTTATGGAAGCAGCGCTGGAAGGGCAGCCGCCTTCGCCATTTAGAATTCCGCCCGGCATCAAGCAGGTGCAAATTAATGCTGCGACCGGTGTGCGCGCTCGCCCGGGTGATCAGCGTGTGATCTGGGAGGCGTTTGTGGCTGGCAGCGAACCAACGGAAGAGATGTTTATTCTTGATGGGCGCGGTATCAACACCGTGCCGGAATCGACCGGCAATGACAACGTCGGTGAATCGGCAACGACCGGCACGGGTGGAATTTATTAATTTTATTTACCGAGATTAATGGAGCGAGTGAAGAGATTGGGCTTCGCCCCTTGTCCTTACTCTACACTTTGTTCCGAGAAGGCCGGATTTCCTATACTTTCACAGATACTTACGTCTTAACGCATAATACCTATAACCTCTCAAATTATAGCATTGCAGTAGCACTCGCAGTAGCACTAATTGAAAAAATATGGAGTCACCTGCCGGATTCGAGCTCAGGGTATGAAGCCATATTCAGAAGGGGGGGTAGGAAGAATTGGGGGTGGTCGGTTTGTTAAGATAAGGCCTGCTGGAATTTTTAGTGTATTTTTCAGAATAATTATTTTCTTAAAAGCTTGCGCCGGCAATGCTATTTTAGGTAAGACTCACTTATAAGTTGAAAAACGTAACTAGCCTAGCTTTTTCGGACGGAGAAAAATTATGAGTTTCGATATAAACAAATTCAAAGCAGAAAAACATTTAAGCAATAGGTATGCAAAAAGAATTCAGGCCTTAAAAGATAAAGGTAGGCAAACAGACTGCATAGAAAAGACCGTTAATGAATCTGTGGAAAACATTCAGGGTAGCGGGCGCTCATTCATAGTTTATGGGGAACCCCAAAGCGGTAAGACAGAAATGATGATTGCCCTTACAGCCAAGCTGCTGGATGAGGGGCACAAAATAATTATTCATCTGCTGAATGACAATGTTTCTCTTTTGGAACAAAACTTATTAAGATTTCAACAGTCGGGACTTTCTCCTGCTCCATACAATTTTCTAGAAATCATGGATCCTGTTATTGAGATTGGGGATAAGGAATGGGTGATCTTCTGTAAGAAAAATGGGAGCAACCTTAGAAAACTTATAGAAAAAGTAGGTCATATAGGTGGCAAGATCATTATTGATGATGAGGCGGATTATGCTTCCCCTAATGCAAAAATAAATAAGGAGGGGGAAAAAACACCGATAAACGAACTGATTGAAACTCTTTTAAAAAATGGAGGCACATACGTTGGTGTCACAGCAACGCCGGCAAGGCTTAATCTAAATAGTACGTTTGAAAATGACCATACGAAATGGGTGGATTTTCTCCCTCATAGTAAATACACAGGTCAAGACACATTTTTTCCCATCACACATAGCTGTGAATTTGGTATGACGTTTGTTCCAGATGGTGCTGGTGACGATCCTAAATGGTGCCGTAATGCCTTGTTTGGTTTTATGGTGAATGTCGCATATTTAAATTTGCATCCTGAGATACATGGAGAAGAAAACTATAGCTTTCTTGTTCATACAAGCGGGAAGAAGGCAGACCATAAGATTGATTATCAAACCATACAAAAAGTGTTTGGTACTTTGTCGGACACAAGCGACAAGAATTTTGCTAAGTACGTTGAAAAAGTGTGGGCATTAGCTAATAAGCGTTATCCCGGCGAGGCGGATAAGATTACAGATTATATTTTAGAGAACATAGGACGCCGGAATACTGTTGTTATGAACAGCGCTAAAGAGTTTGAAAAAAATCACAAAAGTGCCACTTCTCCTTCAACGATCTTTACTATTGTCATCGGTGGTAATATCGTTTCCAGAGGTATGACCTTTGATAATCTTCTGTCAATGTATTTTACTCGTGACGTTAAGCATAAAATTCAGCAGGATACTTATATCCAGCGAGCGCGTATGTTTGGTACCCGCGATTACCTCCCTTATTTCGAGCTTACAATTCCCGAGAACCTCTATTTAGACTGGCATAGGTGTTTTATCTTTCATAGGCTTGCCCTTGCGGCCGTCCGTGCTGGAAACGCACCCGTATGGCTGGAAAGTAAGAGAATTTCTGCTGCAGCATCTGCGAGTGTGGACAAATTGAATGTTTCTATAGATGCAGGTGAGATGAGCTACGGCATTTTTGATTACAATGGCGTTAAGACGGATGCAGAAGGCATAGTGAGTTCGGAAGACAGTAATATTTCTAAACTAGAAAAGCTGCAGAGTTTGTTGGGAGAGGAGAATTTCCCCGCATACGTGCTCTCCTATATTCGAGAATTTAGTCCGCAGGGCGATAATTCAATTACGCTTCATTCCTCACATTCCATTGCGAATATGCACGATGCTGATCAGCAAAACATCAGTCGTAAAAGAGGTTTTATGGGTGGTGCTAATTTCTCAAAGAACTCACCGGTAGCACATCATTTAAGGATTTCTCACAATGCGATAGGGCAGGCTCGTTTGTTCTATAAGTATAACGGCAGCATAAAGTTCCTGAAAAATTTCAAGACCATCAAAGGGCCGAAAGAAAAAGCTGCGTGACAAAGGAATTTGAACAATACCACGGTGTCGTATTTTCGCGCTTGTTGCACGCTTCTCCTGAACCTTTGTGTTTTAAATTTTATCCAACAAAAAGCAACTCATCTTACGTAATCAATGATGTGGCAGGCCTCTATATCAAACATTCTACGAAGCGCGTCTCACCGTGGCGGTTCACTTTTTCTAAAGCTCACCAAGATGAGATTTTTGAAATGTATGAAACGTTCGGAGAAGTCTTTGCGGCCTTTGTTTGTCACCATGATGGTGTCGCCGTTCTCAATTTCGAAGAATTAAAGCAAATACTTGATGAAAACCATGAAGATTCTGAGTGGGTCAGCGTGGCAAGACGCCGGCGGGGCCAGTACACTGTCGCAGGTACAGATGGAAAATTAAGTTTTAAAATTACCCAAAAAACTTGCCCCGATAAAATTCTTGAATATTTAGCGGTTAATTCGCAAAAGTCTGGACAATCTCGTAGCGCATCCTTTTTCCCAAAGACTCTTTCTTTCCTTTCGGGATAGGCAGGTATCTTCTGTTTTCAGGCAATTCGCGCTTTTGGGAATCAATAAGATTCAAGTCGAAAATGCTTCCTGCACGCTCAAATATTTTTGAATTCTCAATATAGGTTCCTTGCAAACAAGAATTACCTACAACAAAGACTGCCTTCCCTTTTTTGTTAAGAACCCTTGAAACTTCAGACATAAGGCCGATAGCATCACCAATATAACGCTCTATCATTTTAATCTGCCTTTTGGGTAGGCTTTCTTCCGTCACTATCTCTTCCCTAATTTCTTTTATAATATCATCGTTTTTGCACTTCTCTTTTGCCTTTTCTGCTCCAACAGAAATAGATCGGATACCTCGAATTTCAGGAATCGTATACCCAAACCACACCAGCGAAAATTTATGGCCCCTAAGATAGTCTATTGCATTAAGGTATGGGGGAGACGTTATAACAGCATCTATTGATTTATCTTTTATGCTGTCCAAAAATCGGGCATCACCAAGTGAGACGTTTGCTTTTCCAATTTCTTTACCTTCGAACGAAAGCTGTTTAACCAATTTTTCAACGGAGCTTTTATATCCTGCGAATACATCATAATCATTTTCCTCTCTAACTTTGTGCGGTCGACTGTGTGATATATCCCACGCTAAAGAAGCCCCAACTTTTTTTGTGATAATGATGCGGCTCAACGCTAACTTCAAAGCATCAACTATTTCACGATCTTTGCCTTGTTTTTCGTACTTGTGCAGGAAGTATGCAATTTTTTTAAGGTCTCTCTTTTGGGGGTTACTAAACCAAAAATCTATGAATTCTCTTGTTTCTTTATCTTTATCAATCCAAGGCAGCTCAATATCGCTTAACCGGGCATTGGACGCGTTTGTTATTAATCGGTCAAACTTCTTTTCAAGTTTCTCTAGGTCAATTTTACGTGTCCATACGTTTGAAATAAGAACAGCCAGAGGATCGAGATCATAACCATAAGCATCATGACCTTGCATAACCGCTTCTCTCAAAACTGTTCCCGATCCTGTCATGGGATCAAGAACTTTAGCACCACTAGGTAAATCGGATATTGCCTTTAAAGCTATTTCAGGTGCCATACGGGCAGGAAAGGGGTGAATTGCGCGCATTTAAAATTTCCGTGTCAACTACAGATGGTATTGACACTAGCAAAACCAACAGTTCGTTGAAAGCTTGTTTATTGATTAAGTCTTTATTTTTATGAGGATTTTGTAGAGAAATGACAAAACTACATAAACACTACATCACACTCCATATAGGTAAGACCAATAAACCAAGGAAAACGGGGGAAATAGCCATATATAAGGGCTATATAACTACGATCCTGCCAAACACGCAGTGTATTTTTGTCCATTCAAAGGCTCTTGGGTGGCCCCATCCATAATGTTTTACCGAAATCGCCCTAAGACTGTATGTGTAAACAGTTAGAAGCTTGTCGGTCAGGCTTTATGGAGTAAGTATAATTTTAAGAGTAAGAAGGAAAAGTAAACAGCAGTAAATGGTTTTTTTGTTTTGTTATTTTTAGTTTTACTTCCCCATTCACCCCCCATCACCTAGGGAGACACAGATTTATTCCCCCCCTAAGAAACTAAGAATAAAAAATAGATACACTGGTAGTATATCTTTCTTAGTCCCTTAAAGGGGAGGTATGATTGTTTGTGTGTCTTCACCTGAGGGCTTTACACATCATCTAGTAATTGAATCTCAAACGGCTAAGGGCAGTGACCATTATTCCCTGTCCATCGATTCAGTATCCACTGTCACGGTTACAATTATAAATAATTGAGCATACTTAGGAGCCATTACTAGCGACCCATAAGCATCCAAAGTTGTTACGCCTAGAACATTGCTTTGGTTCTTTTCATTCCTGTGATCTTGTTCTTTTGAGGGGTGGTGGTCTATGGCTAGTAACTTAAGCTCTTAACCCACCGATCTTTGTTTAAACAGGCTACTGCCCTCTGTTTTATTGAACTATTTAACTTCTATTACGTCTATTATACAGCATTCAATCTGGCTATACCAAACCCACGAAATGTGAATATGGCCCGTTTGGTATAGGGGCTGTGAACTTGGTATAATATAGGTAAATTCAATTGATTTTACGCATAGTAACGCAAATAAGCGCTAGAAAGGCGCTCTAATATCATGGACAAAAAAGAAGTCTCTCAAAACAAAATGAAGCTGCTAAACGATCACTCACTTGCAGAGCTATTGGACGTATCAGTGGCATGGGTTCGCCTACAAAAGCACCTCAGGAAGTATGGCAAAGAGCACTCTCTCGGTGTTGATCCTATTCTCATCGGTAAAACCAGACGCTACAGGTTATCCGATGTAGAAGCGTGGTTGGCTAAACAGGAGCATGAACAGGCTGCTAATTAAGTGCCCTTTCCTGACTCGCAGAAGGTCACTGCGTCCAGTTTAATTCCATAATGGTAGTGGGGTAGCCTTGAAAAAAGAACGAGTCACCGAGCTTCCACGGGCAAAGAAGAGTCACTTTTATTTCTGAGGAATAACAACGAGAAACCACTAAAAACAAACAGCATTCTAAAGTGGTCTTGGTAAGGGTATTGAGGAATTTAATTATATATTAGGGAGGTAGTAAATGAATAGTTGATTTGGTATTACTGCCTCTGTTTATTCCTCTCTATTATTAACTCTGCTTCTTCATGAGTATGCTTTTGATTAAAATCTTCAACTGCTTCCCATTCATAATCTTCACTCCTGATTAAATGAGCATATTTTTCTTCTATTGGTGATCTGGCTAGAGGAATATCCCAAAAATCATAAGCATCATTCATGGCTTGTTTTAGTACTTCTAACTGACTTCTAGGGACAATAAAGGAGTCATGAATAGATAAGGTAGGAGTACCAAGGTCAGTCATGGTTTTTAATACGTAGGCTGCTATTTTTGAGTCCCAGTTCATTAAGATCATGCCTTGGTTGGCATCGGTTGATTGCTCTAATATAGGATGAGCGTTGTAAATAATGTCCAAGACACGTCTCATTTCTGGTGATCTTGTTATTCCATGCTCTTTTAAAAGCTCAATATCATCCTTGTCGTCTAACTTTTTGTCTTTCAGCATGGTTGAGATGTGATTATTTATTCCGTACTTACCGGGACAGTTAAACAAGCGGGTGATAAAGAGTTTAAAAATCTTACGAGGGTAATCCTCACTGAGATTGTATGGGTCTGCCTTGAGGTTTTCTGGTACTTCCTGATTGTTGATGCCATAGAATAAATAGAGGTGGTTTGATGTGTAATCACATTCTACCGTCTTCTCATCATTGATGGTGATGTAACGCCTATCTTCACGGCTGCAATACGTCCACCAGCCTCCATAGAACCGACCACCATAATCATATCTATGTTCATGAAACACGCGATAGCTTTCATTACTGTTTGTGTCTATGACCTGATTAGAGACTTTCTTTTTGAGTTGAATATCAGCTTCTTTGATAAGCTGGTTATAAGGCGGCAACCATTCCTCCGATTGTCGTACATCCTCTGGCATTTCAAGATCATCATAATCGTATAAAACCTTCTTATATTCCCGCCCATATCTTCGTTTTTTTCTGTATGTGATAATCATACCGCCGTTCACAAGCATCTTTTCAAAGGCAATTTCGTGTAAGCCTTGGTCTTCAATATACCCCATGAAATCTTCGGTAGGCTTAAACCGTGTGGCTTTGCCTTGGTATCCATCGCTAAAAAAGGCTTGTTTCCCGAGATCAATATGGATGAAGTCAAGCTTTGCTAATCCCCTTAGCACCTCTTTAATTTTGTTGAAGTCGTATCGCTTGGGATTCATAGGGTCAAAATCACCCTTATATGATGGTTTACCGAAAGTGTTACTAAAAGGACAAGCAACGGGAACATCAGGATCAAGCTGATAAGCACGAATACAAACGATCAAGGCCGCACGTAAGTGCTTCCTTAAATTCTCTATAGCGTCTTTTCTTGTCTTCGGGGTTTCAAAATTTGTACGATCAAACAAATCTTCTACAGCGTGATCTAGCCTTTCATCATCAGTGTCCCAACTCACATCAATGAACATTGGCTCTACTTCCAGTGGGTCTATATTCTCTAATGCTGCATCCGACATGGCTTTCTCCTTTCATGGACAGATTAAAGGACTACACCCCCTTTTCAAAGGTAGAGTTTTGGTTGGTAATAAATTTTAATGAAGTTATTGTATGTCTTGCTTAATACCGAGCTTTTCCAGCTGCTCTATGGCATCTGTACGTCCGTTCTTGGCTGCTTGTTTAAACCAGTAGATAGCTGCTTCCTCATTTCCCCCACCAAGAAAATATACGCCCATAACATATTGTGCTCCTTGTGCCCCTGCTTCTGCTGCTTTTTCACAAATTGGCATAGCTTTCTCTATATCTTGAGGAACATCTAGGCCATAAAGATGCATTGCACACTCGACATCAAGCAAGGTCGCTTCTTCTGTTACTACCTGCACTTCTTCGTTGTCACAAGCAGATAGGCACAAAGAAAAAAGAAATACTAAGGTAAGATTTCGCATATCAACACTTAATAATTCCCCACTCTCTACCAAGCCTGTCAGCCGCATACCATACAACTCCAAAAAGAATGATGTTAAGAGGAATAGGAACAAAAACGATTACTGCTGATGCGATAATCAATACGGCGAGGCCAAATAACAATTCCTTAAACATGCCCTATCCCCCTACCAAGTTGTGCAGTTCATCGTGTCATTCCAGACCGTGCAGTTTGTATTTGTTGGCCTGTTCTTCTGCAAAGATTCTTGTCTGGCTTTGTAACGTTCCGTTTCTGCCTGCATAATTTGTCCTGAGACATCCCGCCAAGCTTGAGCATTTTGAGCATTGGCCTGTCCTATTTGTGTTTGTTCCTTGCTCGCAAACTCACTCCATAATTCTTGATACCCAACTTGATAATCCTCGGGAGCCAGTTTCTTTTTATCAGCCTGCCTTGAAAATGAAGACAACTTGCTCATAAACGCCGTAAGAGTAGGCTTAAGGTGGTTTGGATATGCAGGGAACACGTTTTTCTGAAATGCTGCATTGTGGCAGTTTGCATAGCTGAAATAACTACCGTTATTAGCATCGTTAAAATAGTTATCTAATCGCACCATCCCTAATTCGTCCAATTCATCCCATCCTATTTGACCACTGGCGTATTGCTCATGTTCGGATTGTCTGGCCTTCATCATCTTGTCAAATTTTGCCTTAGAGTGTGAGACCGGACGTATTTTTGTACTCATAACTTCTGTACCGCATCGACTAATTTCCAGCATTTTGTCTTGAGGCCAAGGCTTTTTGTATTTCGCCGCGCATTGTGTCATAGGCTCTTTAGCGTTCATCCATGCCATAGCTTCCTTATCTGAGAAGCGCAAAAGAAAATCACATTTTTCAACAATCTCAATCTGCGCTTTTTTAGCACCCGAATTTATTTGTGCTTGTTGAACAGCGCCGCAGCCCGTTAGGACCAAAAATGATACTAAAACCAGCTTCTTCATAATCCTCCGCCTCTTCATTTTGTTAACGATCATTCACAGTAATTTTGTTTATCATAGTTAACAATCCATTTCTATGGAAGATTTGAAATCAATAGGGCTGGCGATTATGAGGGCTAGGCAATCAAAGGGCATGAGTCAAGAGGACTTAGCTGGAGCGGCTGACGTTGCTCGTAATTATATAAGCCGAATTGAGAATGGTCATGTGGCTTTTTCTGTACCAGTGCTTTTTAAGATTGCCAAAGCCCTAAAAGTTAAGCCAGAAGAATTATTTAAGTGATGAAGAGAAAATTTAGGCGCACCTCTAGATATAGGAGGCTCGGAGCCTGAGACTTTGCCAATGCTGACAAGTCTGAGTAATGCTATAGTTGTGGTGCGTGTGCGTTCCTGACAAAACCCGGCATTACAGGGGTTGCTTTGTCTATCGCCTAGCCCAGTTCGGGCGCTTTTCAGAGTATCCCCCGCTTTTGATGTTACTCGCCAGCTGTGCAATACTCACTACAACATTCAATTCAAGCTCAAAAGAGATTGGGGCGGACTGAATAAATCCTATGTGCCCAGTACCAATATATTTATCATGACGCTTTGATAAAATCAAGAAAATTTTACACTCATACGCTGTATCTATTACTCACCTTACGTTTGCGCGTGACTTAAAAGCATCACCGTCTTTTTACCATCTTTCGTGGCATGAAACCGTCTTTCCTTGCGTCCAAATGCTCGGCCTTCTTCTAGGGTATCAAAAAACCCTTGCTTAGGACTAGGATGATGAGGGTTAGCCTTAGCAAAGTTTCTGAACTTCTCTTGTCCTGCGCTGTTCTTGAAATACGCTTCTACAATTTCTGCTGTCTGTTCATCATCGCATAAAACACACGCCTCAATCCGCCAAGGCTGGAATTGCTTTGTATATCCCTCGTTATCATCGTGGTTATGCTCACCCAAACGCCTATCGAGGTCACCCGTGTAACCCGTATACACTTTTACAGTGTTGCTCTCGCTCCTAAGGAAATAGACAAAATGCACAACTGGCCTACTTCTGTCCTATTTGACGTAGCAGCATTACACCACGTTGAAGACCATTAGCACCTAAAATGAAAAGAAGAGACAAAACAAAATAGAGTGCAATTTTTACGGCCTTTTCTGCCATGTTTATATTCTGTATTTTAATTTTTTGTACAGTTTCATCGTGGAAGGCTAAGGAAATCAGTTCAGCCAGATCAGGAATAATGAAGCTAAACAAGAAGCACCCAAAGCCTACAAAAACACAGGCCATGAAATGCTGCGCAGGGGCAGTGGTAATTACTTTGTCAGGGTTTTGACCTGCTATCAGGCTACCTAGCTTTTCAGCTCCAAACCAAAACCCTAGAGCTATAGCCACAAAGAATAAGAGGGACACTGTGTAGGACAATAAAATATATGGATCTATTAGGTGAGTCCCGCCATGAAAAAGGGGGCTTAGAAGCCGTGTCGTTAACACCCACGCCGCCTGAAAGAAATAATAGAGGGCGAAGACTTTAGATATTATTTCTCCGAGTTCAGCTTTGGTCATTTTACGTTCCTTCTGAATTAGATAGCCTTATGGGGAATGATAACTTGTTTATATTTTCCTGTAAAATCTCAAGGCTGTAGCCGTATCCATACGCATCGTGAACCTCTTTTGCAGATTGGTGGCCAGTGAGAGCCATGACGATAGACCTTTCTACCCTTGCATTGCGCATCCCGTCTATAAATGTGTGACGCAGACTATGAAAGCACAGGCCTTCCCGTTTAATCTCTATGGCCTTTAGGAGCCGCCAGAAACGTTTTGTGAAGGTGCTGGAGTAGTTTCGAGCACTCTTACCCATCGGAATGTCAGGAAACAGGCGTTTGTGCTTCTGATCTTTGATTTCAACCACGTAATCAAGAAAGCCATGTTCTATAATTGCTTTGTGAATAGGAATCTTGCGCCGACTGGATGCTGTCTTTAATCCCTTGTCATCACCATCGTCATTCACATCGAAAATATAGATACCGTCTTCAACCCTTATGTCTTTGACGTACAGTTGGCAGATTTCATTTAATCGCATACCAGAATACAACCCAATCAAAGGAACCCAGTACATAGAAGGATATTTCATACCCTTACCAAGACCACTTTGAAACAGCGTAAGTAATTCTTCCGGTTTGAATGGATGCCGCCTTGATGCCGTAACCTTCTTTCCCCGTATGATGAGGTGTGAGAAGGGATTTGAGCCATGATAGTACTCGGCCCGTATCGCCCAATTGAACAACGCAATGATATAGGCCAGACGGTTGTTGATGGTCTTGGGGTGCTGCGGCTTGCCTTTGAGTTTGTCCAGATCAACTCCCTCAAAACTTTGGATGTTGTGCAGCTTCTTCGCATTGGATGGAATCTTCATGAGCAGGGACTTGAAATGTTTGGCTTCGTCTGTGCCTATGTCCCTAAAAGCCAGATCACCCATAAGCTCTATGAACAGTGTGTAGGTGTTCTCTTTGTGAAAGCGTGTGCCGTGGGTATCGGTGGGGCAGTCCTTTAGATATTCCTCTACGATTTGAGAGAACAACAACCCTCCCCTTTGTGCCCCCTGTCTTTTGATATGGTTGTATTTAGCTGGTGGTTCGTATCCATAGGCATCTTTCACCTTGTCGATGGCAGAAACAAAATCATGGACAATCATATCCGGTGACTGGTCAGGCGATAAATCACATAAGCTTTGCCTTAGCTGGCTAATGAGCTTTGTGAACTCATAATCGAGCTGTGCGACTTGCATCCTTGCCACGCTTAAATCCTGTGTATCCAGACCAAGCCATATCTCTCGAAAGGGCAGAAGATCACTCAGGTTTCGCGGTGTAAATTTACGAAAATAATAATACCCGTTACGGATATACAAATGACGTTCAACAGCCTTCATTGCAGTAGCACTCGCAGTAGCAATTAACAAAAAGGCTTATGTGTCAAAATCTATGAAAGGTAGGGTGGACCTGTTCCTCGGACGGAACGGTAGAGTGAATGGAGCGAGTGAAGAGATTCGAACTCTCGACATTTTCGTTGGCAACGAAATGCTCTACCCCTGAGCTACACTCGCGTCTTTCATTAAGAATTGAGAGAATATAAAGAAAAAGCGGCGGCGGTCAAGCGTTAATGGTATCGCTAGAGCTGTGATAAAAATCACCGACCTGTATTAGTGGAACCACATAGCCTATTGGATCATGATCGGGAAAAAGGGAGTAAATCATGATATTGGGAGTTTTCTCGACGCTATAAGCCATGTCGGAGGTAATTTCATAATGCATCAACTCGTCGTCCAGTTGGGAATCGAAAAAGATCAGCATAAACAATCTCTGTTCACGATAATATTCAACCCGTTTGACAATGTCGGGTAATGGCTGATCGCTGACCAGCATTACTCCGCCATCTCCTAATGATGTAAGCTCTATATTCATACGTTGTTCATCGCGTTGGTGAAAATGTTTGATCGGCTGCAGGGGTTGCATCATTACCGAGGTTAACATCAGGTTTGAGTTGTTCTTGATCAAGGCCAAATGCTACAAACGTGGCTCCCTCTGAGGGCAATTTGCCCATTAAAGCCTCATGATTCATGGTTCCATTTTTTGCAGCATCGATTATACGTCCTTCTACCTCCTCATTGCGCGTGAGTGAGTCGGCCATGCCTCTTTGTTCAAGACTGGCCATAAGAATAGGTGCTGGAATTGGTTTTGTATCGTCTATACTCATATGCCCTTATCCCGCTTATTATTCCTTAAAGTATGACGGAAAAAAGTTAACAAACACTTAGCCTTCAATCTCGAAAGGCTTGATTTTATTGCATGAATTGGAGATAAAAGCGGTAGAGGATTTCATGAGCGAACAAGCCAAAACCCTGAAAAATCAGCCTTTGCCGACCACACCGGATATGCTGTTCGAAAAGCTGCAATCTCTTGATATTGCTTATGAATTACATCATCACGACCCGATTTTCACGGTGGAGGAGGGTGAGCCGCTTAAAAAGGATATTCCCGGTGTGCATTGCCGCAATTTGTTCCTGCGCGATAAAAAGAAAAAAATGTTTCTGTTGGTGGCGGCCAATGAGACGGAAATTGACCTGAAAATCCTTCCAACCTTGCTGGATTGTGGGCGGCTTTCCTTTGGCTCGGCGGAGCGGCTCTGGCAATATCTGGGCATTCGGCCCGGCTCTGTTTGCCCGTTTTGTATCCTGAATGACAAGGACCATGAGGTTAACGTCATCCTCGATCGCTCGATGATGGAAGCCGAGCGGGTGAATTATCACCCCTTAGACAATGCCATGACGATCGGACTGATCCCCGCCGATCTTTTGAAATTCATCAAAAATGTCGGGCATGAGCATCGGATCATTGACTTAGCAGTGCCCGCGCCTAAATACTAGAATATGGAACAAAACCCCTTTGCCCCCGAATTTGATGATCTGCCGGACACACTCGCGATTTTTCCGCTGACGGGTGCTTTGCTTTTGCCGTGCGGGCAATTGCCGCTCAATATTTTTGAGCCGCGTTATCTGGCGATGGTCGAAGATGCGATGGCTGCGGATCGTTATATTGGCATGGTGCAGCCGCGTGACAAAACAATCAAAGAGATTGCTGATGATACTCCAATTTTTGAAACTGGGTGCGCCGGAAAAATCACGGCGTTTAATGAAACTGAAGAGGGAAAATATCTCATCACCCTAACAGGGATTTGCCGTTTTAATATTACTGAAGAAGTTTCCAGTAATAGAAATTATCGCAGCGTCCGTACAGAATGGACATCGTACCGTGAGGATTTAAGTGAAAAAAAATGTTTGGATCTCAATCGGCCACAACTCAAAATCTTGCTAAAGAAATATTTTGAATTGCAGGAAATGAACTGTGACTGGGAGGCCATAGACGGTGCGCCGGATGGTCGATTGATCACATGCCTGTCTATGATTTGTCCGTTTGACGCGAGTGAGAAACAAGCCCTGCTTGAGGCCAAGTGTTGTCATACGCGTGCAGAGTTATTTATGACGATGCTAGAAATGGCGGCCTGCGAAAAAGAAGATTGCTGTTCACATCATTAATGCCTAGGATGCCACCATGAATGAAGTTGATCCGAAATTGCTGGAAATTCTGGTCTGTCCGTTGACCAAGTCGCCCTTACGTTATGATTCAGAAGTGCAGGAACTTATTTCTGAACAAGCCAAGCTCGCTTATCCGATCCGTGACGGCATTCCGATTATGTTGGTCGATGAGGCGCGCAGTCTCGAGGATTAAGAATTTTATTGCGTAAAACTGGCAAATCTGGTTTTAATACCGTTATGAACAGACAAGCAGAAAATCTAAACCTATTACTGCTCTTACTTCGCCCCTGAGCGGGTATGAGGCGCTTGGCTGCGCCTGCGCTCCAGGGGAACAAAACTCCAAACATTGATAAACAGACAAAAGCGCTTTAAAAGGGGCAGCTATGACCAATAAAGACCAAATTGTTATATTCGACACGACATTAAGAGACGGTGAACAATCGCCGGGCTGTTCGATGAATCTCGAAGAGAAGCTGAAAATGGCAAGGCTTCTCGATGAGATGGGTGTCGATATTATCGAAGCCGGGTTTCCTGTCGCTTCACCCGGCGATTTTGAAGCGGTGCATGAAATCGCCAAGACCGTCAAAAACTCTGTTGTCTGCGGATTGTCACGCGCCAAAAAGGCCGATATCGAAGCCTCTGGCGATGCGATCAAACCGGCAAAGCGAAAACGCATTCACACCTTTATCTCCACCTCACCGTTGCATATGAAGCACAAACTGCAAATGCCGCCGGAAGAAGTTCTGGATGCCGTATCCGAGAGTGTGACTTTCGCGCGTAAGTTTACCGATGATGTCGAGTGGAGCGCCGAAGATGCCAGCCGCACCGAAGATGATTTTCTGTGTCGTGCGGTTGAGATTGCAATCAACTCTGGCGCAACGACAGTGAACATTCCCGATACGGTTGGCTACACCATTCCCGAAGAATATGGCGCCAAAATTGCAATGCTGTTTGAACGCGTGCCGAACATCGACAAAGCGATTATCTCCACGCATTGTCACAATGATCTTGGCCTCGCTGTGGCCAATAGTCTGGCTGGCGTAGCAAATGGCGCGCGGCAGATTGAATGCACGATCAACGGTATTGGCGAGCGCGCGGGCAATGCGGCGCTCGAGGAAATTGTTATGGCGCTGCGCACGCGTCACGACATGATGCCTTACACCACCAATATTGAGACGGAAAAAATTACCAAAATTTCACGCACCCTTTCGTCGATTACCGGCTTTGCCGTGCAGCCGAACAAGGCGATTGTCGGGGCCAATGCCTTTGCCCATGAAAGCGGCATTCACCAGGATGGTATGCTTAAGCACGCCAATACCTATGAGATCATGACGCCGGAATCGGTGGGACTGACCGAGAGCAAACTGGTGATGGGAAAGCATTCGGGCCGTCATGCGTTTAAAACCAAACTGGCGGAACTGGGGTTCGATCTTGGTGACAATGCGCTACAGGAGGCATTCGCGCGGTTTAAAAATCTTGCCGATAAAAAGAAAGAAATTTTTGAAGACGACCTCATTGCGCTGGTCGAAGATGAAGTTGTGCGCGAAAATGAAAGTATAAAGTTTATTTCCCTGCAGATACAGGCCGGGACGACGGGCCCACAAACCGCCGACATGGTTCTTGAAATTGATGGCGAAGAGAAAGCGAAGAAGGTCGAAGGCAACGGCCCTGTCGATGCGATCTTTAAAGCCATCCGCGAAATCGTTCCGCACCCCGATGCGCATCTGCAACTTTACCAGGTGCACGCGATTACCGGCGGTACAGACGCGCAGGCCGAGGTGACGGTGCGGCTGGAGGAAAATGGCCGGACGGTGAACGGGCAAGGCGCTGACGCCGATACACTGGTTGCCAGCGCGCGGGCTTATATTAATGCGCTCAACAAACTTATGATGAAACGCGAAGGCTTCAATCCGCAAACCGCGAGTGAAGCGGTAGCACCTTAGGATTCCCATAAATTTTCTTGACATAACTGCAAGTGTTACTTAAAGTGCCTTCTTTTCAATCTATTGAGTAAAAGAATAATGGCTTTAAAAAAGGTTCTTAATCAATTTGTAGCGGTGGGTTTATCTGTATTGCTTTCAACAGCGGCCTTCGCGGGCGATCTCTCTGGAAAATTTATGGCCGTCGCAGGGCATGAAGATGTTGGTGGTGGTGCTTCCTTTGCTCCAATGCCAAATCTGCGGGGAAGTTTGACTGCAAACCATGGTAAAAGTTTTCTCTGGGAATCTACGACATTTAGAAGTGCCTTTAATGCTACTACCCAAAATAATAAAACAATGTTTCAGGCTGGCGCTGGCTTAAAACCGCGAGAAGCAAGAGTGACTTTCAAAGGTATAGGTGGTTGTACAGATTTAAGCGGCGGGTTGTTTGAGCCGGTCAATTATTCTCCATCGAGAGCATGGGAACTGGACTTTTATGGGCTTACACCGCCATCAGCAGCGGAGGATATTCCAACCTTTCAGAATTTAATTACACAGAGTCTTATAGGCGGCGCCTTGAAGCATAGATTCCATTGTAAACGAGACGGAAATGCAATTCTTGATGTTGCTTTGTTTAAAGTGGCACCAAAGTCTTTACGCAAAATTTATGGTCAGGGCGTAGATCCTTTGCCAACTAAAAATATAGTTGGTGGTTCCGATACACTTTCTATACGTGTTGATGCAAGGAACAAACATATCCTGGGGTCTGAAACATCAATAGGATACGGTGGTAATTTTACGCATCTACAGGCGGGCGAAACAACATCTGCGCAAACGACTTATCTTGCCCATACTGTTTTTGATCATTCTATTTATCGTGTCTTTTTTGAAGGGGGATATGCCAAGAATCTTAAAGGTAATCCTAAAAACACAGGAACTTATCTTTATGGTTACGCGCAGGCTGTTTTCCCAACACCTGTGGAAAGTATAAAAATACCTTTCTCCGTTTTTGCTGCTAAAAATGTTGTAACCGATTTTCTTGGTAAGGAAGTGTATGGCGCAGAAACGGGTTTTGAATGGAAAGCCTATGAAGGTAATGGTCATAGTCTAAGTTTTGCGACTAAAGGTGGTTTACGGAGCGGTGGACCCGGAAAAAAAGTTGAACCGCTTGTTCAGTGGCTGATGAGATACGATTTTGACACTAACCTCGCATATGTTCGTTAATCTTCTCAAAAACATCTTCAAACATCTCCGTCGTCAAGCGCTTCGTATTGGTGTTGTAGCGTGAGCAGTGGTAGCTGTCGATTAAAGTGATGCCGCCCATATCATGCATTGCCCCATGTGCAAATTTATGCGCGCTGATTTTCTGGCCAAAGGTTTTGACAACCGCATTATGCGAGATTAGGCCAAGAGAGAGAATGGTTTTCAAATTCTCCATCGTCTCAATCTCATCCACCAAAAAAGGGCGGCAGGTATTCATCTCTTCTGTGATTGGTTTGTTTTCCGGCGGCACGCAGCGCACGGCATTGGTGATACGGCAGTTCTTTAATTCCAGCCCGTCATCTGCGCGGGCTTCATAATTTCCTTGCGCAAAGCCGAACTTCAAAAGCGTCGCATAGAGCAAATCCCCGGCATAATCGCCGGTAAACGGCCTGCCGCTGAAATTGGCGCCTTTCAGGCCCGGTGCCAGTCCAACTATCAATAATTCAGCTGTTTTCGGCCCAAAAGACGGCACCGGCGCATTGAATTTATCCGGGAATTTCCCCCGGTTTTCTGCGCGAAAACCTTCCAGGCGCGGGCATAAATTGCAGTCTTTCTCTGGTGCTTTCTCCGGGATCATGATTTTCCACCCCAATGCTTGCTTTTTAAGGAAAAACTGACTATAAAGCCATCTCTGGCAAAAGCAAAAGGACATTATTTATGGCACGCGTTACCGTAGAAGATTGTATCGACAAAGTAACAAACCGTTTTGAACTGGTTATGGTTGCAGCACAAAGAGCCCGCAAAATCGGCTCTGGCGCGCCGCTGACGATTGAGCGCGACGATGACAAAAACTGTGTGGTTTCGCTGCGCGAAATCGCCGGCGAAAATGTTGGCGTTGAAGATCTCAAAGAGGAGCTCACCCGTTCTCACCAGCGCATTATCGCGCAGGAAGAAGAGGAGGAGCCCGCTGACCTCATGGATGGCGAAGAGGAATGGAACGCCATGGCAGCGCGCAAGGTTGATCCGGATTTGGATATTAATGACGATGATGACTCTGATGATGGTAGCGAGCCGTCACTGGAAGATCTTGCGGGTAAACCAGCAGAAGAATAATTGTTCTGCCCTAATATAATCACCAAAGCCGGGTCGTTTTACCCGGCTTTTTTATGTGGTCCAAATCATTCATGATTTTTACAGCTTTTCATGCTACTTTAAGTCTATGGAATATACTGATAAACCCGGACTCAGAGCATGATTGAGCGTCTATGATTGAACAAAGTGATCTTGTCGACCAGATAAAAGCCTATAAGCCTGATCTCGACCCTGCAATGGTTGAGCAGGCCTATGACTATGCCAAAAAAATGCATGACGGTCAGACCCGGGCGTCGGGTGAGCCTTATTATACCCATCCGGTCGAGGTCGCCAGTATTCTCGCCGACATGAAAATGGATACCGGCACGATTATCACGGCGATTTTGCATGACACGCTTGAGGATACAGAGGCCACCTACGAGGATTTGAAAAAGATATTTGGTGAAGAGGTTGCTGATCTGGTCAACGGGGTTAGCAAGCTAACACGGATCGAAAGCCAAACCGTCGAAGGCAAGCAGGCCGAAAATTTTAGGAAATTATTATTGGCGATGTCGGAAGATATTCGTGTTTTGTTGGTGAAGCTGGCCGATCGTCTGCACAATATGCGCACGCTTGATGGTTTTAAAAATAAGGAAAAACAGCGCCGCATCGCACTTGAAACGCTGGAAATCTATGCGCCGCTGGCCGAGCGCATTGGTGTTCATCAGATCAAGGAAGAGCTGGAGGATTTGGCCTTTAGTGTTTTAAATGCCGAAGCGCGTGGGAGCCTTGCCAAGCGTCTTGATTTTTTACGCAGCGAAGGCACGGGCATTGTCGACACTATTATTAGCGAGCTGACAAATCTGTTTAAAGATGCCGATATTGGTGCCGAGATCACGGGCCGTGAAAAAACGCGCTATTCGATCTGGAAAAAAATGCAGCGTAAAAATGTAACCTTCGAACAGCTCTCCGATGTGATGGCGTTTCGTATTGTCGTGGAGGACGTTGGGGATTGCTACAACGTTCTTGGTCTGTTGCATAGTCATTACCCCAGCGTTCCCGGACGGTTCAAGGATTATATCTCGACACCCAAACCCAATGGCTACCGCTCGATTCACACCACAGTGATGGGGCCGGAGCAACAACGGATCGAAATTCAAATTCGTACCAGGGAAATGCATTACGAGGCCGATCTCGGCGTTGCCGCGCATTGGGCGTATAAAGAAGGTGAGATGCCGAGCCTCAAGGATGTCAAAAAATATCGCTGGCTGCGCGAGCTTCTCGAGATTCTGGAACAAGAACAACGGCCCGAAGATTTCTGGGAAAATACAAAGTTAGAATTGTTTCAGGAACAGGTCTATGTGTTCTCACCCAAGGGCGATTTGATTGAGCTTCCCAATGGCGCGACGCCAATTGATTTTGCCTATGCCATTCACTCCGATGTTGGTGACAAATGCGTTGGCGCCAAAATAAACGGCCGCATCGCGCCGCTGAACACCGCGCTCAGCAATGGTGACCAGGTCGATATCATCACCGCCAAGACCCAGAATCCGTCACCGACATGGGAACGGTTCGTGGTCACTGGCAAGGCACGCTCACATATCCGCAAATTTATTCGCAACCAGCAGCGCGGCGAATATGTGACACTCGGCAAGGCGATGCTGCAGAAAATTTTCCGCCAGGAAGGCTATGATTTCACCGAAAAGGCTGTGAATGGTATTCTTAAGAAATTCAAGGCAGAAGAAAGCGATGACATCTATGCCAATATTGGATCAGGCGTACTGGTTGCACGCGATGTTTTCAAAGCTATTTTTCCAGCGCATAAAACTGAAATTGCAAAGCGGCCGGCCTCGGATATGGATCACGCTGCGATGTTCCGCCCGCCCGAAGCCGGTAAGGACGCGCCGATGCCGATCAAGGGGCTTATCCCTGGTATGGCGATGCATTTTGCGCGTTGCTGTCACCCGCTTCCGGGGGACCGTATTGTCGGCATCGTGACAACTGGCAAGGGCGTGACCATTCATACGATTGATTGTGAAACGCTCGAGACTTTTGCTGATACGCCCGAAAGATGGTTAGACGTGTCATGGGGTGAGGGGTCGGATACGCCGGAATCGCATGTTGGACGGTTGAACCTTACCTTTATCAATGAGGCTGGTGCGCTCGGCACCATTACAACGGTGATCGGAATTAATGGTGGCAATATTACGAATTTGAAAATCACCAATCGCTCGGTTGATTTTTGGGATATCGTTATTGATATCTATGTGAATGATACCAAGCACCTCAATAATCTTATCGCCGCTCTGCGTGCCACACCGATTGTCGCGAGTGTTGAGCGGGCGCGAGGACGATAAAGTAGGGTGGTTAGGCCGGGCAGGTGAGCAGTGCTTCAAACGGGCAGGGGATTTTATCGCGGCCGCCGAGGCCTTCGAGCTCGATAATGCAAATACCGGCCGAGACTTTCGACCCGGCCTGTTCGATTAAATTCACCGCCGCGGCCATCGTGCCGCCGGTGGCCAGAAGATCATCAACCAGCACAATATTGGAATTCTTTTCGATCAAATCTGTTTGCAGTTCAATCACATCCGATCCGTATTCAAGATCGTACTCATAGGACAAAACTTCACCCGGCAATTTGTCTTTTTTGCGGATCATGCCAAAGCCGACCCCCATTTCCATTGCTAGTGGGGCGGCAACCAGAAACCCCCGCGATTCAATGCCCATCAACATGTCGGGTTGGTAGAATTCCACTTTCTCGCGCAGCTGGCCGATGGTTTCGCGCCACGCGGCCGGGTCAGCCAGCAAGGTGGCGATATCATAAAAATTAATGCCCGGTTTTGGGAAATCGGGAACGATGCGGATCGAGTCCCGAATATTCATAGCGTCCTTATTCATAGCTTCCTTGCCCTTCGCCCTTAAGTTTTATTGCTTTTAGCATGGACCGTCCTTATGTTCCAATAATGTTTAAACGACGCAAGCCGCGCAGCCTTTTGGGCCATGCAAGAGAAATTTTCTGGCCGTCCATGGGATGGCTGCGGGCAATTAAGTATGCGCGCCACCGCGTTGTGCGCCTGTCCGACAGCACGCATAAGATTGCCGCCGGGCTGGCGGTTGGTGCGGCAATGTCCTTTTCGCCGCTGGTTGGCCTGCACTTTCTCCAGACCGCGATTGTTTGTTATTTGCTGCGTTTAAATATTCTGGCCTCTTTCGTCGGTACGGCCGTTGGCAATCCCTGGACCTTTCCCTTTATCTGGTGGGCCAGCTATACGCTGGGCAGTTATATTTTCGGCCTGTTTGGCTGGAGCGGCGCGGCGGACCTTCCCGATGAAATGACGCTCAGTATTTTATGGGAGATCATCAAAACCCAGCCGATGCAGATTTTCCTGCCCTGGATGCTGGGTGGTTATCTGATCGGCTTTGTTGTATGGTTTCCGGCATATTTCGCGTTTTATCCAATGATAAAAGCAGGCCGGGCCGCGCGGCGCCGCGTCCGTTTGAAGCGGATGCATGCAGCGGCGAAAGAATTAACGGGACAGGCAGAATAATGATTGTTGGTATTGGCAGTGATTTAATCGATATCCGGCGTGTCGAAAAGGTGATGGGGCGTTTTGAAACGCGTTTTATTGCGCGCTGTTTTACGGATACCGAGCAGAAAAAAGCCGAGCGCCGCCGTGGCGCCGGTACTCATATTGATACCTATGCCAAGCGCTTTGCCGCCAAGGAAGCGTGCTCAAAGGCTTTGGGCACCGGCTTTAATCAGGGCGTATATATGAAAGATATCGGTGTGGTCAATGATGCGTCCGGGCGGCCAAGCCTTGAGCTTACCGGCGGTGCGCGCGGGCGGCTGGAGGCAATGGTGCCAAAGGGTCTCAAGCCCTCCATTCATCTGACCATCACCGACGAGCCGCCTTTGGCCAAAGCCGTTGTTATTATTGAGGCCCTCTAGGGTTGAAGCTTAATTCTAGGCTGGTTTTCACCAGAGCTTTGCTATAGAAAACAATCATGATGGAAGAACAACTTCAGAAAACAGAAGAAAAGCCGCATGAGCCTCCCATGAGCGCCAAGGAAGAGCTGTCTGAATTTTTTAGAACGGCCCTGATTGCCGTCGTGCTGGCCTTGCTGATCCGCACCTTTATGTATGAGCCGTTTAATATTCCATCCGGTTCGATGAAACCGACACTGGAGATTGGCGATTATCTGTTCGTTCACAAGCCTGCTTATGGCTACAGCAAACATTCTTTTCCTTTTAGTATTGCTCCGATGGAAGGGCGTGTCTGGTCAAAGCCACCGCAGCGCGGTGATATTATTGTTTTCAAACTGCCTTCAAACACACGCATTGATTACATCAAACGTGTTGTTGCTTTGCCGGGTGAGACGGTACAGGTGAGAGAAGGGCGGCTTTATATTAATGGCGATCTTGTCCCGCGTGAAGCTGTCGTTCTTCAACGTGTTGACGATCAGTATCGCGGAGAAGTTAAGGCGATGGAATATATCGAAACCTTGCCTGGTGGGGTCATACACCGCATCTACGAAGAAGACGATGACCGTCCTTATGATAACACCGAGCTGTTCACGGTGCCGGAAGATCATTATTTCGTTATGGGCGATAACCGCGACAATTCGCAGGACAGCCGGGCACCGGGCGCTGGTGTGGGCTATGTTCCGTATGAAAATATTGTTGGTAAGGCGGACTTTATATTCTTTTCCACCAACGGTCATGCGCGGTTGATGGAAATCTGGAAATGGCCGTGGAGCATTCGTTATGACCGCGTCTTTGTTAATCTTGATCCTGTGCGCCCTGATCATGAGGCGTTGGAAGAAAACGCTTTAGAAGAGAGCACTATGAAAGACTCTCGAAGTGAATAAGCCTATCGAAGCCCTCGAAGAAAAAATTGGCCATCTTTTTGGTGATAAGGACTTGCTCCGCACCGCTCTTACCCATTCAAGCACAGGCCACAAAACCAACTATGAACGGCTTGAATTTTTGGGCGATCGGGTGCTGGGCCTGGTCGTGGCGCAGCTTCTCTACGAAAAATTCCCCGAGGAAAACGAAGGTGATCTTGCCAAGCGGCTGTCTTCGCTGGTGCAGGGCTCAATGCTGGCCGAAATGGCAGCCAAAATAGATCTTGGCGGTTATATCCATTTTTCTGATGCTGAGCGCAGCGCCGGTGGCAGCGAAAATGATAATATTCTGGCTGATGTCTTTGAATCTCTGATCGGAGCGCTTTATCTGGAGGGTGGGCTGGAGCCGCCGGAAAAGCTGATCCGTGCGCTTTGGGCTGATGTTCTGGACACCATGAAGACCCCGCCGCAGCACCCGAAAACGGCGCTGCAGGAATGGGCGCAGGGAGAAGCTCTGCCGCTGCCCGTCTATGAGATTGTGGGCCAAAGTGGTCCAGACCATGCACCTGTTTTTGATATAAAACTTGAGGTCAAAGGATTTGATCCTATTGTGGCGCAGGGACGCACGCGTCAGGAAGCTGAAAAGGAAGTGGCGCACGCGTTTTTAAAAAAAATAAAAAAGGATCAGTAGACATTGTCTGAAGAAACGTCTTGTGGGTTTGTAAGTGTACTCGGTTTGCCCAATGCTGGGAAATCGACTTTGATTAACGCGCTGGTTGGCGCCAAGGTTTCTATCGTTTCCCGAAAAGTTCAAACCACGCGTAGCCGCGTTTTGGGAATTCTTATTCATGACAAAGCGCAAATTGTTCTGATCGATACGCCCGGAATTTTTGAGCCTAAAAAGACGTTGGAAAAAGCAATGGTCACGGCTGCCTGGGGAAGCGTTAAAGATGCCGATATTATTTTTCATCTGGTTGATGCCAGTCAGAAAAATACAGCAGCGCAAAACCAGATTATCATTGATGGCCTACAAAACTCTAAAAACTGTATCCTGGTTTTGAACAAAACAGACAGGGTTGCCAAGCCTGATTTGCTGGCGCTTGCGCAGGGTTTAAACGAAAAACTCCCTTATCTGGCAACGTTTATGATTTCGGCTTTGAAAGGCGATGGCCTTTCGGATCTATTGCAGGATACGGCTTTGCGAATGAAAAAGAGTCCATGGATGTTTCCTGAAGATCAGATAACCGATATACCGATGCGGATGCTCGCCGCTGAGATCACACGCGAGAAACTTTTTGATCAGCTGCATCAGGAACTTCCATATGCGGTGATGGTCGAAACAGAGAACTGGGAAAAATTTGATAACGGCAGCATAAAAATTGATCAGGTTGTCTACGTTCAAAAAGATAACCAAAAAGGAATTGTTCTTGGTAAGGGCGGCTCGCGCATTAAAAAAATCGGACAGGATGCGCGATTGGAACTTGAAGAGATGATGGGCGAGCGCGTTCACCTCAAACTCTTTGTAAAGGTCAAAGAAAACTGGACCGAGAATGCAGAGAGTTATCAAATGATGGGACTTGATTTGCCAAAATAAAAAGCGGGTATGGGCGGCCCCTTTTTGTGGATAAAGAATTTTTTTTAACGTGGGGGCTTGGCATTCTTATCATCATGCTGTTAGAGTATGGGCTTCTACACCATAGCGGTTATTTAATGTTCAAAATCAGGTTTTAAACCTGAGGGAATTTTGTGAGGATTAATAGAATGAGTTGGACTGACGAGCGGGTAGCACTACTGACAAAATTATGGAGCGAAGGCAAAACGGCTGCGGAAATCGCATCGGCTCTTGGGGGGGTTACCCGTAACGCAGTTATTGGAAAAGCCCATCGCCTTAAACTCTCCAATCGGGTTTCACCCATTCAACAGAACAAGAAACCGGTCGCGCCGCCGCCAAGCGCTCCGAGTAAAGTTGAACGTAAATCCGCTCCGGTTCCTATTGCTACAAATAACGATGGTACAGGGATTAAGCTGACAGAGCTGGAATCACAGATGTGTCGCTGGCCTTATGGTGACCCCAGGGATGATGATTTTGGCTTCTGTGGTGCCGAGAAAATGAACGGTGTGCCTTATTGTGAAGAACACGCCAAAATGGCTTATCAGGCCGCTAGCCGTAATCGCATCCTCAAGGCCAAGGAATTTGAAGAAAAACAGGATAAGGAAGCCGATTCAAACGAAGATCAGGCTCAGGAAGAAGTGAAAGCCGCTGTAAGCGCCTAGTTTTCTCTCCATAAACATTTTATTTAAAGCCGCCCTTTTGGCGGCTTTTTTATTTCTTGATAACCATGTAAGATGCCCCAAATTATTGGTTTAAGAGAAAGATCTTATAGAATATGAAATCTTCAAAGATAATCGCCGTTGTTATTGCCATCGTAGCCTTGGCCTGGATTTTGTCGGGAGTGCTGTTCTCCGGCCCGGAGGAAGCGCCTGCGCAAAAAGTAGCCATGAAAAAGGATACGGCTCCAAAAACCATGGAAGTGCGCGTCAGGCACCTAACAGCGGAACCCTTCACCAATGATGTGATTGTGACGGGTCGCAGCCGCGCCTCACGTACAGTGGAGATCAAGGCCGAAACTGACGGACAGATATCAGAGCTGTTAAAAGAAAAAGGTCATCAGGTCGAAGACAAGGAAACGCTTGCCCGGCTTGAATTGCGCGATCGCTCGGCCAAGGTCAAGGAAGGAAAGCAACGCCTGTCACAAAGGCAGATAGAATATAACGCTGCCAAGAAGCTGGCCAATAAGGGTTTTAATTCCAAAGTACGACTGGCGCAGGCGCAGGCAGATTTGGAAACGGCACGGTCCGAATTAAAAAATTCCGAAGTGTCACTGGGCAAAACAAAGATCATTTCACCGTTTGAAGGTGTGATCTATGAGCAGGTCATAGAGATCGGTGATTTTGTCTCTGTTGGCGATCCGTTGTTTACAGTGGTTGATCTTGATCCGATCGAATTGGTGGCTTTTGTGTCCGAGCGCAATATTGCCGAGATTACGCTGGGACAGAAGGCGAGAGCCGAATTCCTCGATGGGCAGGTTCTTGAAGGCGAGGTCAGTTATATTGCACCAGCCGCTGATTCAAATACCAGAACGTTCCGTGTCGAAATTTCAGGTGACAATGTTGATTTTACAATTAAAGAAGGCATGACAGCCAATATGTTTATGCCGGTGGCGGAAAAACAGGCGCATAAAATTTCGCCGTCGGTTTTGTCCTTGAATGATGTTGGTCAGGTCGGCGTTAAAATCGTTAATGACAAAAACGAAGTTGTCTTTGCGCCTGTTGCTATTCTTGCCGATACGCCCGAGCATATGTGGGTTGGTGGTCTGCCGGATAAAGTCCGTCTGATTACGGTCGGGCAAGATTTCGTATCCGGCGGTCAAGTTGTTAAACCAGTTAAGGCCGAAGGAGATGGCCTGCTATGACCGGTGCGGTGATCCATGCGGCCATTCATCACAGCCGGACGGTTTTATCTATTCTCGTTCTTTTGCTCATCGCCGGGGCATATTCTTATATTGCGATCCCGAAAGAATCCTCGCCCGATATCGATATTCCACAAATTTATATCAATATGAATCTGGAAGGTGTGTCCCCCGGTGATGCTGAACGTCTTTTGCTGCGGCCGATGGAGCAGGAGCTCACCGCCATCGAAGGTGTCAAGGAGATGAAGTCCACGGCCTTTCAGGGCGGCGGCTTTGTATTGCTCGAGTTTCAGGCCGGGTTTGATAAAGATCAGGCACTGGACGATGTACAAAAGGCCGTGGATCAGGTGCGCCCCGATCTGCCCGATGATGTTGATGAGCCCAATGTTACGGAAGTAAATTTCAGCCTGTTCCCTGTTCTCGTCGTTACCTTGTCGGGAAATGTGCCCGAGCGGACCTTATTAAGGCTCGCACGTGGTTTGCAGGATAAAATCGAGGCGGTGGGCTCGGTATTGGAGGCTGGTATTGCTGGCGACCGCGAGGAGCTGGTTGAAATTCTGGTCAAGCCGGAGCTGATGGAGAGCTACGGACTGAACGGCACTGATATTTTGACGTTCTTTAATCTGTCTAACCGTCTGGTTGCGGCTGGCAAGCTTGATACCGGCGCTGGCGCTTTTGCTATCGAAGTGCCGGGCTTGTTTGAAAGTGTCTATGACGTGATGAATATGCCGCTGCGTACCAGTGGCGATTCCTCAATCAAGGTTAGCGACATTGCCGAGATCCGGCGCACCTTTAAAGACGCCACAAGTTTTGCTCGCTTAAACGGCGAGCGCGCCATCGCGCTGGAGGTTGTCAAACGTTCCGGTGAGAATATTATCGATACGATCGCGGCGGTGCGTGCAACGGTGGAGGTGGAGCGTAAGTTTTGGCCCGAAGGTGTTGTGGTTTCCTACACGCAGGATGAATCGGAGAGTATCAAAACCATGCTGCTCGACCTGCAGAACAATGTCATCAGTGCGATTTTACTGGTGATGATTGTTGTGGTGTTTGCGCTTGGTGTGCGCTCGGCGGCGCTGGTGGGGATTGCGATCCCCGGCGCTTTCCTGACAGGCATACTTTTTCTATTCGCCGTCGGTTTCACGGTCAATATCGTTGTGCTGTTTGCGCTGATCCTGTCCGTTGGCATGTTGGTCGATGGTGCGATTGTTGTCACCGAGTTTGCAGACCGGAAAATGGCCGAAGGTCTGCCGAGGGCCGAAGCCTACGGCGCAGCGGCAACGCGGATGAGCTGGCCGATTATTGCATCAACCGCGACGACGCTGGCGGCGTTTGCCCCGCTGCTCTTCTGGCCGGATATTGTTGGCGAGTTCATGAAATATATGCCGATTACGTTGATTGCGGTTCTCGCGGCGTCATTGCTCATGGCGCTGATCTTTGTGCCAACATTGGGTGCGATCTTTGGCAAAGCCGGAGCGGCGGGCGATCCGAAAATGATGGCGATGCTGAGCGCATCGGAAAACGGTGATCTCAAAACCATCAAAGGCTTTACGGGTTTCTATCTATGGCTTCTCGAGAAGGCTTTGAAATTTCCCGGTACAATTCTGCTTATCGCTGTTGCCTTGCTGATCGGCGTACAATTCTCCTACGCTAAATTCGGCAAAGGTGTCGAGTTCTTCCCTGATATCGAACCGGAATTTGCCTCCGTTCTCGTTCATGCGCGCGGCAATCTTTCAATTTATGAGCAGGATTATCTGGTGCGCGAGGTTGAGGCACGTATTCTCGATACAAAAGGCATTGAAACTTTTTACACTCGCGCTGGCAAGCCGCCCCAAAAAGGCTCTAATCTGGCCGAGGATGTGATTGGGCAAATACAGGTTCAGTTCGAAGACTGGGGCGGGTCGCGGCCTTCAATTGATGAAATTCTTGATGATATCAGGATGCGTACCGATGATTTGGCCGGGATTTCTGTTGAAGCACGCAAACAGGAAAGCGGGCCACCGACCGGTAAGGCTGTTCAGGTTCAACTCTCAACGCGCTTTCCTGAAAAACTGGGACCGGCGGTCAAACAGGTTCTGGAAATTTTTGAAGAGCTTGGCGGTTTCGTAGATATCGAAGATAGTCGGCCGTTGCCCGGTATTGAATGGCAGATGAATGTTGACCGTGCGCAGGCGGCCAAGTTCGGCATCGATATCACGACGATCGGTTATTACATTCGTATGGTCACAAATGGTTTGATCGTCGCAGAATACCGCCCCGATGACAGTGAAGATGAGATTGATATTGTCATCCGTCACGCGGCGGAACAACGCACGCTCGATCAACTTGACCGTGTGCGGATCGAAGGCAGTGGTGGCTCGGTGCCGATCAGCTCCTTTACCGAGCGCAAAGCAAAACCGGCCGTAGGCGTGATTAACCGCTCCAATCAAAAGCGCACCATCACCGTGCAGGCCGAATTGCCGCCCGGCATAAACACTGCTGCGAAAGTCGAACAGATCAAAGCCTGGCTGGCTGCCAACAAGGACAAGATTGATCCAGAGCTTGAAATCACTTTTAAGGGTGAAGATGAAAAGCAACGGGAGTCACAACAATTTCTGATGAAGGCGTTTGTCATCGCTTTGTTTATCATGGCGATTATTCTGGTCACTCAGTTCAACAGTTTTTATAGCGCGCTTCTTATTCTAAGCGCTGTCATCATGTCAACCATTGGCGTTATGATTGGCCTGATGGTTACCGGTCAGCCCTTTGGCATTATCATGAGCGGGGTTGGCGTAATCGCGCTCGCCGGGATTATTGTGAACAACAATATCGTTCTGATCGACACCTTTGATCATCTGCGTCGTGAGTACAGCGATAAAATGGATATACGCGAGATTATCCTGCGTACTGGGGCGCAACGTTTGCGGCCTGTGTTGCTCACGACAATTACAACCGTGGTCGGCTTGATGCCGATGGTATTACAGATGAATATCGATTTTGCTTCACGTGAGGTCAGTATTGGTGCGCCCTCGACCCAATGGTGGGTGCAGCTTTCAACAGCCGTTGTTTTCGGGCTTAGCTTTTCAACCGTTTTAACATTGGTGGTTACACCGGCGGCTTTGATGTGGCGTGAAAATGTTGCTCATGTTTTTGTAAAGCTGAAGAATTTCAGAAGAAAAAGCCCTCAGGAAACTTTGGATACGCCCTAGAAAAGCAGAACCAGGACCGTTTAAACCAACGTAATATTTTAAACTGTTTTATTTCAATGACTTAGAGTTATCTAACGCTTGAATTTTTCTAAAATTTTAAGTAAATTTTATTTTTTTTGGTACACTATAATAAGAGGGGAAATTTTTCTCCGGTTTGCGCGTGGAAAACGATTTAATATCATGAGTAACAAGGGATTTTCATTAATAGAACTGGCGCTTGCGCTGATCGTGATCGGATTGCTGGTCACGCCCTTCATGCATGATTACAATTTATACTCCAAGCGTAAAATTTCCGAGCAGACTGAATTATCTCAGCGTACCGTACTTCGAGCGATGAATGATTTTTTTGAGGCCAATGACCGTTTTCCGTGTCCGGCCAATTTGGCTCTTGATGAGGATGATCTTAATCATGGCGAGGAAAACTGTACGCTGCCCCCCGGCGCGCCGGCCCCTGGCGCATGTATTTTCGGTGGTGGTGTCTGCCGCGCTTCCGGGCGTGATGCTGATGGCGTCATTGGTCCCGATCCTATTTTAATCGGTGGTGTTCCCTATGCGACATTAAATATTCCAGTAAACATGTCTCTGGATGGTTACAGAAGGAAGATGACTTATGCGGTCACAGAGACCATGACCGATGCTGCAACCTATAATGAATCATCCGGCGCCATTACCATTCAAGAGTGGGATGGTGATGACTTATCACCACCAATACCCGGTTCACCGCCAATACCCAATAGCCAGCCTTATCTTGTTGTTTCCCATGGCAGCAATGGTGTCGGGGCTTTTACGGCCAGCGGTAATCTTGTGCAGGCTTGCCCCAACCCGGCAGTTAGTGCAGAGGATGAAAATTGTGACAACGACAGCACGTTCGAAACGCCGGGACTATATATAAATACCGCCGGTAGAGAAGTGGGAGCAAGATCACTGGCGGCAGGTGTTGATTATAACGACGACGAAGTCCTTTTTAATATATCTGGCGGCACTGGGCTTTGGGTTTATACGCCTGCCGATCCCGAGGATATTCACTTCAACAATGAAGGCAATGTTGGGATCAATCAGGATGATCCACAAGAGAAACTCGATGTCGGCGGCAATATTAAGGCCGATACCGTTCATGCTATCACTTATTGTGATGATGCTGGAAATTGCTTTCCGCCCGAAATGATTGGCGGCGACGGTATAAGATGTTCCAATGCCCCTAACGAGGCCATGACAGGTGTGGCCAACAGCAATTCACTTTGTAATATTGCGCTGCCCGCAGGCAGCGTTACCAACCCCGGAGGGGGGGCTGGCGATCCGCCATGCCCGGCCGGTTCGTTTGCGACTGGATTAAAAGGAGGAGTCATACAATGTACAGCAGCACCATAAGAAATAATATGAAACGCAAGGCCCAGAGAGAAACCGGAAATTTGCTAAAATCGGCAGGTTATACATTGGTGGAATTGGCGGTTGTGGTGCTTGTTGTAGGGATTGTACTCGCTGCATTCTTTTCTTCTTACGAGATATATCTCAACAACCAAAAGGTTATTAAAACGGAATCCAATCTGTCGCATCTGACCGGTGCCATTGGTAATTTCCGGGCGCAATATGGGCGCTACCCCTGTCCGGCATCGTTGATTTTGCCAAGGAACGATCCGCAATATGGGCGGGAGAGCCTTTGTACGGACGATATAACTGTTGCGGTTGGAACCTGCGATGTTGGTGGTGGCGGCACGGGCTATTGTGTAGAGCAAAGCGCAGGAACAATTGATCATGATAATGATGGCGCAACAGGGATGCCGCCAACGCCTGAAATTAACCCGCGGGTACGGCGCGGTGCTTTACCGTTCAGGAATTTGAATCTTCCGGAGGAATATTCTTATGATGGCTATGGCAACCGTGTGACTTACGTGGTGACAGAGCGCCTTGCCGTTGCCGATACCTTTCAGGTAAATCATGGCGGGATATCGATTGTTGATGATACGCCGGGGGAACAATCGCTTTTGGAGGTTGCTGATAAAGGACATTTCCTTATTTTTTCCCCTGGGGAAAATAATGCCGGGGCTTATAATAATAATGGCGTACTGGTTCAGGCCTGCCCCAACCCGGCCTTAAGTGCAGAAGGCGAAAACTGCAACATAAACGCTACAGATGCAAAATATGTGCAGACGGCTATGCGTACAACAAATGATAATACTCGTTTCGATGACCGGTTGTCTTTCTTTTCACAGGTTGAATTGTCGCTTTGGCAAAGAACGCCGGCCAACAGAAACCATATCGAACAACGCCCCGATGGCTTTGTTGATTTTGGTGATTTTGCTGTTAAGGCGGCGGACGACATTACCGAAGTTCTCGGTGATGTAAAGGCAGAGGATAAAATACACACGACGGATGGAATATGTGATTCGACAGGAACGCTAAGTTCTGCCGGCAAGTGCTTTGGACCTTCATTGATTGGCGGTACCGGCATGATGTGCCCGAATGGTGAGTATATGGTTGGTATTAAAGACGCCGCTCCAGATTGTGAACCTTTTGTCTCCGCTTCATGTCCAGAGGAGGGCGATTTTGTGACGGGCGTGAATGATGACGGGACATTGATATGCAGTGGCAAAGGATGTGCATCCAAGAATCACAAATTTTGTGACGGCGTCATCGACCCGCTTCCTTCCGGGCCTGAAGGCGGCACCACTACGGGTTCTGTTAGCGGTGTTGACTTTGTCTGTAAAAGTGAAAGATGGCGGCCAAGATCGTCCGCTGACGCCTGCTGTGTCCCTAGTACCAAGGTACGGACAACAGAATGCCGTCCTGGTTTTGAAGGGGAAATAGTAAAAACAACGACAATAACATGTTTTCCGCGGACAAAGACGAAGGATACAGATGAAAGTGGCTGCAACTGCGTTGGTGGTCCGACAACCAAAGAGGTAAGTTGCCCGCCCGAAAAGCCGGCAGGAACCAAAATAATAGGGGGAACCTTTGAGTGTCCTGGTGGCGCGACGAAATGGGGAGATCCTGTCTTTGATGACTGCCATGTGCCGCCTGTTGTTTATTGTTCATGGCAACCCATTAATCAAACCGGGACGGTGCAGGCCAATAGTATGCCTGATCCGAAGGCCGGTTCCGGTTGTGCCTGCGGTGCGGCCAATAAATCATGTTTTACGGTTGGTATCCCCGGCAGTTCGTATGACAAACACAACTGCCGTTGCAGTGTAAATCAGTAAAGTGAAAAGAGAAGATGATGAAACATAGGGATAATGGTTTTACATTGGTCGAAGTGGCAATCGTCATGCTGGTTTCCGGGATTTTGTTAACCGCAGCGGTGCGGGGCTACGATTTGTTTTCCCGTGATAAAGAACGCCGGGTCACCGTGGAAAATATAGAGGCTGTAAATTCAGCCATTGCCTTGTTTCAGGCTGCACATGACCGCTTTCCGTGCCCGGCCCGATTGACGGCGCGGCTTGGCGATCCTGATTACGGTCAGGAAATTGATTGTAGCGCTGCTATTCCTATTGTGCCGCCTATCGGCGTTGACACAGTGGCGGCCCACCCCGACCGTGATCCTGATGATGATCCGGCCACGCCTCATAATATTTTGATTGGCGGGGTACCATTTGTCACGCTGGAGATGGAGGTGGATGAGTTTGATCTTACGATTTTCCACCCGGTCCGGCTGGATTTATCTTCGACGCAAATTCTTGATGGTTGGGGAAACAAGCTGACCTATGCGGTGAGTGAGAGCCTTGTGCAGCAGGATACCTTTAATGATGATTTGGGAGTTGTCAGCGTTTCGGATGAATTTGATCAAAGTCTTGTGGATCCGGAGCACAGTGCGCATTTTGTTGTCTTGTCCCATGGCAGCAATGGCCGGGGCGCCTATACCACAACCGGTGTCCGGATTGGTAATCCCTGCACAGGTGGATCTGTTACCTTGCCGTCACCGCCTGCGCCACCGGCGCCTCTGAATGGTGGCACAACAACGATCGAATATGAGAACTGTAATGGTGACGAATTGTTCATCAGTGCACTTAGAAACGACGTTCCCGGCAATGCTTATAATGATGACATCGCAAGTTTCCAGCTTTTTATCAGCTCTGATTTGTGGGAATTCGCGCCCGGTCCGCCTGGTGCACCTCCGACAGCTCCGGGCAGTATCGTCAATAAGAATTTTGGCAATGTTGGTATAGGGACGGATACACCGACAGAAAAATTGCATGTTGAGGGTAAATTGAAGGCCGAGAGTTCTAAATCTGTCAGAATTTGTAGTGCAGCCGGTGAGGCTGATTGTTTTGAGCCCGGTCTTCTTGGTGGCGGTGCAAATCCTTTTGATCACGCAAAAGATACGGATCCTCCCTCTCCTGATGGTTTAACGGGCAAACAGGGTATGTCATGTAGCGATCCTACACATGCCATGATTGGTATCGTTGACAACAAGCCCGTCTGCGCCAGTCCTTTTGTTGGCTTTGGCGGTATCACCGACAAGTGTGATCCCGGGGAGTATATGATAGGGATTAAGAGCAATAACACAGTCGATTGTGAGCCCTTTAATTAGGACATTGGCCAGAAAAAATAAGCTATTCAGCCCCTACAACCTGCCAAAGTACATAATTTATGCACTTTTATAATATTTTTATACATTTTATCTTGACATTGTTTTTCCATGCTTGGTACAAAGCAATAGAATTTATGGCTGGACTCCATAATTTGTTAAGATTTCCCACACAGAAACGGAAGCCGTTCTTCATTTCATGAAGGGCGGCTTTTGTTCTTTTTAAATAAATTAAAGCGTTTTATTGGCCGGCCTGAATGGCCCGAATATTGACGGCTTTTCATTGGGTTTGAGATAGCGCCCGGCGGCGATGATGTGGCCGCTTTCACGGTTTTGTGCAAAAACCACAAAGCCTTTATGCTTATCCTTTAAATTGGCGGCGATGCGTATCGCCTTTTTATTTGTGCTACCAATATCCAGTTTTGTCATCGCACTGACGATATTGTTGTAGACAATTTGTTTTCCCTTATTGCGGCCACCTGTAATGCTCAAATGATGCGGCTTGTCCGTCGTTGCTAGCCATATATCATAGTTGTCAATGCCTATACCTTCTTTTGTCTCGGGAAGAACAAGGTTAAACTGATTTTCTTTTTCTGCTTTTATAATTTCAATCCGGCCAATTTTTTGATCCGCAGCTTTCCGCATTTTTTTTGAAACCTCATCAAGGCGGTAACCGACCGTTTCGTAAGTACCGTTAATCACCATTTGCGGCGTGTAATTTGGCCCGCTGCGCAAGATTGATTTATAACGGGTCTGACGTTTGCTGCAAAACGGCCTCGATAGCGATCCTTCCCGCACATCGAAATAATCAACATGGCAGGCGAAACCAATCACATTTTCCATTTGCGACAGGTCATCCAGCAGGCGATCCGCTTTGGGACAAAACACACAGGCCTGTGATGAAAAAAGCTCCAGCACCACCAGCCCGCCCATTTCCGGTTGTAACGCTTCGGCCTCAACGGCGACGGGCGGCACAGCGGGCGGTGTGTTTTGTGCTTTGACTGGAGTTGGGGCGGTACCAGCATAAACCATCATAATACAGGCGAGAGATAAAACGAGTTTGAGGAGTATAGGGCGGCGTATCATCAGGATAATTTTTCTTCCAGCAATTTGCGCATTGCCTTCATTTCTTTTTTTATGCTGAGGATTTCCTTGTCGACTTCAATTTCTTCTTTGTCGTGAACGAAATTCATCGCATCGACAATAATCCCGATAAACAGGTTTAAAACCGCGAAGCTGGTCACAATGATAAACGGTATAAAGAACATCCAGGACCAGGGATAAACCGCCATCACTGGCCGTACCACCTCTTCGGACCAGCCTTCTAGCGTCATGATCTGGAACAGAGTATACATCGAGGCGCCAATCGATCCGAAAAGTTCCTCGAATGCCGGGCCGAAGAGTTTTGTTACCAAAACCGAGGCCACATAAAAGATAATGAGCAATACGGCAATGATCGAAGCCATGCCCGGGATTGCGTGAAACAAAGCGGCGATCACCCGGCGCATTTGCGGCACCACGGAGACAAGTCGTAAAACGCGTAAGACCCGTAAGGTTCGTAGAACTGAAAGTGGTCCAATCGCAGGAAGCAGAGCAATCGTCACAATAATGAAGTCAAAAATATTCCACCCGGCACGGAAAAACGACAACCCGTAGACGATGAGCTTCAAACAGATTTCGACCACAAATATAACCAGGGCAATGCTGTCGATGATTGTCAGAAAACTGCCAAAGCGTTCTACCATGGCGCCATCGGTCTCTAAACCGAGCGTTACGGCATTCACCAGAATAACGAATGTGATAAAGCCCGAGAAACGTTTGCTTTCAATGAATTTGGCGAGGGAGCCGCGCCAGCCTGTAAATTGATTGTCTTGAAGATTGGACGGTCTGACCATATACTTTTCTACTCTGCCTTTTGCTTTGACGTTAAGGAGAAACTAAAATTACCGAGTCCATCATAACAGAAAAAACCACCATTCATGCAAGCAAAAACCAAGGCTTGGACGCGCTTTACTGCAAGCCGAAGAGGGCAGTGCCGTCGGCGCTGCGCAAAACATTGGTCATTATGGCGCACGGCTTTCCCGGGCATAGGGCCGGCAATAATGATCTTTACGGCGATGTTGAATTCCTGCTGGCGGAAAAGGGCCTGCACACCCTGCGTTTTGATTTCAGAGGTTGCGGCGATAGTGACGGCTTGCCCGAAGATTTTACCATGAGCAGCGCCATAGAGGATTTTCAAAACGTCATGTATTGGGGCCGCGATAAAGGGTTTAAAAATTTTATTCTGATTGGCGAAGGGCTGGGCGCCAGCCTTGCTGTTTTGAATATGGAGCTGAACGTGAACGGCCTGATTTTGCTTTGGCCGGTTCTGGATATGAAGGCTCATTCACAACATGTCTTTGGCAAACCTGATTCTGAAGCCAAAAAGAAGGGCTATATCGAGCATGAAAGCCAGCGCGTTGGGCTTGATTTTCTCCGCGAGCTTGAAAAAGTCGATATGGTGCATGGTCTGGAAGTGGTGCGCGCGCCGACGCTCATTCTGCATGGCGCCGAGGATAAAATCGTGCCGGTGGGCCAGCTCGATCTGGCCCGCAAGCATATCCGCTCGGACCGTATCGAAATCACCACCTTCCATGATGGCGAGCACGGGCTGCCAAAGCTTAATCACCGCAAGATGATGTTTTACCACATCACCCAGTTTATTGAGAAATATGCTTGATTTTTGGGCTCCTGGCCGTGTATAAACCATCTCATTACAAGTATGGTCTGGCGAAACTCGGCTGCCTCGGCCATAAAACAACAAAAAGATATTATATATCAAGGAGATAGAAATGCCGAAAATGAAAACCAAATCTGGTGCCAAGAAGCGATTCAAGGTCACTTCCAGTGGTAAAGTGAAGGTCAAACAGTCCTTTTCTCGCCACATGATGATGAACAAGCCCAAAAAGATGAAACGCAAGGCCAAAGGCACAACTGTGCTTTGTAGCGCCGATGAGCGCATCGTTTTGCGCAATTTCCTGCCTTATTTGCGCAGAAAGAAGAAAAAGACCAATCCTAAAGCAGTGGGAGAGAAATAATGGCACGCGTTAAAGGTGGGCCACGCGCTCACGCCAGACATAAAAAAGTTATCAAGCAAGCCAAAGGCTATTACGGTCGTCGCAAAAGCTGTTTCCGCACGGCCGTACAGGCTGTCGAAAAAGCCGGTCAATATGCGTATCGCGATCGTCGCGTCAAAAAACGTAATTTCCGCGCGCTTTGGATTCAACGCATCAATGCCGCCGCAAGGCTGAACGACCTGACCTATGGCACGTTCATGCACGGCTTGAAACTGGCCGGGATTGAGCTTGATCGTAAGGTTCTGTCCGACATCGCCATCCATGATGAAAAAGGCTTTGCCGCGATTGCGAAACAAGCCCAGGATGCGCTGGCAAAGGTTGAGAAGAAAGCGGCTTAAGGATGACTGTACTGAGTACTGTAACATTCGCGGTTGCGACCACTCTTAGTTTCTCATCTGCAGGTGATACGCCATTGTATCCCCAACAACCAGAATCAGACCAAAGAAACGAAAGACGTATGCCTTTTTTGGAGTCACGCCCTGAAGAAATCAAAAAGCCCTTGCCTGAAGTGAAGATACTTTAGTTTTAGCGTGTGCTGACTTAACGGCTGGCTATTAATTCCTCAATGAGGCCCTTCATGCCTTCACGCATTTGAGAGGTAGAGCTAGCGATATTTCCTTCTCTCTCAGGATCGTCGAACGTCGAATTCTCTATATCTACGATATAGGCGGCGACTCCAAATATTCTGTGTGCGAGCTTGGATTCAGCAAGGTCTGCAAGTTTATGATTACTGCCTGCCGACAGCCGTTCTTTTCTTTTTGTCAGTCTTGTTTTTTGGTTGTTGCTCGGTACGTAGTCTTGGCCAAACATAGACAAATTGCGACTATACTGATATTTGTTCTGATCTCGCACCTGAACCCAAAAATCTGGACCCAGTGACGGTCTGCCATCTGCCACCTCTTGAAAGGCAGCATCTAGTTTTTCGATTGTTTGGGCGCCCTGCGTTTTGAAATTGGCGTTATTGGTTTTAAACCTGCCCCGTTCTCTATATTTCATGACTTATCCCTTACTTAATAATTCCATAAGATCATAGTTTTATACATCTCTATATTATATGTCAAAATATATTTTTTCTTTACAAATTAGGAAAAATATCCTATAATATTTGCATGAAAAATAATAACAAAAACACCGTCATTGCGAGTACCCAAAAGGGCATAAACTTCGCGAAGCAATCCAGAGTCACATCGTATTTACTGGATTGCCGCGTCGCTACAAAGCAAAACGAAGTTTTGTTTGTGCTATTACAGAAGCGAACAAACCTGCGGTTTGCTTCGCGTGCTCCTCGCAATGACAACCCGCAGTTTCTAAATATGAAAATGCGTTTTCCACGGAACCAACTATTAAGGAGACATAATACAGCCCCACCCCCTCCCAATAAAAATGAGGAACGAACTTACGAACTCGAATAACGAAGGAAAAACAAAGAGATAAAATGAAAATTATGGCTTCACCAAACCAACTATTAAAGGAAAACGCTTGGTGTCCCCACCCCTTAATGCTAAAAACGCTGGGTTATGACTGATATCGCAAGTTTAAAAACCGAATTGACCACGATGATCGAGGCTGCCAATGATTTGCAGTCCCTCGACGAAGCGCGCGTCACCGCTCTGGGCAAAAAGGGCAGAATTACCGGCCTGATGAAAACCCTGGGCGGCATGGACCCGGAGGAGCGCAAAACCACGGGTCAGGCTCTGAACGCTTTGAAAGATGAAATCGCCGGTTTGATATCCAAGCAGGAATCTGCCCTGCGCAAACAGGAAATGGCCGGGCGGCTGGCAACCGAAACGATTGATATCACTTTGTCGCCACGGCCAGAGAAAAAAGGTCATATTCATCCGGTTAGCCAGACGATGGATGAGCTGGTAACAATTTTCGCCGATATGGGTTTTGAGGTCGTTGAAGGACCGGACATCGAAGACGAGTATCATGATTTCACAGCGCTGAATTTTCCGATTGGTCATCCGGCGCGTGAAGAGCACGATACATTTTATCTCCCCGATGATCCGGATGAAAAAGGTGAGCATGCAAGAAAGCTTTTGCGTACTCATACATCTGCTGTTCAAATTCATACGATGCTCAAGCGCAAGCCGCCTTTAAAGGTCATGTATATGGGTCGTACCTATCGGGCCGATCATGACATGACTCACACGCCGATGTTTCATCAGTTTGAATTTTTGCTGGTTGATAAAGGGTCGCACATGGGTCATCTCAAAGGTTGCCTGATGGATTTCGTTCGCAAGTTTTTTGAAATTGATGATTTGCCCGTGCGTTTTCGCCCGAGCTTCTTTCCGTTTGTTGAACCGGGCGCTGAAATGGATATTGGTTGTTCGCGCAAAGATGGCGGCTTAAAAATTGGCGCCGGTGATGACTGGTTGGAGATTCTTGGTTGCGGTATGGTGCACCCGAATGTTTTGAAGAATTGTGGTATTGATCCGGATGAGTATCAGGGTTTTGCCGCGGGTATGGGCGTCGACCGTTTGGCCATGCTGAAATACGGTATTCCTGATCTGCGTACTTTCTTTGAAAGTGATGTGCGCTGGCTGGAACATTACGGTTTTGATCCTCTGGAGCGCCCCAATAACGCGACTGGAAAATGAACAAGCTAACCATCCGTCCTCTGGTGCAAAATGACTTTCCGCAATGGTTGCCCCTTTGGGATGGCAACAATATGGACCAGCGCAACGAAGATGTCACGACAGAAACCTGGTCGCGGCTGCTGGACCCGAAATATCCTGTTCACGGATTATGTGCGATGCAGGATGATAAGATGCTGGGATTTGTTCATTACGTTATTCATCCGACCACAGGATCAATTGAGCCGGTTTGTTACATGCAAGATGTCTATGTCGATCCCGAGCAGCGCCGCAAAGGCATTGCGCGCGCGCTCGTCGAAGAAGTGGCGAAGGTCAAGACCCGCGAAAACTGGGCGCGGATTTACTGGCTGGCTGAAGGTGATAATGAAGCTGCGCAGGAGCTTTACAAAGATATCGGCGTGAAATTAAGTTTCACACTTCATGTTCTGATATAGATTTTATGATTATCCGATAACTTTGAGATCAACCGCTTCGCGGCCTTTATCGACACCGCGCAAAGTAACACGAACGCGTTGTCCGGCTTGCAGCTCTTCAAGCTCCAGTTTATCGAGACAGCTTTTATGGATGAACACATCCTTCATACCGTCATCAGGAATGATAAAACCAAAGCCTTTATCTGGCTTGTACCATTTGACAATACCACCCATGGTTATAGTGCCATCTTCTTCATTGGATTCCGGCATGGTACTGATTGAACCCTTATCAAGGACTTCAGTGACGTCCTTCACCTGCTTGCCTTTTGGGCCGTCGTAAACCGTGCACATCAAAATGGCGCCTTCACCAATAGAGTGAAGGCCCGCTTCCTGCAGCGTTGTAATGTGCAGAAAAGCATCAAAGCTTTCATCATCAGGTACAACGAAACCAAATCCCGTGGTGCCGTTAAACCATTTCAGATGCATCTTTATCGGTACGAGTTCTTCCTCGGACGAGGACTCGGGGTGGACGTTCTCCAACTTGACAATCCCTTAAGCAAAAAACAAAAAAATGAAACGCAGTGGGAAAAAACGCAGTAGAGTATCGTTAGGGATATATTGCCTTAAAAAGGTACCTAAATCCAGTCGATTTTAAATAATGGAAAAAAATTAATTTTGGCAGTAATATAATTAGTATTAGGTATTTCAAATATTTACTTTGGTTATCAAGTAAACGTCGTAGAGATTATAAGAGCAATGTCAGATATCACATACCCATGGCTGCAAACCTATCCCGACGACATTGACTGGGATATGGCAATAGATGAAAAGCCTGTTTTTGACATATTGGATCAAACAGCTGCGAAATATGCTAATCGTCCTGCCTTTGATTTCTTGGGAAAAAAATATAATTGGGCAGAAATTTCTGATCTGGCGAACAGGTTCGCGTTAGGTCTGCAATCTATGGGTGTTAAAAAGGGTAACAAAGTAGGGCTGTTTTTGCCCAACTCGCCTTATTTTCTGATTTGCTATTACGCGATTTTGAAAACCGGGGCCACGGTGGTGAATTTTAACCCGCTTTATGCAGAGCGCGAGCTGAGCAACCAGATTGAAGACAGCGAAACCGATATCATGATCACCACCGATCTGGAGATGCTTTATGAGAAGATGCATAAAATGCTTCACGGTACAAGGCTGGAAAAACTCATTATGTGCCGTTTCACTGATATTCTACCATTCCCAAAGAATATTCTGTTTAAGCTGGCGAAGGGAAAAGAGCTGGCCAATGTGGCTGATACAAAACGTATAAGCTGGTTTCATGATCTGATTGAAAACGATGGCAAGGTTGCGGCAGTTGATATTAATGTGGCTGAAGATATTGCTGTTCTGCAATACACAGGTGGCACGACCGGCGTTCCCAAAGGGGCGATGTTGACGCATCAAAACATATACGCTAATACAGTACAAAGCCTTGCCTGGTTTTCTGGCGTGAAATATGGAGAGCAGAAAATGCTCGGTGTTCTACCGTTTTTCCATGTTTTTGCGATGATTGCCGTGATGAATTTGAGCGTGATGGCGGCGCTTGAAATTATTGCGTTGCCGCGCTTTGACCTTGAAGATTCATTGAAGATCATTCACAAAAAGAAACCGCATGTGTTTCCAGCGGTGCCAGCCATTTACAGTGCCATCAATAATTCCCCGAAAGCAAAAAAGTATGATCTGTCTTCGATAGAGTTTTGTATTTCCGGTGGAGCGCCGTTGCCGGTTGAGGTTAAAAAAACATTTGAAGATAAAACTGGCTGTGTGGTTGTCGAGGGGTACGGTTTAACCGAGTCTTCGCCGGTGGCTTGTGTCAATCCTATCAACGGTGAAAATATTGCAGGTTCGATTGGTTTGCCGGTGCCAAATACGATCATTGAAATTATTGATGTCGAAGATAAGAAAACGCCGATGCCGATTGGCGAGCGTGGAGAGCTTTGTATTCGCGGACCGCAGGTCATGAAGGGCTACTGGAAAAAGCCGCAGGAAACTGCTGATGTTCTAAAAGACGGCCGTCTTTATACCGGTGATATCGCGATCATGGATGAGCGCGGCTATGTCTATATTGTCGATCGGCTCAAGGACATGATTATTACCAACGGCTACAATGTTTATCCGCGTAATGTTGAGGAGGCGATTTATCTGCATCCCAATGTTGAAGAATGCATTGTTGCCGGCTTGCCGGACAAACAACGCGGCGAAATTGTTAAGGCTTGGATCAAGTTAAAACAGGGTCGTGATATGACGGCGGAAGATTTGAAAGAGTTTTTGGGTGATAAAATTTCACCAATGGAAATTCCCAAACGCATCGAATTTCGTAACGAAGACCTGCCCAAAACGATGATTGGGAAGCTATCGCGTAAGGATGTGGTTGAGCAGGAATTGAATGAAAATGCCTAGCTGCGCAGGGTTCCACCGGTTTTCATTGTAACGTTGGTTGTGATTTCTTTGGATAACGCTTCCAGTTCTTCATCGGTGAGCGTCTTGTCTTTTGGTTGGATGGTGACGTTCAGTGCGACAGATTTCTTGCCATCATCAACGCCTTTGCCGGTGTAGATATCAAAAACATAAGCGTTGCCAATCATATTTTTATCGGCGGATTTGGCAGCACGGACAATGTCTTCGGCGCTCACATTATCATCAACCAAAAATGCAAAGTCACGCGAAAGTGGTTGCAGCGGCGCAAGCGCCAATAATTTCTTCGCTGTGCCCTTCTTTTTGCTCTGGGGGATGTTTTGCAGAAAAACCTCAAAGCCGACAACCGGGCTTTTAACACCCATGTCCTCCAAAATTGCCGGGTGAATTTCACCGAATTGCGCCAGAATATTTTTACCAAGCTTTAAGGTACCGGAGCGCCCGGGATGGTAGTAATCCGGCGCTTCACGGGCGACTTGCGCGTTCGCGCCTGGTGCCCCGCAGGATTCCAATACAGCTATCGCATCGGCTTTGGCATCGAACGCGTCAATGCCACGGTTGGATTTTTCATCTGCCCAGTGGCGTGGTGCATTGCCGCCGGCGCGTAAACCCGCGGCAACAAATTGTTGTCCATCCGGCTTTACGGATTGAAACACTGGTCCAACCTCGCACAATGCGACATCGCCAAAACCACGATCGGCATTGCGGCCAGCGGCTTCGATGAGATTGGGTAAAATAGACGGACGCATCTGGTCAAGCTCTGAGCTAATCGGGTTGGACAGGGTGAGCGCGTTGTCGTTAGATCCAAATTCACCAGCTAAATCCTTTCCCATGAAGGACCAGGTAACGCATTCATCAAATCCGCGCGCAGCCATGGCTGATCGGGCTTTGCGACTTTGGTTGAGAAGCGGAGTTTCGGCACTGGCGGTGACAGCGGATTCTGAGCGCACGGACACAGCTGGGATATTTTCAAACCCAACCATGCGCACGATTTCCTCGACAATATCGGGCTTGCCGTGCACATCACCACGCCATGGTGGCGGCGTGATTTTAAACGGCCCCTTGCCGCTGACTTCAAAACCAAGAGCCGTCAAGATTTTACTTTGTTTATTTGCTGGTACGTTAAATCCCGCAAGCTTTTCAACATAAGCCGGGTCATGTTCAATCTTGCGTTTCCAGTCTGGAATTGCTCCAGCGCTTACAACCTCACTGGCTTCACCACCACAAATCTCCAGGATTAAACGTGTGGCCATTTCCATTCCGGTGGCTGTGAATTCTGGGTCAACGCCACGTTCGAAACGATAGCGGGCATCGCTTTCAATCTGCATGTCCCGCCCTGTGCGGGCGATACGCATGGGGTTGAAATAAGCGGCCTCAACAAAAACATTGGTGGTGCCTTCGGTGCAGCCTGTCGGCACGCCGCCGACAATACCGCCGAGGGCCAGCAAACCACTGTCATCACAAATGCCAACAGCGCCTTCTATGCTTTCATAAGATTTATCATTGAGCGCTTCGAGATTTTCACCTTTTTTGGTTTCGCGTACCACAATGTTTCCTTTAAGCTTATCAGCATCGAACACATGCAGCGGGCGGCACTGATCGATATTCATGAGATTGGTAATATCCACCAGCGCTGAAATTGGACGCAAACCAATGGATGTCAACATTTGTTGTAACCAATCTGGTGATGGACCATTCTTAACGCCCTTAATATAACGTCCTATAAAAAGTGGGCAGCCATCTGTATCGTCAATTTTTACACTGATCGAGGACTTACCTTTTCCTTTAATGGCGCTCTTATCCTGGTCCTTAAGTGTCCCCAGACCGGCTGCGGCCAGATCACGAGCAATACCGCGCACCCCAGCGCAATCGGCGCGGTTGGGGGTGAGCGCAATATCAATCAGCGGATCACCAAGCCCATAGATGTCGGCAAAAGGCGTACCGATTTCCAGCTTCTCATCAACTTCAATAATGCCGTCATGGTCATCGGATAAACCCATTTCACTTTCAGAGACCAGCATGCCGCAGGATTCAATGCCGCGAATAACTCCTTTTTTGAGTACGTCACCAGAGCCGGGAATGACGCTGCCTTCGGGCGCGAAAATACCTTTCATGCCTGTGCGTGCATTCGGTGCGCCGCAAACAACCTGCAACGTCCCGTCTTTTGTTTTGACGGTGCAGACTTTTAACTTGTCGGCATCGGGATGTTTTTCGGCCTTTTCGACATGAGCGACGGTGAACGGCTCATATATCTTCGCCCGGTCTTCAAGCCCCTCAACCTCCAGGCCGATAGCGGTGAGTTTGTTACAGATTTCCTCTAGTGAGGCTTTGGTGTCGAGATGGCGTTGTAGCCAGCTTAATGTGAATTTCATGGTTTTTGCCGCTTTCTCATGTTCAGAGCTAAGACACTATAAACAAAAGAAAATCTATGTAAAGCAGGGGATAGGGGCTTTAACCCTTAAAAAACAGGGAAATTTACGAAAACTTTACTTTCTTTTAAGGTATTAGTCATAAAATAATAAGGCATAAAACTAATAAAGTGTAGGGTTTAGAGGTATGTTATGGCTCCCAGCCAAGAAATATTAGCCGCTAAGTTTAATTGCAAGGCAGATCCGGATTCTGTTCTCAAAGCCATGAAAAATACAATGTACCCTCATTTCAATGACTGTGCATCTGACGGCGTTATTCTGGTTTCTAACCCGGCACTTGCACATCATGAGCCTATGGCTGATGAGGTTTTGGTAAACAATACAAATGGTACTGTTTATAAAGAAGGATATTGGAGTGATATTCCGCCTGTTGAGGTGACGTCTGAAGAGAAACTGATACTTCAAATGGTTGCTGGTGTTAGTAATAAGGCAGCAGAAACAGGTGCGCTTCATGTAGCAAAAGATAGCGGGGAGATTGTTTGTATTCGAAAAGTTGGTGAGGGCAAGGATGCTGTTGTTGTCGCGCATAATGTTACAAACAATCTGGATATTCCTGGTCTTGACGAAGTGCCGTTCTCACAAGAGGTTTTTAGTGATATGGCCAATATGTTTGACAATGCCAAACTAACAGAGGGTTTTAGGCAAGATGTCGGCTTAATAAAGACACAGGCGGTTGAGATAGAGAATGCAGATAGTCATACATATGACATTTGGGTTTGCAAAATAGAAGATACCAGGATTAAAGTCCGCGCTGTAACCCCTGATCTTGAGCAACGTAATGGTGAGCTTTTGAATGAGGCCAGAGAGCAGACTAAAGACTTCGTCCAAAATCCGGTAAGCCCTAATCCAGCGTCAAAATACGAAAATAATCCGGCACTTGTTTAGCTTAATGCGCCTCGGCCCAATTTTTGGCACTGCCGGATTCGGCGTCCAATGGCACACCAATATCAGCCACAGATTCCATCACTTCGCGAACGAGTTTGGTGGTTTTTTCCAGTTCGTCTTCCGGGACCTCAAACACCAATTCATCATGTACCTGGAGCATCATTCTGGCATTTAGTTTGGCCTCTTTCAGCGCGCGCGGCATGCGGGTCATGGCGATCTTCATAATATCGGCGGCGGTGCCTTGCAGCGGTGCGTTGATCGCCTGCCGCTCGGCGAAGGCCTTATGGGTACCTTTTTCATTGATACCGGAGATTACGCATTTGCGGCCATAAAGCGTTTTTACAAAACCGTTTTTGCGTGCCTCGTCCTTGCGCTCTTCCATGTAATCCTGCAGTTCAGAAAATTTGGTAAGGTATCTTTGAATGAATTCATTGGCATCGGCCGGATCGCAGCCCAGCTGTTTCGCCAGCCCCCAGCCCGATATGCCGTAGATAATTCCAAAATTCACCGCCTTGGCCTGACGGCGGATTTCAGGTGTAACTTTATCCAGTGGCACGTCAAAAACCTGTGAGGCGGTCAGGGCGTGAATATCAACGCCGTCTTTGAACGCTTTTTTGAGTGCCTCCACACCAGCCAGCTCGGCAGCGAGGCGCAGCTCGACCTGGCTATAATCAACCGAGAGTAGAACATGATCTTTATCAGCAACAAAAGCCTCGCGGATTTTTCGGCCTTCTTCGGTGCGGATCGGAATGTTTTGCAAATTGGGATCGCTTGAGGACAGTCGTCCGGTATTCACATGGGCCATGGCAAAAGAGGTGTGCACACGGCCGGTTTCAGGATTAATTTGCTCTTGTAGTGAGTCCGTATAGGTGGATTTCAACTTGGCCAGCTGGCGGTATTCAAGAATTTTCTCGACAATTTCGTGACTTTCAGCGGCCAGTTTTTCAAGAATATCAACCGAAGTAGAAAAATCCCCGGTCTTGGTTTTCTTACCGCCTTGCAGCCCCATTTCCTTGAACAGAACTTCGCCAACCTGTTTGGGGGAGGCGATGTTAAAGGGGTGACCGGAGATTTTATGAATTTCTTCTTCAAGCGTTGCCAGTTTCTTACCAAAATCATGGCTGAGTTTTTTTAAGAATGCCGGGTCAATTTTAATACCGTTCAGCTCCATCTGCGCAATCACAGGAATAAGCGGGCGCTCAATGTTCTCATAGACGCTGACCATTTTTTCGCGGGCCAGACGCGGTTTGAGCGTTTTATGTAGGCGCAATGTTATTTCGGCATCCTCGGCAGCATAATCCAGCGCGGTTTCAACTGGCACCTGATCAAAGCTAATCTGGTTTTTGCCCTTGCCGGCGACTTCCTCAAATTTAATATTTTGATGACCGAAGAGCTGCATGGCCAAGTTGTCCATGGAATGACTGTGCGCGGTGCCATCCAGTACATAGGAAATAAGCATGGTATCATCGCACGGGCTCATATGGACACCGTGCTTGGCCAACATTTGCCAGTCATATTTCATGTTATGGCCGATCTTCATAACGCTTTCATCTTCGAGAATGGGTTTTAGAAGTTTAATCGCTTCTTCCATTTTCATCTGCTTGATGTCGGCACCAGCACTTTCGCCGAACAGATCGGTGGCTTGCGTATGGCCCAGCGGGATATAGGCGGCCTTACCCAGTGTGGATGAAATTGAAATACCAACCAGTTTTGCTTTGGCCGGGGTGAGGGATGTGGTTTCGGTATCAATGGCTAGCGTGCCGACTTCATTGGCTTCATCAATCCATGTCTTCAAAGTTTTGGCATCGGTGATCAGTGTGTATTTGTTGTCCTTGATTGCGGGCAGGGATTCTTCGTCATTGGCGTGGGTTTCTTGCGGGGTTTCTTTGGCTGTATTTTCGAGCGTCACATCACCGCCGAGCCTACGCAGGATGGAATTAAATCCCTGCTGTTGCAGGAATGAAAAAAGCTCAGGGTGGTCACCATCACGGGTTTTGAGGTCTTCTATAGCAACCGGCACCGGGGCTTCGTCATCAAGCCTGACCAGCTTTTTCGAGATGCGCGCCATTTCTGTATTTTCGATGAGAGATTCACGGCGCTTGGGCTGTTTAATTTCCTCGGCGCGGCTGAGAAGGCTTTCAAGATCGCCATATTCATTGATGAGCTGCGCGGCTGTTTTAACGCCGATACCGGGAACGCCCGGTACATTGTCAGTGGAATCGCCGGCCAGGGACTGCACATCGACGACTTTGTTGGGTGGAACGCCGAATTTTTCGATGACTTCTTTTTCGCCGATCCATTTGTTTTTCATCGGGTCCAGCATGCGGACATCATTATCGACCAGTTGCATGAGATCTTTGTCGGAAGAAACAATGACAACTTTTTTGCCTTTGGCTTTGGCGAGTTTTGCGTATGCGGCGATGAGATCGTCGGCCTCATATCCTTCGAGTTCTATTGCTGGAATGTCGAAAGCCTCGGTTGCTTTTTTTACCAGCGGGAATTGCGGGATAAGGTCTTCCGGCGTTTCATCACGGTTGGCTTTGTACTCGGGATATATATCATTGCGGAAATTTTTCCGTGCCGCGTCAAATATCACGGCGATATAGGGCGCATGATAATCCTTTAATAATTTGAGCAATATATTGGTGAAGCCAAACACGGCGCCAATCGGTACGCCGTCGGGATTGGTCATGGCTTTCTGGCCGCTATAGGCCATGGCGTAATAGGCCCGGAAGATAAAACCGGAGCCATCGATCAGGTAAAGCTCGCCGTCCTGCGCTTCGTCCACTTGTTTTTCTACTGCACTCATGGACATGAAGATGGCTTAGTGGCTCCTAAGAGTCCAGCGAATCCAGGTAAAAAAGAAGCCCTGCAAGGGGAGTGCAGGGCTTTTTTGAGTTGGGGTGAAAGTTGGCTTCAGGCTATAGGGGAGGGCCTGAAAGCCTCGTGGGTTCTTTACTATTAGGGGAGATATAGCTACTCAACGCAGTAATCCCGTGCACAGGTACAGCGATATGTTTGCTGTGTGGATGCATGCCAAACCTGTCGGGAGGTAAACCTGGGAGGAAATCTATAAATCTGAGCGCGCCTCGCAGCGCGTAAATTATGAACATCATGCCCTCTATTGTTGTTTTTATTATTTTTTACGTATTAATCTTATTTTACCGCAGCGCGACCCGAGATGTCAAAAATTTGTCTTAAATTGTATCTATATTGGGGTTTTGGGGCTTTAGCCCATAAGGGCAAAAAGCCCTACAGCTGCGGCGTTTGAGACGTTTAAACTCTGAATTGGACCGCTGGCGGGTAAACGCACCAATTCATCACAGTTTTCGCGCACCAGTCGTCTGATTCCCAATCCTTCCGAACCGAGAACCAAAACAGTTTTTTTAGGCGTATCAATTTCATTGATAGTTTTTTCGCCGTGTTCGCTCAGACCAAGTACGAAGAAGCCACCTTCCTGTAGCGTTTCAATCGAGCGGCTGAGATTGGTTTCATAGGCCACTGGTACATGCTCAATCCCCCCGCAGGCGGTTTTGGCGAGCACACCATCAATATCCGGGGCGTGTTTGCGTTGTAGGATCATGCCATCAGCACCAAAGACGCAAGCGCTTCTTAAGATTGCGCCAACATTGTGTGGGTCTGTGACCTGGTCAAGCATCACAAGAACGCTGCGGTCCTTGCTTTCGGCGCGGATGACAAAATCCTGCACATTGATTTCATCAAGATCGGAAGCTGCAAGGGCCAGGCCCTGGTGTACGGCATCCCGTGGCAGCATCTTTTCCAGTTTGCGTTTGTCTATATCAACTGGTGGTGGGCGGCGTAGGCCCTTTCCTTTGCCCTCAAGAAGTGTTTGCTCAAAACCCTTGCGGGCATGATCAGTGAGATAAAGGGTATCGACAGTGCGTTCAGGGTTCAGCCATGCCTCGCGCACGGCATGAAATCCATAGAGAGAGGGTCTATTCTGCTTGTTTTGTTCCATTTTCATGATGTTAGAAGATTTACACTCTTGACAGGACGGTGGAAAGTCTTTTTTCTGGCAACCACTGAACTAAGATCCAAATGGAGGGATGGCCGAGTGGTTAAAGGCAGCAGATTGTAAATCTGCCCGTTTCGACGTACGCTGGTTCGAATCCAGCTCCCTCCACCACCTGCCCTTCCGAGGCCATCCAGCTCCCCCATTGCTCATAATACTTGTGTGATAATATACCGTATGAAAATATACTCAATGCGATAACTATCAGTATATAAAAGAAACGCGAGTTAGAGTTCTGTAGGATTGTGGGTTAAAAATCCTTGATTTATTAACAATACGGCAGGGTTTAGCTAATATAAACTAGAGTAATTCTAACTTTTCTTAACGTAGGAAGCCTGTTCTTGGCTTTTGATAGAGTTAAATTTTTTCTATTGCTGTTGTGCGCTACCGTTTTGGTGGGCGTATCTGCTTATGCTGGCATACCTAATACAGCGAGCAGCAATGTTTACATTGGTGTGTTCAACAGCAAGCATGATGCTCAAAAGTTTTACGAGTCTTTGCCAGGTGAAACCAAGCAATCCATTCGCAAGGATCAGTTATGGGTGGATGTCTACAAGAGTAACAAAGGCTTTCTGGACTACCACATCAACATTCTAAACTTAAATAGTGCGACTGCCGAAAAACTTTGTCAGCGTATTGCCTCGCATTCCGTGCAGTGTATTACGTCCGGCATTGAGCCACTTTTCTCTTCTGCGAATGTTGAACCAGGCCCTGCTTTACCTATGGGTAGAGAAACGGCGCCGCAACAATTGTCGCGAGCCTCCGAGCCGGTCCGTTCGCCTGGAATATTGCAGCCTTTGGGCTTGCAGTTGCAGACATCTTCAGCGGCGATGCAGGATTTTGATTTGGCTTTGCCAGCCCCGGTTTCTGCGGGTTCTTTTGGCGA